>JBANFX010000001.1:0-255191 GCA_037975805.1 Bacteroidota bacterium | reverse complement strand
CATAAGTCAGGGCATCCAAATTAAATATTTGATAATCAGGATATTTAGTCACCATTAAACGCACCACATGCGATCCAATAAATCCTGCTCCGCCGGTAATTAATATATTTTTTTGCATCTGAATTTGTATCTTACAAAGATATTATTTTGAGTATATATATAAGAAATTAATTTATAATATTAACGCTAAAATTTACACCATGAAGCAGCAAAGGTACTACTCCTTAGACGTATTCAGGGGCGCAACCGTTGCCCTTATGATTCTAGTGAATAATCCGGGTAGCTGGGGGCATATTTTTAGTCCATTGGCGCATGCAAGTTGGCATGGTTGCACGCCCACCGATTTGGTGTTTCCTTTCTTTTTGTTTGCAGTTGGTAATGCCATGAGTTTTGTAATGCCCAAATTTGAAACAGGCAAAGCTGGTGATTTTTGGAAAAAAGTAATTAAGAGAACCTTACTAATATTTGTGATTGGTCTTTTTTTAAACTGGAGCCCTTTTGTTAAATGGTCCGATAATCATTTGGTTTTTAAAACCTGGGAGAATATTAGAATTTTAGGGGTGCTACAAAGAATTGCACTTTGTTATTTTTTTGCTTCTGTAATTATTTATTACGGTAAATCACGTTGGGCACTTTTTTTGGGTATGATGATTTTAATTGGTTACTGGATACTCAATATTGTATTAGGTGCACCAGGACATCCTTTTAGTTTGTCGGGTTATTTTGGCAATGCCATTGATCAAGCCATTTTAGGAGTGAACCACATTTATAAAGGGGAAGGCGTTCCCTTTGATCCAGAAGGATTAATTAGTATGTTCCCCGCCATTGTGCAAGTGATATTGGGATTTTTAGTGGGTGAATACATACAAGCAAAAGGAAAGAATTTTGAAATGCTTTCTCATGTTTTATTAACGGGTGTAGTGTTGGTTTTAGCGGGTTGGATATGGGATTATAGTTTCCCCATCAATAAAAAAATATGGACCAGTAGTTATGTATTGTACACTACAGGCCTTGCTATGATTACATTAGGCATGTTTATATATTTATTGGAATTTAAAGAGGCCAAAGGTAAATGGAGTCAATTTTTTGATGTATTCGGAAAGAACCCTTTATTCATTTTTGTATTAAGCGGATTTCTCCCAAGAGTACTTGCATTATTAAGATGGGTGGATCATACCGATGAGACAGGGAAGCCTATATATACTTCGGCATTGCCTTGGTTTTACGAACATATTTGCAAGAATATAAATAGCGATTTAAGAGTGGGTTCTTTTGTATACGCACTATGCTTTATCGCATTTATGTTTTCTTTGGCTTATATTCTAGATAAGAAAAAGATATACATAAAAGTGTAACCAAAAAAAAATACACTAAGGACGGAAAGCAGAAATAAAAATTATAAATAGTTAGCGCGCATATTTATTTAAAAATAGTAGCTGCTTTTTCTATACTTTCAGGCTTACCTACATCTAATAAAACACCATCACTGTGATCGAAATAGTGAATGGCAAAATGTTGCGCCAATTGCAAGTAGGCATCTATTAACGAAAACTTTCCGCGTAGTTGAACTTCCTTTAAAAAAGAAGCATGCACAATTTGTATGCCGCTAAAAGCCTTTGGCACAGCCGTATTGGAATCTCTTAAGGGATTGGCCCATTTTTCTTCACCTGTTGCATTATTTTTCCAACCACATAAAGTGCCTGCTGCATTAAATATCAAATTTCTGCTCGAAGTTCTTTCCGTTACTGCCAAAGTAGCTACCAACTCCCCTTCCGCTTTTAAAGCGAAACTTTCATCCGCTGCAATCATTGTATGTAAATCCAAATTGGTTAAGATATCTGCATTCATCACCAACCAACTTTCTTCGTTTTCAAAATATTGAGCTGCACGCAATAAGCCACCACCTGTTTCTAAAACCTCATCTGTTTCATCTGAAATGGTAATATTGGCACCCCAACCCTTATTTTCATTTATCGCTTGTATAATTTGATCTGCAAAATGATGCACGTTCACAATGATTTCAGTAATGCCATAGGACATTAAATATTCTACATTTCTTTGCAATAAAGACTTTCCATTTACCATGGCCAATGCCTTAGGATGCTTATTGGTAAAGGGTTTTAACCTTGTTCCTAAACCTGCTGCCAAAATCATTGCACGCATATAAAACTATTTAACCCAATTGTTTTTATTGGTGTGTTCTAAAACCACTTTTACTTTATACTTATTTTTTAAATGCCTTGCAGTTTGTTCTGCTGCAAATACACTTCGGTGTTGACCACCGGTACAACCAAAATTAATTTGCAAGGATGCAAAACCTCTTTCTAAATAGTTTTCTACCGTAATGTCAATTAAATCCCAAACACTATTTAAAAAAGTATTCATCTTCGTTCTTTGCTCTAAAAAATCTTGCACAGGTTTGTCCTGACCTGATAGTTTTTTATATTCATCAAAACGGCCTGGATTTAAAATTCCACGCATGTCAAAAATAAATCCTCCTCCATTATCCGTTTCATCATTAGGCAATCCTTTTTTGTAGCTAAAACTATTAATGGTTATTACTAATGGAGTTGTATCAGTAGCAACAGGAGGTGTAAATCTTGCCACCACAGCATCCGACACCATCCAATTTAAAATACCTGCAAACACAGGTGTTTCCTTACTAATAGGAGAAACTGCTAAAAAGTTTTTTAAATTCTTTAATCCCAATGGGATACTGGTTAAAAAGTGTGCCTTACGTTCAAACAATCCCCTAAACCCATAAGCGCCTAATACTTGTAATAAACGTAGTAATACGAAACCATTGTATTGTTCTATAAACTTTTCTTCATCCATTTGCGTTGGCAACAATTGTTGCACTTCGCTAATATAATAATCTACTAATTTTTCTTTCCAATCATTAGAAAGTTCTGCTTTTGCTTGCCATAATAAAGAAGCTACATCATAAGACAAGCCTCCTTGCATCCCACCCTGAAAATCTATAAAATAGACCTCGTCATTATTTACAATAATATTTCTACTTTGAAAATCTCGGAATAAAAAATGATTTAATTCCTTACTCGCTAGTTTATCACTTAATAATTCAAACTCATCTATCAAAGCTTGTTTATCGTAAGGATATTGTAATGTGTCTAAAAAATAATATTTATAATAAAGTAGGTCCGTTAAAATAGAGTGCTTTCCAAACTCTTTCGAAGTTAAACAATGGCTGTAGTCCAATCCCTGACCTCCATGGACCTGAAGTTTTGCCAATGCTTTTAAACTTTTTTGAAACAAAGAATATACATGATCCGTTTTGCCTTCTTTTTCCAATACTTCCAACAAGGAAACATTTCCTAAATCGGCTTGTATATAAATAGACTTGTCTTTATTAATGGCCAGCACCTTTGGCACCGGCAATGCTTTTGCATGAAAGTGTTTAGCGAAATATATAAATGTTTCGTTTTCCTTAATATTTAAATTATACGTTGCAATCCATGACTGATTCCCTTGTATAATTCTAAAATACATTCGATCACCACCACTTTGAGGGATTTTATTAATTTGATCCCATGGCTTGGCATGAATCGTAAGGTATAAATTTTTAATATGACTAAGTATCTCGTCCATAAGCTTTAAAATGCTTCAATTAAGCACCTTAAAAGTAATTAATAAAACGTTATGTTTTCAAAAATGAGAAAAAGTGGTAAATCCCATTAAAATAACACATACGTATAAATTTTTAAAACCGCTGTTAGTAAAATCGTTTTTGATAAAATCATAATTACTGATTTAAAAAGTTCGCTAACAAACTGTGAAAATGATGTGTGCCTTGTTCACGCTGCGTTGCATAACGCCCAAAATGATAAAAGCGAGAGCGAATGCCCTGTTGCACATACTGCACTATTTCCTCGTCCTCCTGCTCTACTGTATCCAATCCGCTTCCTGCACCCTTGCCTAATTTACTTGCATCAAACACAAAACTTAAAAAACTTACTTTGGTATTTCCTGCATCAATGGGTGTAACTACATTCAACGATAACCCCCAAGGATAAAAATTAAACATCATATTTGGGAACACCCAAAAATAATACGCAGCAATACGTTTGCCTACATCAAGATGTCCTGCTGGTATATCAAAACAATGTTCATCATCCTTGGCAATACCCAATTGTAAATTGGCGTATTTAAAAATTTGGGTAAAGTAATCTTTAAAATCTAAAAACGCATTTAAGCCCGGATGTACAAAAGGAATATGAAATCCTTCCAAATAATTTTCACAGTACAATGCCCAATTGGCTTTAATATAATAATCCTTGGATTGGGAAGCATCAAATACTAAATCATTTATAGGCAACCATCCAATTCGCTCCTCCATCTGTTTAAAAAATAATTCAGGGCCTAATCCTTTTTGTAATTGCGTAAACAATAATGGACCCCATTGATACAATTGCAAATGATGTAAGTGATTATGCTCCGGAATAAAATTTTCAACGGCTGAAAACTCCGGCATGGAAATAAATTTTCCATCCAAATGAAAAGCACGACCATGATATTTACAACGCAAATGTTTTTGTGCACTACAAGGCTCGTACACCATTAAGTTGCCCCGATGCGTACACACATTGGATAAACAATGAATGTGCTCCTGGGCATCACGGGTTAATACCAAGGGCTCATTTATATAGTTTTCCAATAATTTAAATGGGTAGGCATCCCCGGCCTTTGGCACCATGCCGGTATGGCCAACGTACTGCCAACTAGGGGCAAATATCTTTTCCTTGGAGGCTTCTAACCATTTGGTTTCCAAATAAAAGCTGGTATCAATGGTCTTAGCGCGGGCAATATTCGGGTCAATAAAAAAGGGCTTCTCCATAACGCACAATTAGCCCCCAAGGTACTAAAAGAGCGCTAGAAAATATTCATAAAAATACTAAATAATTTAGTTAATATTGCTAATAATTTTAGTTTTATGGAATATATAGATATGGACCCTAGCGAAGGTATCGCCACCCAACAAATTAATAAAAACTACCAATCCAGCCAGATTGTACAAGCGAATGCTACTGGTTTTGGTGCCGCTTCGGACGACTTTATGGAAAGAGGCATTGACCTTAATGAACAGCTTATTCAAAATAAGCCTGCCACTTTTTTCTTTCGTGTAAACAGCGATGCCATGCTGGGCGCTGGCATTCATATTGGCGACACTTTAATTGTTGATCGCAGTATACCACCCTCCTCCGGTAAAGTAGTGGTTGCTATTTTGAATGGCGAATTTTTAGTACGTCGTATACAAATGCAAGCGCATAGCATTAGCCTGCTGCCAGAAAATAAAAAATATGGCGCCATACATATTGAACATATGCAAGATTATAAAACCTGGGGCGTAGTGACCTATGTGATTCATAGTTTATAATCCCCAAATCTACTTTTCAAAATAGTGCTTAGTTGGGCTTCATTTTTTCTCATGAAGGTGACATAAAATTTTAAACACGTGCAAGCGATTATTGATTGTAATAGTTTTTATTGTTCCTGTGAACGCCTTTTTGCGCCTACTTTACAAAATGCACCCATTGTTGTTTTAAGCAATAACGATGGATGTATTGTGTCTCGTTCCGACGAAGCAAAAAAATTAGGGATCGCCATGGCAGCACCTTATTTTCAGGAAGCAGAACGCATTAAAAAATTTGGCGTACATACTTTTTCTTCTAATTATCATTTATACGGGGACTTGAGTTGGCGGGTCATGGAAACCATGCGCTCCTTGCTACCACCAGGTCATGTAGAAGTATATTCGGTAGACGAAGCCTTTGTAGACCTCAAACATATTGCTCAAAATGATGTGTATGATTTTTGCATTCATTTAAAAAATACCATTGAAACCTGGACAGGTATTTCGGTTTCTATTGGTGCAGCGCCCAATAAAGTATTAAGTAAAGTAGCGAACCGATTGGCAAAAAAAAATAAAATACAAACCAATTGTGTAGTGGTATTAGACAGTACACAAAAAATACAAAACGCTTTACAAAAAACACCTATCGAAGATATTTGGGGGATTGGTTATAGGTACAGTGAAAAATTAAAAGTGTATGGCATTCATACCGCTTTTGCATTAAGCATGAAAGATTTAAGTTGGGGTAAAAAATTTTTAGGGGGCATTACGGGGATTAAATTAATTAGAGAATTAAAAGGATTGCCTACCCATGAAATGCAAGCACCGCGTACCGAAAAAAAAATGATTGCTACTACCCGCATGTTTGGAAGAGATGTACATGCTTGGCAGGACATTGAAGAAGCTTTAGCCACATACGCAACCCGTTGCTGCGAAAAATTAAGGAGGCAACATAGTGCTGCAAAATGTGTACAGGTTTTTTTACTACTGAAACCCGTCCCACAAAACAACCCTTCGGAACAACGCCACTACCACCGAGGTAGCCAAGTAAATGGATATGCGGTTTTGGACAATCCCAGCAATCTTACCCCCGATATTATAAAAGCCGCCCTAGCCATTGGGAAAACCTTATTTGAGCAAGGGGATATTTACAAAAAAGCGGGCGTGATTGTGAGTGACCTGGTTCCCGATAATGCATTGCAAACCAACTTATTTACAGCACCCGCCGACGCAAGACGCAAGAAGCTAATGAACGTTATTGATAACATGAATGCCGCCTACCGTAATGATGTACTCAAATTTGGCACCACTGGTACCCATAAAAATTGGAAAATGCGCAGTGAAAAACGCAGCAAACGCTATACCACCCGATGGGATGAGCTTTGTGTAGTCAAATAAACACAGCTGGTGGAAAACCCTTTTATAAAAATTCGTATAAATGGGTTCGCTATCGTATTTTTGCCCAATTTTATACCTATGAGCAACCATTTGAATTCCAACGAATCCATCCCCTCTAAAAAGAAGAAAATTATTGTATTAGGAAGTGGTCCTAATCGCATTGGACAGGGAATTGAATTTGATTATTGTTGTGTTCATGGATTATTAGCTGTAAAAGAATCGGGTTACGAAGCCATTATGGTAAACTGCAATCCCGAAACTGTATCCACCGATTTTGACATGGCCGATAAATTATATTTCGAGCCTGTGTTTTGGGAACATCTTTGGGAGATCATTGAATTAGAACAACCAGAAGGTGTCATTGTACAATTGGGTGGACAAACTGCATTAAAATTAGCAAAGCGTTTAACGGAAAGAGGTATTAAAATTATAGGTACTTCATTTGATAGTTTAGATATTGCAGAAGACCGTGGTCGCTTTAGTGACTTGTTAAAAGAATTAAATATTCCATACCCAAATTACGGCACTGCATACACTGCCGATGAAGCGATTGAGGTTGCGAATCAAGTAGGTTACCCCGTATTAGTAAGACCTAGTTATGTGATTGGCGGACAAAGAATGCGAATTGTAATTAACGACGCCGAAGTAGAAAGCTCAGTGGTAAGTATCCTAAAACATATCCCAGATAATAAAATCTTGATTGATCATTTCTTAGATCGTTGTCAGGAAGCAGAAGTAGACGCCATTTTTGATGGAGAAACTTTTCATGTAATGGGTGTGATGGAACATATTGAACCAGCAGGTATTCATAGTGGTGATAGCAATGCAGTATTGCCTGCCTTTAACTTAACACCATTGGTAGTAGAGACGATGGAATTTTACAGTGAAAAAATTGCAAGGGCTTTAAATATCAGAGGATTGATTAATATTCAGTTTGCTATTAAAGATGATAAGGTATATGTAATTGAGGCCAACCCAAGAGCATCAAGAACTACTCCGTTTATTGCAAAGGCATATCAAATTCCTTACTTAAATATTGCTACCAAAATAATGTTAGGTGCTGCAAAGCTGACCGAATTTACGATGGAGAAAAAATTAGACGGTTACGCCATTAAAGAACCGGTATTTAGCTTTGAAAAATTCCCTGGTGTAAACAAAGAATTAGGACCAGAGATGAAGAGTACTGGAGAAGCGATTCGTTTTATAAAAGACTTACGCGATCCTTACTTTAGAACTTTGTACAAAGAACGTTCCATGAACTTATCTCGTTAATATTTCAAATAAAATCCAAGAAATAAATCGGCGCCCTCGTTTATGGGGGGCGCCGGAAAAATCATAGAACTAAAAATAAAACAGCCCTTAAATTTTATTAAGGGCTGTTTTTATTAATTCACGCCGTATTGGTCTACTAAATATATAAAGGCTGCAATGTTTACTGCGCCCAATAATAATTCACGCTTGTTTACATTTTCAAACACATCGGTTTTTGCATGATGTAAATCAAAATAGCGTTGACTATCAGGAGTTAAACTTGACATGATAATATTTTTATCATACCCCGTTAATGGTCCAATGTCTGCACCACCACCCCCAGCAATAATTTCAGTACCATAAGGTTTTAACAATGGCGTCCATTTTTGAAATTTAGCCAACTGCGCAGGTGTGGAACCAACACCAATGCTTCTTGGTGTAAATCCACCCGCATCACTTTCCAATGCAAGAATATGTTTTTCTTTATTCAACTTTGCCAACTCTGCATATTTTGCACCTCCTTTACCACCATTTTCTTCATTGGCAAACAATACAAAACGAATTGTGTGCTTTGGCTGATAGTTTAACGCTTTCATGGCACGCAATACTTCCATTGTTTGAACAATGCCCGCGCCATCATCATGCGCACCTTCGTTTACATCCCAGCTATCTAGGTGGCCGCCAATGGTTATAATTTCTTCAGGATGCTCGCTGCCTTTTAATTCTGCAACTACATTGTTCTCATCCGCATCTGGTAAAAAGAAACCATACGTTTGAATTTGAGCGCGCACTGTTCCTTTTTTTGCTTTAGCATACAATGCTTTTGCATCATTCGGTCCCAATGCCACTGCAGGAATTTTTGGATATGCGGAATCATATCTCATACCCCCAGTATGAGGCGCATTGTCTGGTGCAGTACTTAACGAGTGAATCATCACACCCACAGCTCCATATTTTGCGGCTCTGCTTGCGCCTGTTCCTCTGTACACACCGGCAGCACCATAAGCACGGAATGTTTGTATATATGTAGGGTCAAACTCGCTATGATAATAAACAATCTTCCCTTTTACTTCGTCCTTGCGTTTTTCTAATTCATCAAAATTAGCAACTGCCAATACATCGGCTTCCACTAAACCATTACTACCTAAAGAATTTCCCAAAGCCAAAGCCTCTAACTTTTGATTCACTGCTTTACCATTAATACCAACAATTGCAGCAAAGTCCTTACCACCTCTTTGCCAATTAGGTGTTTTACAAGGTTGCATGTACACTTTATCTGGATTAAATGCTTCCATATTTCGCTTACCCCAAATAGCTGCATTTTGTTGTTGAGGAGAACCTGCTAAACGGCCACCAATTTTCTTTGTTAATTCTCTTAATAAATCATAAGCCTTACCATTGGTCATAATTTCATCGGCCATTTTTTTAATGGTTACGCTGTCTTGATTCACCTGAGCTTGCGCCATTAACGGCAAGCTAAAAACCAGTAATAATAATCTACGCATAAGTGGGTATTTTAACATTCAAATAATTCTTAAATATAATTAAACTTTATCGGATAATTAGTTGTTAATTGCATATTCAACTTGTAAAAATGAAGATTGGTATTGTATGTTATCCTACGTTTGGTGGAAGTGGTGTTTTAGCCACTGAACTGGGCAAAGCCTTGGCCGAAAAAGGGCATGAGATTCATTTTATTACCTATCAACAACCAGTACGTTTAAATGGCTTCCACGCCAATATATTTTATCATGAAGTAAGGGTACCAACCTATCCTTTATTTGATTACCCTCCTTATGAATTGGCATTGGCCAGTACAATGGTGGACGTTATCTTAAATCATGACTTGGATTTAATACATGCGCATTACGCCATACCACATGCTTCGGCTGCTTATACTGCTAAACAAATTGTAAAGCAAAAAACTGGCCGATCTGTTCCTGTAATTACTACATTACACGGCACCGATATCACATTAGTGGGGAGAGATAAAACTTATGAACCAGTGGTAACCTTCTCCATAAATGAAAGCGACGCCATTACAGCGGTGTCTGAAAATTTAAAAGAAGAGACTTTAAAACATTTTGACATTCGTAAAAACATACAGGTCATCAACAACTTTGTGGACCTGCATCGTTACGATAAAAAACCAGTGGCTGCTTTTAGACAAGTAATTGCGCCGCAGGGTGAAAAAATAATTGTACACGCTTCTAATTTTAGAAAAATAAAAAGGATAGATGACGTCATGGAGATTTTTAAAAATATTCATGCCGCCATTCCTTCCAAATTATTAATGGTAGGCGATGGTCCAGAACGTCCTGTGGCCGAGGATTTAGCTCGCCAATATGGAATGGAGTCAGACGTTCGTTTCTTAGGTAAGCAAGAGCAGATGGAAGAAATTTTAGCAGTGAGTGATATTTTTTTACTGCCTTCGGAATATGAAAGTTTTGGATTAGCCGCATTAGAAGCCATGGCAGCAAGTGCAGTTGTTATTAGTTCTGACGCAGGTGGTCTTGCCGAAGTAAACATAGATGGTGTAACGGGTTATACAGCGCCAGTGGGTGATGTAAAAACCATGAGTGAAAAAGCCATTACCTTATTGCAAGACGAAGAAAAATTAAACCTGTTTAAGAAGAATGCTTTAAAACAAGCTAAACATTTTGAAATTGCAAATATTATTCCTCAATACGAAGCGCTATATCGTCAGTATTGTCGAACGGGCGATTGTTAAGCATTATCAATACTTTCAATAATCTTTTCTACAGCCATTTTCAATTCATCCATGGTGATGCATAAAGGTGGTGCAATGCGAATGCGATCCTCGGCAAATAAAAACCAATCTGTAATAATGCCGTTTTCAATACAAGCAGCTGCTACTTTTTTTGTGAACGCCTCCGATTCAAATTGTAAGGACATCCATAAGCCTTTATGATTTCGATGTTTAATAGCTGGATGTATTAAATTTTCAATTAAATAATTTTCCTTTTCTGCTACCCCTCCAATCCATCCTGAATTGGTTAATACTTCCAATGCTGCATTGCCCGCTGCGCAGGCTACAGGATTGCCGCCAAATGTAGTAATATGACCTAGTACAGGATTTTCGGTGAGGGCCGACATCATTTTTGTACTAGCAATAAATGCACCCAATGGAAGACCCCCACCCAAGGCCTTGCCTAACAATAAAACATCAGGTATGATCTCATATTGCTCATATGCAAACAAACTGCCTGTTCTTCCAAATCCTGATTGTATTTCATCTACAATTAATAAAATGCAAAGGGCATCACATTTTTTTCTCAAAGCAAGTATCCATTCTTTATTTGCAGGCGTCACTCCTGTTTCAGCTTGTACGAGTTCTACAAAAACAGCAGCCACTGTATGATCAATTAAATCAATATCTTCAAAATGGTTATAACGTAATTGTAAAATATTAGGCAATAATGGACGAAATGCATTTTTAAAATATTCGTCTCCCATTACACTCAAGGCACCTTGTGTGCTCCCATGATAAGCACCCTTAAATGAAACTATTTTAGTACGTCCTGTAACTCGTTTTGCTAATTTCATAGCCCCTTCAGTTGCTTCGGCGCCACTATTGGTAAAATATACGGACTGTAGGGCTTCTGGTAAAAAACTTGTTAAATATTTTGCATATTGTACTTGAGGCGCTTGTATAAATTCACCATACACAATTACATGCATGTACTTTTCGGTTTGTGCTTGTATTGCTTTTATTACATCTGGATGACTGTGTCCAATATTACAAACACTAAAACCAGCAATCATATCGGTAAATGATTTACCATTTACATCAAAAATGTGAACCCCTTTAGCAGAAGCCACTTCAATACCAATTGGCTTATCCGAGGTTTGTGCTAAATGCTGTAAAAAATATTGTCTATTGTTTATTCTTTGCATTAGAAGTAAATTGCGTTACAAAAGTCGCATTTTTATGGCAACCATACTAGCAGTTCAAGGAAAAGAACCCCATTTTGGTGAAAATTGTTTTGTAGCACCCAACGCAACCATTGTTGGAGATGTGGTTATGGGCAATGAATGCTCAGTTTGGTTTAACGCAGTCATTAGAGGTGACGTGCATTACATTAAAATGGGTAATAAAGTAAACGTACAAGACGGCGCCATAATACATTGTACTTATTTAAAGCATCCCACTCATATAGGCAACAATGTTTCTATTGGCCACAATGCCATGGTTCATGGATGTACTATTCATGATAATGTATTAATTGGCATGGGTAGTATTGTAATGGATGGATGTGTTGTACATTCCAACTCCATCATTGCAGCAGGTGCCGTTGTATTAGAAGGAACCATCGTGGAAGCAGGCAGTATCTATGCCGGCGTGCCAGCAAAAAAAGTAAAAGTAGTAAGTGAAGAATTAATCAATGGCGAAATAAACCGCATTTCCAATAATTATGTGCAATACGCAAGTTGGTTTAAGGGATCTAATGAAGCCCCAAATAAGTAAATTATAGTGAAGAAAAGGATACCCACACCATTGATAACCACATAATTAGATTTTATTTGTCTTTTCCTATGATTATTTATTTATTTTAGATATAACTAATAATTTAATTCATGAAGCAATTTATTTTTTCCTGCGCACTGATATTTTGTATCACAAACATTTCAAAAGCGCAAGACAGTCTCATAATGAAGTCTGGCGAAATAATCTCTGCCAAAGTTATTGAAATAAATACTGCAGAAGTAAAGTATAAAAAATTTGACAACTTAGCGGGACCTGTTTATTCAATTTCTAAATCCGATTTAACTTTCATTAAATACGAAAACGGAACAAAGGAAAATTTTAGTTCCCTTATGAGTTCAACGGACCCTCTTTCAAATATGTATGTTAATGGCAGAAGAGATGCCACTGAGCATTACACGAATTATAAAATTGCAGGTACAGCTACATTTCTTACTACAAGCATACCAGTTTATGGTTTCTTACTTGGCATCGCACCAGCAGTTGTATGTGCATCATCACCACCTGCTTATGAAAATTTAGGATATCCTAATGAAAAGTTAATGCAAAACCAATTATACGCTAATGGGTATAAAGAAAGAGCAAAAGAAATAAAAAGTAAGAAAGTGTTAAAGAATTATATATCTGCATTACCTCTTTTTGCAGTAACCACATTGGTTACAATAGCTGCTGCGTTGACTCCTTAGCATTATTTTAATTAGTATTTAGGCCCTTCTATTCCGTGCCATAAATCTACATAACTAAAAAAACGTGCCTCGGTTATCAAACCCTTTTCTACTGCAGCTTTCACTGCACAACCAGGCTCGTTTATATGTTGACAATTGTTAAACTGGCAGCCACTCATTTTTGCGCGCATCTCTGGAAAATATTGTGCTAATACTTCTTTTTCCATATTTGCCAAGGCCAATTCACGCATCCCTGGCGTATCTATCACCGAACCACCTGTAGGTAAATCATACATCTGCGCAAATGTGGTGGTGTGCATTCCCTTACCACTCCAATCACTCACCTCTTGCGTATCAATATCCAAGTCCGGAAATAAGTAATTAATAAATGAAGATTTCCCAACGCCACTATGTCCACTTACTAGCGTTGTTTTATTTAACAACAAATCTTTTATGGGATTTAACCCTTTTTGCTTTTCAATGCTAATTAAAAAAACTTTGTACCCAATGGTTTCATACATCTCTTTCATAAATTCATAAATAGCCATTTCTTTTTCCCCATATATATCCGATTTATTAAAAACAATAATTGCTGGGATATGAAAGGCTTCGCAAGAAATTAAAAAACGATCTATAAATCCTTGAGATGTTTTAGGTGATTTTAAAGTTGCTAGTAAAATGGATTGATCCAAATTAGAAGCAATAATATGTTGTTGTCTTTTATTATGAGGAGACTGTCGAGCTACATAATTATCTCTATCTAAAATATCAGAAATCATTAAAGTAGGTTGATCTTGTTCGGTTTCACATGTTACCCAATCACCCACCGCAATAGGATTTGTAGAGGTACGGTTGTCTAATTTTATCACGCCCTTTATGCGTGCTTGATGAAACAAACCATCCTCTGTTTTTACGGAATACCAACTTCCAGTTGATTTATAAATCCTTGCTTTCATGAGCTACGAAGATAACCCACAAATTCAATATCTTTGCAGTATGAGTGAATACGCACATGATAAAATTGTCCCTTTTGCAGACCAAAGTGATAATAAGAAAGAACAGGTGGCGCAAATGTTTAATTCCATTGCCAAAAGATACGATTTCCTAAACCGCTTCTTAAGCTTGGGTATTGACCAAGGATGGAGAAAAAAAGCCATCAATCAATTTGGCAACCAGCAACTAAATCACTTATTAGACATTGCTACAGGTACCGCCGACATGGCTTTAATGGCACATAAAAGAATACACCCTGCCAAAATAACGGGCATGGATATTTCAGAAGGTATGATGGAGTACGGGCGAATTAAAATTGCACAAAAAGGCTTAACAAATAATATTGAATTGGTTTTAGGGGACAGTACCGATATCCCTTTTGCAAATAATTTATTTGATGGTGCAATGGTAGCCTTTGGAGTCAGGAATTTTGCTGATTTGGAAAAAGGTTTAACAGAAATTTATAGAGTGTTACAACCGGGGAGCAAATTGGTGATTTTAGAGTTTTCGCAGCCCACAAGTATATGGTTTAAACCCATTTATAAACTATATATGGAGTGGATTACACCCACTGTTGGTAAAATATTCTCCGGTAACAAAGCGGCTTATGCCTATTTGAATAAAAGTGTGATTGCTTTTCCGGAAGGGAACGCCTTTTTGACTATTTTTGAGAAAGCAGGATTTAAACAGGTATCTCAACAAAAACTAAGCCTCGGAATATGCAGCATTTATTGCGGAAGCAAATAATTTTATTGTTCACCTTTTTTGCGCTTTCGGCAAATACATTTGCGCAAAGAGACGAAATGTTTCAGCAGGATCATGACGAGCTACCTTATTATTTGGGTATGAGCATGGGATTGAGCAATAGTTATTTGTCTTTAAAAAGAGGTACGCAATTTTTAGTGCCTCCTACTGGCTCGGCAAACTTAATTGCACCTATTCAAACCATGTATTTGAATTTAGGATTAACAGGAACCTTAAGACTAAACAATCATTTTGCATTAAGAACAAATCCTACTTTACTTATTTCCGGCAACAGAAGTACGTTCACATACACTACCAACGACCCTACTAATAGGGATGTACAAACTTATTCTATTCCATCAGTAATTATTGACTTACCAGTAGGTTTCAAAATACAATCTGATAGATACAACGCATTTAAATATCCAAACATAATGCGTCACTATTTAATTACAGGTGTTAAGTTTGGATTTGATCTTGGATCAGAAAAATCAGCCACCGTTAATACTAATCAATCTTATCCAAATATTATAAAAGGCTCGGACATGGCTATGGAACTGGGATTAGGGCTTAGCTTTTTTCTTAGATATGCAACCATTTCTCCCGAGGTCAAATTTAGTTATGGGACGAGGGACTTAAGAAAAGTAAGTGACCCAAAATTTCCTTTGGTGAGTAGCTTAGATAAAATAAATTCCAATTTTATATACTTCACAGTTCATATTGAGAACTAACTTACTGAAGTCTTAGATTATTTATTATGAAGTCTTATATCATTAAAAATACAACCATCGTAAATGAAGGAAAGCGTGTTCATGGAGATGTATTTATAAAGCATGGAAGAATAGAAAAAATAGGCAACCAAATTAATAGCGCAGAGAACGTACTAGAAATAAATGGCGAAAATCAATTTTTAATTCCTGGAGCCATTGACGATCAGGTTCATTTTAGAGAACCCGGGTTAACACACAAAGCAAATATTTACACAGAAGCAAAAGCAGCAGTAGCAGGTGGTGTCACTAGTTTTATGGAAATGCCTAACACCAACCCCCCAGTATTTACTCAAGAATTATTAGAAGCTAAATATGCGATAGGTGCAGAAACAGCTTTAGCAAACTATTCTTTTTTTATGGGCACCTCACAAGACAATGTGGAAGAGGTTTTAAAGACCAATAAAAAAAAGAACGATGTTTGTGGCGTTAAAATATTTATGGGTTCTTCCACCGGAAATTTATTAGTGGACAATCCTATTGTTTTAGAGGATATTTTTAGCAAATCAGAATTATTAATTGCTACCCATTGCGAGGAAGAAGCAATAATCAAAAAAAATAAAGCAGCCCTTGAAGCCATTAAAACACATTTAGAACCTTCGGACCATCCAGTGATAAGAAACGAGGAAGCTTGTTTTGAGTCTTCTTGGAAAGCTATTCAATTGGCTCAAAAGTTTGATGCTCGTTTACATATTCTACATATTAGTACAGCCAAGGAGCTTCAACTTTTTTCAAACCTTCGTCCATTAAAGGATAAGCGTATTACTTCAGAGGTTTGCGTGCATCATTTACATTTTACCTCCGATAATTACGCACAATTGGGTAATCTCATTAAGTGCAATCCGGCAATTAAAGCACCTGAAAATAAAAAAGCATTGTGGGAAGGTCTATTAGACGACCGATTAGATATTATTGCTACCGACCATGCACCTCATACTTGGGAAGAAAAACAAGAAGATTATGTGCACGCGCATGCGGGTTTACCATTGGTGCAACATTCCGTGATGCTCATGCTTAAATATGTAAAAGATGGCAAATTAAGCATGGAGAAAATGGTAGAAAAAATGAGCCATGCAGTTGCTACTTGTTTTCAAATTAAGGAAAGAGGGTTTATTAGAGAAGGCTATCATGCCGACCTTGTTTTGGTTGCTGAAAAACCATACACCATTAAGAAAGAAAATATTTTATACAAATGCGGTTGGAGTCCCTTAGAAGGAACTCAATTCCCGTATCAAATTAATAGCACTTTTGTAAGTGGACATTTGGCTTATCATTTAGGACAATTTGATGAGTCTAAAAAAGGAACAAGGCTTCAGTTTTCAAGAGCATAGTGCTCAATAACATTTATTGAATAGGAACACTTAGTTAATACATTAGGAATGCAAGTTGATAAAATTACGCTGCAGGATATTGGTTTATTCGACAATGAGGAGCATAAAGGCCTTGCCAGTCATTTAAATTTTTGCAAATCCAATGGAGGAGGAATATACCTTAATCAGTATTTACACCAACCTTTAAGTGAGTTATCCAAAATTGAAGAAAGACAAAAAGCTTTGAAAGCTTTAATTGCTTCCATTGAGCAATTGGAGCAGATGAAAATCACCAATGGTACTTGTTTAATTATTGAAAAATTTTATGAAACCAGCTTTAAGCACATCCCTGTTCAAATAAGTTTGCCGGGTGCCTATTGGTATATGTTTTGGAACAAAGCCGATTACTCATTAATAAAGTACTCGGTTGAACATTTGGTTTTATTTGTACAAGATTTAATGGAGTTTGTTCAAATTTTCAAACCAGTAGCTAATAACCCAATTTTAGAAAAGTTAGTGGCTAAATTGGATAAGCTACTTCAGCATCCTAACATAATGGCGCTTTATAAAAAACAGAAAATAAAAAACCCGCAATCTATTTTAGGATTAGGACATTTTTTCTTGTACCAACATAAAAACAATACCAACGCTCTTCTTGAATATTTTTATGAATTAGACGCTTTATTTAGTTTGGCAAAAGCACATACAACATATCATTTTGAATTCCCAAATTGGATAAATGATACTCAACCTTATTTGGAAGTAGCACAAGCCAAACATCCGCTTGTAAACAATGCGATTGGCAACAATCTCACACTTGCACATGATAAGAACTTTTTATTCTTAACAGGGGCAAATATGGCTGGCAAAAGCACTTTTATTAAAACCATTGGTATCGTAGTTTATCTTGCGCATATTGGTATGGGTGCACCAGCACAAAAAATAACACTCACTGTTATGGATGGGCTTATTACCAATTTAAATATTGCGGATAATGTAGTTAAAGGAGAGAGCTATTTTTACAATGAGGTGCAAAGAATTAAAAACACGGTACTCAAAATTAATGATGGTAAAAAATACTGCGTATTAATTGACGAACTTTTTAAAGGGACCAATATTCTAGATGCAATGAAATGTAGTACCAAAGTAATTGAAGGACTACAAAAATTAAGAAGCAGTATATATATTCTTTCAACGCATTTATATGAAATAAGCGATCAGCTACAACAATATCAAAATATTCAGTTTAGTTATTTTGAAACCGAGGTAAAGGATAAAGAACTACACTTTCATTACCATTTAACCCCAGGCATTAGTCAGGACCGCATAGGTTACCTTATTTTAGAAAGAGAAGGTGTAGTGGATTTACTTGAAAATCTTTCCTAGGATATAAATTTGCAAATACCAAATGCAAGTATTTATACTTTGTATTTGGCATGTATATATTCCTATATTTTGAGTAAAATCAAATGCTCGTAAAAATAAAAGGAAGTGCACTATTAGGTATAGAAGCCATCCCTATCACTATTGAAATTAATGTAAGCATGGGCCAGGGCTATAGTATTGTAGGCCTCCCAGACAGTTCCATTAAAGAAAGTTTAGACCGAACCGAAAGCGCATTAAAAGCAAATGGATTTCATATGCCAAGAACCAAAATATTGGTAAATCTCTCGCCGGCTGACCTTAAAAAAACAGGTGCAGCTTTTGATCTTCCTATTGCCATTGGCCTTATTGCCGCCTCGGAACAATTAATATCACAAATTCCTTTGCACCAATTACTCATTATGGGAGAACTGGGCCTGGACGGATTCTTGTATCCAATTAAGGGCGCACTGGCCATGGCACAACAAGCAAAATTAGAAGGACTTACAGCACTTATTTTACCCGTTGAAAATGTTAGAGAAGCATCCATCATTGAAGGCGTTGCGATTTATGGCTTTAGTCATCTCAAAGAACTGGTTCATTTTTTACAAACGGGCACCAATGAAAATAGCTATTCTAGTTTTATCAAGCCATATGAATTGCCAATATCCAAAGAACAAGCAATGCCAAAATTTGAGGACATCAAAGGACAAGAACATTGCAAAAGAGCATTGGCCATTGCAAGTGCCGGAGGACATAACCTCATAATGATTGGACCACCTGGTGCAGGTAAAACTATGTTGGCAAAAAGTATCGTATCTATTTTACCCCCTCTCAATACAAAAGAAGCCATTGAAACCATGCAAATTTATAGTGCGTCAAATAAGGTTAATATGGCCAAACAATTGTCTTATGTACGTCCCTTTAGACAGCCACATCATACCATTTCATCCATTGCTATGATTGGTGGAGGCAGCTATCCTCAACCAGGTGAAATTTCATTGGCACACAATGGGGTGCTCTTTTTAGATGAGCTCCCCGAGTTTAACCGAAATGTAATTGAAGTACTAAGGCAACCCATGGAAGAAGGAAAAGCTCATATTGCTAGAGCCAAAATGAATTTAGTTTTTCCTGCCTCGTTTATGCTGATTGCTGCCATGAATCCCTGCCCTTGCGGATATTTTAACCACCCATTTAAAGATTGTACCTGCAGCGCTCCATCCATTCAAAAATATATGCATAAAATATCAGGTCCCTTGCTTGATCGTATCGACTTACATATTGAGGTTGCCCCGCTCTCTTATCAAAAACTTATAGCTCCAGCTATTGGTTCGAATGCAGATCATATTTTAACATTGGTAAAAATGGCAAGAAAAATTCAATCGGAACGGCTTAATAAAGATGAACTTGGTTTAACAAATGCACAAATGAACAGGACTCAACTTAAACAGTATTGCAATTTAGACAAAGAGAGCGCAAATTTATTGGAGAACGCAATGGAAAAATTTCAGTTAAGTGTTCGATCTCATGACCGAATCATTAAAGTAGCTAGAACCATTGCAGATATGGCTAATTCAAAAATGATAGATGCAACACACGTTAGCGAGGCTATTCAATATAGATGTTTAGACCGATCTAGCTGGGGGACACTAAAAGCGTAAATTAGTACTGACCCGTTTTTAGCATCACTAAAGTGCAGGCTTCAATAGTATCAATTCCTTTTGCTGTTGCCAAAGCTTGTAAATCAGGATTTTCAGTGCCCGGATTAAAAATAATACGCCTAGGGGCAAGCTCAATAATGGCATCATAATATTCCACCTGACCACTAGGTCCCAGGTACAAAGTAACAGTATCAATGGTTCCAGCCTTGGGCCACTCATTCAAAATGGCAATATTTCCAATAATTCCTTTTTTTATTCCATACGGATATACCGAATATCCTTTTTCAAGTAACAAATTAGTGGCTAAAAAACTGTAACGTTCTGGATTGGACGATGCGCCCAAAACGAGTGTGGTTGGTGTTTGCATGTTACAAAGCTATTACTAAAAAAATTAACCGTTTTTATTTTGTGTCAATAAAACAATGTAATTTTATAAAAATATTGTTACTAACTAAATTAAAATAACCTCCATGGCAAAGTCAACTAAGAAAAAAGCTGCTCCAGCTAAAAAAGCAGTAGCTAAGAAAGCATCAAAAAAGGTAGTTAAAAAAGCATCACCTAAAAAAGCAGCAAAAAAAGCTACAAAAAAAGTAGTTGCTAAAAAACCAGCAACTAAAAAGAAGGCAGTTAAAAAAACAGCGCCTAAAAAAACAGCAAAAAAAGCTACTAAGAAAGTAGTTGCAAAAAAACCTGTTGCTAAAAAGAAAGTAGCTAAAAAAGCAGTTAAAAAAACAGCGCCTAAAAAAGTAGTAAAAAAGTCAGCAGCTAAAAAACCAGCCGCTAAGAAAGTAGTTGCAAAAAAACCTATTACTAAAAAGAAAGTGGCTAAAAAAGTAACCGCGCCAGCACCTGCTCCAGTAGCAGCTCCTGTGGTTGCAACACCTCAATCTCTTTTTAACGAGCCTACAACGGATAACAATCCAACAGCATAGTTAAAACACTTATCATAAAATCCCGCCAATTAGAGCGGGATTTTTTATTTTTATACAAATCTAATTATATGCGCAAATTATTTATTGCTATTTTATTCATTCCATTTATGCTTCAAGCTCAAGGCAATAGCATCACTGAAAAAACTAAAAATCTTGCTTACCATCCTGGATATTTTAATTACTGGTGGGATGCTGTTAATGGAAAAATATATTTAGCTATTGATAAATTGGAAACCCCTTTCTTGTATGTAAACTCTTTGCCAGCAGGACTTGGCTCTAATGATATAGGACTAGATAGAGGGCAAATTGGCGGTTCGCGAATTGTATACTTTCAACGTGTTGGAAAGAAAGTATTAATGACACAACCCAATTACAATTTTCGTGCAGTTACCAATGACCCTAGAGAACAAAAAGCCGTGAATGAATCTTTTGCGCAGTCCATCTTATTTAGTTTTAATGTAGAAGCAGAAGCGGACAATGTTATTTTAGTAGATGCTACTTCTTTTTTATTAAGAGATGCGCATGGCGTTGCGGATAAAATAAGAAAAATGAAGCAAGGTAGCTATACGCTTAATGAGGCCCGTTCTGCAATCTATATTACCAATACTAAAAATTTTCCTAAGAATACAGAAATGGAAGCTACCCTTACTTTTGTAGGAGGCGCCGATGCTGGACGATTTGTAAATTCAGTAGCACCGAATGCCGAAGCACTCACAGTGAGAATGCACCATAGTTTTGTAGCACTACCTGATAGTAATTATCAAGCGAGGAAATACGATATTAGAAGTGGTTATTTTGGAAATACTTATTTTGACTATGGTAGTGATATTAGTGAGCCTATTGAAAAAATGGTCATCAATAGACATCGTTTACAAAAAAAGGATCCCACAGCAGCAGTAAGTGAGGCGGTAAATCCAATTGTGTATTATTTAGACAATGGTACACCTGAGCCCATTCGCTCCGCCTTACTTGAAGGCGCTAGCTGGTGGAATCAAGCTTTTGAAGCAGCAGGTTATAAAAATGCTTTTCAAGTAAAAATATTACCCGATAGTGCCGACCCTATGGACATAAGATACAATATGATTAATTGGGTACACCGTTCTACAAGAGGCTGGAGTTATGGAATGACCATTTCAGATCCTAGAACTGGTGAAATTATTAAAGGGCAAGTAACACTTGGTTCTTTAAGGGTAAGACAAGATTATTTAATTTTTACAGCGCTATTATCTCCCTACATGAACGGGAAACCCGTAACGGATAAAATGAGAACTGCAGCTTTACACAGATTAAGACAATTAGCAGCACATGAGGTAGGACACACTTTAGGATTGCAACACAATTATGCATCAAGTTTTAATGATCGTGCATCCGTAATGGATTACCCACATCCAAACATTTTTGTAAATGATAAAGGAGATATTGATTTTTCAAAAGTTTACACCAATGAAATAGGTGCATGGGATAAACGCGCGATTACTTTTGGCTATCAAGATTTTCCTAAAGGAACCGATGAACAAAAAGCATTAAACAGTATGCTTGAGGAAAATTCAAAAAATGGTTTATTGTTTATTGCCGATGCTGATGCGCGCGCGGCAAGTGGGTTTCATCCGTATGCACATTTATGGGACAATCAAAGCGACGCTGTTGCGGGATTACAACAAACCTTGCAAGTACGTACAAAAGCAATGGCAAAATTTGGTGAAGATGCAATTCAAAATGGCACCCCCTTATCTAAGCTAGAGGATGTATTTGTGCCTTTATATAATTACCATCGCTATCAATTGGAAGCTGCAACCAAATTAATTGGAGGTGTGAATTATAATTATTCGGTTAAAGGTGATCAAAACCAAATTAAACCAACCATTCTTCCAAATGCAGTTCAGCAAAGAGCTTTAGACGCAGCCGTGAATTGCTTATCTGCAAGTACACTTACGATCCCTGAAAATATTTTAGCACTCATTCCTCCCCGCCCTCCAATGTATTATGGTGTAGGTGAATTGTTTGATAAAAGAACCGGCATGAGCTTTGATGCTTTAAGTGCAGCGGAAGCTTTAGCCGATTTTGAATTAGGATTTTTATTTAATGTTGAAAGAGCCAACCGTTTGGTACAAAATAAAGCAAGGGCCAATACTATTGGTTTTGATGATGTGGTAGACGCAGTATTTAAAAATACATGGTATGCAAAAAATCCTACAGGATTAGAGGCTGCCGTTCACCGTCAAACACAACAACAAGTATTAAGTTGGTTAATTGGAGTACATCAGGACACAGAAGCCAATTTCGAAGTGAAAGCTATTTGCGTGAGTCGATTAGGAGAACTAAGTAATAAATTGGAGGCGATGATGAAAACCGAAACTGATGCTACTTTAAAAGCACATTATAAACTAGCGTATTTAAGAATACAAAAACCCGAATTGATTGTACTACCAAAACCAGTAATCATGGCGCCTGGCGCTCCCATTGGTTGTGACATGGAGTAATTCAATATCCCCCATTACGAGGGCATTGAATTACGTTGACTCATCTATTAACATTAATTTAGTTTTAGTCATTAAAAAAAGCCCTGAAAAATTTCAGGGCTTTTTTTAATTTTATTAAAGTAGAATTTTACGCTAACATACGTAATGGCTCTTCTAGTAAACTCTTTAATGTTTGTAGGAAAGCTGCACCCGTTGCACCATCCACTACACGGTGGTCACAACTTAAAGTAACATTCATTACATTACCAGGTACAATTTGACCATTCTTTACGACTGGCTCTTGAGCAATACCACCAACTGCTAAAATACAAGCATCTGGCGGGTTAATAATTGCCGTGAATTGATCAATACCAAACATACCTAAATTTGAAATGGTGAAAGTACTTCCCTCCCAATCTGCAGGTTGTAATTTTTTATCTTTAGCTTTCTTCGCAAACTCTTTCACATTACCACTAATTTGTGATAAGCTTAAACTGTCCGCAAAACGCAATACAGGTACTAGTAATCCTTCATCTACTGCAACAGCAATTCCAATGTTAACGTGATGGTTTTCTCTGATGAAATCACCCATCCAACTACTATTTACTTTTGGATGTTGTTTTAATGACAATGCAGTTGCTTTCACAATCATATCATTAAAGCTAATTTTAGTAGTTGTATTTTCATTTAATAAAGTACGTGCTTTAATAGCAGCGTCCATATTAATTTTCATGGTCAAGTAAAAATGCGGTGCAGTAAATAAGCTTTCACTTAAACGCTTCGCGATTACTTTACGCATTTGTGAAACTGGCGTATCAACAAAGCTTACGGTACCAGCCGGCACAAAGCTTGCAGATGCTGATAATCCAGCAGAACTAGCTGTTGGTGCTGCAGGAGTATAGTTTTCCAAATCAGTTCTGGTGATTCTTCCATTTTCTCCTGTCCCTTTCACATATTTTAAATCGATTCCTTTTTTAGCAGCAATTTTCTTAGCCAGTGGAGATGCAAAAATGCGTCCCTCATTTACTACCTGAGCAGGAGCAGATGTTGTTGGCGTTGAAGCAACAGGCGCAGCAGCAGTTGTTGCTGTTGCAGCAGGTGCTGCAGCTAATGCAGTACTACCTGTTTTTAATCCTTTAACAATAGCGTCTATATCCATTCCTTTCTTTCCAATAATGCAAAGCAAATCATTTACTAAAATCTTTTCTCCTTTCTGCGCGCCTTGATATAATAAAACACCATCCTTGTAAGATTCCAATTCCATGGTCGCTTTATCGGTTTCAATATCGGCTAACACTTCCCCTTTTTTAACCGTATCCCCCACTTTTTTTTGCCATCCAGCAATAACACCTTCCGTCATTGTATCACTTAAACGTGGCATCAAAACCACTTCTTCCATTTTTGTGTAATCAACTCCACTTTCTGCACTTGTAGAAGCATGAGCTGGTGCAGAAGTTTCGGTAACGGGAGCGCTTACAGCGACAGGCGCAACATTAGCTCCACTAATTAATGCGCTAATATCTTCGCCCTGTTTGCCAAAAATGGCCAGTAAATCATTTACTTGTAATTTTCCACCACGAGGTGTACCAATATGCAATAACACACCATCTTGATAACTCTCAAGTTCCATGGTTGCTTTATCCGTTTCAATCTCGGCTAATAAGTCACCTTTCTTCACGGTATCTCCCACTTTTTTATGCCATGCTGCTATGACACCTTCGGTCATTGTATCGCTTAAGCGGGGCATTAATATAACTTCTGCCATAAGTAAAAGGCTGTTTTGTAATTGAGACGTGAAAATACATCAAAATTGGTTTTTTTCCCACCCATAATGCCAATTTTTGAGCAAATGGGGGTAAAAGCAAAGCATTTTTGCGAAAACGATGCCACTAGGATTAAACTTAGTATAATTATTGCCCCTGCGCCAAGCTGTAGGCTTTTTTATTACCCCACATACTCAAGATTTCAACAGAACTAATTTGAAAATCTTTTGAGAGTGCACTGTAAAGATTAATAATGTCTCCCTGAGAAAGGGCTTTACTGGCATCCGTCTCAAAACGCAATCTAAATTGATTCACCAAATTGGTATAAACAGACCCTGTTGGCCATACTTGCGTTCCTCGATTTGAAATTATAATTAATTTTAAATCTTCCGTTTCATGCTTACTAACTATTTGCGCAATTGCATCTGGCTGTAAATTACTTTCAACAAAAAAATCAGCCCCTACAATTTTATGTATTTCATTTTGTTGGCCTAACAACATAGGATTTTCTGAAATATGACTATTGGTTGGAACAAAAGCAAAATCATTTAAAATGGGTTTAGGATTTGCCTTAGGAGATTTTCCAAAATTATCAATAATGGCTTGTGCAAATTGAGTAGTATTTAAAGATGGAGTTGATTTGTCACCAAAATCACCAGTATGAATTCCGGATTCTAAAGTAAACAATAATGCATTTTCAATCATCGCCGCTTTACTCATCATTCCTAAGTGTCTTAACATATTCAATCCACTCAATAATAATGAAGTTGGGTTGGCAATATTTTTACCTGCAATATCAGGTGCTGTTCCATGTACAGCTTCAAAAATGGAGATATGATCTCCAATATTAGAAGATGGCGCAAATCCAAGCCCACCAACTAATCCAGCGCACAAATCACTTACAATATCTCCTTGTAAATTGGTTAATACAACCACATCAAACAAATCGGGACGACTTACCAATTTCATACATAAGTCGTCTACAATTACATCGTCGGCCTTTAATTCAGGATATTCTTTGGCAACTTCTTTAAACACCTCTAAAAACAAACCATCCGTTAATTTCATGATGTTTGCTTTGTGACCACAGGTAACTCTTTTTGCTCCTTTTTTCTTGGCCATTTCAAAAGCATAACGAATTACTTGTTCACTACCTGGACGTGTAATAAAGCGTCTTCCTAAAGCTACGTCCTGTGTAAGCATATGTTCAACTCCACCATACGTGTCTTCAATATTTTCTCTTACAATGGTTAAATCAATATTTATTCCTGCTTTACTAAAAACGGTGTCAACGCCACTTAAGGTTTGAAAGTGTCTATCGTTTGCATAGGTATTCCAAGTTTTGCGCGCCGTTACATTTACACTTTTTACACCCTTCCCTTTTGGTGTTTCCATAGGTCCTTTAAAAAGGATTCCCAAGGCTTCTATTGTTGCTTTTGCTTCCGGCGTCATTCCGTTGCTAAAACCTTTGTCAAAAACCCACTTTCCCATGTCTACAAACTGGTATTCCAATGGCACTTCTGCAGCATTAAACACGTTTATTACGGCTTCCATGATTTCTGGACCTATCCCATCCCCTTTTGCTACTGCAACCTTCATTTTGTTAATTTTTGAGTTCTAAATATGTGATTTTCAGCCTTTCGCATACGTTGCCGCAAAGGTATGTTACTTAAAGGGTCTAATAAAAAAAATTGAGGTCGATTTTTGTCCCTTTCGTGATTTTTTTTGCTACTTTTATCCCGCAGTATCCTCTGCATTTTACCTATTGATTTAAACAATATGGTTTCCAAGATTTCAGAAGGCGTCGAAATAAGCATCGAGACATTTTACCAGAAGGACTATAGTAACCCGTTACAAAACGAGTACATGTTTGCCTACCGAATTACCATTGAAAATCACAATTCATTTCCAATTAAATTGCTAAGACGCTATTGGGAGGTTTTTGATAGCAATACCGAACAAAGAATAGTGGAAGGAGAAGGAGTTGTTGGCGTTCAGCCACTAATTATGCCAGGGAAAAATTACCAATACGTAAGTGGCTGTCATCTAAAAAGTGAATTAGGCAAAATGGAAGGTTACTACACCATGGAAAATATTGAAAACAAGGAATTCATTAAAGTGAATATTCCTGCTTTCAAATTAGTGGCGCCCGTAAAATTGAACTAGTTTTTCAAGCCAGCTTTAAGGAGCATAATCAGCTCCAGAGAATATTTGTTGTGCAGGTGTATGCAACATTTTTTCTATGGAAACCTTGGATTGTGTTTTTTGTTGCATCCAGGTATCTACTATCTTATAGCCAATAAACTTTCCAACATTTCCTGGAAACAATTCGCCGAAAATCTCATTGTTATCCCCCTCTTGTAAGAAAGCGTTAATTTCAGATTGATTGGTAGAAAAAGTTGATTTTTCCGCTACCATATAATCCCAAATTTTGGACTCTTCTTTTGTTAAAACACTTAGCTGTTTTCCCGTATACCCAAATAGTAAGGAATCAGCAACATTGGGTAAACAAGCTTTTAAAATATATTGTCTTTTGCCCGACTCAATTATTTGAGTAATTAAATTACCCTGTTCTTTTAAGGGTTCCATGTCATTCAACACATTTTCAATTGTATTCACTGCTATGTAATTGGGTGCAAATCGGATACTTAAAAACTTAGGATACATAGCCTGCATTGATTCGGAGGTATACCAGCTTGATCCTAATCCTAAATGTGCTTGTAATCCAATAGCTACTCCATCTTCTAAAACAATATTACTCGATTGTTCAAAGGGACCCACAAATAAAGTTAACTTTTGTGTTAACCTATATTTAGGAAAATAAAAATGAAAACGCTTATATCCTTCTAATAAATTAGGCATTGCTTGCTGCATAGCATTCATTTTTTGTGTGCTATCATATACAGGCTTATAGAGCTTATAGAATAATTTTATGTTGGCGGTATCTTTTACCGATTTTAACATTAAAATTTGCGTAAAAAATGAGTTGGCAAAATTGGGATAACGCACTAGTAAACTATCAATAGCAGCTTCAGCATGCAGGGTGTCCATATTAAAAAAAGCACTATCAAATCTTGATATCACAATTGGGTAAGCAGTTGCTGCAGCAGCAGGGTCCAAGCGCTTGGAATTACAGGCGCTCATGGCAAACATGGTAAGCATTAAAAATAGTAGGGCTCTCATTATTTGTGAAAATACAAAAAAAGCAACTTTATTTCTGTTAAAAAAACGAACTTTGAGGCATGAAGATCACCATCGCACAGCAAAACTATCACATTGGCAATTTTGAGCAAAACACCGAAAAAATGTTGTGCGCAATTCAAGAAGCTAAACAACAGGGCGCGGATCTTATTTTATTCAGCGAGATGAGCGTTTGCGGTTATCCCGCTAGAGATTTTGTTGAATTCAACGACTTTATCAATAAATGTTACGAGAGCATCGACCGTCTTAAAAAAGCTGCGGACACCATTGGTGTGCTTGTAGGCAGTCCTGCCCGCAACCCAAATAAAAAAGGGAAAGATTTATTCAACGCTGCCTTCTTTTTATATGATCAGCAAATTGTTGCTGAAATTCACAAAACATTGTTGCCAACATATGACGTGTTTGATGAGAACCGATATTTTGAACCTGCAGACGATTGGAAAGTAATTTCCTTTAAAGGAAAAAAATTAGCCATCACCATTTGTGAAGATATCTGGAACCTTGGTGACAACCCATTGTATCGAATTTGTCCAATGGATAAAATGATGGATCAAAATCCAGATATTTTATTAAATCTGAGCGCCTCTCCTTTTGATTACACGCATGACGAGGACAGAAAAGCAACTATAAAAGCGAATGTGGTTAAATACAAAAAGCCATTGTTTTATTGCAATGCAGTAGGTAGTCAAACGGAAATAGTTTTTGATGGTGGATCCTATGTATTTGATAAAGATGCCAATTTATGTGGTGCCTTACCCATGTTTGAATCTGCAATGCAAACATTTGAATGTAATGAGGATGGCAGTATTAATGCTCCCATATTGGAGCCTGCTGCAAGAGTACCCAACAAAGAATTGAACCCAAATACATTATTACCTGAACTCAATATTGATCAGGTGTATAAGGCATTGGTATTAGGAGTGAAGGATTATTTTAATAAAATGGGTTTTAAACGCGCCATTCTTGGATCTTCGGGTGGGATTGATTCGGCAGTAACATTAGCCATTGCATGTGATGCATTGGGCAAAGAAAATGTACACGCTATTTTAATGCCCTCCCCTTATTCAACATCACATTCGGTGGATGATGCAGTACAACTAAGCAAAAATTTGAATAATCCATATGATATTATTCCAATCAAAGATGTGTACGAAAGTTTCTTGAGTAGCTTGAAACCTATTTTCAAAGATCTACCTTTTTCATTGGCTGAAGAAAATATACAAAGCAGATCCCGTGGAAATATATTAATGGCCATTGCAAATAAAATTGGATATGTATTATTAAATACTTCTAATAAAAGCGAGCTTGCAACTGGTTATGGCACTTTATATGGTGATATGGCAGGAGGATTAGGCGTACTTGGAGATTGTTATAAATTGCAAGTGTACGCTTTGGCAAACTACATTAATAGAGATCAAGAAATTATTCCTCAAAATATAATTGTTAAAGCACCTAGTGCTGAACTAAGACCCGATCAAAAGGACAGTGATAGTTTACCCGCATACGAAGTATTGGATCAAATACTTTATCAATATATTGAAAAAAGTGCCGACCCTTTTGCAATAAAAGCAATGGGATTTGACGAAGCGCTAGTGGACAGAACTTTAAAAATGGTCAATACCAACGAATACAAACGCAATCAGTTTTGTCCAATCATACGTATTTCACCCAAAGCATTTGGCGTGGGTCGAAGAGTTCCTATTGTGGCAAAATATTTAAGTTAATATCAATTACCTACCTAAAATACAAAATCAGAAAGCGGCCATGTAGCCGCTTTTTTATTAAATTGTGCTATAACTAATGCTTATGAAAAAAGTGATTGTTTTTATGGTATGTATTTTGCTTGCAAGCATACAAATGCAAGCACAAAAAAATATTTTACCTGGCGCGTATCAGACAGGCGAATATTTGCCATTGTTAAAAAATAAAAAAGTGGGTTTGTTCACCAATCAAACAGCTATTATTGGAAACACCCATTTAATAGATACACTTATTAAAGAAGGCATATCACTAACAAAAGTTTTTACACCTGAACATGGGTTAAGAGGTACTGCCGATGCAGGTGAAAAAGTGAACGACGAAATTGATCCTAAAACGGGTATTAAAATTGTTTCCTTGTATGGCAAAAAAAATGCGCCAGATAGTGCCGACTTAGCAGATATTGATATTTTATTGTTTGATGTTCAAGATGTAGGAACTCGATTTTATACTTATATAAATTCACTTCAATACTTTATGGAAGCGGGCATGGCCAATCAAAAGCCATTAATTGTTTTAGACAGGCCTAACCCCAATGGACATTATGTTGACGGTCCCATTTTAGAAAAGCCATTTGCAAGTGGTGTAGGAAAGCAAGCCATTCCCATTGTTTATGGAATGACCATGGGTGAATACGCGCAAATGTTAAAGGGAGAAGGATGGATGAAAATGGATTCTTCAAAAAATAAAGAGAATATAAGTTGGTCATTGACAATTATTCGCAATAAAAATTATGACCACCATTCCATATATATCTTGCCTGTTGCTCCATCTCCAAATTTAGCAAACATGACTGCTATTTTATGGTATCCAACAACCTGTTTGGTTGAAGGTACAGTAATGAGTGAAGGAAGAGGAACCCCAAATGCATTTGCTTATATTGGACACCCTAGTATTACCAATCAAAAATTTAGTTTTGTACCTAATCCACGTGTTGGCGCCATGTCCTCCAAATTATATGGACAAACCTGTTATGGCTGGGACTTGACAAAAGTTACACCTCCAAAAAATAAAATTGACTTAGCATTGATTATAGAGATGTACAAAAGCTTTCCTCAAAAAGATAGCTTTTTCTTAATGCCTAAATCTATGGAACCTACCGCTTTCTTTTTTAATAAGTTAGCAGGCAATGCAAGTTTGATGCAACAATTGAAGGAAGGCGTAAGTGAAGCGGATATTAGAAAAACTTGGGAACCTGGAATTGTAAGCTTCAAAAAAATACGAAAGAAATATTTACTATACAAAGATTTTGAATAGTAACTACAATAAAAAGAGCCTCCAAATGGAGGCTCTTTTTATGAAAATTAGTTTCCAATAATAGGTATGGATAGCTGATGAACTTTGTCATTCAATGCTTTCACACTTTCTTTTTTAATAGTTTCATATTTTTTCAACTGTACGTCCACTTGTTGCTTTAATTCCAAATAAGTTTCTTTTACTTGTTTGGTGGGTGCAACATACCCTGATGCAGCAGACTCAAATACACCTGCAATTTTATCATCTAAGCGAATAGGGAAGTTTAATACATCCTGACCACTTTTCGCTTTTGTTTGATGTAAGGCTTCTTCTAGTTTTGTTAAATCATCTGTAACAACTTTCGCAGTTGCTATAAAACTAGAATCCTTGGTCTTTTTTTGAAGCGTTGCAATTTGTGCCTTAATTTCTTTAGCAGCTTTTAAAGTACTCATAATTTCTTTGAACGTACCCGATACCTGTAATAGAAATTGTTCTTGTTCTTTCAAATCTGCATTGGATACTTTAAAATTTGGATCCGCTAAAATTTCAAAAGGATAAGAAACCGTTTCCTTGTTAATAGTAATCTTGGCAGTATACTTTCCAGGCGCTGCTAAAATGGGGCTTGTTGCGCCATTCCACAAAATGAATGAAGGATCTGGCTGTTCCAATTCTTTATGATATAAATTCCAAGCAAACTGATTAAACCCTTTCTCAACAGCAGGACCATCCTTATCTTTTGAACTATACGTTCTTATTTCTTTATTTTGATCATCCAATATTTTGATTTCTACTTTTGTGCTATCATCTACATTGGCTAAATAATACTTCACTACCGCTCCTTTTATTGGATTAGTTCCAACATTTGCCGACCCTGATGTAGCAGCACGTCTTCTTCTTCCACCTGTTTGAGGAGGAACTCTATATGTATTTGCTACCGGAAAAATTTTATTTTCAGTGGTGGATTGAAATTGTTCAATAAAACTTAAATCATCAAATACATATAAACTTCTACCTTGTGTTCCAACAATTAAATTATTGTCTTTAATTAATAAATCAGTTATTGGCGTTAAGGGAAGATTTAACTGAAATGGCTCCCATGATTTTCCATCATTAACTGACAAATACAGACCATACTCTGTTCCTGCAAATAGCACACCAGGCTTCTTTTGGCTGGCTACAATACATCTTGTAAAATGCAATGGATCAATACCTGAAGTAATTTTTTCCCAGGTTTCTCCATAGTCGTTTGTTTTATAAATGTATGGAGTGAAATCATCTAACTTATATCTAGTACCTGCAAAATATGCTGTTCCTTTTCTTATTGGATCTACTTCCACTCTATTCCACATCATCCATTTTGGCGCATCTTTAGGTGTTACGTTTTTCCAATTGGCCCCGCCGTCTTTGCTAATGCTAATCACACCATCATCACTACCTGTCCATAATAAATCTTTTTCAAGTGGCGATTCAGCAGCAGTAAAAATGGTGCAGTAATACTCTACACTGGTATTGTCTTGCGTAATGGGTCCACCCGAACTTTTTTGTTTAGACTTATCGTCTGTAGTTAAGTCTGGAGACAATTTTGTCCAACTTGCCCCCTCGTTTTCAGTTGCAAATAAATGATTCCCCGCAGTGTATAATTTTTTTGGATTATGGGGCGAAAAGAATATTGGATGATTCCATTGAAAACGATATTTCATTGCCTCTGCACCAGCTCCCATAGGATTATCCGGCCAAACATTAATAATTCTATTCTCTCCTGTTTTATGATCTAATCTAGTAATTAAACCACCATAAGAACCGCCATATACAATATCGGGATTGTTAGGGTCAGCAACAATGTAACCACTTTCACCACCAGCAGTTGATTCAAAATCGGACTCTCCAATATTTGAACCATAAGTGCTTGATTTTATTCTGAAAGCAGAGTTGTCCTGTTGTGCAGCTAAAATTCTATACGGGAAACTATTGTCTGTACTTAAGCGATAAACCTGAACTGTAGGTTGATTCATCATTGTACTCCATGTTTTTGCACCATCCAAACTCACTTGCGCACCTCCGTCATCACTTACAATCATACGCTTTGGATTTTTGGGATCTATCCATAAATCATGATGATCGCCGTGAGGCGTTGGAGAAGATTTAAATGTCTTACCCCCATCAACAGATACCATAAAGTTTACATTTGGGCAATACACTTTATTCTCATCGGAAGGATCTACAAAAACTTTTGTATAATACCATGCTCTTTGACGAATATTATTGTCATTGCATACTAACTCCCATGATTTACCAGCATCGTCCGACATATATAAACCACCGTCTTTATTTTCAATTAACGCGTATAGCTTGTCGGTATTTGATTTTGCAACAGCAACACCTACAATACCCCACACTCCTTTTGGTAACCCTTTTGCATTTTTAATATCCGTCCAGGTTTCCCCTCCATCAGTACTTTTAAACATACCTGAACCTTCTCCGCCACTTTCTAAACTATATGGGGTTCTAATTAACTGCCAGGTACCAGCGTATAAAACATCAGGATTACTTGGATCTATTACTAAATCACTTGCACCTGTTTGAGGATTTACGTATAAAACTTTTTTCCAAGAGGCTCCCCCATCGGTACTTTTATATACTCCTCTGTTTTCATTGGGGCCAAATAAATGACCCATCACTGCTGCCCAAATAATATCTGGATTTTTAGGATGCACCACTAGTCTTACAATATGACGACTTTCTTTTAATCCAATATTTTTCCATGTCTTTCCATCATCGGTTGATTTCCATGCGCCACCCAATCCTTCACTTACATTACCACGCATTGTATTTTCCCCCTCTCCAACATAAATAACCGATTCATTGGACGGTGCAATAGCAATAGCGCCAATGGTTCCTCCAAAATAACCATCTGAAATATTTTTCCAATTCAATCCAGCGTCTGTAGTTTTCCAAACACCTCCACCAGTTGAACCCATGAAAAAGGTATTAGGTTCATTATAAGATCCTACGCCCGCAGCTGCTCTTCCTCCTCTAAAAGGACCAACAAGTCTAAAGTTTTGTGCTTTAATAACTGGGTCTTGAGCAATACGCACCGCATCAACTACCGTACTTACTTTTTTCTTTTGCGCAATTACTTCGCTTGCATTTGTTGCAACCAATAGTAAGAGCATGGCAATCATCTTTTTCATACTTTTTAATTTTAATAAAATGAGTCTCCGAAGAGACTCATTTTTAACTTACTTAATTAAATCAACGTCTTTGAATTTTTTAATGGGATTCGCTTCTACTAACTTTCTAAAGTCTGCCCAATCCTTTTCAATAAATGCGTTTACTTTAACAGCTATGTCATTGGCAGCAGCAATTGCATCTTGAATTGCAGCTTTTTCTTGTTCAGCTGGCATTGCATTCTTACCAACAATTAACATGCTTGCGTTTCTGATTGTACCTAAAGGTGTAATTACTGGAACTGTTCCATATCCTTGCTTTTCTTGTTTCTTACCCATCATATACGCTCTGATATCTTTAATTTTTTCAGTAATTAATTTATGTGCTTTGTTTAAAGTATCAATCCCTTTGTCTTTTTTATCCTTCCATTCTGCTTTTAAGCCTGTGAGCACTAAATCTGCATCATCAATTAAATCCATAGCTGCATTGTATTTATCAACTGCAGGCTGTAGTTTTTCCAATGCCGCATCCTGAGCAAGTACAATTTCATTTTTACTAGGTAATCTTGGATCGTCTTTAACATCCACCCAAACAGAGTCTTTTTGATTGCCTACCGTTACAACAAATTTGTATTTACCCGCCAATACATCACGGCCAGTAAATTCTTTATCATCCTCATTTGGTGTAGCAGCAGTTTCTTCATCCATCATTCTCCTTCCTCCTCCGCCACCTGTTTTTGGAGCACCTACCGAACGAGTTCCTTTTTGTTCAAAACTCCAATAATTTCTATTAAAGCCTGTGTCAATTTTAAAAGTCAAATTACGTATTACAGCATCTTTGCTATCCTTAATTTGAACCTTTGCTTTTTTCACACTATCGGTGGTATAAATGGTAATAGGTAATCCTAATGGTTTATTTGGCGCATCCCACATTCCCCATGTACTCCATTCATATGGTGAATTTTTAACAGAAAAATTGTAAACAGCATTTGGTGCAGATACGAAAAACTTATTTTCTGTTCCCTTATTTGCTGCTAATTTTCTTAACGGTTTTATGTCATCTAAAACCCATAAACTTCTTCCAAATGTAGCAATGGCTAAATCGGCCTCTCTGTCTTGAATAGCAAAATCATAAGTTGAAACTGATGGATATCCATTTTTCCATTGTTGATAGCTTACTCCATTATCTAAGCTTACAAAAAAACCTTGTTCAGTACCAACAAATACCAAATTAGGTTCCACTGGATCTTGTAAAACAGTTAACGCATAACCGTTTACTTTTTTCTCATCTACTATGTTGGTCCATGTCTTTCCTAAATCGGTAGATCTAAAAATATAAGGTGCAAAATCACCTTGTCTATAATTATTTGCAACTACAAATACTTCATTTGCATTGTATGCCGAAGTTCTGATTTGTGGGATCCATGCACCTTTAGGGAAACCAGCAATATTATTCGTAAGATCGGTCCATGATTGTCCACCATTTTCAGTTACTTGAACCTTACCATCGTCGGTACCTATAAAAATTAAATCCTTTTTTAATGCACTAGGCGCAATTGAAATAATGGTACAATAGTTTTCTGCACCTGTAATATCAACACTTAAACCACCATTATTAGATTGATCAATTTTTGCACTATCATTGGTGGTTAAGTCCGGAGAAATAATTTTCCACCCTTCCCCTTTATTGGTACTCTTATGTAAAAACTGAGAACCAAAATAAATAGTTTTTTTATCAAATGGATCCTGCGCTATGGCTGCATTCCAGTTAAATCGCAGCAATGTCTTTGCATCAGGTGCTGGAGGTTTTATATAAGAAGAAGCTCCCGTTTGTGTGTTGTATCTTCCAACAGAACCGCCCTGACTCATTGCATAAACCCAATTGGCATCCTCAGGATCTGGCATTACATCAAATCCATCACCGCCCCATAAATTATCCCAATCAAAATTACGAATACCTCCTTTTGTTAAAGAATAAGCAGGACCTCTCCATGAACCATTGTCTTGCATTCCTCCCATTATATGATATGGAATTTCATTGTCTACATTAATATGATAAAACTGCCCAACTGGAATTTTTTCATCAAACATCCATGTTTTACCACCATCACGAGTGATACCAATACCACCATCATTTCCATCTAATATATATTTATTGTCTTTTGGATGAATCCAAAAAGCATGATGGTCTGGATGAATACCGCTGTAAGGAATAATTGTTTCAAAAGTTTTTCCTGCATCAATACTCTTTTGAACGGTTTGACTTATGTACCATAATGTATTTTCATCCTGAGGATCACAAATAATATCTTGGAAATAAAATGGTCGATTGTCTACAATTGATTTTTGACCATTAACCAATTTCCATGAATAACCACCATCATCACTTTTATACAATCCGCTTTTTGTTGACTCAATTAATGCATATACACGATTTGGATTGGATCGGCTTATTGTAATACCCACTCTTCCTAAATTTCCTTCTGGCAAACCATGCTCTTTCCCTAATTTGATAAAATTCTTTCCACCATCAATAGTCATATATAGTCCACTCCCTTTTCCACCACTTTCTAAATGATATGGATTACGATAATGATGCCACATAGCAACAAATAATTTATTAGGATTGGTTGGATCCATGATCATATCACCAGGACCTGTCGTGTCATTGGTATATAAAATTTGATTCCAGGTTTCACCACCATCTGTTGTTTTAAATACACCTCTATTTTTGCTTTGCCCATAAGGGTTGCCAATAGCACCCGCATACACTACATTTGGATTATTGGGATCAATAATGACTCTGTGAATATTTCTAGTTTGTTCAAGACCCATGCGCTTCCAAGTTCTACCTGCATCCATGGTTTTATAAATACCTTCCCCAATGCTGATTGAATTTCTTGGGTTTCCCTCTCCGGTTCCTACCCATACAACACTTGGATTGGATTGTTGAATAGCAAGTGAACCAATATTCATAATGGGCTGCTCTTCAAAAACAGGTGTCCAACTAACACCCCCATTGTAAGTTTTCCAAACACCACCCGATGCAGCTCCAATCCATATTGTATTTGGATTGTTTACCTCCACATCAATTGTAGTAACGCGCCCACTCATACTCGCAGGTCCTACGTTTCTTGGTTTCCAATTTTTAAATGCTTTATTGATGTCAACTTTCTCAACAGTTGCAACTGGTGTTGCTACTTTTTTTGACTTTTGAGCGGTTGCTTCCAATGAAAAAACAGATGATACTGCTAGGACAGAAGCTAAAAGAGTAATGCGCATGATAAGCTTATTTACTATTATAAAATAATGAGTAACTAAGCTACTTAATTTTTGGTCAAAAAAGAACAAGAAATGACCAAGTAAAAAAATTATAATTTTTCAATTATGCCGGCAATACCTTGACCCCCTCCAACACAGGCGGTTACAATGCCATACTTTTTGTTAAGGCGTTCTAAGTCATTGATTATCTGTACTGTAAGTTTAGAACCAGTACATCCCAAAGGATGTCCCAATGCAATGGCACCTCCATTAATGTTCACCTTATTGGTATCTAAATTTAAAGCGCGGATCACCGCTAAAGACTGAGATGCAAAAGCTTCATTTAATTCAAATAAATCAATTTGATCCAATTGCATACCAGCTTGCTTTAAAACTTTTGGAACGGCTGCAACCGGACCAATTCCCATGATTCTTGGATTTACGCCGGCAGAAGCACAATTCACCAAACGGCCAATGGGTTTTAAACCTAAACTATTCATCATTTTTTCACCCATCACCATCACAAAACTTGCCCCATCACTTGTTTGAGATGAATTACCTGCAGTAACCGATCCTTTTACAGCAAATGCAGGCTTTAATTTTGCTAAAGCTTCTAAGGTTGTATCGGCACGCACTCCGTCGTCCGTATCAACAATATATGTTTTGGTAGCTCTTTTATTTTTTTCGTTTACATAGGTCTCTGTTACTTCGATAGGCAATATCCCTTTCTTAAAATAACCATTATCAATTGCTGCTTTTGCTTTTTGATGTGACGCTAAGGCGAATGCATCCTGATCCGCTCTACTTATACTAAATTCATTGGCTACTGCCTCGGCAGTTAATCCCATAGATAAATAATAATCAGGCTCTTCAACAGCGATAGAATATGCCGGCACAGTCTTCCAGCCTGCAGTAGGAACCAAACTCATAGACTCTGTACCACCAGCAATGATACAATCGGCCATCCCTGTCCTAATTTTTGATGTGGCCATTGCAATGCTTTCTAAACCACTAGCACAATATCTGTTGATGGTAATTCCTGGAACTTCTATCCCCAACGCTTTTGCAGAAATCATTCTTCCAAACTGCAACCCTTGTTCCGCTTCAGGTACTGCATTCCCAACAATTACATCGTCTACTAACTTTGGATCTAATGCAGGTATGCTTTTCATTAAACCTTGAATCACCTGAATGGCTAATTCATCGGAACGCATAAAACGAAATCCTCCTTTCTTACTCTTAGTCACGGCAGTTCTATAACCTGCTACTATATAAGCTTCTTGCATACAAATGGATTTATTGGGTGTAACTCAATTTGAGCATAAATGTAGTCATTTTTATAAACAGTTGTTTATGCAACTAAATATTTCATCGTAATTTTGTGGCATGTTGTACCCGCTAATCAGAAATGGTCTTTTTTTACTCCCTCCCGAAACAGCACATAAGGTTTCCATGAATGGTTTACACCTGGCAGCCGCCTTGCCATTTGGCAAACATATACTTGCAGGTAATTTTCAATACAATGATAATAATTTATCAACTTCTCTATTAGGCTTACAATTTCCCAACCCAGTTGGATTAGGTGCTGGATTTGATAAAAACGCCGAGCATTTAGATGTTTTGGAATTATTAGGGTTTGGTTTTGTTGAAATTGGAACAGTTACACCCAAAGCCCAAGCTGGAAATCCTGCACCCCGATTATTTAGACTTCCTAGTCAAAAAGCATTAATTAATAGAATGGGATTTAATAATGACGGAGTGGATGCGATTGCAAAAAGATTAACCATTCGAAAAGAAAAAACAAATTCAACCTTAATTGTTGGGGGGAATATTGGAAAAAATAAAGTTACTGAAAATAGCGACGCTTGGAAAGACTATTGTACCAATTTTAAAGGATTGGAAGCAGTGGTTGATTATTTTGTAGTGAATGTAAGCTCTCCCAATACACCAGGACTTCGCGAATTACAAGAAAAGGAATCATTAAGAAAAATATTTAGCGAGTTGCAAAACTTGAATAAAAATAATAAACCCATTTTATTAAAAATTGCACCCGATTTGGAAATGGCTGCCTTAGATGATATAATTAGTTTAACGCAGGAAGTAAAAATAGACGGATTGGTGTCAAGCAATACCACATTGGATCGTAGCTTATTAAATGTTGAAAATACAAATAAAGCAAATGCCATTGGAGCCGGTGGATTAAGCGGCCAACCTTTGTTTGAAAAATCCAACCAAGTACTACAATATTTACAAAAAGGTATTGATAATAAATTACCTATAATAGCAAGCGGAGGTATTTTTAAAGGTGAAGATGCACAAGCAAAATTGAATGCAGGTGCAAGTCTGGTTCAAATTTGGACCGGATTTATTTATGAAGGTCCAAGTATGGTAAAAAATATTTGCATACATCTTGCTAAACATAAATAACTTATACCCTTAATGACCAATAACTCATTTTCATGTTAACTATCCATTCTTTTTGTTTTAATGCTTTTCAGGAAAACACTTTTGTATTATTCAATGAACAAAATGAAGCAATTATTGTGGATCCAGGATGTTATTTAAGAAATGAGCAAGAAACCTTAGCCAATTTTATTACCGAAAATAATTTAACACCCACTTTATTATTGAATACACATTGTCATTTAGACCATGTTTTTGGAAATAATTTTGTAAGTGAAAAATATAAACTCACTGCACATTTTCATAAAAATGAACAACCTGTAATTGATCGTTTACCAGAAGGTGGAGCTAGATGGGGCGTTCCATGCGACCCATACACAGGACCTGTGAAATACATCGCTCAAAATGATATTATACAATTTGGCAAAGATCAATTTAAAGTACTAGTCACACCTGGCCACTCACCAGGAAGTGTTTGTTTTTACAATGAAGCGCAGGATTTTTTAATAGGGGGTGATTTAATTTTTAAAGACGGCGTAGGAAGAACCGATTTGCCCGGAAGCAATCCTTTAGATTTAATCAATAGTATTCGAACGCAGATATTACCCCTCCCCGACACCATGACTATTTATTCTGGACATGGACCCGAGACCACTTGGGGTAGAGAAAAAAAAGCGAACCCTTATATATTACACATACTTAAGTAACAATAAACCATCAATTATATTGAAATAGGTTTGGCTGTTATTACTGCTACTTAGTTAACAATTTGATAATCTTAGTACCTTATGTAAATCTGCCTTTTAAGGCTTATTTTTGGTTTAACTTATGGAAACCAATCCTATCAAAATATTAATTGCCGACGACGAACCGGATATCATTGAAATTATCAGTTTCCATTTAACAAAAGCTGGTTTTGAGGTGATTACTGCTAAGGATGGAAGTGAGGCCATTGAAAAAGCACAACAAAATATACCTGACTGCATCATTTTAGATATCATGATGCCAAAGCGCAACGGCTTTGAAGTATGTGAATTTTTAAGAAGTAATAAACAATTTGACAAAACCCTTATTGTATTATTAACTGCTCTAAATGATGAAGCTTCCCATATTAAAGGATTAGAATTAGGTGGTGATGATTTTATCAATAAGCCCATTAGCCCTAAAGTATTAGTAAGTAGAATTACTGCATTGTTTAGACGCATCCTTCCTGCTACGAATGAAAATAAAATTGTACAAATTAGAGACCTAATTATAGATCCCATTCAGTATAAAACTATTTTAAAAGGCGAGACATTTAATTTAGCTAAAAAAGAATTTGAACTTTTATTCTTACTGGCCGAACAACCTGGACGTGTTTTTTTAAGAAACGAAATTCTTTCGCAGGTTTGGGGAAATGATGTAATTGTTGGCGATAGAACCATTGACGTTCATATCCGAAAAATAAGAGCAAAACTAGGTATTGACTGCATTACTACAGTTAAAGGTGTTGGATACAAATTCAACTATTAAGCTACGCACAAATTAAGTAGAATAAACTAACTTCGTAAAGTCCATCAGGGCTTATCTAGCGTATGTTTACAATTAAAAACTTATCTCCCAAACAATTAGCCGCACTCACTGCCTTGCTGCTTTCAAGTATCATTGGGATTAGTGTATTTGCTCTCATTGCAGATTGGAAAATATTACTGGCCTATTTTATGGGCTGCTTTGTAGTGATTTATATTATTGTATTCCAAATTTTAGAGTACTTTATTTACCGTAAAATAAAACTCATTTACAAGTTAATTTCATCAACCAAAGCCACTAAAAGAGAAGAAGCCTTTCAAAAATATATACTCCCACAAAAAGGAATTGACGACGTAAGAGAGGATGTGGAAGAATGGGCCGCACAACAAACAGAACAAATACAACAATTGCAATCCAATGAAGCTTTTAGAAAAGAGTTTTTGCAAAACCTTTCTCACGAAATTAAAACACCCATTTTTGCTATTCAAGGTTATTTGGAATTGATTGCCGACGGGGCAATGGAAGACCCAACATTGGGGAATAAATTTATAAATCAAGCACAAGCCAATGTGCAAAGATTAGTGGGATTATTAAATGACGTGGATATCATTACCAATTTAGAAATTAATAAAGAACCCATACTTAAAACACCTTTTATTATTCAGGATCTTATTAGTGAAGTGGTACATAATTTAAGTGTAAAGTGGCTAAAGAAGAATATTCATTTTCAATTTAAAAAAGATAGTGAATCGCCCATTCAGGTATTTGCAGATAAAAATAAAATTTATCAGGTATTGGTGAATATTATTTCAAACGCTGCTAAGTATGGAAAAGTAGACGGCAACATAACAGCGAGTGTATATATTTTAGAAGATGAAAAAATATTAGTTGAAATTAGTGACGACGGAATTGGTATTGCAGAAGAACATATTCCACGTTTATTTGAAAGATTTTACCGAACCGATGATGCAAGGAGCCGTGAAATTGGCGGCACTGGACTAGGCTTAGCCATTTGCAAACATATCATTGAAGCACATAACCAAACCTTGCACGTGAGAAGTACCTTAAATATAGGTACAACCATTGGTTTTACCTTGGCCGCTAAAGCTTAATTCAATTGAATTGTTGTTTTTTTTGTTTCTTTGTATTCTAAATTAATTGAATGCAAACGATTTTAGTAACGGGAGGTTGTGGATATATTGGTGCACATACCATTGTAGATTTATTAGAAAATGGTTTTAATGTAATTTCTGCCGATAACTTATCAAGAGCATCTGACAACTCATTAATTGGAATTGAAAAAATCACTGGCAAGAAAATAAAGAATTACAAAGTTGACTTAACAGATAAAAAAGCAACCGAAACTATATTCATTGAAAACCCAAGTATTATTGGGATTATTCATTTTGCTGCTTATAAAGCGGTAGGCGAATCGGTAGAGAAACCTTTAGATTATTACGATAATAATTTATTTTCTTTAGTACATTTATTACAGATGGCTGTACAATATAATGTTCAACATTTTATATTTTCTTCATCTTGTACGGTGTATGGAAATCCTGAAAGTATTCCGGTGACCGAAGACACCCCTTTACAAACAGCTGCTTCTCCTTATGGCGCCACAAAGCAAATGGGAGAAACCATTGTAAGAGATGCAGCATTCACTTATCCTTTATCTACTATTTTATTAAGATACTTTAATCCAGTGGGCGCACATCCTTCCACTGCAATAGGTGAATTGCCAATTGGAAGACCTCAAAATTTAGTGCCGGCTATCACTCAAACGGCTATTGGAAAATTGCCTACAATGCAAGTACATGGCGCCGATTACGATACACGGGATGGTAGTTGCATAAGAGATTATATTCATGTTTGTGATATTGCTCATGCCCATACTTTAGCATTGCAATTTTCAATAAAAAATAACAAACAAAAATCCTGCGAAGTATTTAACCTAGGTACAGGCAATGGCATCACTGTATTAGAAGCAATCAATGCTTTTGAAAAAGTGAGTGGCGTAAAATTAAATTATGAAATAGGACCAAGAAGAGCTGGTGATATTGTTGCGATATATGCAAACAATGATAAAGCCGTTAAACAACTTGGCTGGCAATGCAAATACAGTCTTGATGAAATGATGCTAACTGCATGGCAGTGGGAACAAAGCCTTGCAAAATAACTTGCGGATTAGCTTTGTACCAACATTTTTTCGGCATTCTCTGCCATTTGTAGTGCTTCAATAAATTCTTCAATATCTCCATTCACAACAGCATCTAAATTATAAGAGGTAACGTTTACTCTATGGTCAGTAACACGACCCTGTGGCCAGTTATAAGTTCTAATTTTAGCACTTCTGTCTCCTGTGCTCACTAATGTTTTTCGATGTCTCGAAATTTCATCTTCTTGTTTACGCACCTGCTCTTCAAATAATTTGGTACGCAACATACCCATTGCTTTTTCACGGTTACCCAACTGAGAACGCTCTGTTTGACAAATAATTACTGTGCCAGTAGGAATATGCGTTAACATTACTTTGGTCTCTACTTTGTTTACGTTTTGTCCTCCCGCACCACCACTTCGAGCCGTTTCCATTTTTACATCTGCAGGATTCAATACAAAATCTACCTCTTCTGCCTCCGGCATAACAGCAACCGTTGCTGCCGATGTATGTACACGACCCTGTGTTTCCGTACTAGGTACTCTCTGCACACGATGTACCCCACTTTCAAATTTCAATGTACCATATACATCTTCACCCGTAACCTCTAATATTACTTCCTTGTAGCCACCCACCGATCCTTCACTTTCACTTGCAATGGCCACCTTCCAACCTTTCTTTTGACAATATCTTGTGTACATGCCTAATAAATCTCCCACAAATAAACTAGCCTCATCGCCACCAGTTCCTGCACGTAATTCAATAATCGCATTCTTATCATCCTGAGGATCTTTTGGAATTAATAGTTTTGTCAATTCTTTTTCCAAAGCTTCTTTCTCTTCCTCCAATGCAGGTAATTCCATTTTTGCTAATTCGCGCATGTCAGCATCGTCTCCATTTAAGGATTCCTTAGCAAACTTATGCTCATCCAAAACCTTTACATATCTCAAATATGGTTGTACAATCTTTTCCAAGGAACGATATTCCTTACTCATTTTACCAAACTCGGTTTGATTATTGATTATCTCAGGATTGGTCAAAGCCACCCCTACTTGGTCAAATTTGGCTTTTATGGCTTCTAATTTATCTAACATAGTCGTTTTTCTGTGCGCAAAAATAGCTATTTTAGTTGTCAATTAAAACAATCCCAACACATGAAATACTTAGTACCCCTGTTCCTAGCCTTTTCAATAGGTGCCCAAGGCCAAGACATCCACTTTAAATCCTTTTTAGTGGATACGCATAACGACGCAGTAAGCGCCTGTTTAGAAAAAAATGTAAGCCTGGATCAGGACTTAACTGGCATTAATCATTCGGATTTAAAAAGATTCAAACAAGGGGGTGTTGATTATCAATTATTTTCCATTTTCTGTGATGGTGAAAAGAAAAATCCATACGCATGGGCAATGCGCGAAATGGATACTTTAGATGCAGTAGCTGCAAGAAATCCAGACAAAATGGTAGTGGCAAAAACATGGAAAGACATTGAGCAAGCATTAAAAGAAGGGAAATTGGTTGCACAATATGGTGTTGAAGGTGGTCATATGATTGAGGATGATATTAATAAATTAGATATTTTTTATAAAAGAGGTGTTAGATACATGACACTTACTTGGAATAACTCAAATAGTTGGGCAAGCTCACATGCCGACGAAAAGAATCCAAAATATACTGGACACAAAGGATTAACTGCTTTTGGTAAACAAATTATTGAACGAATGAACAAACTAGGAATTATTGTTGATATTTCTCATGTTGGCGAAACAACTTTTTGGGATGCGATCAAAACCACCACCAAGCCTGTAATCGCTTCTCATAGCAATGCATATAGTATTTGTTCGGTTTCAAGAAATTTAAATGATGATCAAATAAGAGCGGTTGGTAAAAATGGGGGCGTAATACATTTGAATTTTTATTCTGCATTTGTAGACAGTAATTATGGTAAAAAAGCTAGCGCATTTTACAAAGCGCATGCAAAAGAAGTGGACTCTTTAGTGAAGGCTGGAAAGCAAAGAGCTTATGCATCTGTTATTGTTGCAGATAAATACAAAAATGAGTCCGACGCAATTAAACCTGATATCGAAGCATTAATGAAACACTTTGATCATATTGTTAAGCTAGCTGGGATTGACCATGTAGGATTAGGTTCTGATTTTGATGGTATTGATTCAGCGCCTTTACAATTAAAAACTGTTTTGGATTATCCTGAATTCACCAAAGCTTTAATTAAGCGTGGTTATAAAGATGAGGATATTGCAAAAGTATTAGGCGGTAATTTCTTGAGAGTTTACCGTATTAATAATCCAAATTAATTAAAAAGCTAGTAGCTTTTGCATCGTTTCCTCCAACCTGCTATTTGCTAAATATTGTTTCTCTAAAATAATATTAAAGGGGATAGGTGTGTCTAATGATGCACAACGCATGATAGGCGCATCTAACTTTGTGAAACAGTGTTCTGCAATCCATGCACTTAATTCACCACCAATGCCTCCAGTTAAATTGTCCTCGTGCAATATGATTACTTTTCCTGTGGTAGCAACTGCCTCAGCAACGGCATCATAATCCAAAGGAGCCAAGCTTCTTAAATCTAAAATTGTTAATGATAAATGCTCATTTTCCGAAGCATATTTTTTAGCCCAATGTACTCCCATACCATAAGTAATAATGGTTGCCTCTTCCCCCCTACATATAAAATGTGCTTTCCCTATGGGCACTTGATAATAATCCTCTGGCACATCACCTTCTATACTACGATACATTGCTTTATGTTCAAAGTATAAAACAGGATTGGGATCTTCTAAAGCGGCAATCATTAAACCTTTTGCATCTGCAGGATTACTTGGATATACTACTTTCAATCCCGGCACATGTGTAAACCAAGCTTCATTGGATTGTGAGTGAAATGGGCCAGCACCTACACCTGCACCTGTTGGCATTCGTACAACTACGTCGGCATTTTGCCCCCATCTGTAATGGATCTTTGCTAAATTATTTACAATTTGATTAAAGCCCACAGAAACGAAATCGGCGAATTGCATTTCCATAACGGACTTAATACCTTCTAAACTTAATCCCAATGCTGCACCCACAATAGCACTTTCGCAAATGGGAGTATTACGTATTCTTTGTTTCCCAAATTCATTAACAAAGCCTTCGGTCATTTTAAATGCACCACCATACTCTGCAATATCCTGGCCCATGATAATCATTTCAGGATATCGCTGCATCGCAGCGCGTAGCGCATCACTAATGGACTCAATAAATCTTTTGTTATGAATACTTGGTGATTGCAAAGAATCCAAAGTTGGAATTTCACTCGCATTATTTGGTGCAAATACATCATTTAATTCTTGATCGATTGAAGGGCTAAATGGAGTGGTCTCCATAACTTGTTGTAAGTCGGCGTCAATGGTTTCCTTAATTTCAGCGCGAATCGCTAATGCCTGCTCACTTGTTAAAATGGAAGCATCAATTAAGAAGTCCTCGTAATTTTTAATAGGATCACGCTCCCCCCACAAATCAAATAAATTTTTAGGCACATACTTAACACCGCTGGCTTCCTCATGTCCTCGCATTCTAAAAGTATCGCACTCAATTAAATAAGGTTTTTGATTTTCGATACAATATTTCCTAACACCTTTAATAGTATTGTATACTTCTAAAATATTATTCCCGTCAATGCGGACACCTTCCATTCCATAACCCTTTGCTCTATCAATTAAATGGTCACATTTATATTGCTCATTTGTAGGTGTACTCAATCCATAGCCATTGTTTTCGATAATAAATATGACTGGTAAATTCCAAACAGCAGCAACATTTAACGCTTCATGAAAATCACCTTCACTCGTTCCTCCATCTCCGGTAAATGCTAAAGCACATTTTTGTTGTCCTCTTTGTTGGTAAGCCAATGCTACCCCATCGGCAATGGCTAATTGTGGCCCTAAATGTGAAATCATTCCACAAACAAAATGCGCCTTTGAACCAAAATGAAAACTACGCTCTCTTGCTTTGCTGTAACCGGTAACATCACCCTGCCATTGTTTGAACAATTCTGTTAATGGCATATCTCTTGAAGTGAACACGCCTAAATTTCTATGAAGCGGCATAATCCATTCTTCTTTTTCCATGGCCAATGTGGCCCCCACTGAAATGGCTTCTTGTCCAATACCACTAAACCATTTACTAATTTTACCCTGACGCAATAAAATCAACATCTTCTCTTCAATCATTCTTGGTAGTAATAAAGAACGATATAAATGTAGCAGTTCTTGATGGTCTATATGGCCAGGTTTAAATTGCATTAGCTTGCTTTAAGTAATCAAATTTACCATAAATATTAACAAAAAAAGTCCCGAAATCATTCGGGACTTTTAAAATATATTTTTGTTGCTAATTAATCTCTAGAGCTTAGTTTACTCAATAATTTTAAAATCTCTAAATACAACCAAACCAAAGTAACCAATAAACCAAAAGCACCATACCACTCCATATATTTAGGGGCGCCCATCTCCGCTGCTTTTTCGATTGAATCAAAATCTAACAACAAATTGAAAGCAGCAATACCTACTATGAATAAACTAATTCCAATACTTAATAAACTTCCATCATTAGGACCAAATCCCATATCTACACCAAACAAACTTAATATCCATACTATTAAGTAAAACAAGCCAATACCCAATGTAGCAGACATAATCATAGATCTTAACTTATGGGTTACGTTAATGACTCTAAAATTATACAACAAGAACATTGAAAGCGCAACGCCTAATGTTAAACCTACTGCATGTAAAATAATATTTGGATAGGAATCTTTGAAAATTTCATTAAAAAATGCGCTAATACCGCCAATAAATAAACCTTCTAAAATAGCGTAAGCAGGCGCAATATATCCTGACCAATTAGGTTTAAAAATCATTACCAAAGCCATTACAAATCCACCAATAGCTCCTACAATCATTATTGTTTTGGCTGTGTCCATTGTTTCAGGGGTTACTAAACTCCAAGTGTACATGGCAGAAGCCATTACCATTAATAATAAAAAACCAAACTTGTTCATGGTTCCACGAACACTCATTACACCAAATGCAGCTGAATTTTCATTCAAACTTTTGTCAAAGATTTTCTCTGTCAGTGTTGGATTACTGGTTCTAAATGCGCTCATATAATTTAATTTTTATGTTATAAAAGTACAGAATAATATTGAATCCTATTTGCAAACAATTTGTTAATGTCCGCCGTTGATAAGGCCAGGATATTGGCTCATTTTACGAAATACATATTTTGGATTTTTCTTTAACAGGCCAATCATGGTAGCCAGTTTTGTAGAGTCAGCAGAGGTTCTATACATGTGATCGTGCATTAAAATGACCAAATGGTTTTTGGTAACGGTTTTATTACGGGCACTCGTAGAATCCACCATTCTAGCAATGGCTTCCCCCGACTCCAATGGCTTACCCTGTTTATTAAAACCCCATTCTACATCCCAACCCATTACATTATAACCAGCACTATCTAATTTTAAAACCACAGGTTTAACCAAAGCACTTGCTCTTTTGTGGTTTACTGTATTCCATGCATTATTACCCGGCAAACGCACCAAATTATTATTCAACTTAAGTGAATTATGGGCTTTGATAAAATCTAAAAGTGCAGCATCGGGATGGTGATAAAAATTCAAGTACTTACCAGAAGCATGCGTGTAACTATGATTCAATACTTCAAAAGCATCGGGGTATTGTAAAATTCTATTGTATAAATCTTTTCCAAATTTAGAACGCTCTTGGTGAATACCTACTTGAAAAAAAGAGGCTGGCACATTTTGTTGTAAACAAATATCAATACAATTTGATGTGCCAAATAAAGGTCCATCATCAAAAGTGAGGTATATGTATTTGGTGGTATCATTAAGGGGCACAATTGGAGTAGTTTCCTGTGCAATAACCTTAAGAGTGTTAGTTTTTGGCTGAGTAGAAGGAATAAAAATGAGAGAAAAAATATAAAAAAACGGTGCAAAAATCATATTAATATAAATATTCATACAAAGTTAGGTAAGAAAATAGAAAAAACACAATAAAAAATAAGCATTTAGACTATTGGGTATGTACCTTTGAGCTCAAATTACAGCGATATGCAGAACGAAGTTATTTTACAGGACGTAGTTATCAAATTTGCAGGAGATAGTGGAGACGGTATGCAATTGACAGGACAACAATTCACAAACAATACTGCTATTTTAGGTATTGATTTGGCAACCTTCCCCGATTTCCCAGCAGAGATTAGAGCTCCTATTGGAACATTGCCAGGTGTAAGTGGATTCCAAGTGCACTTTAGTTCTGATAAAGTTTATACTCCAGGTGATGCATGTGATGTATTGGTTGCAATGAATGCAGCGGCTTTAAAAGTAAATTTAAAAAGTTTAAAAAAAGGCGGGAAAATTATTGCCAACACCGATGGTTTTGATGTTAAAAATTTACGTTTAGCAAATTATCCCGAAGGAATAAATCCTTTAGAAGATGGAAGTTTGGATGGATATGAATTAACAAAAATTGATGTTACCAAATTAACACGTGAGGCTTTAAAAGATTTTCCTGAGTTAGGAAATAAAGAAAGAGACCGTGCTAAAAATATGTTTGTATTAGGTGTAATCTATTGGTTATACAATAGAGACCTAGATACCACAATTAGTTTCTTAAATGAAAAGTTTGGAAAGAAAGAATCTATTTTAAATTCAAACATCGCTGTTTTAAAAGCAGGATACTACTATGGTGAAACTGCAGAATTATTTAATGCCGCAAGATTTAAAGTAGAGAAGTCAAAAATGAATCCAGGTACCTATCGTAGTATCATGGGTAACCAAGCATTGTCGATGGGATTGATTGCTGCTTCTCAAAAATCAAAGCTTCCTTTATTCCTAGGTTCTTATCCAATTACACCTGCAACAGATATTTTACATGAATTAAGTAAGTATAAAAATTTTGGTGTTAGAACATTCCAAGCCGAAGATGAAATTGCAGGTATAGCTTCTGCTATTGGTGCAAGCTATGGTGGTCAAATTGGCTTAACCACTACATCTGGTCCTGGTATGGCTTTGAAAACGGAAGCGATGGGTCTTGCAATGATGTTAGAATTACCATTGGTGATTGTAAACATTCAAAGAGGTGGCCCTTCAACTGGTTTACCAACTAAAACAGAACAAAGCGATTTATTACAAGCATACTATGGAAGAAATGGTGAAGCACCTATACCCATTTTAGCTACTTCAACCCCAAGTGATTGTTTTGATATGGCTTTTGAAGCAGTTCGTATTGCTTTGCAACATATGACACCTGTTATTTTATTAAGTGATGGGTACATTGCAAATGGTGCCGAGCCTTGGAAGTTTCCAAAAGCAGCAGACCTTCCAGAAATTGAAGTAAACTTCAAAACAAAATTAGACGAAGGCGAAGCAAAATATAAACCCTATACACGCAACGAAAAACTTGCACGTCCTTGGGCCGTGCCTGGTACGCCTGGTTTAGAGCATCGCATAGGTGGATTAGAGAAACAACATGAAACAGGTAATGTAAACTACGAAGCAGAGAACCACCAGTTCATGATTAAAATGAGAGAGGCTAAGGTGAACAAAATTGCCGACTATATTCCAAAGCAAACTATTGACAGTGGTGCCGAAAAAGGTAAAGTATTAGTATTAGGATGGGGATCTACTTACGGAACCATAAAGAGTACTGTGATGGACTTGCAAGCACAAGGAAAGTCGGTAAGCCACGCGCATATAAAGTACATGCGTCCTTTCCCAAGCAATTTAGGAGACATATTGAAAAACTTTGAAACAGTTGTCATTCCTGAGATCAATAATGGTCAATTGATCAAAATTATTCGTGATCAATATTTTGTAGATGCCAAAGGCTATAACAAAATGATGGGTGTTCCAATTACAAAACAAGAGTTGACAGATGCTGTGAGTCAATACTTATAGTAGTATCACTGCATAATATTATTAAAAAGGGTTCCCAATGGGAACCCTTTTTAATTGCAATGATTACTTGCATTTATTTATTCGCTTTTAATTTTCTAGCATTTAACTGGGCAGTTGCTTTCTCAAAGTGTTTACAAAATAATTGTAAACCACAGACCTCGCATTTTGGACTTCTTGCCAAACAAGTATACCTGCCATGTAAGATTAACCAATGATGTGCGGTATGCACAAGTTCCGTAGGAATATTTTTGATGAGGACTTTTTCCACTGCCAAAGGAGTGGTCGCTGTCATAGGTACAAGACCCAGCCTTTTACTAACTCTATTAACATGTGTATCCACTGCCATATTAGGCTGGTTGTCCCATACACTTGTAATTACATTAGCCGTTTTTCGGCCCACGCCAGGAAGTTTTACTAAGTCCTCTATTGTCATGGGTACTTCTCCTTTAAAATCATTCACCAATAATTGACTCATGCCAATTAAATGCTTGGTTTTATTATTAGGATAAGAAATACTTTTTATCAAAGGAAACAGATCATCAAAAGATGCTTTGGACATTTTTTGTGGCGTTGGAAATTTTTTAAATATCCCTGGTGTGGTAAGGTTCACACGTTTATCGGTACACTGTGCCGATAGTATAACGGCTACTAATAATTCAAATGGATTTTGATACGTTAACTCGGTCTCTGCCACAGGCATATGCGTTTGGAAATATTCCAACACTTTTGCATAGCGTTCTTTTTTTATCATTTCTTTACTTCCGTAGTGGCTTTATTAGCAGCGGTGTCTTCAAAAATATATACTTCTTCGCCTTCTCTCTTCAAAAAATATCTTTCTCTTGCAAACTTCTCAATGGAAGTGCCATTGTTTTGTAAATTATTTAGCTGCGTCTTAGTATTATTTATTTCATCATTATAATACTTGGTAGAGCTTTCTAGTTTTTTAAGTTCCTCTGCACTTGCTTTTTGTTGAAAGTAATCTCTTTGGTCAAAAAACAACATCCAAACGATAAAGCCAACCGAAACCAAAAAGTAACGATTAATAAGAATGGGTAAAATTTTCTTTATAGCCTGCATAGTGAAAGATTCAAGTAAAATTAATATAGTTCCGCTAATACTCAAAAAGAAAAAAGGCCCCAATCACTTGGAGCCCTTTACTAATATTCAATTGAATTATTTGTTACCAAATTTCAACTTCCCTTTTGTTGGAAATACACCAGTTTCACCTAATTGCTCTTCAATACGAATTAACTGATTGTATTTTGCCATACGGTCGGTTCTTGAAGCAGAACCCGTCTTAATTTGACCGCAATTTAAAGCAACCGCTAAATCGGCAATAGTAGTATCTTCTGTTTCACCTGATCTATGAGACATAATTGTGTTGTAACCATTATGTTGTGCTAAGCTCACCGCATTAATCGTTTCTGTTAAAGTACCAATTTGGTTCACTTTCACAAGTAACCCATTAGCAATTTTCTTATCAATGCCCGTTTGTAAACGATTAACATTGGTCACAAATAAATCGTCACCAACGAGCTGGCATTTTGATCCAATTGTTTCAGTTAAATTTTTCCAACCTGCCCAATCGTCTTCAGCCATTCCATCTTCGATAGAAACAATAGGATATTTTTTAACCCAAGATTCCCAATATTTAACCAATTGGTCAGAACTCATTTCTTTACCTGAGCTCTTGTGGAATACATATTTCTTTTTCTTAGCGTTCCATAACTCACTATTGGCAGCATCCATTGCAATCGCAATTTGAGAACCTGCTTTGTAACCAGCAGCTTGAATTGCCTCAAGTACGGTTTCAATTGCTTCTTCATTGCTTTGAATGTTTGGTGCAAAACCACCTTCGTCACCTACGTTTGTGCTGTATCCTTTTTTCTTTAACGTGCTCTTTAACTGGTGGAAAATTTCAACACCCCAACGTAAACCTTCGCTAAAACTAGGCGCACCTACTGGCATAATCATGAACTCTTGAAAATCAATTTTGTTATCGGCATGTGCACCACCGTTTAAAATATTCATCATTGGCATTGGCAATGTTCTTGCATTGGTACCACCTATATAACGGTATAATGGAAGATTTGCTTCCTCTGCAGCTGCTCTTGCTGCAGCCATAGAAACGGCTAAAATTGCATTCGCACCTAACTTTGCTTTATTAGGTGTACCATCTAATTCAATCATTACTTGATCGATAGCAGCTTGAGCAGTAATATCAAAACCAACAATTCCGTTTGCAATAATTGTATTTACATTCTTTACTGCTTTTAAAACACCTCTTCCTAAATATTTCTTTTTATCATTGTCTTTTAATTCAACTGCTTCATGAATACCTGTACTTGCTCCACTTGGAACAGCTGCACGGCCTAAAGCACCTTCGTCTGTTAATACGTCTACTTCTACTGTAGGATTTCCACGGCTATCTAAAATCTGTCTTGCTTTTACTTCAACAATGTAACTCATAGTTTGATAATTTATTTTCTAAATAAGTGATGTCTGTTTGCGAACGCAATTTACACCCATTTTTTTTAATGGGTAAGCAATTTGAAGATTTCTTCTAAACTTGCCGACTGTGTATGTAAGGATTGGATATTTAAGCCCTTATCCAATGCAAAACTTAGAATGCTTTTCTTTACAGCTTGTTCATCATTGGATTTTATGACTAACGTATGTTTGTCTAATTGCTCATAAGAATACGTATTAAAAAATACGTCAGATAAATAGGTAGTAATTTCTTCTTCAAAAACAACACGCACCAATGGCTGGGTAGGTTTAAGCAATTGATTAATATTTGTATTCGCTACTAATTTTGACTGATGCAATACAATCACATTAGAACAAATGGCAGTGACTTCCTGTAAAATATGAGTAGAAAATAATACAATCGCATCCTTGCTTAATGATTGAATCAAAGCCCTGATTTCAATTAATTGATTGGGGTCTAAACCTGATGTGGGTTCATCTAATAATATTAAAGCCGGTTTATGTATGATGGCAGCTGCTATTCCCACTCTTTGCTTATACCCTTTTGAAAGTGCACCAATTTTTTTATGTTGCATAGGTGTTAAACCAGTTTGCAAAATAACTTCTTGAATGCGTGTTGAAGCCGCTGAAATTTTATGTATGTCTGCTAAAAAAGAAAAGTATTCTTTCACATACATTTCATCGTACAAAGGATTGGCTTCTGGTAAATAACCAATTAGTTTTTTAAAAGCAATGGGATCTTTTTGATTTGAAATTCCATTTAAACTTATTTCACCAGCATCTGGTGCTAAAAAACCTGCAATCATTTTTAAGGTAGTGCTCTTGCCGGCACCATTGGGTCCTAAAAATCCTACGACCAAGCCTTTTTCAATAGTAAAAGATAAATCATCAACAGCTACCTGTTGTTCATATTTTTTAGTAAGCCCTTTTACAATTAATGCCATGCACAAAAATACTTAACTAATGTTACATATTCACTTACTAATCCTTCAATTCAACCGAAGACTCCGGCAAATGATCATATTCATTGGCAGCTGCATATTTTCCAAATATGAAAAACCCAATGCTAATAGGCATGAAAATGGTTAAAATAATTACCCATTGCAAAATGGTATTGGCCTTCTCATTGGGTTTGGCAATACCAATTTTAACATAAGCTTCATACATTAAAAAACAAATAATGGCCGGTGCCATCAACATCCAAACAAATCCTAATATTTTTTTTACTTCACGCATACATTTCAGTTTTAATAAATTAATCCATAACGTTTTTATCCATCTTATTGGTTAAATAAATAGCCCCAATAATTAAACACACTGTTGCCACTCCAATGGGATACCATAATCCTGCCAATACATCACCTGCAGGATTCGAATTTGTTTTGGTAAACTCTACAATTAAAGTGCCTAAAAATGGAACCAACCCTCCAAAAACACCATTGCCAATATGATAAGGAAGTGACATGGAAGTATACCTAATTTTTGTGGGGAACATTTCAACAAGGAATGCAGCAATTGGACCATATACCATGGTAACATATACAATTTGTATAAAAATTAGCCATATCAAATCCCATGTTGCCGATTTGCCCATTGTTTTTTCAATCACAACATTAGGTTTAGGTGATTTATATTTTATTAGTGTTGGATTCAATAAATTAATGGGTCTAGCTACCCCTAATTCATTGTAGCCAATTAGTGTGTCAGTAATGGTATATTTAAAATGGGAACCATCTAAATAAGCCGTATCAATTACTTGTCGGATGTACATTTTATGCTTGTCCTTTGCATCTACCAAAGGCATTAAAGGTCCCAATTTGGTAACTCTGTAATCAACAATTTGAGTTCTATTACTAGCCGAAGTAATGGCAATAAACTCTTTATAAATGGGACGGTATGTAAGTATTGCCAATAGCATTCCTAATAACATAATCCACTTGCGTCCTACCTTATCACTTAGCCATCCAAAGAATACAAAACAAGGTGTTGCCATCAAAATCGCAACCAACATAATATTTCTAGATTGTACAAAGTCTATCTTACAAACAGTCTCTATAAAACTTTGCGCATAAAATTGTCCGGTATACCAAACCACACCCTGTCCCATTACTGCACCAAATAGTGCTAATAAAACCATTTTGAAATTGGCCTTATTCCCAAAACTTTCTTTTAATGGATTTGCCGAAGTCTTACCCTCAGATTTTAATTTCGAAAACATAGGAGATTCACTCATGCGCATTCTTATTAAAACAGAAACACCCACTAATAAAATTGAAATCCAGAATGGATATCTCCAACCACCCCACTCAGCGCTAAATTTATCTACTCCTTGATTAGAACGAATTAAAATTATTACTCCCAAAGCCAAAAACAATCCAAGCGTTGCTGTGGTTTGAATCCAGGAAGTCCAAAAACCACGTTGCCCCGCCGGTGCATGTTCTGCCACATATGTTGCTGCGCCTCCATATTCTCCTCCTAATGCCAAACCTTGTAGTAATCTTAATACAAGTACAATGATAGGTGCCGCCCATCCAATGGAATTATAACTTGGTACCAACCCTATGGCAAATGTTGAACCTCCCATTATGACCAAAGTCAGTAAAAAAGTATGTTTACGTCCAATTAAATCTCCTAAACGTCCAAAAACCAATGCCCCAAATGGCCTCACAATAAAACCTGCGGCAAAAATGGCTAGAGTACTTAAAAGTGCTGCTGTGCCTGCCTCTGCAGGGAAAAATTGTTTGGATAAAATGGTAGCAAGCATTCCAAATATGTAAAAATCGTACCATTCAATAAGGGTACCAACGGAAGACGCTCCTATCACAAAAGCAATACTGCTTTGTTTTTTTTCTGCACTCATAATTTTGTTTTTAAGCAATCAATCTTCAAGTTAAATATTTAAAGCGAAAAACGTAAATTTGGTTCAACAATTTACAAACATTGCTATGACCTATCCGTATCAAATTAAAAGCTTAGAAGCATATCACGAGGCCTATAAAAAAAGTATTCATGAACCCGCTGCTTTTTGGAATGAAATTGCAGCAACTTTTACTTGGCAACAAAAATGGGACAACACATTAGAGTGGAATTTTAAGGATCCTAAAGTAGAATGGTTTAAAGGAGGTAAATTAAATATTACTGAGAACTGCATAGACCGACATTTAGAAAAAAATGGTGATACACCAGCAATGATTTGGGAGCCCAATGATCCGGAAGAGCATCACAGAATTATCACCTACAAGCAGCTGCATTTAAAAGTTTGTCAGTTTGCACAAGTATTACTCAACAATGGTGTGCAAAAAGGCGATCGTGTTTGTATTTATATGGGAATGATTCCCGAGTTAGCTATTGCGGTATTGGCTTGCGCAAGAATAGGTGCTATTCATAGTGTTATTTTTGGTGGATTTAGTGCACAAAGTATTGCCGATCGTTTAGAAGATGCAAAAGCAACATATATCATTACCTGCGATGGTGCATATAGAGGAGCAAAAGATATTCCTTTAAAATCAGTGATTGACGATGCATTAATTGGAAACAAAACAGTGCAGCGCGTTATTGTTTGCACTAGAACAAGAACCGCTGTTTCCATGTTAAAAGGACGTGATGTTTGGTGGGAAGATGAAATTAAAAAAGTAGAAACACAAGCGTTGCCATTGGTAGCACCTGTTGCAATGGATGCGGAAGATCCCTTATTCATATTATACACTTCGGGCTCCACAGGGAAACCAAAAGGTGTAGTGCATAGCGTTGCAGGATATATGGTTTACACCAACTATACTTTTGTGAATGTTTTCCAATATCAACCCAATGATATTTTCTTTTGTACGGCCGACATAGGTTGGATCACAGGACATAGTTATATTGTTTATGGCCCTTTAAGTGCCGGGGGCACTTCCTTAATGTTTGAAGGCATTCCTACATTCCCCGACGCTGGACGCTTTTGGGATATCGTAGATAAGTTTAAGGTAAACATTTTATACACTGCACCAACTGCGATTCGCTCTTTAATGGGATTTGGTTTAGGGCCTGTTAAAGATCACGACTTAAGTAGTTTAAAAATATTGGGTACGGTTGGGGAACCTATCAATGAAGAAGCATGGCATTGGTACGACGAGCATATTGGAAAGAAAAAATGTCCCATTGTAGATACTTGGTGGCAAACTGAAACAGGGGGTATCATGATTTCAAATATGGCAGGTATTACACCCGGCAAACCTGGTTGGGCAACTTATCCAATGCCAGGTGTGAAAGCCATTTTAGTGGATGATAAAGGAAATGAAATTATCGAAAAAGAAGAGGGTTTATATCGTGGTAATTTATGCATTACGCAACCCTGGCCTTCCATTTTAAGAACCACTTATGGTGATCATGAAAGATGTCGCACAAATTATTTTGCCACTTATGATAATTTATATTTTACGGGTGATGGTGCTTTAAGAAATGAGGAAGGACAATTTAGAATTACAGGTCGCGTAGACGATGTATTAAATGTAAGCGGCCACCGTATAGGAACAGCCGAAGTTGAGAATGCTATTAATATGCATGCAGGTGTTGTAGAAAGTGCAGTGGTTGGCTATCCGCATGATATTAAAGGGCAAGGTATTTATGCATATATCATTTATACTGGCTCACACGATCAACATACACATGGCGCTAGCGATTTAGTGCGCAAAGATATTTTGCAAACGGTCACAAGAATTATTGGACCTATTGCAAAACCCGATAAAATTCAATTTGTTTCAGGCTTGCCTAAAACAAGATCTGGGAAAATCATGCGTCGCATTTTAAGAAAAGTGGCTGAAGGAGAAACCCGTAATTTGGGAGACACTTCTACTTTATTAGATCCAGGTGTGGTGGATGAAATTGTAAAAGGGATGTTGTAGCTATTGCATAACGCTCCCTATTAGGTTTAAGATTAGCAGTAATTTTATACAATTAGCTTTCCATCAATCCTTTTAATTTCTTGGATAAGAAAAATAAAATAATAGATGCTAATCCAGCCATGAAAACAAAGAACATGAAAAATTCATGCAAGTTTGTTATTTGATACCCAACGAATGAAGTTACTTTACCATTCTCGGGATACAATGCACTAAACACGCCCGCTAATTTATTGGCAAATGCATTGGCTGTAAACCATACTGCCATTAAAAGAGAGGCAAACTTAAACGGCGCTAATTTATTAAATAAAGAAAGGCCAATAGGCGATAAACAAAGTTCACCAAAAGTGTTCATCATATACATTCCTACTAACCAAATCATACTTACTTTAACGCCTGCTCCCACCCCATTCACACCTGTTGCAATCCATAGATAACCCAATGCTAATAACATTAATCCCATCGCCATTTTAAATGGAGAAGATGGCTCTTTATTCATTTTACCCAACTTAATCCAAATCCATGCTACCAAAGGCGCGAGTGTTACCACAAAAATGGAATTTAAGGATTGAAAAAAACTAGTTGGCACAACAAAAAATCCTAAATCTCTTTGTGTGTTTTCAGAAGCAAAATAAGTTAAGGAAGCACCCGCTTGTTCAAAAGCACTCCAAAAGAAAATAACGAAAAATGAAACGGTAAATAATACGGCTACTTTTTTCTTTTCAATCAGATTTAATGTTTTGTCGGAAAAAATAATAAAAGCAATAAATAAAATACAAGCCAATAATAACCAAAATAAATAGCTCACTACTTTGATATCAATATATACCAAAGCAATTGTTACTAGTGAGATAATAAATAAAAATCCAACCATTACTGGTATTTTTTGAAAAAACTTTGGAGCATCCGCTGGGGCTTCTCCAATAGGAGCACCACCCGCATCCACTAAATATTTTTTCTGAAATGACATTTGTGTAATTACACTCAGTAACATGGCAATACCACCTGCTAAGAAAGCCCACTTAAAATCACCTTTTACACCGGTGTCTCCAAAAAATCCACATACAATTGGTCCCAATGCGCCTCCTGTATTAATCCCCATATAAAAGATAGTGTAGGCTGCATCAATTTTTGAATCCCCTTTTTTATACAACTGCCCTACCATACTGGATATATTGGGTTTGAAAAATCCATTACCAGCAATCATGCACCCTAACCCAATATAAAATAAAGGGGTAGCAATATTTGCGTTTTCATAAAAATTACCACAAAAAAACAAAAAGAATTCGCCAATAGCCATCACCAATCCACCAGCAATAATGGAACGATTATTACCCCAATATCTATCGGCTATATACCCTCCCAATAAAGGCGTTAAATATACTAATCCCGTATAGCTACCATAAACCTGTGATGCAAACACTTTGTCAAAAAGCAATGCCTTGGTTAAAAACAAAACAAGGATAGCGCGCATTCCATAATAGTTAAATCGCTCCCACATTTCCGTTGCAAATAATACATAAAGCCCTTTTGGATGTTTTTCTGCTGTTGCTGACATATTCAATTGTATTTAATTGACCCAAATTAATAAAATCCCTTCAATAATTTTTACTTTCGTGTGGCAAACCTATATATATGAATATTTTACTTGTTGGTAGTGGTGGAAGAGAGCATGCGTTGGCTTGGAAAATGGCACAAAGTCATCATTGTGATAATCTCTTTATCGCACCCGGTAACCCAGGCACAGCAAGCATTGGAACAAATGTAGCGGTTCAAGTAAATGATTTCGTAGGCCTTAAAAATTGTGCGTTGGAAAATGCAATTGATTTAATTGTAGTTGGACCCGAAGATCCATTAGTGAACGGTATTTATGACTATTTTTCAAAGGATGAAGCTACTGCGCACATCAATGTGATTGGACCTTCCGCCGAAGCCGCTCAATTAGAAGGGAGCAAAGCGTTTAGTAAGCATTTTATGCAAAGACATGGAATTCCAACCGCCTCCTATGCCGAATTTACACATGCAAATTATGAGGAAGGCATTGATTATATAAAATCTCACCCCCTCCCCATTGTACTAAAAGCCGATGGGTTGGCGGCTGGAAAGGGCGTTATCATTGCATTTACTCACCAAGAAGCACTTAGCAGCTTTGAGGAAATGATTCAAAATAAACAATTTGGTGAAGCCAGTTCCAAAGTGGTGATTGAGCAATTTTTGGAGGGTATTGAGGTAAGCGTATTTGCATTAACCGACGGGTTTACCTATCAAATCATTGGACATGCCAAGGATTATAAACGTATTGGCGAGGGTGATACAGGCTTAAATACTGGCGGAATGGGCTGTGTAAGCCCAGTTCCATTTATGGATGAAAACTTTATGAATAAGGTAGAGACGCGTATTATAAAACCTACTATTGAGGGTATAAAGTCTGAAAACCTTGTATACAAAGGGTTTGTATTTTTTGGACTCATGAATTGCGGTGGTGAGCCCTATGTAATTGAATATAATTGTCGTTTAGGGGACCCCGAAACCGAGGTAATTCTACCGCGTTTACAAACCGATTTAGTAAGCTTATTAGCAGCTGCAGATAACGGTACTTTGGAAGATGTAAATATCGAATACCATGCTGCTGCTTTTGCAACAGTGATGGCTGTTAGCGGAGGGTATCCTGGCAACTACCAAAAGGACTTCCCTATTCAAGGTTTAAGTGAAAATTCTGCAACACCGGGAGTGCTTGTATTTCAAGCTGGCACAGGATTTAAGGACGATAGTATTGTTACAAAAGGGGGTCGTGTTTTAACAGTAACCGCTCAAGGTGACAGCTTAAAAGAAGCGGTTAAAACTGCTCAAAACACACTCTCCAGCATTCAGTTTGAGGGGATGTATTTTAGAAGAGACATTGGTTATGAATTTGATTCCTAGTTTCCCCAAAAAAATATTCTTACACATTTATTAAAAAGCTTTGTAGTTCAAGTATTTTAAGTGAATTTTGCTACATTCAAATTGTATATCTAAATACTGAACAATAATGGCATTATTTAACTTTTTTACGCAAGAAATTGCGATGGACTTGGGTACCGCAAATACTTTAATTATTCACAATGATGAAGTAGTTGTAAATGAACCTTCAATTATTGCATTGAACCGAAATAATATGAAGGAAGTTTTGGGTGTTGGAAAGAAGGCATTGTTGATGCACGAGAAAACACACGAAAGTATTAAAACTGTACGTCCATTAAAAGACGGAGTAATCGCTGACTTTAACGCTGCGGAATTAATGATCCGTGAGTTAATGAAAATGATTTATCCAAAGAAGCCTTTGTTTCCTCCAAGTTGGAGAATGGTAATTTGTATTCCATCCTCTATTACAGAAGTTGAAAAAAGAGCTGTGCGCGATAGTGCAGAACAAGCTGGCGCAAAAGAAGTATATATGATTCATGAACCAATGGCAGCTGCATTAGGTATTGGTATTGATGTGGAAGAGCCAGTTGGAAATATGATTATTGATATTGGTGGTGGTACAACAGGTATCACTGTAATTGCATTAGCAGGTATTGTTTGTGATCAAAGTATTCGTGTTGCTGGAGATGAATTCACTGCAGATATCATGGAAGCATTAAGACGTTACCATAGTTTATTAATTGGTGAGCGAACTGCAGAACAAATTAAAATTCATGTTGGTGCGGCATTAAAAGATTTAGACAATCCGCCAGATGACATGCCTGTAAATGGTAGAGACTTAGTAACAGGTATTCCTAAGCAAATCATGGTATCCTACCAAGAAGTAGCAGAAGCACTTGATAAAAGTATTTTCAAAATAGAAGAAGCGATCTTAAAAGCTTTAGAAACAACTCCTCCTGAGTTGGCTGCAGATATTTATCGTCGTGGTTTATACATCACAGGTGGTGGATCTTTATTGCGTGGTCTTGATAAAAGATTAAGTGCAAAAATTAAATTACCAGTGCATGTTGCCGAAGACCCATTAAAGAGTGTTGTTCGCGGAACAGGCATTGCGTTGAAAAACTATCAACGTTTCCCTTTCATCATGAGATAAAAAAAAGACATAACGCTTGAAGAATATCATTGGGTTCATAAGACATAATCTTACTTTTATTACTTTTCTGATACTTCAAATTGTGTCATTGGTCATGCTATCTTCTTACAGTAAATCGCATGAGGTATTTTTTGGCACCTGGACCAATCAGGTTGCAGGCAACGTAAATCAGTATTATAATAATTGGGCTTACTTTTTTAATTTAAAAGAAACCAATGCAAAGTTGGTTGCCGAAAATGTAAACCTAAGAAACCAACTGGCTCAAAATTTTATAACAATTGATACCAGTAAAAAGTCAGGCACTTTGGTTTTGAGAAAAGATAGCTTGGAAGTAGTTCGTAAATTTTTTTACTACCCGGCTAAAGTGGTGGGCAACACATTCACACTTCAAAAAAATTATATCTGGGTAGAAAGAGGTTCCAAACAAGGCGTTAGAAAGGATATGGCCGCCATTAGTCCCGACGGAAGTATTGTTGGCGTGGTGGTGGAAGTAAATGACAACTATAGTAAAATAATGAGCTTATTGCACCGCAACAGTAAGGTTAGTGCCATGCTCAAGCGAGATAAGATTGCAGGTAGCATAGAATGGGAAGGCGCAGACCCTTATACTTTGGTATTAAAAAATATATCAAAAAGTGCAGCACCTAAAATTGGCGATACGGTATTAACCAGCCCCTACTCAAGTAATTTTCCTCCACAGTTAATGGTGGGAAAAGTGATGAATATTGTTAAAGACCCTTCAAGCAATTTTTTGACTTTGAATGTTAAAGCAGCTACCAACTTCTTTAATCTTGAATATGTATACCTAATAGAGAATCGAAGAATGGATGAACAAAAACAATTAGAAAAACCGGAGGCAACCAATGAATAGTATTTTAAAAAATAGCATTCGTTTTGTTTTGTTCCTTTTGATACAAATTATCATACTGAACGAAATTCCTCCATTGCATCAGTATATCACACCCTACTTATACTTCACTTTTTTGCTTTGGCTACCCTTTGGTACCAGCAAATTAACCTTAACATTTCTAGGATTTGTATTAGGATTTAGTTTGGATATATTCACCAATACACCTGGTTTGCATACCGCTGCAGCAGTTTTAATTGGGTATATAAGACCTAGCATATTAAACTTATTACTAGCACAAGAAACTTCGGAAGAAATTACCAAAGAGCCTAGTGTTGGAACAATGGGATGGGGACCTTACTTTATTTATGCTATCATCATCACGTTTGTACATCATTTTTACTTAGTGCTTTTGGAATGGTTGCAATTTGGCAGCTTTACTTATTTTCTTGGAAAAGTAATTTCAACCACATTAATGAGCACCTTACTCATCTTTGTAGTTGAGCTTGTTATGAACCGTCGCAAGCTAAAAAGATAATTCATGGCACTGTATAATTCAAATAGAGGGGGTATTATTCAAATAATTATTGGTGTTGTTATTACCATAATCATCGGACAATTAGTAAGCTTACAAATATTTTCAAATAAGTATAAATTAGCTGCAGACAATAACGCTATTTTTAGAAGAATTATCTATCCCGATCGTGGTATAATTTATGATCGAAAGAAACGTGCTTTATTAGAAAATACCATTAGTTACGATTTGGTCGTGATACCCAACGAAGCAAAAGGCGTTGATACCACTGCACTTTGCGAAATATTAAAAATTGATAAAGAAGAGTACAATAAGCGAATGATAGACGTGATTGTAAAAAATACACGTGTAAAAGTGGGTGTATTTGAACCCTTCTTATCTCCTGAATTGTATGCACAGTTAACTGAAAACTTATACCGTTTTCCAGGTTTCTCTTTATCAGAAAGATCCATTAGAAACTACCCATACAATACAGCCGCTCATGTATTAGGTTATGTTGCGGAAGTAGATGTAAACTTTTTACAAAAGCATGATACAGACGGTTATGAAATGGGTGATTATGCAGGAATGACTGGTCTTGAAAAACAGTACGAAAAAGTACTTATGGGACAAAGAGGTGTAAAAAGATATTTACGTGATAATAAAGGAAAAATTCAGGGTGCATTTGAAAAAGGACAATTTGATACAGTAGCTGTTGCAGGAAAAAATTTATACACTTCCATGGATGTTGAAGTGCAACAGCTAGCAGAAAAGCTTTTACAAAATAAAATTGGAAGTGCTGTTGTAATAAACCCTAAAACAGGCGGTGTAATTGCAATGGCATCTAGTCCTGGTTATAACCCGAATTTATTAACAGGCAATCAAAGAAGAAAAACAATTGGTTCCTTATTAACTGATACGGCACGTCCTATTTATAATCGTGCAATTAAAGGACAGTATCCTCCAGGATCAACTTTTAAACCACTTGGTGCTTTGATTGCATTGGACGAAGGATTAATTACTCCGAGTTATGGTTTTAACTGTTTTGGTTCTTATAATAATTGTGGCGATCCTCGTAAATGTACACATGCTGGCGCAGGTCACGCTGCTAACTTACAAGTTGCATTGGCCAATTCATGCAACTCATACTTTTTACAAGTATTCAGGATGGCTATTGATAATCCAAAATATGGAAATGCAAAAACAGGGTATTTAAAATGGAAAGAATATATTAATAGCTTTGGATTAGGTAGGCAATTAGGCATAGATTTACCAAGTGAAAACAAAGCGAATATTCCTGATACAGCTGCTTATAATAAAGACTTTGGCAACCCTAAATATTGGAATAGTTGCTTTATGCTTACGCTAGGTATAGGTCAGGATAGAATGACAGCCACCCCTTTACAATTGGCAAACACAATGGCATTGATTGCCAATGAAGGTTACTATTACACACCTCACTTTGTAGACAGTATTGAAGAAGAAGACAATGAGGATAAATTAGCATTGGCAAAGTATAGAACCAAACAAGGCGTCACAAAAATTTCCAGTGATATTTATAAAGTAATTAAAGAAGGAATGCACGATGTTACGGTGTATGGTACAGCAGCAGGGGTTAAACTACCAGGCCATGAATATTGTGCAAAAACTGGAACTGCACAAAACCCGCATGGCGAGAACCACTCTATTTTTGTTTGCTTTGCACCAAAGGACAATCCCAAAGTAGCAGTAGCAGTTGTGGTAGAGAATGCAGGTTATGGTGCTACTTGGGCAGGCCCTATAAGTACTTTATTAATGGAGAAATATTTGAATGATACGCTTACTGCAGAAAGTTTAAAAAAATCGGAGGATTTAGCAAAAGTGGACTTAATGCCACAATCCATAAAAAACTGGTATGCTAAAAATAAAACTGTACGACTAAGCCCCATTGAAGAATACAATAATGATGAACTAAGTGATGTATGGGATATGGAAATGGTAGGTGCTGATTATAAGCCCAAACCAAAAGTCATTGACACTATCAAAAAAGTGACCGATACCGCAAACCAAAAAAATAGTCCAAAGGAACCAGCGCGTTCTACCATAAAAAAAGACAGCGCTGCACTGCTTCAAAAAAAGAAAAAAAAGATAACCCGTCCTAAAAATGGCAACCACACCTAATCAAAATAATTTTTCGAAGGGAACTGACTTGGCAGTAATCATTCTCTATTTTGCAATGATTACCATTGGAATACTTTGCATTTTTATGGTGGAGTATAATCCCAACGGAAGTTGGACCAGCTCCTTAATTGCTGGGAAAAATAGTTATAGTAAACAAATATACTTTGCCATTTTTTGTAGTTTTATTGGCATATTTATTTTACTACTAGACAGCAAGGTTTTTACGGCATTGGCGAACATATTATATGGCGTAGGTATTTTATTAATGCTTGCTACTTTTGTAATTGGTAAAAATATTAATGGCTCTAATAGCTGGATACCCATTGCTGGAGGATTTAATCTACAACCGGCCGAATTGTGTAAAATCTTTACAGCGCTTATACTTGCAAAGTTTATTTCTAAACCAGAAACAGATTTTACAAGTATTAAATCTCAATTGATTGCATTTGCTATGATTGCACTACCCGCAATCTTATCCATAATGCAACATGAAATGGGACTTGCCTTGGTATACAGCGCATTTATATTTGCCATGTACCGCGAAGGTTTGCCTCCTCTATTTTTAATTGTAGCATTCTCCTTTGCCATTTTAGTAATAGCTACTTTATTAGTGGACCCATCCATTTTGTCCATTATCATTACCGTTATAAGTGCACTTATTATATTAAGTATGATAAAACGCTTTAAACGTAATAAAACAAAAATATTTGTAATACTAGGCATATGGGGTATCTGTTTTGGATCGGTGAAATATGTGGTTCCTTATATTTTTAATAACGTTTTTGAATGTTATCAAAGTACTCGTATTTACAGTATGGTAGGAAAGGAATATGATTGTAGTCAAAACGTGAAGTCAGCTGGGACCGCTGGAAAGAAAAAAGGAAAAAAACCCGATGATTATAATGTAAAACAAAGTAAAATAGCGATTGGATCGGGTGGTTTTTGGGGAAGAGGATTTTTAAAAGGTACTCAAACAAGAGGAAAATATGTTCCTGAGCAAAATACCGATTTCATATTCACTTCGCTAGGAGAAGCATTTGGGTTTGTAGGTACATTTACTTTTTTAAGCTTGTATTTATTTTTCCTATTCCGATTGATTAGAATAGCCGAGCGTCAGCGAAGTACCTTTTCGAGAGTATATGCATACAGTGTGGTAGGTATTTTCTTTTTTCATATTGCCGTGAACATAAGTATGACCATTGGCTTGTTTCCTGTAGTGGGTATTCCATTGCCATTAATTAGTTATGGCGGGTCTTCCCTACTAACTTTTACAGTGTTGGTATTTATACTACTTAGATTAGATGCCGACCGTCAAATGGTGATCCGTTAATTTTTATTTATGCGCATTTATCCTTTATCAGAAGGTAGTTTTACCATTGACCAAACCAAAGTATTTGTTCCTTTCGATACTGCCAATGAAAACTTACAAAATCGTCCCAAGGGAAGTTTGTTGGTAGAAATTCAACCATTTGTAGTTGTTACGGAACAGGATATTATTTTATTTGATACTGGTTTAGGATATTTTAACAATGCAGGTATTCTTCAAATACATGATAACCTAATGCAAGTAGGAATTGATCCTTCGAGCGTGACAAAGGTTTTTATGAGTCATTTACATAAGGATCATGCTGGCGGAATAAGTTATTTACACCCTATTCATAATGAACGGTTCATTAGTTTTCCTTATGCTAAATATTATGTCCAAAGAAGGGAGTTTGAATTGGCAATAAGTAATTCAAGTTCATCTTATTTAGCCGAGCAGGTGCAAATTTTAGAAGACTTTAGTGGTGTTGTTTGGTTAGACAATGATGAAGGACAAATTGATAATTTGATTCATTACAAATTAACTTCGGGACATAGTTTGTATCATCAAGTTGCATGGATAAAAGAAAATGATGCGGTGTTTTTCTTTGGTGGGGACGAAGCACCTCAACTTCAACAAATGAAATCTAAGTTTGTTGCTAAATATGATATGGATGGGAAAAAAGCTATGGAGTGGAGACAATTGTGGTGGGAGGAAGGTTTACAGGATAATAGGACCTATGCATTTTATCATGATATTCAGTACCCAACCTATCAACATAATGCAACAGTTTAAAACAAACATTCATTAGGAATCAATAGGGACAAGGCTTTCAAGGCATCTTCGAAATTTTTACACTACCTTTAGGGTAGCCATTATGCCAATTTCAAATAATTTATATTTAGGACAATTTAGACGCAACGTATCTGACAAATATATTATCTACAATAGTCTTTTTGCAGCACTTCCTTATTCGGGAATTGCAAATGTAGGTGCTTTATTGCCTATCATGTTACAAACCTGCGAAGAAGGATATGGAAAAGAGAAATCTCCCGTTGAAATAATTGATTACTTTTTTAAGCAACACACCGAAGTAAGTGATGAAAAAGAAAAAATGGATCACTTGTTCAAGTATGTACAATACATGGAGAGGCAGGTGGTTTTATTTGATGCGATTGAGGACGCCGCTTTTACATCCGTAAATGATATGGAAGGTGCAGGTAGTATTAAAGCATTAATTAGAGAAGCCACTTTTGCAGGGAAAATGCAGGCACTAAGAAATAAGTTAAAAGACTTTAAAGTTAGAATTGTACTTACTGCTCATCCTACTCAATTTTATCCATCCAGTGTATTAGGAATTATTCATGATATGGGAGATGCGATTGCAAAAAATGACTACAATACCATTAATCACTATATACAACAACTAGGATTAACCCCATTCTTTAATAAAAAACAACCCACCCCTACCGATGAAGCATTAAACCTGATGTGGTATTTAGAAAACATATTTTATCATTCCATAGGCAATATCTACAATGGTATCGTAAGCGATATATTTAATAATGATTTTGAATCGTCAAACCCATTTATTGAGTTAGGTTTTTGGCCTGGCGGAGACAGAGACGGAAATCCATATGTTAATGCAGCAACCACCCTTAAAGTAGCACAAGCACTAAGAAGTAGCATCATTGTTTGCTATTACAGAGATGTTAGAAAGCTAAAACGTAAACTCACTTTTGCTGGTGTAGATAATTTACTGGCTTCTTTGGAAGCACATTTATATGAAAATGTATTTAGACCAGATTTAAGTAAACCCATTACAGAGGCAGAAATAGTTGATTGTTTAACCACGATACGAAAAAAAATAATTGACGAAAATCATTCTTTATATTTATCAAGACTTGACAGCTTATTAAATAAGGTAAAAATATTTGGCACCCACTTTGCTTCATTAGATATTAGACAAGATAGCCGTATTCACAGAAAAGTATTAATGGATATTAATGAGATTGCAAAATCACAAAAAGGAAAAGGATTCCTTCCAGATAATTATATCCATCTAAGCAAAGAGGAGCAGATTGTAAGTTTAGCGTCATTAAAAGATAATTTAGATCCTTCTATTTATACAGAAACCATAACTAAAGACACTATTGAAAGTATCTACGCCATAGCAGAAGTGCAAGCAATGAATGGCATTAAAGGTTGTCACCGTTATGTAATAAGCAACTGTCAGTCCGAAGTAGATATCATGGAATTATATGCGTTATTCCAACTTTGTGGTTGGGATGAAAATCTTTCAAATGTAGACATTGTCCCATTATTTGAAACCATTGACGATTTAGAAGCCTCTGAAGCCATTATGAATTGTTTATATAACAATACATTATTTGCTACACATTTAGTGGCAAGAAAAAAACAGCAGCCCATTATGCTTGGCTTTAGTGATGGCACCAAAGATGGTGGGTATTTACAAGCCAATTGGAGCATTTATAAAGCAAAAGAGACACTCACTAAAATTTCAAGAAAAAATAATATCGTCATTAAATTTTTTGATGGTCGAGGGGGTCCTCCTTCCAGAGGAGGTGGCAAAACGCATCAGTTTTATGCATCTATGGGCAATCAGATTGAAAATGAAGAAATCCAAATTACAATTCAAGGACAAACCATTACTTCAAATTTTGGAACCATTAATTCTTCTAAATATAATTTAGAACAACTATTGAGTGCAGGTATAAGTCATGAATTATTTGCTGATACAAAATTGCAACTATCAGGTCAGGACCGATTAATTTTAGAAGCTTTAGGAAATATAAGTTACCAAACTTACCAGCAACTCAAAGAAAATCCTTTGTTCTTACCTTACCTGCAAAAGTTTAGTCCTTTAAATTATTACAGTAAAAGTAATATCGCGAGTAGACCAGCTAAAAGAGGCGCTGGAGACAGTCTGAAGTTTGAAGATTTAAGAGCTATTCCTTTTGTTGGAAGCTGGAGTCAGTTAAAACAAAACGTTCCCGGTTTTTACGGTGTGGGGACAGCCTTACAAGTTTTAAAAGAAAAAGGAAAATGGAAAGAAGTACAGTCTTTATTCAACAACATAGGTTTTTTTAAAACCCTAATTGACAATAGCATGATGAGCATGGTAAAATCAAGCTTTGCCATTACCAAGTATATTGATAGGGATCCAGCATTTAGTGAAATTTGGAACAATATAAGGGAGGAGTTTAAACTTACTACACAACTATATTTAGAATTAAGCAATACCAAAAGCTTAATGGAAAACGATACGGTGGGTAAACACTCTATATTATTAAGAGATAGAATTGTATTGCCTTTACTTACTATTCAACAATATGCACTTTGCAGAGTGCAGGATCCCAATATAAACAGCACATTAAAAGCTTCTTATGAAAAGTTATTAACAAGAACTATGTTTGGGGTCATTAATGCGGCAAGAAATTCAGTTTAAGTATTTTATCTGAAATATTTTACACAGGTACTTTAGTATCCTTCCATTTCCACAAATGCAAACAGGCATAGGTTTTAAATGGCGTCCATTTATCTGCTTTTTTTAGCATTTTCTGATGCAACTCTTTTTTGGTTTCATATTTAATATGATACAACTTAATCATCGCCTGTTGAATACCCAAATCATCCACGGCAAAAACATTTTCATGCCCTAAACTAAACATCAATAACATTTCAACCGTCCATCTCCCTACTCCTTTAATTTGAGTAAGCAATTCAATCACAGCTTCGGGTTCCATCTTGTATAATTGCTTGTCCGTTATTGCATGGTCTAAAAAAAACTGAGCCACATTTTGCACATAAGCTACTTTAGAATTACTTAAGCCAATACTTCTTAAAACAGCGGGATCGGTTGCCAACACCTGCTCACAGCTTGGCTCCTTACCACTGTATAAATTCAAAAACCGATCAAAGATTATCTTAGCCACTTTAGTACTTAATTGTTGACTTATAATACTGGCGATTAAACGAATTGGAGTATTCTTACGTCTATGTAAGACATGTGTATCTTCCTTTAAAAGAGCAGCTAATTTTAGATCCTTTTTTAAATGTATTTTATAACTCATGCCACAAATTAGGGAGATTTATTTATTTATCTTAACTTTTGATTCAAATCAAAATCATATGAAAAAAATTATTCCATTCATAGGCATTTTAATTGCACAAACCTTAAGTGCGCAAAACATTGATACTACCCAACATAGTCCTATTGAGTGTTTTGTTATTGTATCTGATGAACAAGATAATGTGAAAGCCATACAAACATTATTAAGCAATCAAACTGCCGCTTGGAACAGAGGCGACCTTGAAGCATTTATGGTGGGTTATTTAGAAAGTGATAGCCTTGTGTTTATTGGCAAACTGGGGCCCACGTATGGATATAAAAATACTTTAGCCAATTATAAAAAAGGTTACCCAGACACAAGTCATATGGGTAAATTAAAGTTTGATATTATAAGTATCAAGTCCTTAAATGCAAATCATTATTTTGTAATTGGTAAATGGCATTTAAAAAGAACTGTAGGTGATATAAATGGTGTGTTCAGTTTAATATTTAAAAAAACAAAGGATGGCTGGAAAATTATAGCCGACCATAGTAGTTAATTAAACGTATTTAAAATTTACTAGTCTAAGCTTTGCTTATTGTTAGCTGCCGCTTTTAAAATACGATCAAACTGTTCTGGCGTTAAGTCGTTGTAAAAATAATAAATAGGGTCTACCTTAGTCCCTTTTTTCCATACTTCATAATGACAATGAGGCCCTGTACTTTTTCCTGTACTACCAACATATCCAATTACCTGTCCCCTTGTAACATTTTGTCCGGGTTGTGTGTTTACCTTAATCATGTGGCCATACAAAGTTTGGTAGCCAAATCCATGATTAATAACCACCTTATTCCCATACCCATCTGTATTAAAGCCAGCTACCTCAACTACACCATCGGCGGTCGCATAAATTGGTGTACCTGATGGTGCTGTGAAATCAATGCCTTGGTGCATTCTAATATTTTTATAAATTGGATCAATTCTGCTTCCAAAACTACTTCCAATTCTATTTAAATCTTTATTGCTCACAGGTTGAATGGCAGGGATGGCTCTTAATAATTTTTCTTTGTTTTTCACCATATTGTTAATCTCCAAGTACGAGCCCTCTTGAAAAGCAACCCTTAAACTAAGCCGATTCAATTGTGCAGCCATATTATTGGTTAATTCTGTACTGGATAAATTTTGGATGCTAAGTATTTCTTTTTTAGCCTCCATTTGCTTTAACCTTGCACTGTCTGGAATAGGATCTGCTTCAAAAATAGAACGATACACGTCATTGTCTCTATTTTCCAATGCTGCCATTTGTAATTCTAACTGCTTAACGCGGTCCTGCAATACGCTGTAATTGGCCTTGTATGCTTCATTTTGCTGACGTAATAATTTTTCTTTTGGCGAATCTACATATTGGAATATAAGCAATACAATGATAATGGCTGTAATGAAGGATGCGAGTATAAATCCAAAGGTTTGTAATAGGCGCACTCGCAATGGAACCTCCACTTTTTCGAAACGGAGGGTATGAGTATTAAAGAAATATTTAATTTTCTTCATTTTGCGTACCTGATTATTGGATCTAAATCATTAAAAAAGAGCCTATTTCCTTACCTTTGAAGCTCCTTAAAAAACTACACAAATATAGCTTTTTAGGGTAGAAATAGCTTAAAATTCCGTTCCATGATGACCAGTTCTGAAATTAGACAACAGTTTTTAGATTTTTTTGCATCCAAAGGACATACTATTGTCCCATCTGCACCTATTGTAATAAAAAATGATCCTACTTTGCTTTTTACCAATGCAGGAATGAATCAGTTTAAAGATTTTTTCTTAGGCAATCAGGTGCCAACTCATTCGAGAATTGCAGACACTCAAAAATGTTTACGCGTAAGTGGTAAGCACAACGATTTAGAAGAGGTAGGTGTTGATACTTATCATCATACTATGTTTGAAATGTTAGGCAACTGGAGTTTTGGAAATTATTTTAAAGCAGAAGCCATTGAATGGAGTTGGGAATTATTAACCAAGGTATATAAATTAGATCCTGCTCGTTTATACGTTTCCGTTTTTGAAGGAGATCCTGCCGAAAATTTACCTGCATCAAGTGTCGCTTTAGAAGAATGGAGAAAATGGGTGCCTGAAGAAAAAATTATATACGGGAACAAAAAAGATAATTTTTGGGAAATGGGTGATACGGGACCTTGTGGACCATGTAGTGAAATACATGTGGACATGAGATCGGAAGAAGAAATTGCAAAAATCCCCGGAAGAAATTTAGTAAACAAAGACCATCCTCAAGTAATTGAAATTTGGAATAATGTATTTATTCAATACAACCGTAAAAAAGACGGAAGCCTAGAACCCTTGCCTGCAAAGCATGTTGATACTGGAATGGGTTTTGAAAGATTGGTGCGTGTAATTCAAGGAAAGAAAAGTAATTACGACTCTGATGTATTTACAGGTACCATTCAAGTGGTTGCTAATATTACTGGAAAAACTTACGACTTTAGTGATACAAAAGAAGCTGTAGCATTTAGAGTCATTGCCGATCATATTCGCGCCATTGCATTCACCATTGCCGATGGGCAATTACCATCTAATACGGGTGCTGGTTATGTAATTAGAAGAATTTTAAGAAGAGCAGTTAGATATTACTACTCCTATTTAGATTACAAACATCCACTATTGCATCAATTAATGCCTACCCTAGCAAAACAATTTGAGCATGTATTTCCAGAATTAAATGCACAATTAGAATTTGTAAGCAAAGTGGTAAAGGAAGAAGAAGAAGGATTCTTAAGAACCTTGGAGAAAGGATTAAAGAGAATGGATGATATTATAAGCACCCATCAAAAAGGTGCAAGTATCGAGGGAAAATTAGTATTTGAGTTGTTTGATACCTATGGTTTTCCGGTAGATTTAACACGTTTGATAGCAAGCGAAAATGAATTAACTGTTGATGAAGCTGGATTTGAAAACGAAATGCAACAACAAAAAGACCGCAGTAGAGCAGCAACTGCTGTAGATACTGGGGACTGGGTAATGGTGGGTGAAGAAGAACCTACTGAGTTTATTGGCTATACCCAAACACAATCGGATACCCAAGTGATTAAATATAGAAATGTAAAAGCAAAAGGAAAAGAAGGATATCAATGGATTTTGGCGAGTACTCCTTTTTATGCTGAAAGTGGCGGACAAGTTGGAGATAAAGGAACCTTAACTTTTGAAGATGGTTCGGTAATCACCGTTACGGATACTAAAAAAGAGAATAATTTATTCATTCACTTTACAGACAGTTTGCCAAAAACAATTGGCACAAAAGTAAAGGCTACGGTGGATACAAAATTAAGATCCAATACAACTAAACATCACTCTGCCACACACTTATTACATGCCGCATTAAGAAGTGTATTAGGCCATCATGTAGCTCAAAAAGGTAGTTTAGTAAACGCGGAGCAATTACGTTTTGACTTTTCACATTTTGCAAAAATGACAGATGCAGAAATTGCAGCTGTTCAAAAAATTGTGAATGATAAAATAAATGAAAACGTTCCAGTAGTCATCAATGAAATGAGTAAGGACGAGGCCATCGCATTAGGCGCTATGGCATTATTTGGAGAGAAGTATGGAAACAAAGTACGTGTTGTTATTATGGATCCAGCATATTCCATTGAGCTTTGCGGAGGAACCCATGTGGGATATACCGGTGAGATCGGAAACTTCATCTTAAAAGCTGAATCCTCTGTTGCCGCAGGTGTTAGGAGGGTTGAAGCTGTAGTTGGCGATGCTGCATCTTTATACTTAACACAAGTAAATGAAAAACTACACAAGCAAATTATACAATTAACAGAAGCATGTGCGGGTGTTGCTATAAAAATAAATGTTCAATTTTCAGCTCCTGAATGGAATGAAAACTCTAGTGTAGATGTATTGAATGATACCATTGCATCGCTTCAGGCAAGTCAAAAAGAATTGACTAAAAAATTAGAAAGCCAAGAGGCAATTATACTAAATGAGTTATTTGAAACACATCAACATTCATTTACTGAAATGAATGGAATTCATTTTGTGGGTGTTCAACTAAAATTAAATAATGCTGAAAATTTAAAAAAATTAGCACATCAACTAAGCGCTTTACGTAGCCCCTCGGTAGTTATCTTAACAGCAGAAGCGAGTGGTAAGGCCAATATTGCATTGGCCATTAGTGAGGATTTAGTGAATTCCAATAATTGGCAAGCACCAGTTATCATTAAGGAACAGATTGCTCCATTAATTAAAGGTGGTGGAGGTGGACAAAAAACCTTAGCCACAGCAGGCGGACAGGATGCAACAAAATTGGATCAAGTAATTACACTTATTAAAAATATGATCTCTTAACATTTAAAAATATTGATAATCAAGGTCTTATAAATCTAAAAGCTATTTATAAGACCTTTTTTTTGCATCGTTTTTTATAAAAAATTAACATTTGCGAATAAATTCGTAGTTAAAAAAATTTCATACATTTGTCCTACAAATTAATTCGTATAAAATTATATCTATGAAAAAAATAGTATTTGGATTGAGCATGCTAGCATTATTTCAGTACAACACAAATGCTCAAGAAGTTGTGATTATTAAAAAAGACAGCAAAGACACTACTAAACCAATGGTGATTATTGATGGATTGGTTACGGATCAATCAAAAATGAATGAAATGTCCCCTAATGATATTCAATCAATAAATGTATTGAAAGGTGCCAATGCAAAAGATAAATATGGTGCTAAAGCTGAACATGGAGTTATTGAAATCACTTCTAAGAAAAAAGCAAAAGCTGGTAAAATTGATAGTGCCGAAAATATGACTATTGTAATTAATGGTGATCAAGTAACTATTAATGGAGTACCTGCCGATAAAAATGATCCAAGAATTATTAGAAGAGGAAAAGTAACAGTTATAGGTGGTAAAAAAGGTGAAACTGTTACAGTTAAAGGGGATACCGTAATAAATGATAATATTGATATTGAAGAAATTGAAGGCGAACCGGATGATATGTTTGCACCACCGCCTCCACCTATGAATACAGCATTTTTAGGTGTAATGACCGAAGCTGCCGAAAATGCCAAAGGCGCTGCTATTAACAGTGTTTCAGAAGGTAGTCCAGCAGAAAAAGCAGGATTAAAAGAAAAAGATGTGATTACCAAATTAAACGATAAAGCAATTGATGGTCCAAAATCTTTATATGATGCAGTGGGCGAACATAAGGTTGATGATAAGGTTACGATTACTTATTTAAGAGACGGTAAAGAAAAAAAGACTACTACCGTATTGGCTAAAAATAAAGCTGTTGCCAATGAAAATACAATAATTTTAAGCTCACCTAATGGTAATCGTAATATTTTACGTAGAGGATTTAGAATCACACCCGGTCAAAATTTTAATTTTGAAATGCCTGAAATCCCAGGATTGGATGGCCTAACAGGTCAATTTAATAGAAAACCAAAATTGGGTATTTCTATCGAAGATCTTGAAACTGGAGAAGGTGTAAAAGTAACAACAGTAAATGAAGCCTCTCCTGCTGAAAAAGCTGGATTTAAAGCAAACGATATTATCGTTCAGTTTGATGATAAAAAAATTAAAGATGTGAATGATCTTAAATGGGAATATATTCAAGAAGGTCAAGTATTAAAATTCACGGTACAACGAGGTAGCGAGAAAAAAACGATAGAAGTTAAAATTCCAAAGAAAATAAAGACAGCCGACTTATAATTTATTTGCACATCATAAAAATGCCCTCTAGTCTTTTTAGAGGGCATTTTTTATGCCCTTTAGATTATGGGGTAGAATGCACGTTTTTTGGTACTTTTGCCATATGTTGAATACGGGAAAATACGAGGCTGTTATTGGACTTGAAATACATGCACAATTATCTACTGAAAGCAAATTATTCTGTGGTGATGCCACCCATTTTGGTGCAGCACCCAATACGCATGTAAGTCCCATAACTTTAGGCCATCCCGGCACTTTACCTAAAACCAATACAAAGGCAGTTGAATATGCTATAAAAATGGGGTTGGCTTGCGGTTGTTCAATTGCGCAAGAAAACTATTTTGCTAGAAAAAATTATTTTTATCCGGACTTGCCTAAAGGATATCAAATCTCTCAGCATACCACGCCCATATGTGTTGGTGGCAGTATCATGATAAAAACACAGGAGGGAGAAAAAAATATTCAATTAAATAGGATTCATTTGGAAGAGGATGCAGGTAAAAGCATTCATGACTTATCTCCTACTCACACCTTCATTGATTTGAATCGTGCAGGTACCCCTTTAATTGAAATGGTTACGGAGCCTTGTATACATTCTGCCGAAGAAGCATTTTTATATGTAACCGAAGTTCGCAAACTTGTTCGTTGGCTTGGAGTTTGTGATGGTAATATGGAAGAAGGTAGCTTAAGATGCGACGCTAATATTTCGGTTCGTTTAAAGGGTGATCCAGTTTTAGGAACGCGTGTAGAAGTCAAAAATTTAAATTCAATTCGCAATATAAAAAAAGCAATTGAATATGAAATTGATAGACTTATTCAATTAAAAGAATCAGGTGAAGCCATCATTCAACAAACTAGAAGTTTTGATGCGAACAATGATACCACATTCTCCATTAGAGACAAGGAGGATGCAAACGATTATAGATATTTTCCTGACCCCGACCTTGCTCCATTTCACTTAACCGATGCTTATATTGCTGAAATTAAAGCAAGTATACCAAGCTTGCCAAAGGAATTAAAAGCAGCCTGGAAAACAACTTACGGATTATCGGAATACGATATTGAACAATTATGTGAGCATAAGGAAGAAGCGGACTTTTTCATAGCATTGGCTAAACAAACAAAACATTATAAAGCGGCTGCCAATTGGATGATTGGGCCCATTAGAGAATATTTAAACGAAAAGCAAATCAGCTACTCAGATTTAAAAAACACAATTCCTTATTTAGTTGAGCTTTTTCAAATGGTAGAAGAAGGGCAGCTGAATTTTTCAGTTGCTTCTGGCAAAGTTTTCAAAGCAATTATGGAACAACCTCAATCGCCTAGTGAATATGCAAAGGCAAACCTATTAATACAAACCCAATCGGTAGAAGCCATTGAAATCTGGATAGATGAAGTATTAAGTGAACATCCTGAAAAAGTTGTTGAGTACAAAAAAGGGAAAAAAGGACTTATAGGATTATTTATGGGAGAAGTAAAAAAGAAAAGTAAGGGTACCGCCGATCCTAAAAAAACAACTCAATTATTAGAACAAAAATTATTAAACTAAATTTCAATTATGAAATCTAAAAATATTATACTTTTTATTGCTATATGCATACTTGGCTTAATAGGTTGTTCGGAGAAAAATACCGAAGCACGTTATGCAATAACTGGTTCTATCCAAAATGCCGGAAATCAAAAATTAATTTTACAAGAACTTAAATTTGATGGCGGTGCAAGTGTAACACTAGACACCATTACTTTAAAAGATGATGGAAAATTTAGCTTTAGTTTTTTAGCAAAACAAGAAGGCTTGTATCGTTTAGCTATTGAAAATGAATACGAAAATGGTTTTGAGGTATTGGTAATTAATGATGAAAAAAATATTCAAGTAAATGCCGATCCAAACAATTTTGAGTCTTATGTTATTAAGGGATCTAAAGCAAGTGAAACATTAAACCAATTTTTGAAAACATATCGAACTAAAGACGAATTATTTTTCGCTACTGTTGACAAATTACAACAACTTCAAAAAACCAATGGTGATGCAGCCACTATTGACCAACTTCAAAAAGAACAACTCGCAAAAATAAATGACATTAACAAATATGTGCAAAAAGCATTAACAGAAAACGAAAATCCAATTGTATTGCAATATATATTAGGTGTTAGTCTTAGATCCATGGAAACAACCGAGGTTTTAGCATATGCGAAGGCAGCAGCTGAAAAAACCAAGTCCGAACTACTCTTTAAATTTGTAACTACTTTAACCAATCAAATTCAAGCCAATACAAAATCAACACCTATTTCAATTGGACAAGCTGCACCTGAAATTGCGATGGCAGATCCCAATGGAAAAATAACTACTTTAAGTAGTTTAAAAGGAAAATATGTATTAGTAGACTTTTGGGCCAGCTGGTGTGGCCCATGCAGGAATGAAAACCCAAATGTGGTAATTGCATTTGAAAAATATAAGAATAAAAAGTTTACTATTCTAGGTGTTTCATTAGATGACGACAAAGCAGCTTGGCAGGAAGCCATTCGCGCCGATAAATTAAATTGGCAGCATATAAGTGATTTGAAAAAATGGGAAAGTACCGTAGTGAGTACTTATCAATTTCAAGGCATTCCTTTCAACGTACTGCTTGACACCAATGGTATTATCATTGCAAAGGATTTAAGAGGGCAAGCTTTACAGGATACCCTGGCTAGCATTCTTAAATAACTAAACTTATTTGCCCTGCTTAATAAATGTTTTTATTAAAGCAGGTAATAAGATAAGATTTGTAAAAGTACTCACTACTAGCGTTAAAGAAGTTAACCAACCCAACGCCTTAGTGCCACCAAAATCACTAAAACAAAATATTACAAAACCCGCAACCAAAACTAATGAGGTATAAATGATACTTATACCTGTATGCTTTATGGTTTGCACCAGCGTAATATTCACTTGATTGTTTAAATGTGGTAATTCCTGCTTGTAGTTTACAAGAAATCGTATTGTCACATCAATGGCAATACCCAATGCAACGCTAAATACCAATACAGTAGATGGTTTTAAAGCAATGCCTAACCAACCCATAACACCCGCAGTCATCAATAAAGGTACCAGGTTAGGAATAAGCGAACACATTAATATTGGGAAGGAGCGGAACAAGAAAATCATACAGAGCGCGATAAGTAAAAATGCCCAAAAAATAGATTCACTTAAACCTTTAATAATAAAGTTACTGCCTTCTAAAAAAGTAACACTGCTTCCCGTAATTACAATATTGTATTTTGCAGTATCAAATATTGCTTTAGTGGCGCTGTCCACTTTTTTCAAAAATCCAGGCAAGGCGGCACTTCCTATATCCTTCATGTTTACACTTACCCTAGTAGATTGTTTATCCTTATCTAAAAACTTATTTAATAACTGAGTAGGGTTATTTTTAGCAAGAGAATCCTGCCCGTTTGATTTTGTTTTTAAGTATGCGCCCAAAAATGGCATTTCAGTACCAGTAGGTGTTGTATAAGAGGAACTATCGCCATCATAAAAAGCTTGTTTTGCAAATTTCAATCCTTCCAATAACCCCAAGGGCTTGCCAAGCTCTGGTTGTTCTTGTAAATACACATGCAATTGATCAATATCTTCCAATGCTTTGGTTCTCAATAAACCATTTTTCTTTTTGGTATCAATGATAATTTCTAAAGGCATTACGCCACCGCCCTCTTGCTCAAACCATTTTAGATCGGTATATAGTTTATCTTTTTTTGGTAAATCATCCACTATAAAAGCTTCCTTTTTGATATTTACCAAACCTACAATGGAAATCAATACCAATGCAATGGTGATTCCAAAAACCCATTTAGTATGCTCAAATGTCCAACGTTCAATTTTTAACAACACTTTTTCTAAAAATTGATTTTCCAAATATTTAACATGCTTTGGCTGAGGTACTTGTAAATAAGTTAGAATTGGTGGAATAAAAAATAAACTAATTAAGAAAAGGGCCATGATATTTATACCCGAAACCCATCCGAACTCTTTTAATAATGGACTTTTGGTAAATGCAAATACAAAAAATCCAATGGCTGCAGTTATGTTACAAAACAAAGTAACAATGCCCATGCGACCTACCATATTGATAATTGCTTTTTCCTTATCCTGCGTTTCTTTAAAGGATGTATGATATTTATTCAAAAAATAAATACAGTTGGGAATACCTATCACCACAATTAATGGTGGGATAAGCGCAGTTAGTAATGTAATCTTTTGCCCCATTAATACCATGGTGCCTAAACTCCAAATTACACCCATCGCTACAACTGCCAAACTCATTAGCATGGCCGAAAAGGATCTAAAAAATAAAAATAAAGTGATGGCGCACAACAATAAAGAGCCGAATAAAAACCATACCATTTCTTTTTTTATTCTATCTGCTAAAATGGTACGTATATAGGGAAGTCCACTTAAATGCATATCCAATTGAGTTGACTTGCCAAAAGCTTCTACTTGACTTGTTAAGGATTGAATAATTTTTGAGCGCGCGCCACTATTAATAGAATCTGGTACAAAACTAATGGCCATAATGTATGCATGGCTATTAGGATTATATAATAAGTTTTGATAAAAAGGCAATTGTTCAAATAAAGCCTTATGTGCTTGCAAACTACTGTCATTCAAGTAGTTTGCATCAAATATTTTAGCTGCATTAAATTTCTCCTCTACCGAATCCTTACTAATATTATATGAGGAAGGAATACTTAAAACTTCAGTAACCCCAGGTATAGACTTTATATTTTTTTGTAGCTGTGTAAGGGCATTAAATTTATTAGGTGTATATAAACTGTCTGTTTTAAAACCAATAACCATAGTAGTACCATCTACGCCGAATTGTTGAACAAACCTTTTATACACAACAAATTTTTCATTGTCTTCGGGTATAGCTTTTGTAAATTCGTAACTAAGCTTGATTTGGGCTGCAAAATATCCCATTACGAGGGTTGCTACTGTTAAAATAAATAAGCTGGCAACTTTGTATTTTACAATTTTTTGCCCCAGACGATACCACATAAGCTTTCAAAATTAGAGGACCCAAAAATACGCAATTAGTTGCGTAAACAATCCAATGCCGAATCCTACAATAAGCTCCTTTTGTGTATGGTCACTAACAATCATTCGTGCTGCAACTACAATAGCAGCAAGTAAAATTGCTAAGAGCAACCAAATTAAATTAACCGATGGATAATGAATTGAAACCAATAAAATGGCCATTAATAAGCCGCTTATCCCAATTGCATGTAAACTTACTTTCATAAAATTGTTAATAATAAGCCCTAAACTAGTGGCAATAAATATGCCAAAATAAAAAAACTTTAAGTCTATGGGTTGGTCTTTAAAATTGCGACTTAAATAATACATCCACCAATAAAAAAACATAGTAATTACATAAGGAATAATGCGCTCCTTTTGTGTGCGTAAAAAAATACTATCACTAAATTTGAGTCTCCACAAAAGAAAAACTGCAAAAGCTGGGAAAAAAGCAGTGAGCCAAAAAACACTAAACAAACGCAATTTCAATTGCCATTCTGTAATACCCTCAAATTTATAAGGTACTACCATCATTAAAAAAATGAAAAATAAAGTAGGCACAAATAAAGGGTGAAAGATATAGGAAATAAATTGCGCTACAATACGGAGCGGCTTGGAGGAAGTATTATCCATAGTTGTTGAGTAGTATAATTTAGTTACAATTCTTTTCTTAGTCTTGCAACTGGTATATTAAGTTGTTCTCTATATTTTGCAACAGTTCGGCGGGCAATATTGTACCCTTTTTCATTTAATTGATCAGTTAATTCGTCATCACTCAAGGGCTTATGCTTATTTTCTTGATCAATGAGTTCTTCTAAAATTGTTTTTACTTCTTTGGTACTTACTTCTTCGCCAGATTCTGTTGTTAATGATTCACTAAAAAAGAATTTTAACAAATAGGTGCCAAATTCGGTCTGTACATATTTACTATTAGCTACCCTACTCACTGTTGAAACATCTAAGCCTGTTTTTTCGGCAATATCTTTTAAAATCATTGGACGCAATTGGGTAGTATCTCCGCTTAAAAAGAATCCCTCTTGGTGCATCAAAATTGCGCGCATTGTCATTAATAAGGTTTGTTGCCTTTGTTGAATCATTTCAATAAACCACTTTGCAGCATCAATTTTCTGCTTAATAAAAAATACCGCCTCTTTTTGTGCCTTATCTTTTTTCTGCCCTAATTCATATTCTTTCAACATCATTTTATAATCATCACTCACTACCAAAGGAGGTGCGTTTCTGCTATTTAAACTTATTTCTAGCTTGCCATTATTAATGAGTACCGTAAAATCGGGAATGATGTAATTTTCGGCATCACTTTGTTGTCCAAGATCTGCGCCCGGCTTGGGATTCAGCATCACAATTTGGTGCAACACACTTTTAATTTCAGCATCTGTTAAATGCAAACTTCTTTGAATTTTGTCGTAGTGCTTACGCGTAAACTCTTCAAAATGTTTTTCTAAAACATGAATTGCAATAAGAATATGCTCTTTTTGATCATTCCTATTTTCACGATCATCAGATTCCAACTTTCTTTTTAGCTGGATTAATAAACACTCCTGCAAATTTCGAGCTGCGATTCCAACTGGCTCAAAACTTTGAATCTTAATTAAAATATTTTCAATAGTTGTCTCTTCTACCCACATGCCTTGCTTAAATGCCAAATCATCGGCAATGGATTGTAAAGCCCTTCTTAAGTAACCATCGTCATCCAAGCTGCCTATAATTTGTTCCGCTATTTTAAATGCCTCTTCCCCTAAATTCAACATGCTTAATTGATCCATCAATTGCTCATGTAAACTTTGTTCGGCGCGTATGGGAGTTACTTTGTCGTCATCGAGCTCAGGGAAGTAATCGTCTTTTGTTTTGTAATCAGCGATATCTCCGTCATCATCATAATTATACTCATTCAATTCTTCATTACTAATCTCATACTCATCAACGGGAACAGCCTCCTCATCGTCATTAATTCCCTGTAATAATTCATCCTTCATTTCTTCGGATGCCGTTGATGCATCACCATCCAATAAATCTAAATTTACTTCTAATGCAGGATTTTCTTCAAGTTCCTCTTTAACCCTTTGTTCTATTTGAGCACTAGGCAGCTGCAACAATTTCATTAATTGTATTTGTTGCGGGGACAATCTTTGTAATTGTCTTTGTTGTAATGATTGGCCTAATGACATATATTCACTTTAAGAAAGCGTAGCTTGTAAAACAGCTAAAAACTTAGCTCCTTTTTCGTGCACCTGCTCCTCGGTCCATGTTAAACTAATGGCAGTAGATATGCATCGGCTCATAATTGCATCACTTTTTTCAAAATTTGCCGTTTGTAATCCTGTCAAAGCATTTTGTTGCGCCTCACTTAATGCATATAAACTTTTTGAAGTTTTTAAGTGATCCCACTTACGAATGTAATGCCAGTTGTTAGCAAACCAATAGAAATTGCCAGCGAGCATGCCTGCTTCTTTTAAAGCCTCAATCACTTTTTCAGTTTGAGTTTGGGTAGGCAAAAACCAACTTAAAAAACTATAACTGTCGCCCGTTGGATCAGGCACTACTCTAAAACTTACTCCAGGTGCTTGTTGTATATAAGATCTTAAAATTTGATTGTTCCTTTTTTGTAATGCTAAAAAAGTATCTAGCTTTTTAATTTGCGCTAAACCAACTGCAGCATGCAATTCACTGATTCTAAAATTGTACCCTAAAAATGGGTGCAAATCGGCACCACGATCAACTCCTAAATGATCATGACCATGATCGGTAAAAGCATCTGATTTTATATATACTTCTTTATTGTTAGTCATTACTACTCCCCCTTCGCCACAAGTAATTGTTTTCACAAAGTCAAAAGAAAAAGTTCCTGCATCGCCAATAGTACCTAATGCTTTACCTTTATAGGTTCCACCAATACTTTGACATGCATCTTCTAATAATATTAATTTATGTGCAGTACAAATTTCTTTTAAGGCATCTAAATCGGCCATGCTACCGCACATATGAACAGGCATCACACATTTTGTTCTTGGTGTAATGGCTGCTTTCACAGCTGCAGGGTCCAATGTTAATGTTTCATCTATATCTACCAATACAGGTATGGCACCCATACTTAATACTGCCTCAAAGCTTGCTACAAAAGTAAACGAGGGCATAATCACTTCATCACCAGCTCCAATGCCTAATGCCGCCATTGCAGTAGTTAAAGCTGCAGTACCACTTGAGGTAAGCTGAGCATATTCACTGCCAAAAGTCTGGCATATGGCTGCTTCAAGCGCTTTTGATTTCCAAATACCTTTTCGGGGACCATCAAAACCATAGCGCATTAAGATACCTGTTTCAAGGACATCATTTACTTCTTTTCTTTCCTCATCTCCAAAGAATTCAAAACCTGGCATAAACTTAATTTTTAAGTAAAACAAAGGTAGCTTAAAAAATGAAAATTGGGTGTTTTTCAGTAATTTGCGCCTGTAAATAAACCTTAAGAATTTTATGGAATACAGCAAATTGATCTCGGTTTCTGGGATGTCTGGATTGTTTGAATTAGTGACTAGTAAAAATGATGGAGCCATTGCTACTTCTTTGGAAAATAACAATACTCAATTTATTAGCTCAAGAGCACACCAATTCTCTCATTTAGAGAGCATTGAAGTTTATACAACTCACGAAAATGTGTTTTTAGCAGAGGTTTTTATAGCTATGAAAAATGCCAAAGAGGCTTTGCCAAATGAAAAAGACCCTAAGGCGGTAGCTGCTTATTTCAAAAAAGTATTTCCTAAAATGGACTTTGATCGTGTTTATGGAAGTGATATGAAGAAGATGGTAAAATGGTTTGCTCAATTAGAAAAACACAATGTGGAGCCGGTGATACCTTCGGATGAGGAACTTTAAAAGGCAAAGACCTTTTAAACATAAGAAGAAATGGCAAAGGCCATTTCTGAAGCAGGAGTCACACTAACTCCATTTCTGACGCAGGAGAAAAATCTAAATAATTATATAAAAAGCTTACTCAATCTAGGGTAGGCTTTTTTTTATCCTTAAATTGCAACTATAGAAACTTCTATAAATAAGCACCTATGAAAAAAGTATTACTTTTTATTATTTTATGTTGCTCCTTGAGCATCCAAATGAACGCTCAAACTGCTCAAACTAAGGCTGAAAAAAAGTGGATCAAAAAACAATTTAAAGCCTTGAGTTTGGATGAGAAAATTGCACAGTTAATGATTATTCGCGCACATAGCAATTGGGATGCAAAAAAACTGGACACCATTCGTCAAACCATAGAAAAATATAATGTTGGAGGGCTATGCTTCTTTCAGGGTGGGCCAGTGCGCGAGGCTGTTCAAACAAACTATTACCAATCTATTGCTAAAACGCCATTGCTTATTACCATGGATGCTGAATGGGGAGTAGGTATGCGTTTGGACAGTGTTGAAATGTTTCCAAGACAACTTTCTTTAGGTGCTATTGAAAATGACAGTTTGGTATACCAAATGGGAGCAGCTATTGCTGCACAATGTAAACGACTAGGCATTCATGTTGACTACGCACCCGATGTTGATATCAATAATAATCCAAGCAACCCTGTAATTAATGACCGAAGTTTTGGGCAAAATAGAGCACGTGTAATACAACATGGTATTGCTTTTATGAAAGGATTGCAAGATAATGGTGTAATGGCAACTGCTAAACATTTTCCAGGTCATGGTGATGTAAGCGTGGATTCTCATTTAGATATTCCAATCATTAAAAAAACAAGAGACGAATTAGATTCATTAGAATTAGCTCCATTTAAAGCTTTAATTGATGCAGGTATAGAATCGGTAATGGTTGGTCATTTATCCGTTCCCGCTATAGATACTACACCAAAATTTGCTACTTCATTATCACCTAAGGCTATTAACGGACTTTTAAAAAATGAACTTGGATTTAAAGGTATTACAGTTACAGATGCATTAGAAATGAAGGCCATTGGAAATTACTTTCCAAATAGCGAAGCAAACGTGAGAGCTTTGTTAGCCGGTAATGATATGTTGTGTTTGCCAGGTAATATTCCAGAAACCATCGAAAAAATCAAACTGGCTATCAACGATGGCAGACTGTCAAAAGAAGATATTGACAATAGAGTAATTAAAGTTTTAACTGCAAAATATAAACATGGACTTTCCAATAAGCAATGGATTGACACGACCAATATTATTGCAGATTTAAATCATGAAGTCATTCGCTTAAAAGCAATCATGACTGCCCAGTCACTAACCTATTGTAATGCAAATACGACTCCGATGTTAGATAATCAAAATGCCACAGCCTATATAGCATTGAACTTAGACAAACCGAGTATATTAACTAAGGCATTAGATAGTATTTATGGGGTAAAGGTATTTTACATAGGAGTAAAGGATAGTATTAAAATTGCAAGTTTAAAAGACAGCTTATCTAAGTACCAACAAGTAATTGTGGGTTTGCATAATTACAATCGTCGACCTGCCAACCATTTTCAAATACATCCATCTTTTATACAATTTTTGAATCAACCACAACCTGCAAACTGGATAAATATAATTTTAGGCAATCCTTATGCAGTGGGTGAATTTAAGAATATTCAAAATATCTTATTTGCATACGAGGATAATGACTTTTCTCAAAAAGCAGTTTTACAATGGTTAGAAGGTAAAATAAAAGCAACGGGGAAATTGCCGGTTACCGTAACGGAAACAATGCCCTATGGAACAGGAGATGCAAAAATTCAAAAACTAGCGGTGATTGATAGCTTGGTTGCGGATGCTATTAAAAAAAAAGCACTTTCGGGTTGTCAGGTATTAGTCGCTAAGGACAATCAAATCGTATTTAATAAAGCCTACGGTAATACTGCAGGACCAGGATCAAGTCCTGTTACGTTAAATACCTATTATGACCTTGCCTCTGTTACTAAAGTTTCGGCAACAACGGTGAGTGTAATGAAATTGTTGGAAGAAGGTAAATTAAATATTGATAAAACAATTGGCGATTACCTTCCTTGGGTAAAAGGAAATGCAAAAGAAAAAATTACTTTAAGAGATTTGCTTTTACATCAAGCGGGCTTATATCCTTATATTAAATTTTATGAATCCTTATTACAAAAGGACGGAACATTTAAACCAGGATTAGTAAGTAACAAGATTGATCAGACACATCATCAATTTATTAGTCCAAATAAATATTTAATAGACACTTGGAGCGATACCATTAAAAACCAAATATTAAGAAGTGCCGTTACAGAAGCAGGAAAATATGTTTATAGTGACAATGATTTTATTTTTCTTGGAATGATTGTTGAAAAAGTTTCAGGAATGAATTTGGATGAATACACTAAGAAAACTTTTTATGAACCTATGGGAATGCATTCCACAGGATTTTTGCCATTAGAAAAAACAAATATTGAAAATATTGCTGCAACAGAAATAGATGATTACTACAGACATGAACTAATTAGAGGGAGTGTACACGACGAAGGCGCTTCAACAATGGGTGGCATTGCAGGGCATGCAGGATTATTTAGCAACGCAACTGACCTGGCTAAATTGTATCTAATGCTCTTGAACAATGGAAAATGGGAAGGCCATCAATATTTAGAACCTAAGACAATAGCAAACTTCACTGCCTATCAAAACGAAAGTCGCAGAGGACTGGGTTTTGACAAACCTGAAAAAAATAATAAAACCAGAAAGGAGCCCTATCCTAGCCTGAGTCCTTCACTCTCCACCTTCGGGCACACTGGCTTTACAGGCACCTGCGTTTGGGCAGATCCTGAAAATGGAATTTTATATATTTTCTTAGGCAATAGAGTTTATCCAAAAAGAGACAGCAAGGCTTTTAATGCATTAAACTTAAGACCCAATATTCAAGAAGCAATTTATAACGCGTTCAAGTAATGAAAGGCATTGTAACCATACTTTGCGCTCTATGCTTTATGGCCTCACATGCCCAAAACAAACTAGGACCCATTGGTCAATGGCGCGGGCATTTTAACAACCAGTCTATTGAACATGTTGTAAATGGGGGTCAATATATTTATACAGCCAGTCCTTATCAAGTTATAAGAATAGACAATAAAAAAAATAATTATTGGATAGATAAATCAAACGGATTAAGTGATATTAATATTAGCCGTTTGGCTTGGGATGAAAATCAACAACAACTTGTTATTGTATACAAGAATAGTAATATTGATATATTAAAGGACGATCAGGTATACAATATTAATGCCATTCAGCTTACCAATCTTTTTAGCGATAAAAAAATTAATTCAGTACATATACAAAATCGCTGGGCCTTGCTGGCTACGAATTTTGGGATTGTGATTGTTGATTTAATCAATCATGAAGTTAAAGACAATTGGTATCCCAATAACAATCAGCAAAGCACTGTAACCTATGATGTCTTAATAGCTAATGATAGCGTTTATGCTGCTACGAGTGATGGTATATGGGCAAGTTCCTATAATGCTGCAGCAATTCAAGCGGGTCAATGGAATCGTTTAAAAAACTACGATCAACTGGCTATAAAAAAGCTAATTCAATTTAATGGTAGTATTTATGGATACAATGGTCAATCTATTTTTCAATTACCACAAACAACACCCATTTTTACCATTAGCAACGGGCAAATAAATCAAATTAACGCTAGTAGTAACCATTTAAATATTAGCGTTCAATATGCCAATCAAAAAGGGGCGATACTTCAATTTAGCAAGGATAAAATAACTAGTACACTTATAGATAGCAATGTATTAAGGGTGCCAAAGCAAATAGTTATAGATCTTAATAACCATTGGGTCGCAGATAGCGTAAATGGATTATTGCTAAAAAACAGTACTCAAGAATGGATGAATTTAGGAGGACCCAATGCTAATATGAAAGCATATGGAACCACGGGCGAAAACGAATTAATCATGCCTTTTGGTGCTATGGTAAATGGGTTTTCGAAATTTGACGCATCTGGGTGGAAAAATTACACTCAATTTGATTCCTTCCAATTGCCTGTTTTAAATGCAGTTACTTTCAATAAAAACGACAATAGTTATTGGTTTACAAGTAATCAATCCATTATTCATATTACAAATGAAAATAAATTAGTAAGCACACAACCTAAATTTTTAGCAGGAGCATACCAACAAATACAAACACAATTAAATGGAGATGTATGGGTACTTCAGGATTTGCAAGGATTACTGCAGATTAAAAATAATATTTGGAACACCATTCCACTTCCTAATAATTTTAACAACAAGGGTTTAAAACATTTTATCATCAATGAGCAAGGACAAGCCTGGATAGTGGCCCCTAATAATCAAGGGCTTTATATTTATCAAGATAAATCGGTTTATTCAAATGAAGTTTGGAAACAATTAACAACGCAATCTAATAATGGAAATTTACCAAGTACGAATGTGAGCAGTATTTGTAAAGATGCTAACAATAGTATTTGGGTTGGAACAGATAATGGTATTGGAATTTATAATTGTGGCGACCTAGCAACAGACCCTTGCAATGCTTATTTACCTATTGTAAATAATAATGGATTTAATGGATATTTATTTCAAAAAGAAACGGTCAACTCCATAAGTATTGATGGCGCCAATAGAAAATGGATTGGCACCAATAACGGCGCTTGGCTTTTAAGTGCAGACGGCACAGAAATCATTGAACATTTCACAAAGTCAAATAGCCCTTTACCTAGTGATACCATATCCCAAATACTCGTACAACCTAATACTGGAGAAGTTTTTATAAACACAGTAAACCAAATGGTTAGCTATAGAAGCAACGCCACGCAAGGCAAAGCAACACAAGCCAGTATTCAAATTTTTCCTAACCCGGTTGCTACTGGTTTTAACGGCCAAATTGCAATGAGAGGTCTTGTTGAAAATGCATTGGTTAAAATAACCGATTTAAATGGCAAACTATTATTTCAAACCAGAGCACTAGGTGGTCAAGCATTATGGAATGGCAAAAATTATGAGGGACAAAAAGTAGCTACAGGCATCTATCTTGTTTTTGTAAGAGACCTGAGCGGAAATGAAAAATCAGTCGGAAAAATAGTGATTGCTGAAGGATATTAATGCGCGTCTAATTCAAAGTTTTTAAACGCCTTAAAGTTTAGCATACCCCTATCTCCCTCTACCACTCTATACATTATTTGTCTTACTTTATTAGTTGGGGCTTTTATGGAAGTATCTGATCCGTAAATTGGAAATTTTCGAAATAAAATTCCTTCTACTAATTTATATTCATCCCCACCTCTATAACCCTTACTTAACTGGGAATCATTGGTAATATCGGGAAAAAAAATAGGCTGCATCATTTCATCATTTTTAGAACTCACACAAAACAAGTTGGTTTTACCTGAATTTTCTAGAATGTAAATAATCAAATCCACAAATCCGTCTCCATTTAAATCATCAATCTCAGCAGAGATTACTCTTGCTTTTAGTTCCAAACTCGCTTCCCTTGCTTCCGACTTAAATCCAATAGGTTTTATACTTAAACTATTTTGAGTAAGGGATTTGTTTAAGCACGTAACTCTAAATCCAACTTTGCCTATCTTTAGCGTACTGTCATACCTTTTAATATCTTGGCCAAATACGCCAATAGTCAAAAACAAAAAGACGATGCTAAAAAATTTGTACATTCGAAATGTAATTTAAGTACCCAAAGTTAATAGTTTAGTTGTAAAAATACCATAATCCCAATAAGATGTCATTTTCTATTGATATTCAGCCCATTTCCAATTTTAAAAAAGTACACATTACCAATATTGCCAATGGCAATTCTATTGATATCATTACAAAAGGTGGGCTGCTTAATAGTTGGAAGCAGTCCATTGACCAATGGGATATAATTGATGGGAATGATTTTGAACAGGGTTGGGGTAATTTTGAATCGGATGGTTTTAAAAGTGGAAAAATGAGCCCATATGCATGCAGACTATATAAAGGACAATACACCCACTTAAACAAGTCCTATCAAATTGAAAAATTTTATTTAGGTGACCATGCATTACACGGCATATTGTATGATGCAGAATATGAAATAAAAGATACAACGATTAAAGAAAATAGTGCTGGTTTAACTTTAGTACATCATTATTTAGGAACAGACAAAGGATTCCCTTTTAATTATGAGATAGTACTTACCTGGACCTTTCATAGTAATAATAAAGTAAATATACAAACTACTATTACTAATCAGTCAACACAAACTATTCCTATGATGGACGGATGGCATCCATACTTTACTTTAGGAGAATGCATTAACAACTGTACATTGCAATTTGAGCACAAGGGAATGTTGGTATATGACAAAGCTTTATTACCCACTGGATCTTTTATATCCAACCCGCAATTTAATAGTCCTGCGCTCATTTCAAATACGCATCTTGACAACGGTTATTTAATGGATACTTCAAACCCAACATGTACTTTAGAAAATGAAAAATATACTTTAATTGTGCAATCGAATAAAGAATATCCCTATTTACAATTGTACACAGCACCTAATAGAAAAAGTATTGCAATTGAAAATTTAACCGCCGCCCCCAATTGTTTTAACAATAAAATGGGGCTGCACATAATGCAACCCCAAGAAGTGTGGACACTAGAAACAAGTTACCAATTAATAAGTAAGTAGATAATTACAAATTCACAACCGCCGTAATACTAATTTCAACATTTACATTTCTAGGCAAGGTTTTTACAGCAACGGTTTCACGAGCAGGAAAGTCCGCCGTGAAATAACTTCCATATACCTCATTTACTTGTGCAAACAATTGCATATCACTCAAAAATATAGTAGTCTTTACAATATTAGCAAAGCTCAATTTAGCTTCATCTAAAATGGCTTTTATATTTTCCATTACTTGGGTGGTCTCTGATTGAATATTGTCCAGTACTAAATCGCCTGTAGCAGGATTAAATGCAATTTGGCCACTTGCAAACAAAAAGCCATTAGCAATCACTGCCTGACTATATGGGCCAATAGGTGCAGGCACTTTATTGGTTTGAATAATTTGTTTTGACATATAATTTATATTAGGAGCACAATTTCTTATTTTTCTATGAATTCACGCTTATTTTTGCAAAACAATTCAAATAAATTGGCAACATTCCTATATATAGATACTGCAGTTGAAAAAGCCCTCGTTGCTATTAGCAGAGATCAAGCAATCTTAGCGATAGAAATTAATGAAACTACCAACACGCATGCTTCATTTGTACAAGTTGCAATAGACAAAATTTTAAAGCAGTTAAATATATCCATTCAAACTATCGACGCAGTTGTGGTCACCATGGGACCAGGTAGTTATACCGGCCTAAGGGTTGGGTTAGCAAGCGCTAAAGGCATTGCCTATGCAATCCATAAACCCCTCATTGGTATTTCTACTTTAACCCTATTGGCAACACATGCAATCAATCATATACCAATAGTGAAAACCGAAAGAGCCATTCAAATATTTAGTATGATTGATGCCAAAAGAATGGAGGTTTTTGGAGCCATTTATAAAGGAGATTTAACTGAAATTTTGCCCGCACAAGCAATTGTTCTAGATTCCCAGTTGATTGCCAAACAAATAGAAAATGGACCCCTACTTTGCATAGGAAGTGGCGCCAATAAAACAAGTCAACTATTTTCTAATGACCTTTTTCATTGTATTGATGCGCAATACGATATGAACGATTTTATGCAACTTGCCCATGCAAAATGGGATACTAAGGATTTTGAAAATACCGCTTATTCAAGCCCCTCCTACTTAAAAGACTTCTTCCAAGGACCACCAAAGACCAAGGTCTAAATATTACAAAATGGATGAATGGTAGGCAGAATTTCCAATTTCGCAATGAAATATATATTATTATTTAAATTAATAACGTAATTTTGTTCAAACAATTATTAGTTGATAACCCCCAAATACTTAAAATTGTAATGAATCAATCTTTACCCCAACTACAATTATCAAATGGCAAAGCGCCATTAAAAGTGGACTTGCTACACAGCAAGAAAGCAGCGATGATTTTAAGAGCCTTAAATCACAAATTGCGTCAACAAATTGTGAAATTAATTGATGAGCAACAAAAAATGACAGTGACGGAGATTTATGTTAAACTTCGTTTAGAGCAATCTGTTGCTTCACAACATTTAGCCATATTAAGAAGAGCCGGAATTGTGATTACCACAAGAGAAGGTAAATTTATTTTTTACACAGTGGACTACAATAGATTAGAACAAATCAACCAATTTGTAGAGCAACTCGTTGGATAATATGGATATTACGTTTGAACAATTCAAGTCCTTACTTGAAAATCCTGCCATTGTATTAGTTGACACAAGATTACCAAAACAATGGATGGATGGCCATATTCCAAACTCACTACACATAACCCCAGCAACAGTTAAATTTGCAATAGCCATGGGTGTAATTGAAAAAAATACACCTTTGGTTTTTGTGTTGGATGAAAAAATTGAAAAAGAAACTTTAGCCTATTTTAAAGAAGCTGGGTTTACTGATATCAAAGGAAATTTAAAAGGAGGATTTACTACATGGAAGCATCATAATCAGGTGATTGATATGCTTATACAAGTGGAGCCTGATGAATTAGCAATGGACATTCCTTTTGATGAATTCCTAATGCCATTAGATATTAGAGAAGAACCCGCATTTAATGCATCACATATTAAAAATTCAGTTTCATTGCCATTATCTGAATTTATGGATCCAGGAAGTATGTCTGAGTTAGATGAGCATTTCAATATTTATATTATAAGCGAGGATGGAAGTAGCAATACACTTGCTGCGAGCATCTTAAAAAAACAAGGCATCCATAATATAAGAGTGGTGATGGATGGTTGGGAAGGCGTACAATTTTTAAAAGACAAATTTAGCTTTGAGAGTATTAAAAAAGCGAAAATTACAAAGACTGATCCTAACAAAACAGGCTTCTTAGAGGATTAATTAAAATATAGGCACAGCCGCTTATCCTATAGCTCGCAAATATTCGGTTACTTATTTTACTACTAAACTTTCATGCAAGCTTGCATCATAAGTGTATTTCCAACGTCGATGACTCCATAAATAATTAGAAGGGTTCAACTTTATTTTATCTTCTAAAACCTTAACATATAGTGCAGTCAATTGACCGTCCTTAAAATAATTAGGCGAGGTTGTCATTACTTCATATTCGGAATGGTAATACCCTCTTTTTGTTCTGTAAAAATGAACAAATACTTGTGCTGTATTATTAAGTTTTGCTCCCTTTTCTGGTCCTTTTACAAATGGCGTCAGTCTTCCAAAAAAATTAACCCAATAAGCTTGCAATGGATTGCCGGGATTTTGATCTGCTGCCAAAGCCATTGCATAAGGTCCCTCATTTGCATATTTATGAAATTGTGTGCGAAAATTGGTGGCAGGAATTAAAATAGAACCGTACCTAGCTCTTAAGTCATAAATTAATTTATTAAACGCTTTATTGCTCAAGGGCATATATACAGCAATAAAAGGATACTTTCCATATTTAGCTACTCCCCAATTAGCATATTCCCAATTAAAAAAATGTCCAGCCATAATTTGTACCGATTGGCCGGTAGCATATAAATCATTTAAGACTTCTACATTGGAGGTAAATCGTTTTTGAAAAGTTTTATCAGAAATGGATAGCAATTTTATGGTTTCAATAAATGAATCGGTAAACTGCTGATAAAAGCTATTTGCAATTTGCCTTCTTTCTTTTTCAGATTTTTGTGGGAAAGCAATAGCTATATTTTGATGTACTACATTAACTCTGTACTGTATAACATGCTTTAAGAAAAAAGCTACAAAATCGCTAAAAAAATATAGCACACGCCAGGGTAAAAGCGAAACTAAATAAAGCAAACTATAAACAACAAAATACATAATTAAATTTTATTCCATTATTGAGGATCCACCCATACTTCATTGTCCTTTAACAATTGGATGAGCTCGTCCACGGCCACCTCACTATCAATATTACGTTTCATTACTTCCTTTCCTTTATACAAAGTAATTTTTCCTACCCCACTTCCCACATAACCAAAATCCGCATCAGCCATTTCACCAGGGCCATTTACGATGCAACCCATAATAGCTATTTTCAAGCCTTTCAAATGATTGGTTACTTTTCTAATTTTAGCAGTGGTTTCTTGTAATTCAAATAAAGTTCTTCCACAACTTGGGCAAGAAATATATTCGGTTTTAGATATCCTAGTCCTTGTAGCTTGTAAAATTCCAAACGCGGTTGCATTTAAAAACTGCTCTAGTGAATTATTTTGAACATAATTTCTACCGGAAACCTGTCCAAAATCTTTTGACAAAGCTGGATATAAAGTAGCATCCACTCCTAAACAAATACCATCGCCCATTCCATCTAAAAATAATGCACCGGTTTCAGTTGCAAAGTGAATTAAATGCTCGTCGGTAGTAGTCCCTTTACTATCGGTTACTAAAACAACAGGATTGGTAACTTGTAATTCATTAAGTTTTACAATCATACGTCTTACAGCCTGCATTGCGTTTACCAATTCACTACTTATACAAAATACAACGGTTTTATCTTTTGCAATTTGTAGTATTTGCTCATCCGAAATATTTGAATTTGTACTATAAGCATCTAGCGCAACAAAGTTTATAGTATTACTTTTGCCGCTTGCATTTATGAAAACATCAGCATTAAAAATGGGCGCATATTTATGATCATCTCCTACTTCCAACCATTTTTCATGATGCAAAATTCCTTTCAAGGTACCTGGTATTTCAAAATCCAACTTGTGGTTTCCAAGAAAAATATAGTCAGCAGCCGCATCTGCGATATTCCACTTGTCGGTAGATTCATTGTATTGATATCCTATTGCATTTAAAGAAGAAGCATTTACACCTGTCAAATGACTCATATCGGCTATCACAACAGGCACGTTATTGCCACCTATATTGGATACTGTATGCGTTTTTCTTTTTTTGTACTCAAAGGGATTATAATTTAAATGTACAATTGGAGAAATGCTAGAACTTGGTTCACTATCACGTCCATTGTATCTTTTCACAATATCTCTACACACGGGAATTTCTAATTCCGGATCCTCCGTTAAACTTACCCTTATAGTATCACCAATACCATCTTCTAATAAAGTGCCAATACCAATTGCACTTTTAATTCTACCATCCTCTCCGTCTCCAGCTTCTGTAACGCCTAAATGCAAAGGATAAGATTCACCGAATTCATTTTGCATTTGCTGTATTAATAATCGGTATGCATGTACCATTACTTGCGGATTACTGGATTTCATACTTAAAATAATTTGATGATAATCCAATGACCTTGCAATACGTAAAAATTCCATAGCACTTTCAACCATCCCATTCGCTGTATCACCATATCTACTCATAATGCGATCGCTCAATGAACCATGATTGGTTCCAATACGCATAGCCGTTCCGTGTTCTTTACAAATGAGCACAAGCGGCGTGAATTTTTCTCTAATCCTTTCAATTTCCTCAAGATATTCAGCATCGGTATATTCAATTTGCTCAAACTTTTTCTTATCTACATAGTTGCCGGGATTCACCCTAACTTTTTCAACAATTTTAGCAGCAATTTCGGCAGCATTGGGTGTAAAATGAATATCGGCTACTAATGGTGTGTCATAACCTTTTGCACGTAGCGCTGCTTTTATATTGGCTAAATTTTCCGCTTCTTTTTTACTAGGTGCGGTAATCCTTACCAACTGTGCACCTGCCTCTATACATTTAATTACCTGAGCAACAGTTTTGTCGGTATCCATGGTATCAGTGGTTGTCATGGTTTGTATTTTGACAGGGCTACCTCCTCCAATAATCAAATTACCCACTTTTACCGCTCTTGTAACAAAGCGATTATAAGCAGTTAATGAATTACAGTATTGTTGCATAATGCTAATGATGTGCTTTTATCTAACCCCTTTTAAAAAACCTTGTTGCAATAAAATTGTTTTTAATAATGCCCCATTGTCATTCATTACAGCGTTAGATTGAATTGATTTTGTATATAAAACAAAAAAGTAAGGATGTTTGTTCTCTTCCACGTACCCTAAATACCAGGTATTTCCTTTTGTGGTATCTAACCCTTTAATATAACTTAATCTATAATTTGTATTATCCTCTCTCAAGATCATTTTTTTATACATATCCTGAGAACGTTTTTGAAATGGCAGTTCATTAAAATATAATTTTTTAATAAAGCCTAGTTGTTCGTCTGGCGTAATAAGTAAACTTCCATTGTTCCAATATTTAGTACTATCTGCCGTCATAATACCTTTACCATAACGTAAAGAGTCTCTTGATTTAACAATACTTTCTCTTCCTAGCTTAGCAATTAAATCCTCATAATAGTTTACTGAGTCAAATGATACCCATGTTTTAGAATCATGACTTATTAAACCTTTATCCAATGCCAACAATGCTGGCAATGCAAAAAAAGTATGTAAAGGAGCATATGCCGAATCTTTGTAAGCAGCTAAATTGGTAATGGTGAATTGTCCCGATCCATTTTCCATCAATGCAAAAACGCCAGTAACCTTTGCGCTATCCATTATTTTAACAATGGCAGGATCGGTTTTTACGTTGTTAGGAGAACAAGCAAATAGAACTATACCAAATGCCAATAAAAAGGAAGCTATTTTAAACATAATTGTTGCTTTAATGAGAAGCACAAAATTACCACATAATACCAATAAAAACACCCCCAATTTTGGGGGTGTAATTACTATTTTAACCGCTTTTATTCAATTCCTAAAAGCTCTACATCAAATATTAGGGTAGAACCTGGTCCAATCATAGGACCCGCTGAACGCTCACCATACGCTAATTCACTTGGGATAAATAATCTCCATTTAGCGCCCACTGTCATTAATTGGACAGCATCCTGCCAACCTTTAATTACGCCGTTTAATGGGAAAGTAATAGGCTCCCCTCTTTGCACTGAACTATCAAACACACTACCGTCAATTAAAGTGCCATGGTAATGGCATTTAACTTTACTTTTTAAAGTAGGATACTCAGTTCCTGTTCCAGGGGTTAATACTAAATACTGCATGCCATTTGTCATTTTTACAACACCTGGCTTTTTTGCGTTTTCTTCTAAGAACGCTTTTCCAGTCGCTCTGTTGAATGCGATTTTTTCTTGACTCATTTTATCTTGGTAGTTTTTAATACATACATCTAATAAGCTATCTGGGATATCGGTTTTGGCGATTTTTCCCGCAGCCATTCCTTTTATAAATAATTCAAAATTTACATCTTGCAAATCCTGACCCTTTAAACTTTGTGCAATTCTATATCCCAAAGCATAAGAAGCGCTATCCTTGGTAGTTTTAAGGAACTTAGCTGCGGTATAGGTTAAAGCTAACTTTGGCTTAGTAATTGGAGCACCTTTGGCAGTTGTCTTTGTTTGGGCCATTGCGCTTATACTTACTATCATCCCAATAAATATTAATCCTTTTTTCATATTCGTTTCAATTTGTCTTTTTTATATTCTTGCGTACACAATGTAAAATGAATTGCGTTGCCAAAAATACAATTAGCTATTCAATAAATGATTTATTTGTTGCTCAACTTTTTCGAAATTCATGCTATTTAACACTTTATGCATGGCAGCTGTAATTTCGGCAGTACAAAGATTACCAATACTACCCTCATGTGTGTGTGCCACTTTAGTAGCATATGTATAAGTACCATTTTCAATATCCAAGCCCACCTTTTTGTATGCATCCCTAAATGGCACCCCTTCATTTACTAATTTGTTTACTTCCTCCACGCTAAATAAAAATTGATATTTGGGATCTTCCAACAACCCTTGTTTCACTTCCATATTTTGAATCATCAGAGATGCCATGTCCATACAATTTTTTAACTGTTGAAATGCAGGAAATAAATGCTCTTTTAATAATTGTAAATCGCGGTGATAGCCTGAAGGTAAATTAGTAGTCATCATCATAATTTCATTAGGCAATGCTTTAATTCTGTTGCAATAGGATCTGATGAGTTCAAAAACATCGGGATTCTTTTTATGTGGCATAATACTAGATCCAGTTGTTAGTGCTTCTGGGAAATTTATAAACCCAAAGTTCTGATTCATAAATAAACAAGCATCCATACTTAAACGAGCCAATGTATCTGCAAAATTTGCTAAAGCCATTGCAGTGATTCTTTCCGCCTTGCCACGACCCATTTGCGCATATACCACATTGTAGTTTAAGGTTTCAAAACCCAATAGCTCCGTGGTTCTTGTTCTGTTAATGGGAAAGGATGAGCCATAGCCAGCTGCAGATCCCAAAGGATTTTTATTCACAACATTGTAAGCGGCTTGCAAAAAGGTCATATCATCCACTAAACTCTCTGCATATGCACCTAACCACAATCCAAAAGAGGAAGGCATGGCTAATTGTAAATGCGTATAGCCTGGCAATAAATCATTTTTATGCAGTTCACTTTTTGCTTGCAATAAACTAAATAGAGATTGAACAGATTCGGCTAAATCCATTAATTCGGCGCGCAAAAATAATTTTAAATCCACTAAAACCTGATCATTTCTACTTCTTGCACTATGAATTTTCTTTCCAATATCACCCAGCTTTTCTGTAAGTAGCATCTCTACTTGTGAATGGATATCTTCTACCCCTTCACCTAATTTAAAATCACCAGCTTGTATTAATGTATAAATTTCAACCAAGGCCTTTTTTAACTGTACTTGTTCCTCTTTGGTTAACAATCCCACTTCGGACAACATGGTAGTATGTGCAATAGAACCCAATACATCATAGGCCGCCAAGTATATGTCCATCTCTTGATCCTTGCCTATTGTAAACTGTTCAACCGAACTAGCTACTTGATTATTTTTTTGCCAAAGCTTACTCATGTGTAGTCATTTTTTCAATTAGTTGAATATAGGTATTTATGCCCTCTTCTATTTCATTTACAAAGATAAACTCATCGGCAGTATGACTTCTTGCCGAATCACCAGGCCCCATTTTTAATGTAGGGAATGGCATTAATGCTTTATCCGAAGTAGTCACAGAACCATAGTAGCCTTTTCCTAAAGCGGTACCAGCTTGTATTAATGGATGGTTCAAGTCGATGCCTGTAGAACGCATTCTTAAACTTCTTGGCGTCACCGTCGCATTTACATGATTGCTAATGGTTGCTAAAATTTCTTCAAAAGTATATAGCTCATTCACACGTACATCCACTACAATTTTACAACTTGACGGCACTACGTTATGTTGTTTGTTTTCAGTTTCAATAATCGTCACCGTCATTTTAACCTTGCCTAATAATTCAGATACTTTTTCAAATTCGTAATTTTTGAACCATTCAATATCTGGCAATATTTTGTACAATGCATTCTCCCCTTCTTCTCTTGCCGCATGCCCCGATTTTCCGGTCACCACTGCATCCAACACCAACAAACCTCTTTCTGCAATAGCCATTTCTAGTAAAGTAGGTTCTCCTACAATTCCAAAATCAATCTTTGGCAATAAAGGTAAAATCAACTCAACACCATCTACTCCAGAAATTTCTTCTTCAGCAGAAGCGAGTAATATTATGTTAAAAGGCAGGTTGGTATGTTCATAATAGTATAAGAAAGTGGCAATCAAACTCACCAAACATCCACCCGCATCATTACTTCCTAATCCAAATATTTTGCCGTCTTTTTCAATAGGCGTAAAAGGATCCAATGTAAAGCCTTTGTTGGCTTTCACCGTATCATGATGAGAATTTAATAATAGCGTTGGCTTAGATGCATCATAATGTGCATTGATTGCCCATATATTATTTTTCTTACGTTCTGATTTAACTTTTTTTTGTTTTAAATAGGCTTGTATTAAATCGGCAGTTTTATCTTCTTCTTTACTAAAAGAAGGCGTCGCAATTAATTGTATTAATAATTGTTTTGCTTCCTGTTGTAATAAAGTAATTAAAGCACTATTGTTTTGTATGTTATTTGTCTGTGACATTATATTTTGATTGTAGTACCTGCAGTACCGTTAATTAATTCATTCATTTTTTCTGCTTTTCCAATGATGACAGATTGTACACCACCTTCTAAAGCCAAATACGCGTTGTCAATTTTAGGAATCATTCCTTCAAAAATGACTTTTTGATCTTTTAAAGTACCGTAAACCGGTCGATCTATAAACGCGATGACTGAACTAGGATCATTAATGTCTGCTAATACCCCTTCTCTTTCAAATCCGTAAATTAAATGCACTTCATACTCCTTTGCCATTCCCGTTGCAATGCTTTGTGCAATGGTATCTGCATTGGTATTTAATAATTGCCCATACCCATCATGAGTTATGGGTGCAATTACTAATTTTATTCCATCTCCTAATAATTTTTTCAGCAAATTCGTATTCACACTATCTACATCTCCCACAAATCCATAATCTATTTTTGTTCCAGTTCTCTTGTGTGCACTAATTAAGTTTCCATCAGTACCTGTTAATCCCAAGGCATGCACACCCAAACCTTGGAGTTGCGCAACAATATTTTTATTAATGTACCCTGCATACACCATGGTTACAATTTTCAAAGTTTCAGCATCTGTAATTCTTCTCCCTTCCACCATGGTTTGATCAACACCCATACTAGTAGCCATTTCTGTGGCTAATTTTCCACCACCATGCACTAAAATAGCCTGACCTTTCAAATTTGAAAAAGCAGTTAAGCATTCCGTTAACAATGCCGGATTGTCAACGATGTTGCCTCCAATTTTAATGACGTATAATTTTTCCATTTTATGCTTACATGGATATAAATATCCAATGTTTTATTCTTTTATTAATTGCACAATATTTATTTATGCATTTTTTAATATTTCAGCCAATACGGCTTGCGCAGCCCACACCCTATTAGAAGCTTCCTTAGTCACTAAACTATTTTCACCATCCAATATTTCGTCACTCAATTCCACGTTTCTTCTTACAGGTAAACAGTGCATTACTTTTGCATTGTTCGTAGTAGCTAATTTTTGATTGGTTAACATCCAATTTTCATCGGTACAAAGAACTTTTCCATAATCACTATAGCTACTCCAGTTTTTTACGTATACAAAATCAGCATCTTTTAAAGCTTCTGCTTGATTATGAGTGATTGTTGCACCATTGGTGTATTGCGTATCTAATGCATACCCTTCAGGATGCGTAATTACAAAGTTTGCTTCCCCCCATGCATTTACCCACTCGCTAAAACTATTGGCCACACATTGTGGAATAGGTTTGATATGAGGCGCCCAACATAGTACTATTTTAGGTTGCTTGTTTATTAAATTTTTATTTGATGCTATTGCTTCCTGAATTGTAATAATATCGGTTAATGATTGTAATGGGTGTAAAGTCGCCGACTCCAAACTCACTAAAGGAATTCCAGTAAACTTTATAAATTGGTTGATTATTTTTTCGCCGTAGTCATCCGATTTATTTTGTAAGCCAGGAAATGTCCTTATGCATAGTATATCAAAATAATTACCCAATATGGGAGCAGCATCCTTAATATGTTCCACTGTTGTTCCATTCATAATAGCGCCCTCATTAAATTCCAATGCCCATCCCTCTTTATCTACATTAAATACAATGGGCTCCATTCCTAAATTTTGAGCAGCTACTTGCGTACTCAACCGTGTTCTTAAACTTGGATTTAAAAATAACAAGCCAATTCTTTTTTGGGCACCCAATGTTTTATCGGCAAATGGATTCACCTTGTAATGTAATGCTTGTTTTACCAATGCATTTATATCTTTCACATCCTTCACTGAAATAAACTGCTTCATGGCTTAATCTTTCTTTTGCTTCATAAGTTGAATGGCACTATTCAACCCGGTTATAAATAAATCAATATCCTCCCTGCTTATCGCCAGTGATGGCAATAGTCTTATCACATTGGGCTTTGCTTCTCCGGTAAATATTTTAAAATCATTTAATAATACTTTACGAATATCCTCTAATCCATTTTCCATTTCAAATCCAATCATTAAGCCTCTTCCTCTAACCGTTTTCACTCCCTTTGTATTTTTTAATGCACTTATTAAGTATGCTCCATTTTCTTGAGCCGCTTTCATTAAATTTTCTTTTTGCATTACTTCAATAACTGCTAATGCTGCTGCACAAGCTAAAGGATTGCCACCAAATGTAGTACCCAGCATTCCAAATTTAGCTTGTATATGTGGGGCAATTAAAATGCCACCAATAGGAAATCCATTGCCCATACCCTTAGCCATTGAATAAATGTCTGCATTTACACCTGCATGATCATGTGCAAAAAACTGACCAGAACGACCATACCCACACTGAACACTGTCTGCAATATAAATTGCGCCATGCGCATCACAGGCTTTTCTTATGGCTTGCAAAAATGAATCACTCGCCTCATAAATTCCAGCAACACCTTGTATACCTTCAATAATCACTGCTGCAATTTCAGCACCATTACTAGCAAAGCAAGTATTTAATGCATCCATATCATTGAATGGTAAAAAGATAATATTATCTGTTTCATTCACGGGTGCCACAATACTTGGATTGTCGGTTGCAGCCACTGCTAATGATGTACGACCGTGAAATGCTTTCTTAAAAGCAATGATTTTTTTTCTTCCTGTATGGAAACTTGCCAACTTTAAAGCATTTTCATTTGCTTCTGCACCACTATTACATAAGAATAATTGAAAATCTTTTTTCCCACTTATTGTATTCAATGCTAATGCAAGTTGCTCCTGAATAGGCATGATTACCGAATTGGAATAAAATGCAATAGCATGCAATTGATCCTCAATTCGTTTTACCCAATCCGGATGCGTATGACCAATACTAATTACAGCATGGCCACCATACATGTCTAAGTACTCTTGCCCCTTGTCGTCCCATACCCGGCTGCCTTCAGCTTTGGTGATTGCGATTGGATTTAAAGGATATACGTTGAATAATGACATGAGATTAAATTTTAAAAATAATTTGCTTTTAATTGTAAACCCGTTCCTTCCTCTAGTTCAAATATTAAATTCATATTTTGAACGGCTTGTCCCACGGCTCCTTTTAATAAATTATCTATCGCAGAATGAATGGCAATTTTATTTCCTTGCTTTTCAATATGAATTAAACATTTATTGGTATTGACTACTTGTTTTAAATCAATATTGTTTTTTGAAACATGTGTAAAAGGGTGCGCTTCAAAATAGGCATTGTATAAATCATAAATAGCGTCCAAACTTAAATCACCGGCTACCACCGAAGTCACAAAAATACCTCTTGTAAAATCACCTCTCCATGGTACAAAATTTACTTGGGCATGATGGTTGCCTTGTAAACTAGCCAAACTTTCTCCAATTTCATTTAAGTGCTGATGTTGTAAGGTTTTATACGCTTGAATATTATTGGCTCTCCAACTAAAATGACTCGTCGTTGATAAACCTTGGCCCGCACCTGTTGAACCCGTAATGCCTGTTGTATACACTTCCTTTAATAATCCTTTTGCTGCCAAAGGCAGCAAACCCAATTGAATAGCTGTTGCAAAACAACCAGGATTAGCTATATAATTAGCTTCTTTAATTTTTTCTTTTTGTAATTCAGGCAAGCCATACACAAAATGCTTATCTCCTATTGTAGCAGTTGAAGCCAACCTAAAGTCTTGTGATAAATCTATGATTTTTACGCCTGCTTTAATTTCATTTGTAGTTAAAAACTTTTTAGCATCTCCATGGCCTACACATAAAAACAGTACATCTATATTTTGATCTAATTCCGACACAAATTTTAAATGGGTATCGCCTACTAAGTCGGCATGTACTTTACTAACCAATTCGCCAGCACTACTGGTACTGTGCACAAAAGCAATATCTACATTTGGATGACGCAACAATACACGCAGTAGTTCACCACCTGTGTAACCTGCACCTCCAATAATTCCAACATTTACCTTTTGCATCACAAATAATTTAAAGTTTATATTTTATTTGATTCTTTCACGTTGTGAAAAATACTGGTTTGATTACCAAATATTTTGGTAAATCCTCTTACATCTGCACCGGTAAATCCTGTATTCATTTCACCATACTTTCCAAACTTAGCACTCATCAAATCATTGTCGGATTCAATCCCTAAAATCTGGAAATGGTATGGATTCAATTGTACAAAAACATCTCCTGTTACCTGCTCTTGTGAATTGGATAAATATGCTTCAATGTCGCGCATTACAGGATCTAATATTTGCCCCTCATGCAACCAATTTCCGTAAAACGATGCCAACTGATCTTTCCATGACAATTGCCACTTAGTTAATACATGCTTTTCTAATGCATGGTGTGCTTTTAAAATTACCATCGGTGCTGCAGCTTCAAAACCAACTCGTCCTTTAATACCTATAATTGTATCACCCACATGAATATCTCTACCAATTCCATATGCACCAGCAATTGATTGGATATATTGAATGGCTTCTGTAGGATGTGTAAATGCTTGACCATTTACTTTTTTAATTTCTCCTTTTTCAAAACTTATAACCATTTCTTCCGTTGCACCTTGCTTGGTCATTTGTGTTGGCCAAGCAGATTCAGGTAGCATTCCTTTTGAATGTAAAGTCTCTTTACCACCAACACTTGTACCCCACAATCCTTTATTAATAGAATAGGCTGCTTTTTCGAAATTCATTTGAACACCCTTGCCTTTTAAATATTCAATCTCCGCCTCTCTACTTAATTGTAAATCGCGAATGGGTGTTAAAATTTCAACACCCGGAATCATGATTTGAAAAATCATATCAAAACGCACTTGATCATTACCCGCTCCTGTACTTCCATGCGCCACCAACTTAGCGCCAACTTTTTTTACATGATCTGCAATATGCAAAGCTTGACTTAAACGTTCTGCGCTTACGCTTAAAGGATAGGTATTATTTTTTAAGACATTTCCATACACTAAGTATTTAATAATACTATCGTAATAACCTTTTACAGCATTCACTGTAGTATGTGTTTTTACACCTAATGTATACGCATGTGACTCTATTTTTTTTAACTCTTCTTCGCTAAAGCCTCCAGTGTTCACAATAACACTATGTACTTCTAATCCTTTATCCTCAGTTAAATATTTTACACAAAAGGTGGTGTCCAATCCACCGCTAAATCCTAAAACTACTTTCTCCATCTTATTTATTTTTTTATCAACCAGTTTAATAATTTACTTTGTTTTATTTTCATAAAACGTTCATATAATTTAGAATTATTTTTAAAATCATTCGCAGTCTGCTCTGGTGTATGTGGCCCTTTGGGTTCGTATAGCATAGCAGTACACATACAGTTCTTACGATCCTTGCTCATGAGAATTTCATAGTTCACACAACTTTTACAACCTGCCCAAAATTCTTCGTCATCGGTTAATTCACTATAAGTAACTGGCTCATAACCCAACTCACTATTAATTTTCATTACTGCTAATCCGGTAGTTAATCCAAATAATTTTGCACTTGGATATTTTTCTCTAGACAATTGAAAAATAGTTTGCTTTATTTTTTTAGCAATCCCACTTTTTCTAAACGCAGGGGAAACGATTAATCCACTATTGGCTACAAACTGTCCATGTTGCCATGCTTCTATATAACAGAACCCTACCCAAGTTCCATCCTGGGTATGTGCGATTACCGACTTACCCTCCTCAATTTTTTTTGCAACGTACGCTGGGGTACGTTTAGCAATACCCGTTCCCCTTGCTTTCGCTGAGGAAGCCATCTCATCAGTGATGGAAGTAGAATAATGAACATCGCCACTATGGGCTACACGAACTATAATTTGCTGTTCCAAGGATCAATAAAATTTAAAAAAATGACACTTCTGGCGTTTCTAGAAAATTTCGGGGTGTTTTCCACTGATAGGGGCAAGTGCCAATTGCTCGTCCTATCAGAATCCACGTCGCGGTGAAAATCTAACCGCAAGCGGCAACCTGATGGGGCTGTTCAATACAAGGACCTGTGCAAAATTTGCACGCGTTGATAAAATATGTAGTTGGTCCTTTTTCATTAATAATTTCCTTTGATAGGATTTGGACTGTAAAAGTATTAAATAATTAAACAAATATGGCCCATATAGCGCTATAATTTGACTCAGATGTTCTTAAAAGGCCTGATTTAGGGCTAAAATAATAGTTGTTAGTTTTATTTTGCCCCTGGGTAAACGTAATTTTGTTGGAATTAATCAAATAATAGACACCATGAAAAAAACTATTGGACTTATTTGCATATGCAGCACATTTTTGATGACAGCTTGTGGCAATGAGGAAGTTGTAAAAAAAGAAGAACCAATAAAAATGGAAGCAAACGCTGAAAAAACGTATCCTGCATCCTTAGTAAATAATAAAAAAGATCCTAGCTGTGGCATGCCCGTAACTGCTGGCATAAGTGATACAGCGCATTATGAAAAATACATTTTAGGGTTTTGCTCTGAGGAATGTAAAAAAGCAACATTGGATAGTTTACAAAAAAATCCAAAATCAGTTTTAGCGGCTGCTGAAATAAACAGTTCGGCAACCAATAAATAATTACGAATAAATAAATTAGTGAGGGCCTAAAAATTGAAAGGGTTTCTGGAGCTCATTATTTATCTTAACTAAATAAGTAAGCAATATCATCTTTGGTTAAGGACTTAACAAATCCTTCTTCATCGGAAATTAACTCCTTGGCCAAAGATCTTTTTCGGTCCTGTAGTTTTAATATTTTATCCTCAACCGTGTCGGTACATATCATACGATATGCAAATATATTTTTAGTTTGACCTATACGATGAGTTCTATCTATAGCTTGCTGTTCTACTGCTGGATTCCACCAGGGATCAACTATATAAACGTAATCAGCAGCAGTTAAATTAAGTCCTACTCCACCTGCTTTTAAAGAAATTAAGAATACTCTACAGTTAGCATCATTTTGAAAACGCTCAATTGCTTTTTCTCTTTCTTGTATGGTACTACCTCCGTCAAAATACTCATAATCAATGCCCAACTTGGTAAGCTGCTCTTTAATTAAGCTCAACATACCCAAAAATTGAGAAAACACTAAAGCTTTATGATCACCAATGTTTTCGGCTATTTCACGCGTTAGCTCTTCTAATTTAACTGATTCATTTGGATACGCTTCGTCTTTGATAATGGCTGGACTATCACAAATTTGACGCAATTTCATTAAACCTTGTAAGATAGATAATTGTGATTTTTGAATTCCTTTTTCTTCAACCATGCCAATTAATTTATCACGATAATCATTCCTGTAAGCTTCATAAATTTTTCTTTGTGCATCTCCCATTTCACAATACAAAACCATTTCTTGTTTTTCTGGCAAATCTTTTGCTACCTGCTCTTTGGTTCTGCGTAATATAAAAGGGAAAACAAATTTTCTTAGGTGCTCTTTCTGTTCTTTTTCATCAAATTTGTCAATTGGCATTGAGAAATTATGTTTGAAATATTCTACAGTACCTAACATACCTGGATTTAAGAAATTCATTTGAGCATAAATATCAAATGTGTTGTTTTGTAATGGCGTACCACTTAAACACAATTTGTTGGTTGCCTGCAATAAGCAAGCTGCTTTTGTTACTTTGCTTGACGGATTTTTTATGGCTTGGCTTTCATCCAAAATCACATAATCAAATTTTACTTCAGCAAACATTTTAATATCACTTCTTAAGGTACCATATGTTGTAATAATAACTTCAACAGGATCCTTAAATAACTGAGATTTGCTTCTTGTACCGCCATGGTGAATTTGAAAACTCAAACTTGGGGTAAACTTTTTTAATTCATTCTGCCAGTTATATAAAAGAGTTGTTGGGCATACCACCAATGCCAACAACTTCCCATTTTTTTCTTTTAAATGTTGTAAAAAAGAGAGGGTTTGAATGGTTTTTCCCAATCCCATATCATCCGCTAAAATTCCACCCCATTGTACATCATGTAAGTAATTCAACCACTGAAATCCACTCACCTGATAGGGCCTTAAAATGGGGCTTAAGTGTTCAGGTGGAGGAATATCTGCTATTGAATATTTCTCTCTTATTTTTTCAAACTTTTCTTCTAATTTAAATACCAACTCTTCCTCATCTCTTTGTTCATATAGTTCATCAATGATAGAGAAATGATATTTACTTAACTTAAGATTATCAACCTTCCCTTCTCCCACTTTAAACAATAATGAATATTTGTTCAACCACTTTTCTGGAAGCACCCCTAAACTTCCATCCTTCAATTCTACATATTGTTGCTTATTAGACAACATATTTTTAATATCCTGAACCGATACTTTTTGATCCCCAAACGAAATTTCTACTTTAGCGTCAAACCAGTCGGTGTTACTACTAATATATAATTTGGTGGTGGGCTTTGCAGTGTTAAACTTAAATTGCTTTAAGTTATCAGATCCATATAAAGGGATTTGTTTTTCTTTTAATGTATCTACAAACAAGAAAAACCAATTATTTTTTAATACTTCAGCCCCTTTTAAAGCTAGTATATTCCCTTCATTGGGTCTTATAAATCCAGAATGCAATTGCTCTATAATACCTATTAGGCCTCGTTCTGCAGCCAAATCTCTTTCTAAAATAAAAATCTTATCCCCTTCTTGGTGAATAACCGAAGGGCCATCGGCACTTGTAACTACAATATCCTTATATAAATAGATAGGCTCAAACAATAAATAATCTCTATCTTCTTTTAATAGTATTTGTAACTGCGGTTTTACACCTCTTAATTTTTCTTGTTTTACATTTCCTAATTCTACAACATAAGATTTAGAGAGCGGCAATAAGGTAGATTGTAGGTAAGCAGGCCAATTTTCTAAATCAATCTCATTGAAGCCGGTTGGCATAAATTTTTCAACCCATTGTAAATCCTCTTTTTGTTTCCAAACAAAAAATTGATGATGGTACTGGAAAATAAAGTGTGATTTGGCATGGTTATCTTCTAATGAAATTTTACCCTCTGGTAAATTCACTTGTGCATAAATAATATAACTATTTACCTCCTTCTCCACTCTAAAACTAGGCTGAATATCATTAAATACCAGTTCCGCTTTTTGCAAATTAGCAGTTGTAAATGGCTTGTTATTGGGCAAATGAAAATTAAATGGGTGCTCTGAAATATCTCTCCATAACTTTTGCAGTTTAGGATGCATGTATTCCTGAATATGCTCCTTGGTCTCGTCTGGCAAATTGGTTTCATCTGCATGCAGGATGGTGTCCCAAATACCCATGAAAGGAGAATTCTTATTCAAATATTTAGTAAGCTCTGTTGACTGAAGCTTTCTTACAATTTGTACTAAATTTTTATCCTCTTCCTTCATCTCCTCCGTAATCATAAATTTAGGTAAATCTACCTTCTCTACTTTGCCAACAAAAGCAGTACCCTCTTCATTTACCTCCCCCTTAATTACATTCAATGTTAAATAAGGATAAGCCTCTGTATTTTGCTGAATAACCAAACCAAATCGTTCAATGGTTCTGGCAATTTTTGCATCTCCATTTGAATCCTGACGCTCTATATCCCAATCATTGGACTTAGGAATTTTTCTTGTGGCTGTAGTTGTTGTTCCTCCATTTATTCTTTGAATTCGAGGGTCTAACACTTTTAAAAATGGCTTACCATCCTGATAAGTAAATTCAAATTTATCGTCTATATAGTCGTCTAAACTATAGCCATATAAGGCCAATAATTTATTTTTTTCTCTATCCCAATTGCGAATAGTATCAAAATAATCGGCTCCTTTTAATTGAAACAATTGTAATAACAATACCGTTTTATGCAAACACAATGGATATTCAGTTTCTGATAAACAATCACAAGAAGTATCAAAAAAACGTTCTTCATTTTTTTGTACAATTAAGTGAAACGTTTTTCCATTTTCATCCAATTCGGCAACAACTTTTTCGTTAGCGCTTTCAATAATGTGAGGACGATTAGATTTAAGTGTGGTTTCTGCTTTTTCAAATACTGTTTTTGAACAAAGCATGCGTATCATTTTTAAATCCAAATTCTTCGTACGCAACTGTGTATGGGTGGTTACATAAGAGGTTTGCTTATAATCCAATAAATTTTTGTCTAACAAGTCTTGAACAAACAATAAAGCAGCAGCTTTATGTCTACATACCTCCGACAAATTATAAGGACAACCACATCTTAATGAAAGGGTAGATGGATTTTTAAAATTTTCGATGGTTACTTTATAATAAGTACTATAACCATCATCTTTTACGCGACAATGTATGCTACCTAATAAAGGATCAAACTTTACCAATTCGATATTCTTTAGCGCAAAAATCTTTTTTCCACGCCTAATTACCTCCTCGGTGCCGTAGCTATAAATGTGTTTTACTAAGTAGGGTAATGCCATAAATTATACAAAATCACCCTTTTGAAAAGGGCAATTTGCAAATGTACACATTTGTGGGCTAATTTTCGATATTCTTATGCTCCATTTACCAAAGCGCCATCCTTAAAGATGGGTAAACTTGGCGCTATGTCGGGCGTCACGCAATACAGCATATCCGATTCTAATCCATATGCAGCTAATCGATGCCAATGAGTTAAGGATTGAATATACTCAGGTAAATTATTTTTATGTTGATTATACAACTGATTGGCCATAAAACTACTATCACAATGAATAGTAAAATGCTCTTTAATGGCCTCTATAACAGCTCCTGCAAATAGGGTGTCTTCTATATTGAATCTATTTTTCCAACCAGAACAGCCTAAAATTACTGGAGCGTTCTGAGCCTTCAAATAGGCTACAACTTGTGTCAAATTTGGAAAAGAACCAGTAATAATTTCTTTGGCCCCTTTTCGAAGCGCCATATGTAATAATTTTGTGCCATTAGTGGTAGTAATCACTAAAGTTTTATTTTCAATAAAAGCCCTCGGGTATTCCGAAGGAGAATTTCCATAAGATAAACCAGGAATAATTTTTCCATCTCGCTCTCCTGCAGTAACGCCACCAGTCGCATTGCCAATTTCAATACAAGCCTCAGGACTATCTACAGGTATAATTTTTGTAGCACCATTGTATAATGCTGTTGCCATCGTTGATGTAGCTCTAAATACATCAATAATGACAACAATACTATCTTTCACTTCATATAAATCTAATAACTGTGGTGTTAGTACAGTATGTAAGCTGGGTTTATTTTCACTACTCATGCCGCAAAGATAATAAACCCCTTACATTTCAACGAGCAATTCCTTTTGCTTTGATAAAAGCAAAATTTCATTTACTATAATTTCGGTACTCGTCCGCTTTACCCCATTTTTGTCGGTAAATGCTTTATTTACCAAACGCCCTTCTACCGCTACTTCGGTTCCTTTTGTCAAATATTTTTCAACATAGTTTGCCAGTTTTGACCAAGCTACCAAACTGAACCACTGGGTTTCGTCCATCCAATCTCCTTTTGCATTTTTATACCGGTCATTTACAGCCAATCTAATATTGGCTAATTTTTTATTTTCTGCATAAGTTTTCATTTCTGGATTAGCACCTAAACGGCCTACTAATTGCACTTTGTTTTTAATTGCTTTCATTTTAAATTTTTTATTGAAATACAAATGTGCAGTTCCTATACATACAAAATGCAAGTATTAATACTATAAAAAAAAGGGGCAAGCCCCTTTTCAATTAATTATATTCAAATTTTAGTAGATGTTTATTTAAACGGAAACTTTACTACTTGGGCTTTTACCAATGTATTTCGAATATCAATAAAAATTTCTGTACCAACTTTAGCATGTTCTGTAGCAACATAACCTAAACCGATGGCCTTTCCTAAACTTGGGGCTTGTGTACCTGATGTTACAGTTCCAATTTCGTTTCCTGATGCGTCCTTAATTAGGTAGTGATGTCGAGGAATTCCGCGATCCACAAGTTCAAAGCCCACTAATTTTTTTGTAACCCCATTTTCTTTTTGCGCTTTTAAAGCAGCTGCATTTGTAAAGTCTTTTGTGAATTTTGTGATCCAACCTAATCCTGCTTCCAGTGGGCTTGTTGTATCATCAATATCATTTCCATATAAGCAAAATCCCATTTCTAATCTTAAAGTATCTCTCGCACCAAGGCCAATTGGTTTAAGATCATATGCTGCACCCGCCTCAAATAATGCATCCCAAATTTTATTGGCATTGTCATTAATGTTTTCAAAATAAATTTCTACTCCACCTGCACCTGTATATCCTGTGGCACTAATTAAAACATTGTCAATATCCAATAACATTCCTTTTGAAAAACTATAGTAGGGCATATTTAATACGTCCATTTGCGTCATGGTTTGAACAATCTTAGTCGCATTAGGTCCTTGAACTGCTAACAAGGCTGTTTTTGCACTTATATTATGCATTTCAACACCTTTTGTATTATGCTGTGAAATCCAATTCCAATCTTTTTCAATATTGGAAGCATTTACCACCAACATATAAACTTTATTTTTTTCAACACAATACACTAGTAAATCATCAACGATGCCACCCGTTGCATTAGGCAAACAACTATACTGTGCTTTACCATCTTCTAAAACAGAAGCATCGTTGCTCGTAACGCGTTGAATTAAATCCAATGCATTTTCGCCCCTTAAAATAAATTCTCCCATATGACTCACATCAAAAACACCCGCGCTATTTCGCACTGCTGCATGTTCGTCATTAATACCCGTATAACTAATTGGCATATTGTATCCGGCAAAAGGAGCCATTTTAGCACCTAAAGCAATATGTTTATGGGTAAAAGGTGTGTTTAAGATTTCGCTCATGAAATGTATATTTTCACAAAGATAATCAAAAAGGGTGCTAAATAAAACACCCCTTCTATGAGAGAAAGGGTGTTATTCCAATAATCAAAATCAAAATAATCGTAACCATTAATTTTTTAATAAGAAAACCTATCTAAAACCCAGCTGAAATCCAGCATTTCTGAAGTTTTTTGAACCAATATTTCTTTAGCACTTTGCGTATTTAATCCAACTTTAGATTTTTCTTTGCTTTTTTCCTGTTCCATTTTCAAACGCTCCTCTTTTAAATCTTTCAATGGGTTTTCTGCTTCATTTTGAATACTATTTTCTTGATTCAATTGAACTTCTTTAGAAGGCTTAAGTAATTCTAATCCATTAGTAGTCATCTTATATTCTGCTCCTTTTTCAAAAGGATATGAAGCGCCATCCCAAGGTTCATTCCATTCATCATACCATCCAGCATCCACTCCTCTAATTGAATTTGAATGTATACCATTCTTATTCACTCTTACGTTAACTTGCTGCCAATTATGATTACTAATTTTTATGCGTTTACCCACGGGCACCGCAATAGTCATAATTACATGTTGATTTCTGAATTTATGACCCTTGGTTATAGCAATGCCTCTGTCTAAATACAAAGCGCTATCCAATTGGGTAATGCTAAAATTTATATTATTCGCATTTTCATTCGCCTCCTTAACCGTTTTTCCGTTGCTCAACTTTACAATATGTACTTGAAAACTATCGGTCTTTGATTGTATAATTCTAACACGTAAGTTTCTTATAAAAAAACTGTCTTCATTTGTGTATTTATTAAAAGGCGAAAATTCAAATGAATCATCTTCATAATATTTTAAATAGGGTGCAGTTGTCACTTCTAAAAAATCTACTTTAGGGCTGGCTAAAGTTAAATTTTGCTCATAGGGAACATTGTGTTTTGAAAAACTGTTGCCTAAGCTACTTAAAAAGTAAAATAAACATACCCAACCAAAAGACCACAATGAAATAAAGCTTATCCTTATCCATTTATTAGATTTTTTATACCCTGCGATTCTTCTAATTAATGAAGTGGCAATTGCTATAACAGGAACCCACAAAAAGAACAATATCACTCCATATAATGCATAAGATTGAATGCCGTCTTCAATGATAAATCCCTTTAATGGCAATGCACTAGTTCCAAAAACACCAACTCCAAATAAAGCAGCAACCAAACTAATCCCCATGATTGCCAGGATAAAATAAACAAATACTTTCACTACCATACGAATTACCTTACCAATAAAATATAAAATTCCTTTTGGCATATTCTTTAAGTTGGATGCTTGTTTTAAAGATCCAGCTTCCTCTTTATCTTTTTGTATTGAACTATTTGATTTATCCCTTTTGTAAAATTCGCTACCCCATGTTTGAGCACGCTTGCTAAAGCCCTCCATATCATTTTGAATGGTATTTTTAATACTATTCAAATCTACTTTTTCTCCAACCATTTCAAGTTTATCGGCACTGGTTTTAGCTTCTGGCAATACCAACCATAAAACAATATATACAAATACTGCGCCCGGGCTAAATGTGATATCTAAAAAATTAGGGAAATCGGGGCTATCCCAAAATTGGAATAAATGAATGTGTCTAAAATTGAAAATAAATCGAATAAATGGGATCAAAAATAAAAGTCTTACGATGCCTACCCTAATTCCAAAATATTTAGAGAGCCCTGCACACACACCACCAATAATTTTATGATCAATATCGCGAAATAATCTTTTTCTTACGCCCCCTACTTCTTTATCTGATGAACTTGGAACTGCAATCCACAAAATAAGATAAGCAAGTATATTTAAGCCTACTAAAAAAATCCATAATACGCGAACCAACAATGGTTCCAATCCAAAGTAATTGGCAATACCACTACACACACCTCCTAAAATTTTATTTTGCTCGTCGCGATACAATCTTTTTTGAGTAGTACTTTCAAATGTATTTGAAAACGAAGTATTATTATTTGCATTATTGTTTGCAGATTGCTCAAACCCGTCCTGTGCTTCAAAATCGGCAGGTCGTCCAATACTCTCTATAATTAAATGAATAGAAGTTTCATTAATGCAAACTTCTCCTTTTTTCAATCGGTCGTCACATAATTCTGCGACACGACATTCAATATCATTTATAATTTCGTCACACCCTTCCTCATTAGCAAAATAAACACGAAGTGATGCTATATATTGTTTTAAAATTTCATACGCCTGTTCTTCTATTGGAAGGATACGGCCTTGAAAATTAATATTGATTACTTTATTCATAAAATAAATTTAATGGGTATTCGAATTATGAAGCATGATTTGCTTCGTTTGAAGAATTTGGATTTACAGAATGAGTAAGTTGATTTACGGCGCCTGTCATGTCGTTCCATGTTTTTAATAAAACTTCATAAGCCTTGCTACCCTCCTCGGTTAAAACAAAGTATTTCCTGGGAGGACCACTCACACTTTCCACCCAGCGGTAATTTAATAAGCCCGCATTTTTTAATCTCGTTAATAAAGGATACAAAGTGCCTTCTAAAATGTGCAAATTGGCCGCTTTCATTTGTTCGACGATATCACTTGGATATACCTCGCCTTTTTGAATAATGGACAATATGCAAAACTCCAACACGCCCTTGCGCATCTGACTTTGTGTGTTTTGGATATCCATAGTTTTACTTTAGAAGACAAAACTATGCATAATTTTAGTACTATGCATCACATAGTACTAAAATTATTTAATAAAATTTATATATTATTGATTTTCAATGATATATAAAAATGTAAAATTCTATTAATTATTTCTTGGGAGCGGGTTTGCCAATAATTGACTCTATAATGGCAGTAAAAAAGCTAACTAACAATCCAAAAATAAAGGCTGTAAACCAGCCTTGCACCTGGAAACCTGGAACAATTTCAGCAACCGTGTAAATGATAAATACATTTATTACAATTAAAAATAGTCCCATAGTTAATAGTGTAAAAGGAATCGTTAGTAAAATCAAAATGGGTTTGATAAAACTATTCAGTAAACCCAACACCGTGGCCACTAATAATGCTGTAATAGAATTATTAACAGTGACCCCTTTTAAAAAATAGGCTACCAATAAAACTGCCAATGCTGTTGCAATTGTTTTAGTAAAAAATCTACCCATGTAATTTATTTTAAAAAGTATCTACTTATTGATCCTCAAAATATAACTAGTAAACTACTAACTCGTAAAAATCTTCTTCCTTCAAATATTTATTGGCTAAATCCTTTATTTCTTCGGGCTGAATGGCGCGTACGGTTTTAATGGTATTATAAAAATACTCCTCAGTCAATCCATTTAAAATATAAGACTTCCATCGACCAATTATTTGGAATGGACCATCAACATCTCCTAACAATGAACCCAACATATAGTTTTTAACTAAATTCAGTTCTTCAATATCTACCAGTTCATTTCTTAAAATGCCCATTTCTTTATACACTTCACTAATGGTAGCAGGGCAAACATCCTTACCTGCATCTGTGCTCACTAACCAAGCACTTTGTTGAATATGATTTTGCAAATAACTATGTATACCATAAGTATACCCCTTGTCCTCTCTTATATTACTCATTAATCGAGATCCAAAAAATCCACCAAAAATATTATTTAAAACCTGTGCAGCAGCAAAATCAGGATGATGTCGATTCGGAAAATGTCTTGCTATACGAATCGCACCCTGTACTGAATTAGGATCGTTCACTACACTGTATTTCTTTTCCGTTGCCGCAACAATTTCGTGCATTGGTAAATCAATATGTTTTTTGTTTAATGGAAGTGTGCCAATATGTTTGTTTAAAACAGATTCAATGTTAGCAGGAAACCTTCCAGCCATAAATACAATACACTTACCTTCTTTATAGTACTTATTATAGTAGCCAACTAAATCGTCTCGGGTTAATTGGTTATAACTTTCTTCCGTAGAATATTTACCGTAAGGATGATGAATTCCAAATAAATATTCATCAATAAAACGGTTTGCAATAAAATCACCTTTTTTTAAATTCAAAGTGAGTTGCTGAATTTGATTCTTTGCATAAATGTCCAATTCGTTTTCAGGAAAAACTGCATCAGCCACCAATTCACTCACTACAGGTATCACTTCTCCAAAGTGCTTGGTTAATGTGTGTAAGCTAATCGTAGCTGTTTCATTGTAACAGGATCTATTTAAATAAGCACCATAAAATTCAAAAGCCTCATTAATCTCAAACGCCGATTTTGAACTAGTACCATTCTTCAATAAATAGTTTGTAGCAGGTGCTACCCAATTCTTATTTTCATAACTATTGCCTGCAAAAAATACCAACTCCATTAACATCACTTCCTGTGCACCGCCTTCAAAAGCATATACTTCTACCCCATTGTCCAAAATAAATTTTTGGTAAGGTTTTAGTTGAATATCAAATTCAACAGCGTCTTTAATCTTAGGTGCAATGGTTCTATCTAATGCCATAATATATTGTTAAACGTAAAAAGAGAATGAGACTAATGCGCTTCTGCTTATTACGCGGTGGAGTTACTATAATAATACAATGTGTTTCTATTGCCTTCTGAAAAAATATTTTTTGCAGTGGCTTGTATAAGTTCCGGGGTCACTGACTGATATTTTGCCAACTCTTCATTCATTAACGCAGCATCCCCTAATAATTCATAAAACGCTAAACTCTGTGCGCGATTCATAATACTCATATCTTCAAAACAAATCATACTCTCCGTTTTGTTAATTACTTTTTGTACTTCTTTTACATCTAGTAATTCAGCCTTCATTTTTTCTACTTCCTCCAACACTGCTTTTTCAGCAACTGACATCGTAATGCCTTTTACCAATTTTCCTGTAATGACAAATAATCCTGGATCTATGGTGCCAAAATGAAAACAGGAAATAGAAGAAAATAGTTGTTTCACTTTTATAAGCTGCTCATATAAGCGCGAAGAAGCCCCTCCACCCAATACCTCCGTTAATAAATCGGTTGCGTGATACCCGCCATCAAATCTACCTCCCATATGCCATGTCATCATCAACATGTCCATGGGCACATCGGCACGCACATCCAAACTTCTATTTTTTTCTTGCTTCGGCTCCTGGGGTAAATTTCTCATGTATGGTTTGCCTGCTGGAATGGGACCAAACCATTTTTCAGCCAACACTTTAATGTCTTCTGTTTTTACATTCCCAGTTACTACAAGTATGGCATTGTTAGGACGATAAAATTGAAAGAAGAAATCTTTTACATCTTCCATAGTAGCTTGTTCTACATGTTCCAAGGAAGCACCAATGGTCATCCAACGATATGGATGTTGCGTGTAAGCGAGTGTTCGCATTTTATGCCAAGCATCTCCATAAGGTTTATTAATATAATGCTCCTTAAATTCTTCACAAACTACTTTTCGTTGAACCTCTAAACTCTTTGGACTAAAAGCAAGAGACAACATTCTGTCACTCTCCAACCAAAAAGCCGTTTCTATATTTTCAGCAGGTAATTGACAATAATAGTTGGTTAAATCATTGGTTGTATATGCATTGTTTTCTCCTCCTGCTCTTTGCAAGGGTTCATCATATTCGGGTATATTAATACTGCCGCCAAACATTAAATGTTCAAACAAATGCGCAAACCCTGTTTTCTCTGGGTTTTCATCCTTTGCTCCAATATTGTATAAAATATTTACCACTGCCATGGGAGTAGTAGTATCCTGGTGCACCAATACTTTTAATCCATTGGCTAATTCAAAACGGTCAAATTGTATCATAATAAAGAGTAAAATTACTCCTTTTACTCAAGAGTCAATTTGCGAATATAGATAAAATAAAGTAGGGGTTCAATCAAACCCTTTAAGCCTTAACTTTGTTACTCTTAAAAGAACTTTATGCAATTAGAAGAATTATATAAGAAAGCCTTGAATTTTGAGAATTTGACCAAGGAAGAAGGCATGTTTTTATTTGAGCATGCGCCATTAAATGAAATTAGTTATATCGCCAATGAATTAAGGAAAAAACAAGTGCCACATGGCAAGGTAACTTGGCAGATTGACCGAAATGTAAATACGACGAATGTTTGTATAGCGAATTGTAAATTCTGTAACTTTTACAGAATCCCAGGGCATCCCGAAGCTTATATCACGAATATGGACACCTACCGTGTAAAAATTAAAGAAACCCTGGCTTGGGGCGGTGATCAATTATTATTACAAGGAGGGCATCATCCTGAACTTGGATTAAAATATTATACCGACACTTTTAGTCAAATTAAGCAAGAATTTCCAACCATTAAATTACACACATTAGGGCCCCCAGAAATTGCGCATATTGCCAAGTTGGAAGGCATGACACATACCCAGGTATTAAAAGCTTTGCAAGAGGCAGGCATGGATTCCTTACCTGGTGCGGGAGCTGAGATATTGGTAGATAGAGTTAGAAAATTAGTATCCAATGGAAAATGTGGCGCTGATGAGTGGTTGGAAGTAATGGCAGCTGCACATCAATTAAATATCACAACCAGTGCGACCATGATGTTTGGGCACGTAGAAACTTTGGAAGAAAGATTTATTCACTTAGTACGTATACGTGAAACGCAGGATAGAAAACCAAAAGACGCAAAAGGTTTCTTGGCATTTATCCCTTGGACATTCCAAGATGTAGATACCTTATTAACTAAAATAAGAGGGGTACATAATTTGACCACTACCGAGGAATATATTAGAATGATTGCCATAAGCCGTATCATGTTACCTAATATCAAAAATATTCAGGCAAGCTGGTTAACCGTAGGTAAGGCCACCGCCCAAGTTTGTTTGGAGGCGGGTGCAAATGATTTTGGAAGTATTATGTTAGAAGAAAACGTGGTGAGCGCCGCTGGTGCACCACACCGTTTTACCTATAAAACTATTCAAGAAGCCATTAAAGAGGCCGGTTTTGAGCCTCAATTACGTAACCAACAATACGAATGGCGCGAACTCCCTGCAGATATCCAGGAGCAGGTGGTAAATTATTAACCAAACTGTAACTTTTAGGTATTGTAGTCGTTATACTGATACTTAAAAGCGATTCAAGGGATGACTGTTCAAGATTTTAATAACTGTGTAGACAATTTCTCCGACGGGGTATATCGTTTTATCGTCAAAAATATTGGCCATGAAGCGGATGCCCAGGATATTGTCCAAACTGCTTTTGAGAAACTTTGGGTGAACCGAACCAAAGTGGAAACCAATAAAGCAAAGTCTTACTTATTTACGGTGGCCTATCATGAAATGATTGATCATATTCGTAAGGATAAGAAAAAAGCGACTACCGATAATTTTGAAGAAGTAAAAGGACATACAAATACTTCATCTAATGCTGAGTTAAAACAAATTTTACTGCGCGCAATTAATGAGTTAAACCCTACTCAAAAAAGTTTGGTTTTACTTAAGGATTATGAAGGTTATAGTTACCAAGAAATTGGAGAAATCATGAACCTTTCAGAAAGCCAAGTAAAAGTATACTTGCATCGTGCTAGGATCATATTAAAGGGGAAATTAATTCATCTTGAAAAATTAAGTGCATGATGAACATTAATACTCAAAATTACGAATCCTACTTCTTGTTGTATGTGGACAACGAGCTTTCAGCTAACGAAAAATTAGCAGTAGAGGAATTTATCAAAGACCATCCTACATATGCACATGAGTTAAATATATTATTACAAACTGTATTGCCAAATGAATACATTGAATTTGAAGAAAAAGCAATGTTGTATAGACATGCCGAATTGGAGGCAGGTTTGCCAAGCAGTTTTAAGCAAAGTTTATACCGAGAGGAAGCTAAAGTAATCACTGGATTTTTTTCAAAAACACGAATGATAAGTATGGCTTCGGTAGCCGCTTTGTTCTTATGCATCATAGGATATCAATTTTATTTTAACACAACCATTAAAACAAAACAGGACATTAGTAAAAATAGCCTGCAACTTAATAATATCAATAATGCGGTTGCAACTCAAATTAATGCACCTATACTAAAAGAAAATAATTTAACACTTACTTCAAAAAGTGTTGCTCTGGTTAAATCTGATGGAAAATTATTTGCCGACATTAATGAACCTACACCATATGAACCTAGCATAATTAAAGAAGAAGCAATCAATTCGAATACTGAAAATAGTGGGCCCGTATCAATAAATTCAGTTGCTGCAGAAACATCAACACTAGCAATCAACGAAAACAATAACAATAGCATAACCGCTATTGAACCCACTACCTTAAACAATACCTCAATAAGCGAAACTGAAAATTATAATAATGTTGATGTGAATGAGCATGACCGCTCCATATTCATTGCCAACTTTGAAATTGATGGCGAAAAATTGAGAGGTGTGGGCAGACGCATTAATGCCATTTTTAAAAGAAATAAAAACGAAAAACAAAAATAAAGATTTATGAAAGTACTTATGTTCTCATTACTTAGCTTGATTGGATTAAACGCTAGAGCACAAAATGATTCTACAAAAAACAAGAAACAAGATACCATCAAAATAGGTAATATGGTGATTGTTGGAGACCATTCAACCATTGTAGAGGGTGGATCAGAATGGACAAGAAATAATAGAAGAAGAAAAAATAATGGGGTAACCGTTTATAATTTTAAGGACACACTGGTTTCTATCAATGATGATACGATTAAAGTAGGAAGAATTAATATTATTAATAAATCTGAAGGCAGCGAGGGTTATGGTCAAAAAAATTGGGAATCTTTGTTGGAAGGAGATTTTAAGAAAACTAAAATAAGTATTGAGAAGTCCCCTAAAAAATTAAAGAAGATATCTACGAATTGGTGGATATTGGATATAGGATATGCAAACTATTTAGACAATTCACCACAAATGGCCTATATCGCTATTTACGACCCATTAATGCCCAGAATTGTAAATAGTACTGATCTGAAATTAAACAATGCTAAGTCAAGCAATGTCAATATTTGGGTGGTGCAACAAAAAGCAAGTCTTTACAAAAACTACTTGAATTTAAAATATGGGGTAGGTTTTGAAATGTATAATTTTCGTTTCCAACAACCAATAAGTTTTAGTAATGCAGCTTTCAATAAAGTATATTTCGATGATGTTAAATTCAAAAAGAATAAATTATTTGTTGAATACTTAACAATTCCTGTTCAATTAAACTTCCAGTCTAACCCAGATAACAGCAAAAGCTTCTATGCAAGTTTGGGTGTAAGCGCAGGATACCTTTTACAATCCCATACTAAACAAGTAAGTGATGAAAGAGGAAAGCGAAAGGTAAATGGCAATTTTAATTTAAACAATTTTAAAATGGCTACTATTGGGGAATTAGGTATTGGTGGTGTTCGTTTATATGGAAGTTTAAGCATGACCAATTTATTTGACAAAAATCTTACTCACTTTGATATGGCTCCTTTTGCAGTAGGGGTAAGATTTAGCAAGTTTTAAATATTCAGTTTGCGATTGTTTACTTTATACAAAAAAAGCCCTTCCAATTGGAAGGGCTTTTTAAATTATATGTTATATGAATTAAAATATTATACCAAATTTTCAGCACCAAAATAAGAATGCAATACTTTAGGCAATGCAATACCTTTTTCTGTTTGATAGTTTTCAACAAGCGCGGCAAAAATTCTAGGTAATGCGAGTGAACTTCCATTTAATGAATGGGCAAATTGAATTTTACCATCCGCATCTTTAAATCTACACTTCATTCTATAGGTTTGATAAGCCATGAAATTACTTACGCTACTTACTTCTAGCCATTTTTGTTGCGCAGCGCTATATACTTCAAAGTCATAAGTAATGGCAGAAGCAAATCCCATATCGCCTCCACACAATCTTAAAATACGATACTGCAAACCTAAGCTTTGTAATAATTTTTCAACATGAAGAACCATCTCATCTAAAACTGCATCACTTTTATCTGGATGTACAATTTGAATAATTTCTACTTTCTCAAATTGATGTACCCTATTTAAACCGCGCACATCCTTACCAAAACTACCCGCCTCTCTTCTAAAACACGGAGAATAGGCTGTCATTTGAATAGGCAAATCAGATTCTTTTAAAACTGTGTCGCGAAACACATTGGTAACAGGCACTTCGGCAGTAGGAATTAAATAAAAATCATCTTCGGTAGCATGATACATTTGGCCTTCTTTATCTGGCAACTGACCTGTGGCAAAAGCCGAAGCCGCATTCACCATAAAAGGAGGTAAATATTCTGTATAACCAGCAGCAGTATTAAAATCTAAAAAATATTGCGTTAATGCTCTCTGAAATTTGGCACCCTTTCCAATATACAAAGGGAAACCACTTCCAGTAATTTTAGCACCTGTTTCAAAATCGACTAAATTATATTTCTTGATTAAATCCCAATGTGCTTCGGCATTCGCTGGTAAGCTTGGAGTGGTCCCGCCTGTTCTTACTACTTCGTTTTCTTCTGGCGTTTTTCCAACCGGCACTAAATCATGAGGAAGATTCGGAAACTGCACAATTACTTGTTGCAATCTAGCCTCTACTTCGTTCATTTGATCCTTTAAAGGCTCTAATTGTTTTTTCCATTCTGCCACTGCATTTTTCAAGGCCTCAGCTTTATCTTTCTCTCCCTTTGCCATATGTCCGCCAATTTCTTTGGAAGCAGCATTCACTTTGGACTGAATATCGTCAAAAGAAGCTTGCAATTGCTTTCTTTGATCATCAATTGCTATCACTTCGTCCACTAAATTTAAATTGGCGAAGTGCTTGATAGCCAATTTCTTTTTAGCCAGCTCCGTATTTTGGCGTAAGAAGTTTACTTGTAACATAGAACAAATTTTGGCAAAGATAATCAAACCAACCTACTACGCCTATATATCCCCTACCTTTGCTAAAAATTTAGAATTTGAATATGGCCAATATACAAGACGATTTACAGACAAGATGGTGGGAATTAGAGAAAAAATTGATGGATCAGTTTGGGAAAAAGCCCGATACGGAGGCTGTCTTATTTTTGATTGGATTGCAGGAAACTGGATTTATTCGTGAAAAGATAACAAAAGAGCAAAAGCAGGACCTCATGCATATTGCTATTTGTACCATTTTGTCACCAAGCGGGTATTATTTATTGGAGGGCAAAGACGAAGAAGGTTGGCCCCACTTTAAGCAACTAAAACAATTACCGGTAATGAATTTAATGGAGCAGGAGGTTTTTTTAAAAGACCATATTTTACTTTATTTTGATAATATTAGGTATTAGCAGATTGGTTTTTTAGGGATTTTATGGATATTTGCAATAATAAAAAATCAAACTATGCAATTTCCTGCCGACTTACGTTACACAAAAGATCACGAGTGGATTAAAATTGAAGGTAATACTGCTACTATTGGCATTACCGATTTTGCTCAAGGTGAGTTAGGTGACATCGTATATTTAGATATTAATACCGTAGGTAAAAGTTTAGAGGCAGAAGCTGTATTTGGTACAGTAGAAGCTGTTAAAACAGTAAGTGATTTATTTCTTCCTATAGCAGGTACTATTGCAGAAGTGAATCCTGCATTAACAGCAAATCCAGAATTAGTAAACAGCGATCCATATGGTGCTGGTTGGATGGTAAAAGTTACCGTAAACAATCCTTCCGACATGGACCAATTAATGACTAGCGAAGCGTACGCAAGCTTAGTACACTAATTATAATCAATGAAAACAAGGCTTTGGGTGATTGCAGAAATTGTAATCATATTTGTTTTATTGAGTTTACCTAGCAATAAATTTCACAGTCCATCCAAATGGTTTGGTTCCCTTCCTATTGACAAAATAGTGCATATAGGATTGTTTGGATCCTTGGCCTTTTCGTTTTTTTATCATTTTGAAAGTTCAACAAATCAAAAGTATAAAACGGTAAGGGTCAAAGCCTATGTACTCATTTTTTGCATGCTTTATGGTATAGCAATGGAATACTATCAAAAATATTATGTTCCCAGTCGTGGTTTTGAAGTGGGAGATATGTTGGCTGATACGGTGGGTGCTATTATAGCTTTGCCTATATTTACATGGTTAATAAACAAATCCATAATAAAGCGCAACCGATAATATGGGTATAGAAAAAGACATACAACAGGCAAATTTCAGAAACGAGTTTCAGAAAATGGGGATTAATATCATTTTCACTGCCAACTGGTTAAATGAACATGTTGCCACTTTCTTGAATAAGGAAGACCTTACGGTTCAACAATATAATATACTTAGAATATTAAGAGGAAGTGATGTGCCCTTAAGTACATTACAAATTAGAGAGCGCATGTTGGACAAAATGAGTGACACCAGCAGAATTGTAGATCGACTTATTGTAAAAGATTTAGTACAAAAATCGGCTTGTAAAGCAGACAAGCGACTTGTGGATATTACTTTAACTGAAAAAGGATTGCAACTCGTTACAAAGTTGGATCAATACAACGATCAAATTGACGCAAACTTAAAAGGTGTTTCGGAAGCAGAAGCAAAAACCTTAAATGAAATTTTAGACAAGTTACGCAAGGCAGCAAATAACAAATAATTTAACTCATACTTATGCGATTTTTAATAAGCATGCTATTGATTGGATGTAGTATTATGGTAATGGCACAACCAAAACTAGAAGATAAAAATGTATTTGAATTTAGAGGTGTGTGGGTAGCTTCTGTGATTAATATTGACTGGCCAAGTAAAGCAGGCTTAAGTAATGAAGCACAAAAAAATGAATTTATTGCACTATTAAACATGCATCAAAAAAATGGCATGAACGCCATCATCATGCAAATACGCCCCTCTGGTGATGCATTGTATCCTTCTACTTTAGAACCTTGGAGTGAATACTTAATGGGACAACAAGGCTTGCCTCCAAGTCCCTTTTATGATCCCTTACAATTTATGATTACAGAAACCCATAAACGTGGGATGGAGTTTCATGCTTGGATTAATCCTTATCGTGCGGTGTTTAATAATGAGAAGTCAAGTATTGCACCAAATCACTTAACAAAGACTCATCCGGAATGGTTTGTGACTTACGATAATAAAAAAATATTTAATCCTGGATTACCAGAAGTATGGAAGCATGTAAATAGAGTGGTTGCAGATATTGTTACTCGTTATGAGGTAGACGCCATTCATTTAGATGATTATTTTTATCCTTATAAAGTACCAGGAAAAGAATTTAACGACGAAGCAGCCTATAAAAAATATAGCCGCAATTTAAACAAGGAGGATTGGAGAAGAAGTAATTGCGATACCATTATTAAACAAATGTCAGCAACCATTCATAACATTAAACCCGGCATTCAATTTGGCATAAGCCCCTTTGGTGTTTGGCGAAATAAATCTCAGGATCCAGATGGAAGCAATTCAAAAGCAGGCGTAACTAACTACGACGATTTGTATGCAGATATCATGTTGTGGGAAAAGAAAGGATGGGTAGACTATGTAATTCCCCAATTGTATTGGGAGCATGGTCATGCTTTAGCCGATTACGATGAACTTATCAATTGGTGGGATCAACACAGTCATAATAGAAATCTTTACATTGGACATGGTATATATCGTGCAGGCACAACGCCAAATTGGAAAAGTAGTGAAGAGCTCCCCCATCAAATTAAAAGTTTAAGAAGCTTAACAAATACAAGGGGTAGCGCTTATTTTAGTAGTAAAACATTTATAAGCAACCCCAATCATTGGAACGACACCTTGCAAAATAATTATTACCGTAAACCAGCATTGCAACCTACGATGCCTTGGTTGGTGCAATATGAAGTTGATGCTCCAATTGTAAGTAAAAAAACTGATCAAGTATACAATATTGAAATCGCTGAAATTTCAAAAGTGAAGCAATTTGCCATCTTAAGTAAAACTGGAAACGCTTATGCAGTTGAATCCATAGTAGCAAATACAAATAAGCAAATTGATTTCAATAAATTAAATATCAGCAAGCAAGCCAATACTCAATACTATTTAGTAGCCATTGGACTTCAAAACCAGCTTAGTAAAATGGTTGCTTTATAATTAAGATTCATAAACACGCTTTAACGGCGTATTCTGATTGGCTTTAATAATAAGTGGCACGTGTTCAACAACGGTCATGTCGTTGTCTAATCCAAATGCCTTTTGGTCACTTTGAGCCAACTGTTTAATATTAAAGTAAGCATCCATAATAAAGTCCTCGCGAATACTTAATTCGTTTTCGATACTAAAGAAGCTTTCTATAATTACATATGTAATGTCGGCATGAAAATCCTTACTCTTTAAGGATTCATACTTACTATAAATACCCAATTCATGGGACTCATTCAATTCCTGCATTACTTTTTTAAAGAGGATATTAATTCTAGGTTGAATTCTAAATCCTAATTTAAAATCTACGCGCATTACTTTGTCATCTACCAACTCCCGGATACTATATTCCATTCCATAAGGGGAGTCGGTACGATCTATATGAATAAACCAATAAATATCGGCACGTTTAGGTTTGCGGTTTAAAATAGAATCAATAATTCGGTGTTCTATCTCCCTATGGTTATTGGCTTTTGTTAAATACACTAAATGGGTTGCATACTTAGGCATATCCTTGTCCGAACTCAGTTCTACCAATGGATCTAAGTAATCCTTTATTTTTACAAAATCCAAATATCTGTTGGCAATTTTTCTTGCTCTATGCCAAATCATCATCACAAAAATCATACTTAAGGAGAAAACAAAAGTGATATAGGCTTCCTTAATTTTTACAGCATTTGCAACAAAAAATGAAATTTCAACAACAGTGAAAACAGCTATGATAATTGCCACTGGCAAATGTCCCCACCTGCGTACGTTCAACAAATAAAAATTCATTAATATGGTTGTTGTAATCATAGTAATGATAATTGAAAATCCATAAGCCGCCTCCATATGCTCGGTCTTTCTAAAAAACATAATCATGGTAATACAGCCCAACCATAATAAAAAGTTTAAAGAAGGAATATAAATTTGACCTTTTTGATCGGTTGGAAATTTTACCGTTACCCTTGGCCAAAAGTTTAAGCTAATGGCTTCATTGATTAAGGTAAATGAACCACTAATTAAAGCCTGACTTGCAATAATGGTAGCCAAAGTTGCAATGGCAATCCCAACAAGCAAGAACCAATGTGGCATAATTTCAAAAAATGGGTTCATATTAGAAGCACTTTCTCCAAGATGTTGAATAAGCCAAGCCCCCTGTCCCATATAACTCATGACCAATGCAAATTTCACAAACATCCAACTTACTTGAATATTTTGTCTTCCGCAATGTCCTAAATCACTGTACAATGCCTCTGCCCCAGTGGTACATAAGAAAACAGCCCCTAGTAACCAAAAGCCCTGTGGATAGTTCACCAATAAATCATATGCATAATAAGGATTCAATGACTTTAATATTTGTACATGATCTATCACTTGAATAAATCCCAAAACAAAAAGCATTGAAAACCAAATAAGCATAATGGGTCCAAAAGCGAATCCAATTATTTTAGTACCAAAACGTTGAAAGAAAAAGATGAATGAAATGATACCAATTACAATGCCCACTGTTAAATTATTGCCGGGCACAAAAACTTTTTCCAACCCTTTTACGCCTCCCAAACCTTCAATAGCTGAGGCTACAGAAATAGGTGGAGTAATCATTCCGTCGGCAAGTAACATGGCTGCACCAATAATGGCTGGCACATAAATCCATTTTACATATCTGCTAATTAAAGCATAAAGCGAAAAAATTCCTCCCTCCCCTTTGTTATCTGCCCTAAGGGTTAAAAAAACATATTTAAATGTTGTTTGTAATGTAAGGGTCCAAAAAACACAGGAGATGGCACCATAAACCAACTGCTCCGTGATGACTCTGTTATTAACAATTGACTTGAATACGTATAATGGAGAAGTCCCAATATCTCCATAAATAATTCCAAGGGTAACAATCAATCCTGCAACAGAAAGTTTCTGCGCCTGCCTGCCGTTTGTGTGTGCCATGAAGCAAATAATAAATTGACAACAAAGTTTATGCTTTTTAGCATAACTCAACACAAATTTTCAAAGTATTTTAAAAAATCTTTGATTAAATACTATGGCTTGTAAGTTCCGAAAAGCTTTTCAACTGCCTGGAAACGATAATCAAAAATTCCCTGAAGTTGCTTTTTAACAAGCATCCATTGTGCGATATCACCCAAAAAACCCAATGGAATTTTATAATGGACAATATCTTCCATGCAAACTCCTCCTGGGATGGCTTTAAAATGATGTTGATGATGCCAAAGACTATAAGGTCCAAAACGCTGCTCATCTACAAAAAACTTTCCCTCCTGCACATGCGTAATTTCGGTCATCCAATACATTGGGATGCCTAATAGAGGACTCACCGTATATTCAATAATTTGACCTGGATACATTTTCTCTCCATGGTGCTTACTAATAATGTTGAAACCCATATGCTGGGGTGTAATTTTTGCCAAATTGGCTGGGCTACTAAAAAAATCCCAGGCTTGGTCTAAAGAAATAGGTAAATTTTGAACTGTGTGTAAACTGTATACTTTTGACATACTCTTATAACAAGAAACGGGCTTAATTGTTGTAATCTTTCCATGGAAAGCAATTAATTTTCGTTTGTGAGGAATAAGTGGGAATAAGCAAAGGCTTTTGAAGCGTATGTTTTCAAAGAATCTGATTAAGTTTGCAACTATGAAAAAGAGATTGATCTTAAGTTCCTTCATCATTAAAACACTAATTACATTATATACGACATCCACTTTAATGTCCTGTGCCAATATTGTACCCCCAAGTGGCGGTCCACGAGATAGTATTCCCCCCTATCGGATTAAAGCAAACCCAGTAGATTCAGCAATCAACGTACAGCCCAAGGAAATATTAATTCAGTTTAACGAATACATCAACACAAGTAACTTACAGGAAAACGTAGTGGTTTCTCCAAGTATGAAAACGAATCCACTTATAGAATCAATTTTAGATAAAATAAAAATTCGAATCAAGGATACATTAGCACCCAATACAACTTATAGTATTCAATTTGGCAATGCCATAAGAGATGTAAACGAAGGAAATATTGCACAGGATTACAGTTTTGTATTCAGCACAGGTAATTATTTGGATAGTGGTAAAATACAAGGCAATGTTATACTTGCTGAAACGGGAAAAGTAGATAGTAGTTTAATTGTTGTGTTGCAACCTAGTGATAATGATACTGCCATTTTTAAAAATAGACCTTTATATTATTCAAAAATAAATGGCAAGGGAAAATTCGTATTCAATTATTTACCTTACAAAACATTTAATGTTTTTGTTTTACCAAACGACTATACCAAAAAGTATGATGATAGTACTAAATTTTTTGCTTTCCTAGATGCCCCCGTTAAAGTAAATAGCAAAACAGATTCTGTTCATTTATTTGCTTTTCAGGCATTTCAAAAAACAGAGAAGAAAAAAGTTTCAAATAACAAGGCGCTTAAACGCAATACCCCAAGCTTAAATTATACAAAAAGTTTAGATGGAAAAGAGCAAGACTTGCTTCATCCACTCGTTTTTACATTTGAAACTCCCGTGCACTTAAATGATAGCTTTCCTATTGTTCTTGCCGATACACTAAATAAAGCCCTGAAAGGCTTTACAATAAAGGTAGATTCAGCTGACGCACAAAAAGTAATCGTGCAATACCCATGGCCTAGTGAAACTAAATTTCATTTGATCATACCACAACGTGGGATACAAGATTCCCTTAGTAACACCCTAATTAAAAATGACACACTTGTATTTTTTAGCAAGCCCAATACTGCCTATGGGTCTTGTGAAATTAAAATAAACGGTTATGAGAAATACAATAACCCCATTTTACTATTAACACAGGATGAAAAAATAAAATTTAGTTTTCCCATTAATGAAGCAACTTTAAATATTGCGCAATTGCCTCCAGGTGATTATCAACTTAAAATCTTAGAAGACGGAAATAAAAATAGCAAATGGGACACGGGTAGTTATGGTTATGGAAAAACAAAAAAACAACCTGAAAAAGTATGGAGCCTTCCCCAGCGATTAAATATTAGAGCAGACTGGGACAATGAGTTGAATATTACAATAAATAATTAGTTTTACAAATCATTTATTCCTATGCAATTACCTTCTTCCTTACTTGAAAATGCTGTCGCTGAATTTGCCAAGTTGCCAGGTATTGGCAAAAAAACTGCATTGAGATTGGTATTGCATTTATTAAAGCAGGATAAAGGAGTTACCACCCTATTTGGTGAAACACTCCAAAAAATGCGAAATGAAATTCAGTTTTGCCAAAAGTGTTACAATATAAGTGATGGAATGATTTGCTCGATTTGTGCTAATTCTGGAAGACAAAAAGATACCATTTGTGTGGTTGAAAATATAAGAGACGTTATTGCGATTGAAAACACACAACAATATATTGGCACTTATCATGTTTTGGGAGGTATCATTTCACCATTGGATGGCATTGGTCCAGAACAATTAACCATTGAACCCCTTATTGAAAGAGTTCAAAAGGATAAAGTCACAGAGTTGGTTTTTGCCCTAAATCCAACCATTCAGGGAGATACCACTATTTATTATATACAAAAGAAGTTGGCAGGCAACCCTTGTCGTATTACCACCATTGCTAGAGGTATTGCCTTTGGAGGGGAATTAGAATATGCCGACGTAATGACCTTGGGTAAGAGTATTTCCAATAGACAGCCCATTCAACAATATATAAAGTAGATTGTTATAATTAAAATGACTATATTTGATGTTCAAACATTGAATAAATACCTCTTTTATATGAAAAAAATATTCACCCTTTTTTGCTTGAGCTTTTTAATGGGATTTAATGCCAATGCACAAAGAGCTTTTGAAACAAAGAATGCAATTGTTCGCTTTGTTGCAGTAGATGATAATGACATAGATGCTGTAAATCGTGAAGCCACTAGTCGCCTGGAAGCCAATGGTGTACTCACTTTTAATATGTTAGCGAAGGGCTTTCATTTTGGTATTAAAAAAATGGAAGAGCATTTTAATTCAGAATATATTGAGAGCCATAAGTTTCCTCGCGTTACTTTCTCTGGTCAAATCACCAATTTCAATACAGTTAATTTTGCGAAAAACGGTAAATATCCCGTAACCGTAACCGGCACGATGCAAGTTCACGGCAAAAACAAGGCCATTCAAACCAACGGAACCATCGAAATTGTAAATGGGATTCCAAAAGCTACTGCTCAATTCACTGTGCGTTTAAAAGATTTTGGAATGGATGGAGTGCTTATCAGTTTTGTTGCCGATAAAGTGAATGTGGAGGTAACTGCCAACTACTAATTAAGTCTTATTTTAATATCTAAGCCCCATTATTTGGCTAAAAGCCAATACTAACCTAACTTTGCACCGCATTGCAGGTGGATTTGTTTATTGTTCAACCTGCCATCCGAAAGGAAAAAAGAACTAATAAACGATACAACCTATCGCCCCTTCTATTATTAGTTGACCTATTGCCCTTTTGGATGTTGCATAAAAAAATATTTATGTCAATACAAGAGACGCTAAAGAAAAGAATTTTGGTGATAGATGGTGCCATGGGTACCATGATTCAACGCCATAAATTATCAGAAGAAGATTACCGTGGTACTCGATTTGCCAATTGGCATTGCGATGTAAAAGGCAATAATGATTTGTTGTGCATTACACAGCCTGCTATTATTACAGGCATTCATCTACAATATTTGGAAGCCGGTGCCGATATCATTGAGACCAATACCTTTAGTAGCACTTCCATTGCCATGGCCGACTACGACATGCAGAAATTTGCCTATGAATTAAATGTAGCCGCAACTAAATGTGTACGTGATGCCATTGAACAATACAAATCAAAACATCCTAATACAACCGAAAAATATATAGCGGGCTCCATTGGTCCTTTAAATAAAACATTGAGTTTGTCTCCAGATGTAAATAATCCTGGTTTCCGTGCAGTGACTTTCGATGAAGTAGTGGAAGCGTATACCGAACAAATAAAAGGATTGGTTGATGGAGGTGTGGATGTCCTATTAGTAGAAACTATTTTTGATACCCTAAATGCAAAAGCTGCCATTTTTGCCATTAAAGAATATTTCAGAAAAATTGGTAAACCAGAATTGCCTATCATGATTAGCGGTACCATTACCGATGCTTCTGGTAGAACATTAAGTGGTCAAACGCTAGAAGCTTTTTACACTTCTGTAGCACATGCCAAACCATTAAGTGTTGGATTAAATTGTGCATTGGGTGCACAAGAAATGAGATCTCACATTGAAGAACTTTCTCAAATTGCAAGCTGCTTCACTTCGGCCTATCCAAATGCAGGCTTGCCAAATGCAATGGGACAATATGATGAAGCGCCTCATCAAACAGGAGCATTTATTGAAGAATGGGCAAAAAATCAATTCGTAAATATTGTAGGTGGCTGTTGTGGAACAACACCTGAACATATAAAACACATGGCCGATAATGTTAGAAATTTAACACCAAGACCACTCCCTATAGTGGACGCAACTATTTAATCACATTGAATAAAAATCTTTGTAATTAAAACTAAAGAGAAAATTATGAGTGAACATATACATATTAAACCTTACTTAAGATTAGCAGGACTAGAACCTTTGGTGATTCGTCCCGAAACTAATTTTGTAAACGTGGGAGAAAGAACCAATGTGACAGGTTCTAAAAAATTTGCGCGTTTAATTAAGGAAAATAAATACGAGGAGGCATTATCTGTAGCACGTCAACAAGTAGAAAGTGGCGCTCAGATAATTGATGTAAACATGGATGACGCTTTATTAGAAGGCGTGAAAGCCATGACTACGTTTTTGAATTTACTACAAAGCGAACCCGATATTGCGCGTATTCCTGTTATGATTGATAGTTCCAAATTTGAAATTATTGAGGCAGGTTTAAAGTGTGTACAAGGAAAATGTATTGTGAACTCTATCTCCATGAAAGAAGGAGAAGCAAAATTTATTGAACAGGCACATATTTGTAAAGCCTATGGCGCAGCGGTAATTGTAATGGCTTTTGACGAGGTAGGTCAAGCCGATACCAAGGATCGCAAAGTAGAAATTTGTGCGCGCGCTTATAAAATTCTGGTAGAACAAGTTGGCTTTGATCCTCAGGACATTATTTTTGACCCCAACATTTTTGCAGTTGCAACGGGTATTGAAGAGCACAATAATTATGCTGTAGATTTTATTGAAGCAACGCGTATCATAAAACAAAAAATGCCGCTAGCGAAAGTAAGTGGTGGCGTTTCCAATGTGTCTTTTTCTTTTAGAGGTAATGAAGCAGTTCGCGAAGCCATACATGCAGTGTTTTTATACCACGCCATTAAAGCAGGTATGGATATGGGTATTGTAAACGCAGGGCAATTGGCGGTTTATGATGAAATTGATGCAGTATTACGAAATTTATGTGAGGATGTAATATTGAATAAAAACAATGATAACAACCAAGCAACTGAAGCATTAATCCAATATGCAGATAATATAAAAGCAAGTGGCGAAAATGCAGGACAGTCAACGGAAGAAGCCAATAAAATAAAATTAGCATGGAGAAATGACACAGTTGAAAAACGTCTTGCCCACTCCTTAATTAATGGCATTACTGATTTTATTGACGAAGACACCGAAGAAGCAAGATTAAAATACAGCGCCCCGTTGGAAGTGATTGAAGGGCCATTGATGGCGGGCATGAATCAAGTAGGTGATTTATTTGGTGCAGGTAAAATGTTCTTACCACAGGTAGTAAAGAGTGCACGTGTAATGAAGAAAAGTGTAGCCGTTTTAACACCTTACATTGAAGCAGAAAAAGAAAGATTAAAAAATGCATCAACCCATCCAAATGGGCAAACTAAAGGGCCGGCTAAAATATTATTAGCAACCGTAAAAGGCGATGTGCATGATATTGGGAAAAATATTGTAGGTGTGGTATTAGGATGTAATGGTTATGAAATTATTGATATTGGTGTAATGGTGCCTGCAGATAAAATTTTATCAGAAGCCGTAAAGCATGATGTTGATATTATTGGATTAAGTGGATTAATTACACCATCACTTGACGAGATGGTACACATAGCCAAAGAAATGAAACGTCGCGGCATGAAAATACCTTTAATGATTGGAGGAGCGACCACTTCACGCATGCACACAGCCGTAAAAATTGCACCCGAATATGGAGACGGTGTTATACATGTATTAGATGCTTCCAGAAGTGTAACTGTAGCAGGATCACTTTTAAACAAAGAACAAAAAATACCATTTTTAGAAAATTTAGATAAAGAATATACGCAACTGAAAGCTGATTTCGACAATAAGAAAACGGTGAAGCAGTCCACTCCTTATGCAGAAGCATTACAAAATAAAATGGTGATTGACTGGTCTAAATTTGAAGCTACCACTCCAAGCTTTACAGGTAACCAAGCCATTGAAATAAACGACTTATCGGTACTCGTTGATTATATCGATTGGAAACCATTCTTTATAGCTTGGGAATTACACGGTAATTTCCCAGCTATTTTAACTGATGAAAAAGTAGGCGAGGTTGCCACAAAATTATATGCCGATGCGAATGCTTTATTATCAACTATAATTAATGAAAAATGGTTAACCGCTAAAGGTGCCGTTGGTTTCTGGGAAGCAAGCGCCCAAGGTGATGATGTAATTTTATCACATAGTGGCGCATCAACGAAATTACATTTCTTAAGACAACAGGCTAAAAAAGCAGCAGGACAACCTAATTTTTCTTTAGCAGACTTTATTTGTCCAACAACAGAAAATAAAAAGGATTACCTAGGCGCTTTTGCAGTGACCATTCACGGGATTGAAAAACATATCAAGGCTTTTGAGGACAACCATGATGATTACAACAAAATTATTTTACAAGCATTAGCAGACAGATTAGCAGAAGCATTTGCAGAATATTTACATGCTAAAACAAGAAAGGAAATTTGGGGCTATGCTAAAGACGAGCAATTGGGTAACGATGAATTAATTAAAGAAAACTATGTTGGTATTCGTCCAGCCCCAGGCTACCCTGCTTGTCCTGATCATACTGAAAAATACACATTGTTTAATTTATTGGATGCAGAAAAGCATACCGGTATTACTTTAACGGAAAGCTTGGCAATGTATCCTGCCTCTAGTGTTTGCGGTTGGTATTTTGCAAATCCACAAAGTCAGTATTTTGGACTGGGTAAAATACAGCAAGACCAAGTAGAAGATTATGCAAAACGCAAGCAACAGTCCCTGGAGTATATCACAAGATGGTTGCAACCCGTAATTGAATAATATTAATTAAATAGTATAAAAAAGGACTAAAAATATTTAATCCTTTTTTATACGTTAAACTTTTTCAAACAACCACCATAAACGTTTACGTGGCTTAACGGTATAATTTTTTGTTACATATTTGCTTATATGATCCATTGCTTCATCCACACTGTCAGTGAATAGCATAAACTTTCTATCCTCTTGTGAAATAGTTCCTTCCTGTATCATGTGTTCAATCCAATGATGAAATGGTTGATAATACTGCCTACCCATCACTACTATTGGAAAATCATTTATCACTTTAGTCTGTGCCAAAGTAAGGGTTTCAAAAAATTCATCTAATGTCCCAAACCCTCCAGGCATTATGATAAATGCATAGGAGTACTTCACTAATAATACTTTACGAATGAAAAAATAATTAAACGTGATGGATACATTCGTATAAGGATTGGGATTTTGTTCAAAAGGCAGCTTGATATTACATCCCACCGATTTCCCACCTGCTTCAAAAGCACCTTTATTGGCTGCTTCCATAACACCAGGACCGCCGCCTGTCATTGTTGTAAATCCTAGCTGAGCAATACGTTTTCCCACTTCCTCACTTTTTTTGTAGTAGGGATGATCACTATTAAAACGTGCAGAGCCAAATACGGTAATACAAGGCCCAATAAAATGTAAGGTTCTAAAACCTTTAATAAATTGAATGAAAATTTCAAAGGCAAAAAATAATTCATTAATCCTTGGCTTAGGTCCATCTAAATGAAAACTTTTGTTACTAGCTGGGATAATGGGTTTTAATTTTTTTTGATGATTTTCTACTTGCATACGAATAAATAAATTAACAATTTATATTCAATGAAGTTAGTATAAATAATGGAGCAGTGTACGTTAAAATAACTAAATTTGATTTGTATAAAACCCCAAATGAACCGCTATTACTCAATCATACTGTTTTTGATTTGCCAAAGTTTTGTTTTAACTAGCTCGGCGCAACAAAAACTTGCCCTTGAGCAAATCCAAGTATACTCAACAATTAATCCTATTGCCAAATATTGGCAACTGCCTAAGGATCTAAATCCTATTATTAGCGCTTTAGATAGTGGATTTTTTTTAAAGCTTGATTTGAAAAGAGACACACAAATTATTCCCAAAACTTTGTATTTAAACAAACTAAACCAATTAGGGAAAATAAATATTAATTGGTCGGAAACCCGAGATTACGACTTGCATGCATATTTGGAATTATATGAAATGGACCCCGATTTTATTTACAGAAATAATTTAGCTCAAATTCCGGCTGCTAAGAGAGACAGTATACATAGTATCTGGCTAGTGACTATTAGTTTATTTAATAAGCAGCAAAATAAAGTCATCCAAAAAACAATCATTTTAGGGTTAAGTCCTATTAACTCAATAGGAATAGGATACTTGAATAAGGCTTCTGCAAGTACTCCTTATCATATTTACAATGCGATAACAAAAAGTATTAGCATGTTGGCTCCAGAAAGAGAAGATATTGAATACATGGATGCTAAATTACCCGCAGCTTACACCATTGATAATTATTGGATGCCTTACGTTCATAATCAACCTCGTATTTTATTTGATACTACTAAAAAATTCATCAATTACAATACAAGCAATGGGCCACATCTTTTAAGAATGCCTTCAGCTATATTAAACAAAATAAATGTAAAAGACAAAAGCATCAACAATCCTTATAAAAATGTTATTAGCTTAATAAAAAAGAATAGGATTAATGCTTTCAATAGTGAATACTATCAAGTAATCCAGTCTTTAAGAGATGTAAAAAATGACTACGATTATACTGTGGAAGGCTATTTGGAATTCAATGTTGAAGGAACAGGCTTAAATAACCAACTTGCGCTCGTTTTTTTACCAGATTCTATTCATAAAATATACAATAATAAAGATAGCATTGGTTGTTTTATAGTAAAAGACATAGTACCTGAAATAAATAAATACTTTTATTCAGAAATTATTTACAATGGATATGATAGTACAAAGCAATATACATTGAGTGATAAGAAAAATGAAAAACACTTAATACTACATAATAAATCAATTGATGGGAAAATAAATAACAATACATTTTCTATCAAACTAAGTGCTGACAATACCATTAAAACATTATTTCTAAACAACAATCTAATTGCCATTTTAACGGGTAAAGAAAAACCAGAGCAAATGGTATTAGTTGATAAAACTGCCCCAGAACAGTTAACCGATTTTTTAATCATGTTTTCTTTTAGTGAGATTTTTCAAAACCCAAATTAAATAACTGAATGCGCATAGTTAGTTATAATGTGAACGGCATTAGAGCAGCCATTAAGAAAGGATTAATTGACTGGTTAAAAGAATATCCAGTAGATGTACTTTGTGTCCAAGAAACAAAGGCAACGCCCGAGGACGTAGATTTGTCTCAGTTTACAGAATTAGGATACCATGTTTCCTGGTACCCTGCACAAAAAAAAGGTTATAGTGGCGTGGCCGTGTTAAGTAAAAAAAAGCCATCCTTAATAGTTTGTGGGAATGGATATGAAATGAGCGACTATGAAGGCAGAGTTATAAGAATAGACATTGGTGAAATTACAATTGTAAATGCTTATTTCCCTTCAGGTACTAGTGGAGAAGAAAGGCAAGGGTATAAATATCAATGGTTAGATGAATTTTATATTTGGATTGAAGCATTAAGAAACCAAAGGCCTAATATCATTTTAGCAGGCGACTATAATATTGCACATAGTGAAATTGACATACACGATCCTAAGGGCAATAAAAAATCATCCGGTTTTTTACCTGAAGAAAGAGCCTGGATGGATCAATTGATTGCAGCAGGTTGGATAGATAGTTTTAGACATAAAAATCCAACAGCAACAGGCGCCTACTCCTGGTGGAGCCAACGTTTTCCGTCGGTTAGGCTAAACAACAAAGGATGGAGAATTGATTATTTATGTACAACTGCCCCTTTAGAAAAACAAATTAAATTGGCAAGTATCTTACCCCATGTAAAACATAGTGATCATTGTCCTATCGTAATTGAGCTTAAAAATTAACCTTATCTATTCTAATATGCATGTATTGAATATAAGTTTTCAAATTGCCCCTAACCTAAAGGAACAGTGGCTTTTATGGATGAAAAGCAAATTCATCCCAATGATGACGGAAACAAAATGTTTTCAAAATCATCAGTTTTACAACCTTGACGTAAGCGCAGATCAAGCCCCTACTTATACCCTACAACTATTCACCGAAACCCCCGAAAACCTTGCCCTTTTCACGGAAAGTTTCTCGGGCCCTTTATTAGATGAACTTCAAAAAACCTGGGGAGATCAATGTTTTCACTTTATTACCACCATGCGAATTGTGAATTGATTGTGGATACTTTAAATGGCTAAAACGCACTCCTAGCCTATATTTCAGCTTCTTATAGTTTAAAAGTCAATACCACAAAGGATTTCAGCGTTTTTTATAAAAAAATGATTTTAAACATTTTGGCCTATTTGTACTTGAAATCCTTGCTATTTAAGGGTTTTATTGGAAAAATAAAATTAAAAATAAATGGCAAAATATTTTTTCGTTTCATAAAACCTAATAAATTTGTTCTATCGTTTAAAACTATAAAAAACACATCTATGAACAAAGCAGAATTAATCGCACACATCGCGGACAGCGCAGATTTACCAAAAACATCAGCTAACGCAGCTTTAGACGCTTTTATCGAAGCAGTAACTAAATCTTTGAAAAAAGGTGACAAAGTAACATTAGTAGGTTTTGGTACTTTCTCTGTATCTAAGCGTGCAGCTAGAACTGGTCGTAACCCACAAACTGGTGCTACTATCAAGATCAAAGCTAAAAAAGTTGCAAAATTCAAGGCTGGTAAAGAATTAAGCGGCAAATTGTAATTTGAAATTTATTTCAATAAAAACCCCCTTTTATCAGGGGGTTTTTTTATTTTTGTTGTCCAATCACTAAAAAACACATTTATTATGGGTAGAGGAGATAAAAAAACAGCTAAAGGAAAAAGATTCTTAGGTTCTTTCGGTAAGAGCAGACCACATAAGACAACTAAAGCTAAAAAAGCTACTAAAGCAAGCGCATAAGCAGATTTGCTTTTAAATAAGATTCCCCGAACTGCTTTTGTACGTTCGGGTTTTTTTATTGTAATTTTGTATCATGAAACGTATTCTATTCCTAATCCTATTACAAGCCTATACAGCCAGTTTATTTGCACAATGCTCTATCTGTACCAAAACAGCGAGTCAAATGGGTGAAGATGCAGGAAAAGGCTTTAACGGTGGCACTTTATACTTGGCGGCGATGCCTTTTGCAATCATGGGTTATATCGCCTTTAAATGGTGGAAGAACGAAAAACAAGGATAATTGCTATTTAGCACTCCTCATGCTATAGCCCCTCACTCCAATATTAATTTTTGCGTATTTACTTTTAAAAATTGCTTTGTAAAAATTTGTACTGCAATCACTACCCACACTATAAAGCAACCCATTGCTTTTAATGCATAAGGCATCATAATTTGTGTTCTTAACCAAGGTGTAAAGATATCGGAATAAGAAAAACTAGAAAAGAAAATGGATATTATAAATATAGTATTCATCCATTTTGTTTTCTCTTGTAAAGTATACCATAAACAAATGGCAGGAACGCCAATAATAAATGTAGGTGATTCAGTTCCTGTATTAAACACAATAATAAAAAGCAGCACCGAGCACAAAATGTATAATCTATATACCGGATTGGAAAAATAATTTATGAATAAATACTGTGCCCCAAAAATTATAAGTGCAGGAATAATAAAGTACCATTTTACCAAATTGGGTAAGTTAAATAGGCGCTTTACCATACCTTGCAAAGTAATATCAACCATATTTTGATGCATGGAAACAGTTATGTCAAAATTAGACTTCAAGGACAATGCTGCAAACCAATCCCGATAACATTGCAATAAATTTTCAGGACTTGTTACCAATAAAGGCAAGCACATAATTACAATGGTCCATGCAATGAAATATAGAATGAACTTTATTTTGTGTTTACTAAAAAAGAAAAAAGCCAAACCCGTAATACTGTATAATTTTATAAAGAAGCCCAGTAACATCATTTTAGCTGAAGCACTTTCTTTTTGTTGGAGCATATAAACAAAGGACAATATAATGGTAGCTGCCATAATACCATTACTTTGCAAATTAGAACTTGCGTTCATCATTTCATTGGCAGAAAGCAATAATATAAAGTTTTGATACTTGGATTGAATGGGTAATTTTCGAATGGCATAATATAAAATACCGGCATCAAAAAAACCCCAAGCAAACGGTCCTAACAAATTTGGCAGAAATGCAAATGGGATGACCAATACGGCAAAACTTGGGCTGTAATAATAATGATCCTTGTACTCATTTACATATTCAAGATAAAGGTTGGTATTGTTCTTTAAATGAAAAAATGACTGCTTAAAAATGATAAAGTTGTTATAGGCATCTCCCTTCACCGCATTTAATAAGGCCACAGCCACTAAGCCAAACCAAACAGTAGCGGCAATTTTATTATTTTCAATGATCGCGCTAAATGTGAATTTTGAATTAGCCATGTTTTACAGATTGATCATATTGTTTAATCACTTTCAATAATTCAGCAACCCCTTCTTTAGTATTGGCAGTGGTTTGCAAAAGCGAAGTTTTCTTGCCGTCTCCAACACGGTCCGATAAAGATTGTTTTAAATGATTGGTAAATTTTTGAGCTTCTGGTCGGTCCGATTTATTAACTACATAAATGTTGGCCACTTCAAATAAACCCGATTTCATCATCTGTATTTCATCGCCTGCTTCAGGCACTAAAACAAGCACAGTTGGATAAGCAATTTTAGCCACTTGTACTTCGGACTGTCCTACACCAACAGTTTCTAATATAATAAAATCAAATCCAGCCGATTTTAATAACAATACCATTTGATCAATGCTCTGAATTAATCCACCCAAATGTCCTCGTGTAGCCAATGATCTTATATAAACCGAGGGATGTAAATACCATTCTCGCATTCTTATTCTATCACCCAATAAAGCTCCTTCATGTATCACAGAACTTGGATCTACCGAAAGCACGGCTACTCTTTTTGATTCATTCACCATTTCACCCACCAAAGAAGCAATTAGTGTACTCTTGCCAGCACCTGGAGGGCCCGTAAAACCTATGACGGGAACATCCTCGGCGGTTAACCCAGCCAAAAAAGAAGCTGTACCCTCTGCTTGATTTTCTACATGCGAGATAGCCTTTGATAAATAAAGAAAGTCTCCCTTTTTTACCCCTGCGATAATATCTTGAATAGGATATAACATTATGGTCTGATAATATTATGGTTTCTGAAATCAAATGGTCTGATACCAGTCCACTTTTCAAAGTAATATAAAATTCTATTTTTCAATGAAAAATTCTTTTTAGAAATATCTAAGTCTATGACCCAATTTTTTCTTTCAATACGATCCAACATAACATTGGGATGTGTTTCATTAAATTTTTCTAAAGAATCAAATCCCGAAAAATCATAGTAGTCGGGGCTTGAAATGATCGCCGACATTTTAGTGTCGTCATTCCAAAATGTTGCACTCTCTTTTTGTTTTTTGCGCATTTGCTCCGGACTCTTTACCCAACCATAATGATAAATACTAGCATCAATAGCAGCCACAGGTAATTTGGACTTACCAATTCTAAAGCCTTGCGCATCTTTATAAGCACTTATTGATTTATCGTTTCTAATGATGCGTGTTTCGTGTGCATACCACTTTCGGCTATCCCCCACATAATCATAAGTACCAAAAAAATGTTTGTACCTAAATAACAGCCCCTTTACTGCCTCATCATTTGCATATTGCTTACAAGCTGCTAAAATTGTTGGGTGATATTTTTCATGCACCACTTCATCCCCCTGAATGTAAAAAGCCCAAGTAAAAGAATCATCAATTAACTGGAAAGCTTTGTTGGTTTCAACGGCTAAAACGGTTCCACCTTTTCTTAAATTTTTATCCCAAACCGAATGGTGAATTTTTATTTTAGGATCCCCAATAGACTCAATTAAAGCAATGGTTTCGTCGGTAGAGTCACCAATTAAAACAATCATTTCATCTACTACAGGAAGAATAGATTTAATAGCTTCCACAATTGGGAAATCATTGGTGACAGCATTTTTTATAATCGTAAATCCGGCAATCTTCATGTGCTTTTCATTTGTTCTTCAAATAACCGAAATCTTTCGCAACTTGCCTATTGTTTTAAGCAAAGTTTGCAACAAAGAGTTTAAATTTGAGCCTAGATTAATTTTATGTCAATCACCATTTGTTTTGATTTTGGAAATACCCGATTAAAAGCGGCCATTTTTAAAGAAAATGAGCTGTTAGAAATTGTAATCCTTGCCAAAGGAGACACACAGGAAGTATCCGAATTAATCGAAAAATGGAACCCCAAAAAATCCATTTTATCATCGGTGATCCATCACGATAAAGGAATTGAAGCCCTTTTATCGAATAAAACCTCCTTTCACCTTCTGGGACCTGGCTCTATCATTAATTTTACAAGTCCAGTGGGAAAACCCGAAACCATTGGAGCAGACCGACTAGCCCTAGTGGCAGCAGCAGTAGACAAATACCCTAATCAACATAGTTTGGCCATTTCATTAGGCACTTGTATTACTTATAATTTTGTGAACAATCAACACCAGTTTTTAGGAGGCAGCATCTCTCCAGGTATGCAAATGCGCTTTAAAGCCATGCACGAACAAACGGCACTTTTACCCCTAATTACCCCAAGTTCCGAGTTTACACTTGTGGGTTATGACACCAAAACCAACCTTTTAAGTGGTGTTATTTTAGGGATTGCGGCCGAAATAGACGGTATAATTGGGGCTTATGAGCAAAAATATGCCAACTTTAACGTGCTATTAACCGGCGGGGACATTTGTTATTTTGCGCCTCACTTAAAAAAGAGGATATTTGCCGACCAAAATTTAATATTCAAAGGACTTTATGCTATTTGTGAAAAAAATACTTAGGCTGATACCCTCAATCGTTTTAGTTTGTTCTCTATTGCCAGCTAAATCTCAAATTAACTCTCCGTTTTCTAGATATGGTTTAGGCAACGAGGTTTTTAACAGTCAAAACGCAACCAGTCAGGGCTTAGGTGGATTCACCGCTGCATATACCTCTAGTATGAATGGAACTTTTGGGCAATCCCTTAATTTCAACAACCCTGCCTCATATGGTAGTTTATACATGACTACTTTTGATTTAGGCATGAATTTAACCAGCAATACCCTAAGAAGTCAAACGCCAGTATCAAAATTCAATTCTAACTATTTTGTTCCCAACTATGCCGCCATAGGTGTTCCTATTGACAAAATGAAAAAAGCAGGAATGGCATTTGGTTTAAGACCTATTACACAAATTAATTACTCATTAGACGAATTAAAAACTTTATCTACTAGCGATTCTTTATACAATAACTATATTGGGCAAGGTGGTTTAAACCAAGCTTTTATTGGTGCTGGTAAATCTTGGAAGCACTTTAGTATTGGTTTTAATACGGGATACAATTTTGGGAAAAAGAAAATTGAAAATATTAAATCCTTTGTATACAATGTGGATTCTACCAACTATTACCAATCCATTGCAAGCACCAATACCTTATTTGGAGGATTTTTCTTTCAATTGGGTGTGTTAGGCGATATTACTTTAAAAACAGTTCAACATAAAGTTGCCACCGATAAAACAGAATACACATTAAGCTATGGCGGAACAGCCACATTAAAACAAAGTTTATCTGGCAAGCAGGATATCCTAAGATCAACAGGAAATTATACAACAGGTACAGAAAGAAATTTAGATACGGTTTCATTAATTTCTAATAGTGTTGGTAAAATAAATTTGCCAACCAAATACACGGCAGGTATTGCATTTCACAAAAAAGAAATTAGCAACAACGGAATTTATGATCAATGGGTAATTGGTCTACAATTTGATAAAGCAGATTGGAAGAGCAATTATAGTTTTTATGGTCAAAGCGATTTATTGTCTGATGCCTATATGACCAGACTCTGTGTTCAATTTTGTCCAAATGCATTAGACTTTGAAAACTATTGGTCAACTGTTACCTATCGCGCAGGATTCAATACAGGTAAAGATTATATCAATATCGATCAAAATGGATTAAAGGTTACTAGTTTCTCAATTGGCGCAGGATTTCCAATTAGAAAATATCGTTCTTATGATTATCAATTTTCTTTGTTAAACATGGCATTGCAAATTGGTAAAAGAGGAAGTAGCGTGAATAGTTACCAAGAAAATTTTGTTCAGTTTACTTTTGGATATAGCTTAAGTGATATTTGGTTTAACAAACGCAAATATGATTAATTCAAATTTTCATACTAAATATATTACGGCAGTTACAATACTATGTAGCTGCTTTTTTATGGCCGCATGTGAAAACAATATCAACGAAGTGAAGGCATTGGGAAATAATAAAGGGGGCATTGATATTGGAAAAGACGTTGCTATTTATATGAGTGACGGGGGAAGAATGACTGCTAAAATGATGGCCCCAGTGATGCGAAAGTATTTAATAGATAGCGGACAAATGGTTGAATTCCCCAATTCAATTAAGGTAGATTTTTATAAGGATAGTGCAAAAGTAGATAGTAAACTCAGTGCCAACTATGCCAAATATATACAGGAAGAAAACTTGTTTTTTTTAAAAGGCGATGTAGTCGTATACACCACACAAGGGGATACTTTATGGTGTAAAGAAATGTATTGGGAGCAAAAAACAAATAAGTTCCATACCGATAAAGAAGTAGTGGTAAAGCAACATAACCCTATTTCAAAAGTATATGGACTTGGGTTTGAAGCCAATCAAGATTTAACAGATATTAAAATCTTTAAGCCGCAATCCAATAGCTTTGCTATCATATCAGATACTACTGGATTATAAAAGGTAATCAACATCATTAATAGATAAAATAAATAATTATGGAATATAGAAAAATGGGTAAAACCGGATTGCAATTAAGTACATTAAGTTTTGGAAGCTGGGTTACTTTCCATAAACAAATTGACGATAAAATTTCTGATGAGCTTATGGGCATTGCATATGATCATGGCGTTAACTTTTTTGATAATGCGGAAGTATATGCAGGTGGTGAAAGTGAAAAAATGATGGGCCGCGTATTAAGTAAAAAAAATTGGGACAGGACTTCCTATACCATTTCTTCAAAAGCCTATTTTGGATGGAGAGGTAAAGAAAATAAACCCAATCAAACAGGCTTGAGCAGAAAGCATTTAACAGAGGCATGTCACGAAGCATTAAAACGATTACAAACCGATTACTTGGATTTATATTTTTGTCACCGACCCGACAAAACAACACCTATTGAAGAAGTTGTTCAAACCATGAACACCCTTATTCAGCAGGGAAAGATATTATATTGGGGCACGAGTGAATGGAGTGGTGTTGAAATTATGGAAGCGCATCGTGTTGCTGCTCAATACAGATTAATTGGACCAAGTATGGAACAGCCACAATACAATTTGTTTGAGCGTCATAAAATGGAAAATGACTATTTAGAGATTTTTAAAAACCTAGGACTAGGCACTACCATTTGGAGTCCATTGGCTTCTGGCTTATTAACAGGAAAGTACAATGACGGTATCCCCGACGATTCAAGATTTCATTTAGAAGGATTTGAGTGGCTAAGAGACCGCTGGGTAATGCAAGATAAAATTAAGCGCGTTCAACAATTGGGTGCCTTAGCAAAAGCTTTGAAAGTAAGTATGGCTTCCTTAAGTATTGCATGGTGTATCAAAAATCCAAATGTAACAACTGCCATTTTGGGCGCTACAAAAAAAGAGCAATTAATAGATAATTTAACTGCCTTAGATACACTCGCTTTACTGACCCCTGAAATTATGGAACAAATAGAGCATATTGTAGAAACAAAACCTGTTTTGCCTGAATGGTAAAATAAAATGTAAATTCATTTATGATTTTCTCCATTCTTGGTGCTTTAATTTTAATTGGTTTTTTCTCCGGCTACGAGATAGGGTTTGTTAGTGCCAATAGGTTAAGCTTGGAATTAAAAAAGAAAAATGGAGATCCTGCTGGAAAAATTATTGCCAAATTTTTATTGGCTCCTACCCAATTTATAGGCACTTGTTTAATTGGGCTTAATATTTCACTTGTGATATTTGGTATCTTATTTGAGCAATTACTTGATACCTATATATGGCCAGAAAATATTGATAGTTATGCCTTATTATTTGGCAATACCGTGCTTTCCACATTTGTTATTTTAGTGATTGGGGAGCTTATTCCTAAAGCAATATTTAAGGCAAGAGCAAGCTCAATGATAACAAGGTTTGCATTTGTTGCTCAGTTTTTTCATGTTTTATTTAGCCCTTTAACCAAAGTATTAGTGAGTATTGCACAATGGGTAGTGAGTACTTTGTTTCAGGTTAAAGTAGTAAATAAAAAAGAAGCTTTTTCAAAAGTAGATCTAGCACATTTTATACAACAAAGCATTGAACATCCTGAACAACAAGAATTAAACAAGGATCTTTTTGAAAATGCATTGAGTTTGCCAGATATTAAAATTAGAGAATGTTTGGTACCCAGAACTGAGGTAATTGGAGTAGAATTAAATACGAGCATCGAAGATTTAAAAGCCATGTTTGTGGAAACCAAGCTCAGTAAGCTTATTGTGTATGATGATACTTTAGATACTATTGTTGGCTATGTGCACCAACTAGATTTATTTCAAAAACCAAAAAACATTGCAGCCATCATTCACCCAATTTTATTGGTGCCAGAAAGTATGAATGCTGCTGATTTAATTAATTTATTTTCCAAAAAAAGAAAGAGCATTGCCTGGGTAGTAGATGAATTTGGCGGAACTGCGGGTATTGTAACAATGGAGGATGTTTTGGAAGAAATTTTTGGAGAGATCGACGATGAATATGATGAACAAGAATTTATTGAGAAGAAGTTATCAGATAAGGATTTTATTTTTAGCGGTAGGCTTGAACTAGATTATTTAACTGAGAAATATGACATTGATTTTGGTGCTGAAAACTCCGAAACATTAAGTGGATATTTAATCCATTGCCACGAAGCCATTCCAAAGGTTAAAACCTTGATTAAATTGGCACATTTTGATGCCGAAATCTTGGCGGTAAGCGATACTAGGATTGAAAAAGTGAAGATAAAAATCCACTAAAACAATTTTAAGGAAATGCCTTCCCTTTTTGGCTGATAAGCCTTAACTTTAGCCTTCATTGAACGAATTACATGGCACTATTTGATAGATTTAAAAAGACTGGGGAGGCCGAGATGTCTTTCATTGACCATCTCGAAATTTTGAGGGGGACCATTGTCAGATCCATAACTTCAATTTTAATTGCGGCAGTTATACTTTTTATTTACCGTGATTGGATAATGGATTACGTAATTACGGGTCCTTTAAATTCTGACTTCATTACCTACCGTGCTTTTTGTAAATTAAGCCATTGGTTGCATTTAGGAAATTCCCTGTGTATGCCTCCCGTTAAAACACAATTACAGAGTACTACATTCGGAGGACAATTTTTGAGTGCCATAAGCATGGCCATGGTAGGAGGGATAATTGTTGCCTTCCCATTCGTGTTTTGGCAAATATGGTCATTCATAAAACCAGCATTAAAAGAGAAAGAAGTAAAAAATACAAGATTTGCTATTTTTTGGGTTTCGTTCTTTTTCTTCTTGGGTGCAGGATTTGGTTTTTTTGTTTTAGGTCCATTTACATTTAACTTCTTAGCCAGTTTCCAATTAGGTACTAAAAATGTGATTACTACCATTCCTACCTTTGCAGATTATTTAGACAATTTGACCAATTTAATTTTGGGTTGTGGTATTGCATTTGAAATGCCTGTAGTTGTTTTCTTACTCACTAAAGTGGGGATGATTACTCCTAGGTTTTTATCTACTACCCGAAAGTATGCTGTTGTAATCATATTAGTTGTTTCAGCATTTATTACTCCAAGTCCAGATTGGTATAGTCAAACCATTGTATTTATTCCATTATATACGCTTTTTGAATTCAGCATCTTTGTTTCAAGATGGGCATATAAATCCTTGGATATAGAGGAAGAATGGGATTAATCCTAGGTTTATAAAACTTATTAAACATAAATAATGCAAACTATGTCATACGTATTCGATCCTTCAAAACCCATTGCAATAGGCGCCGATCATGCAGGAGTGGAATATAAAGCAGAGGTTATTAGTTGGCTAGAAACAAATGGCCATAAGGTAAAGGACTTTGGTACATATAATACCGATTCTGTTGACTACCCCGATTTTGCTCATCCAACTGCATCAAGTGTTGAAAATGGAGAGAGTGCATTTGGAATATTATTTTGTGGTAGTGCGAATGGTGTATGTATGACAGCAAATAAACATGAAGGCATAAGAGCTGGTTTATGTTGGCTAACGGAAGTAGCTGAATTAACACGCTTACATAATAATGCAAACATAATTTGTATACCTGCAAGATTTGTGCGTATTGAAGCAGCCAAAGAAATGATTGAAAAATTCATGACTACCTCTTTTGAAGGTGGTAGACATCAAAATAGAGTGAATAAAATTAGTTGTTCTTAAATCTTAATTAAATCGTTTTACAAAAATCAATTACATGAAAAAATTAATCTGGATTTTAATGCTATGTATAAGCACTGTGACTTATGCTCAAAAGGGCAAAGACCTTGCAAAATTTAGCAAGGTAATTACACCAGGCGCTTTAAAAGAAAAGCTATCTGTTATTGCGAGTGCCGAAATGGAGGGTCGTGAAACAGCGAGCCCTGGTCAAAAGAAGGCAGCCGCTTATATTGAAAGTGAATTTAAAAGAATGGGACTATTACCTGGCAACGGAACTAGCTACCAACAAACTTATCCAGTTTACCAAGACAACTTAACTGCAAAAGCGGTTTTTGTAAATGGAACTGCATTTGAATGGGACAAGGATTTTACTTTTTCATTACAAACTATTTCTAATGGAAAATGGGATTACTCCAATGTAGTATTCGCTGGTTATGGAATTGTAGATGATGCGAAAGGCATTAATGATTATGCGGGCTTAGACGTTAAAGGAAAACTGGTTTTAATAGTAGAAGGTACAAGCGAAGGCATGCCAACAATGGGACAAGGAGGAAATCGTGCATTTAATGCCAATCCAGCTTCTCCAATGGCAAAAATGCGTGCTGCTAGTGCAAAAGGTGCTGCTGGATTATTAGTGGTTTCTGCAAGTTTCCCTCGTAAAACACCTACTGAAACAAAAGGCAATATGTACTTGAAAAAGAACGATGCTGCAGGTTTCTTAATGGCTAATATTTCTACCAATGTTGCCAATGCGATATTGGCTAAAACTGGTGCAACAATCAGTGAATTGGGATCTATTGCTAAAGGTGAATATAGTTCAGATGTAACCTTAGTAGCTACTAAGAAAACGGAAAATTTAGAAAGTAGCAATGTAATTGCCTATTTACCGGGTACAGATAAAAAAGAAGAATACCTGTTTTTAACAGGCCATTATGATCACTTAGGCAAAAGAGGCAATGTAATTTGGTATGGCGCCGACGATGATGGTTCAGGAACAGTAGGTGTAATGCAAATGGCAGAAGCTTTTGCTACAGCTGCAAAAGCAGGCAAAAAACCAAGACGTACAATTGTATTCATGACAGTGAGTGGTGAAGAAAAAGGATTATGGGGCTCTCAATATTACTCAGAGCATCCTTTATTTCCTTTAGATAAAACAACAGCCGATTTAAATACAGATATGATTGGCCGTGTTGATACAGAGCGCACTACAGCCGATTCTTTAAACTATGTTTATGTGATTGGTCATGATAAATTAAGCTCTGAATTACAAGGTATTAACGAAACAGCGAATAAAGAATCGAGTAAAATTACTTTAGATTATAAATATGATGATCCAAAAGATCCAAACATGATATACTATCGTAGCGACCATTACAACTTTGCAAGAAAAGGTGTACCTGTTTTATTCTTCTATGATGGTATGTTATTGGCCGACTACCATAAGCCAACTGATACCATTGAAAAAATTAATTTTGATTTAATGCAAAAGAGAACTGTAATGGTTTATCATACCGCTTGTGAAATTGCTAATCGTGATGAAATGTTAAAAAGAGATATTCCTTTGAATATGCCATCTAGATAAATAAACAGCCCCTTTAAAAAATTTAAGGGACATTTATTTTTTTCTGATGACTTTTTCGCCACCCCCATAAAAGAGGGTGGCGATTTTATTATAAAAAAATCCCGAAGTGTAAGCTCCGGGATTTATAAAAATTAAAGTTAGCAATTCTATTGACCTAATATGTAAGCGAAAATCAATGGTACTACAATGGTAGCATCGCTTTCAACTATAAACTTAGGCGTATGAATGTCTAATTTACCCCAAGTAATTTTTTCATTAGGAACCGCACCTGAATAAGAACCATAGGATGTAGTACTATCACTTACTTGACAAAAATAACTCCAAAAAGGAACATCGTGCCATTCTAAATCCTGATACATCATAGGTACCACGCAAATAGGAAAATCCCCTGCAATACCCCCACCTACTTGGAAAAAGCCTACACCCTTACCACCACTATTGGCTCGGTACCACTCTGTTAACATTACCATGTACTCAATACCATTTTTTACGGTACTTGCTTTTAATTCATTTTTAATTACATAGCTAGCAAAAATATTTCCTGTAGTACTATCCTCCCAACCTGGAACAATAATTGGAATATTCTTTTTTGCTGCTGCCACAATCCAACTATTCTTTGGATCTATTTCATAGTATTGCTCTAAATCACCACTTAATACAACCTTGTATAAAAATTCATGCGGAAAATATCTTTCACCAGCCGCTTCAGCATCTTTCCAAACTTTTACCAAATGCTTTTGTAAACGACGAAAAGCCTCTTCCTCTGGGATACAGGTATCTGTTACGCGATTATAATGGTTCTCTAATAAATCCCACTCGTCTTGCGGTGTTAAATCACGGTAATTTGGAACACGCTTATAATGACTATGTGCTACCAAGTTCATCACATCCTCTTCTAGGTTCGCACCTGTACAACTTATAATGGCAATTTTATCCTGGCGAATCATTTCCGCCAAGCTAATGCCTAATTCAGCAGTACTCATGGCACCCGCTAAACTCACAAGCATTTTGCCACCCTCTAATAAATGGGTTTCATAACCTTTAGCAGCATCTACTAAAGCGGCAGCATTAAAATGTCGGTAATGGTGCTCTATAAACTGGGAAACAGGTCCTTTGCTCATTTTTTCAGATTTGATGCAAAAGTAATTTTTTTTAGGCATAAATAGTAACTTGTGGTAGTAATAGGAATTAACCCTAAAGACCCCAATGTAAACTAGGCGAAAATGAAAAATTCAAATCAAAATCTTCTCATTGCAATACTTATTTTAGCTATCCCTTTTGGATATGCTGCATACCTATATCCCAATTTGCCAAGCACGATACCTACCCATTTTAATATTAAAGGAGAAGCAGACGACTGGGGGCCAAAATCCACTATTTTTTTAGGACCCGGCATTATGGCGGGCGTGGGCATTTTTACATTTTTTATCCTCTCCAATATTAAAAATTTTGATCCTAAAAGAGTGAAGGCCGAGGATGATGGTATGTTTAAAAGATTTGCACTATTTATGGTATCCTTTTTGAGCGTGCTAGGAATGATTATCACCTATTCTTCCACTGGCGGAAGTATTAATATTTCAAAACTGTTGTTCCCATTTATCGGTATCGCATTTTCGGGAATGGGATGGTATATGCCAAAACTACATCAAAATTATTTTGCAGGTTTTAAATTACCATGGACATTGGAAAATGTAGATAATTGGAACGAAACACATAGGGTTGCTGGGAAAATATGGTTGTTGGGTGGAGTGCTTCAGGCAATTGGCACTTTTCTACTTCCCAATACTTTTGGCATTGTATTGTTCATTGGAATTACTGCCATCATGGTAATTATTCCAACGGTATTCTCCTATCGTATGTTTAAAAACGGCAATCAAATACAATAAATAAGAAAACTAATACATTCAAATCATTATACAATTTCACAATATGGCCAACAAAAATAACTTAGGTACTAAATTTATTCATGCAGGTGCGCATCCCGACCCTAGTACAGGTGCGATTATGACACCTATATTCCAAACTTCAACATACGTTCAATCCGCTCCTGGCGTGCATAAGGGATACGAATATGCAAGAAGTCAAAATCCAACACGATTTGCATTAGAAGAAGCTTTTGCAGTGATTGAAAATGGGAAATTTGGCTTGGCATTTAGTAGTGGTGTTGCGGCAACCGATGCAGTAATGAGATTATTAGTGCCTGGTGACGAAGTTATCGCGGCACATGATATGTATGGTGGCACTTATCGTTTGTTTTCCAAAGTATATGAAAAAATGAATATTAAATTTCATTACGTAGATACTTCCAATGCCGAAAATGTAGCAAAGGCCATCACACCACAAACAAAACTTATTTGGGTGGAAACACCAACCAACCCTTTAATGAACATTACAGATATTGCTGCTATTGCTGACATTGGGAAAAAGCATAACTGTATAGTATGCGTAGACAATACTTTTGCATCTCCCTATTTACAGAACCCATTGGATGACGGAGCTACTATTGTAATGCATTCTGCCACTAAATATTTAGGAGGACATAGTGATGTGATACAAGGATGCTTGGTAATGAATGATCAAGCATTAAGAGATCAATTGTATTTCATACAAAAAAGTACAGGAGCCGTTCCTGGGCCACAGGATTGTTTCTTAGTATTAAGAGGCATTAAAACCTTACATGTGAGAATGCAAAGACATTGTGAAAATGGTGAAAAAGTGGCCGCTTATTTACGTCAACATCCTAAAGTAGCAAAGGTATACTGGTGTGGATTTTCAGATCATCCTAATCACGACATTGCTAAAAAACAAATGCGTGGTTTTGGAGGAATGATGAGCTTTACCTTAAAAGATGATAGTATTGCAGCAGCTACCAAGGTATTATCAAGTACTAAGATATTTTCATTAGCAGAAAGTTTAGGAGGTGTAGAATCTTTAATAAATCATCCTGCGAGTATGACACACGCTTCTATTCCACGTGAACAAAGAATAGCCAACGGTTTAGCCGATGGACTTATAAGATTAAGTGTGGGGATTGAAGATGCAGAAGATATTATTGCCGATTTAGCACAAGCAATCGGATAAATAAATACGCACAACTTATAAAGTGACGCAGCAAGAAAATATTAAAAAAATATTAGACCAAAAAGTTAGGCAGTACAATCAGATTGATTTCATTCCTAAAGATCCTGTTAGTATTCCGCATCTATTTAAAAAGCAGCAAGACATTGAAATTGCTGCTTTTTTTGCCGCCATTTTTGCATGGGGCAATCGTACAACAATTATTAATAAGAGTAAAGAGTTATTAGAAAGAATGGAGTATGCTCCATTTGACTTCTGTCTTGAACATAGCCCCAAGGATTTAAAAAAGATAATAGGTTTTAAGCATCGTACATTTAATGATACCGATGCCTTATACTGCATAGAATTTTTTAAACATCATTATAGTAAGCATGGTTCTTTAGAAACTGCATTTTTTCAAAATCAGTTTACCAATGCTAAAATTAAAACGGTGGAAGCCGCATTAACACATTTTCAATCTTATTTTATGTCATTGGAAGATGCACCTAGACGAACACAAAAACATGTTTCAAGTCCCGCTTCAGGCTCCACTTGTAAAAGGTTAAATATGTTATTAAGATGGATGATTAGAAAAGATAAACAAGGCGTTGATTTTGGTATTTGGGAAGCCGTAAAGCCATCAGCCTTAATTATGCCTATTGATGTTCACGTAGCAAGGGTCTCCAGAACATTAGGGATTATTAGCAGACCCCAAACCGATTGGCAAACTGCATTGGAGTTAACCCATTATTGTCGAACTTTAGATCCAAGGGATCCCGTAAAATATGACTTTGCTTTATTTAGCTTAGGCGTTACTGAAAAGTTTATTTAAATAAAGCAATCATAGCAAAGTTGAATTTATAAGCAAGCCTAAATCTTAATTATGGAAATTAATTTACAATCACTCGAAAAATTAGATACGCCTAATTTAGAGCAAGCCATTAATGAATTAATCAAGAACGATTTTTCTAAATTGGTTCAAATACTATATCGAATTGATGTGTCAGAGGCAAAACTTAAAAATATATTAAGCTCTAACCCCAACGAAGACGCAGGCAAACTAATTGCACAAGTAATTGTAGAAAGATTAGCAGCTACCAAAAAAGCGAGAGAAAGTTTTAATACCACTCCACGCATTGATGACGCCGAAGAGCGTTTATAAAAATGCAAGCCCTATAAATCTCCCAACTGTGGACGCATCACAATATCCTCAACCACAGCTTGTGGACTTAATTGTGTCGCAGCATAAATCATTTTAGCAATATCACTAGCCTCCATAATTCTTTTTGGGTCCACTCCTGAACCCGACCAGCTATTGGTATATACAGCACCTGGGCAAACTGCAGTTACCTTAATGCCTTTATCTTTCAATTCTAAACGTAAATTCTTGGAAAACCCAAGTAGGGCAAACTTACTTATACTATACGCACCTCCATTTTCATATGCGTGTAATGAAGCAATGGAACAAATATTAAATATATGTCCCGTTTTTTGCGATAGCATACTTGGAAGCAATGCCCTTGTTAAATGATAGGCAGAAAATAAATTAGTATTCAACTGATCCTGCAATTGTCCATCTGCTTCATCCTTTAATTGACCAGGTACAAAATACCCTGCATTATTAATTAAAATATGAGGCTTACACTTACCTAAACACCAATTGGCGAAATTAGATACTTCTTGCTGGATAGATAAATCTGCAGCCTTAGATTCAATCTTCACTGCTGGAAATTGATTACGCAAGCTGTTTACTGCACTGTCTAATGCAACAGGCGTTTTACTTGTTAGCAGCAAATCATGGCCATAACTAGCAAATATTTCAGCAATTGCCAATCCAATACCTTTAGAGGCCCCTGTAATTACAATATTCATACAAAAATGATATTATTATGGAATAAAGATAGGAAGCAATCCTGTAAATTCGCTACTTATAAATAAACCAAAAAGGAGCCATGCCCTATCAACACTTATTCTTTGATTTAGACCATACGATTTGGGATTTTGAAATGAATTCAAAAGAAACCTTATTGGATTTACATCATAAATATAATTTAACTGCCAAGGGTATACAGGATTTTGATGCATTTTTCGACCAATACAGCATTCACAATCACCGATTATGGGATAGGTATACAAAAGGATTTATTAAACAGGATGAGTTAAGATGGAAACGTATTTACTTAAGTTTATTAGAATACAAAATTGCAGACGAAACGCTTTCAAAAGCAATGTCATTTGACTATTTAGATATTTTACCCAATAAGAAAAACTTATTCCCTTACACCATCGAAATATTAGACTATTTAAAAACCAAGGGCTATCAAATGCACCTCATCACCAATGGTTTTGAATCGGTACAATTTAAAAAAATTGAAAACTCAAATTTAACCCCATACTTTAAGGAAGTTATCACTTCTGAGGGAAGCAATAGCTTAAAACCCCATAAGGAAATATTTGAATACGCCTTGCAAAAGGCAGGTGCGAAACTGGAACAAAGTATTATGATTGGCGATAATGAAGCCGCCGATATTCAAGGTGCCATTAATATTGGCATGGACTCCGTATTTGTAAATCACATAAACGCTGTGCCTACTATTCCTGCAACCTATACCATTACACATTTAAAGGAATTAGAAAACATCTTATAAAAAAATAAGCCTCGATTATCGAGGCTTATTTTTTTATAATTCATGAGCAATTACCATTTGGCTAAAACAGTAATACCTCCTTTTACAACATCTCCAATTTTACAATTAATTTTAGCATCCAAAGGCAATAATAAGTCTACCCTACTTCCAAACTTAATAAATCCATATTCAGCAGTTTGATCAAATTGAGTACCCACTGTTGCATAATTACAAATACGACGTGCCAAAGCACCGGCAATTTGTTTTAGTAAAATACTACCCTTCTCATTTTCAATAACCACCGACCAACGTTCATTATCGGTAGAAGATTTTGGATGCCAAGCCACCAAAAACTTACCAGGATGATATTGATTGTAAATAATATTGCCTGCAATAGGTGTTCTATTCACATGCACATTTGCAGGACTCATAAAAACACTAACCTGAATTCTTTTTTCTTTGTAGTATTCATCTGGAGCAACTTCCTCTATCACAACTACTTTACCATCTGCAGGAGAAACAATAGCAGAGGAATCAATGGTCCAGTTTCTGTTTGGCATTCTAAAGAATGAAACAATAAATAAAAACAATCCCAAAGTAACTATAAACACAGCCCAACCCGCTATTTCACTCACTGGGAAAAGATATGAAAAGCTGGCAATATTAATAAGGCCTACTAAAAATGCTGTTAAAGCAATAGTGGGTGTTCCTTCTCTGTGTATAGTCATACAATTAATTTAAAACGCAAAGGTAAAACTATTTTAATTATTGGCGATAAAGTATATCCATTAAGAACCAAACAAAGGGAACAGCCAATAAAATAGAATCGAAACGATCTAAAAAACCACCATGTCCTGGCATCATTTTACCACTGTCTTTTACACCTGCTTGTCTTTTTAAACTACTTTCAAATAAGTCACCATAAGTGCCAGCGATTGTTGACACTAAACAAAGTAAAAACACAAAATTTGTGTCTAAGTCTCTAAAAATATATGCGGTGACAGTTGGGACGAGCAATACTGTAATGATAATACCCGAAATAGTACCTTCCCATGTTTTATTGGGGGAAACCGGCGATAGTTGTCGTTTACCAATAAAAGAACCCACTAAATAAGCCATAGTATCATTTACCCAAATTGCAACCACAATCAATAAAGGAATTACAAATTTATACGCTGCATAATACTGATCATAATTATAATTAGCATTGGCACCTTTAATAATGTAAAATAAGGATAAGCTCATTGGGATATAAATTAATCCTGCAAAACTTATGGCTAAATTTTTTACATTAAATTTTTTAGTAAATACGTCGGATAAAATAATAGCACCTGCAAGTACCGGCACTAACTTTGTTCTCACCACACTAAATACAGTAGCGTTTATTGGCAATATTTTATTTGATAATGCAAACATGATGCTTACTCCTAACAAAATAAGCCCCCACTTATGTATGAGAGAAATATTTTTATATGTGGGATAAATTAGTGCTAGTAATTTTTGATACTCATATAAACAACCAATTGCAATAACAGCAAAAAGTGTAAAAAATGACCAGTTATTCCAAACAATACCCCCTACCATAATAATGGCGAATACAATAGCCGATAAAGCCCTAACCTTAAAAATTGAAAAATTAAATGCCATACTTATTTATAATTTTATTCAATATACAACTATACGTCCAATATGTCTAATTCAATGGTATTAAGAATTTCCTTTGCAATATTAATAAATTCAGCTGGAACATAAACCTCTGCTTCACCTAAAAATACATACGCCGAGTCTTTTCTATTTAATAATTTTGCAGGTACTTCTTTTTCATTTAATAAACCAGTCACCAATGCTGCGGTTGATAAATTACTATTAGCGTAAATCATTATCCAATCTTTCATGAGGTGTGTCTTTTTTTAATTGTGCTAAAAGAAAAACAACCAATGCTAATGCAACAATGCCCCAATAAATGGGCATGCCCTCATCCATTAATTGATTTGTTTTTTTGATATCATTTCTTACCAAATACAAACCTAAAATAGCTACCCCATTATTTATAAAATGTAATAATATAGGCAACCAAATAGTTTTGGTGTACTCATAAATGAATCCCAACATTACACCTAATGCCATTCTAGACAAAAATCCATAAAATGAAAAATGAAATGCACTAAATATAATTGCAGTAAGTATTATTGCATACACTGGTTTTTTAAACCAGTCCTTGATTGTTTTTTGCAATGCCCCTCTAAAATAAAGCTCCTCCATTACCGCAGGAACAAATGCAACCAATAACAAATTCACAAACAAATCATTACCCGATTTCATTTTTGTTATTGCCACCATTGCTTTTTTATAGCTATCTTCTAATGACATGGCCCAATCATGCATTCCATTGGAAATGGGGATGAGTTCCGTTGCGGTTGCCAATGCACCACTTAATGCTAAACCCGAAAAAGCCAATAGCATTACAATAAAGACTTTGTGTATGCCGTTAATTTTTTTAAAACCCATATTTTTTGAAATACCGCCTTCGGAAAAATAAGCAACAGCCCAACTTGGAATGAAAAAAGAAATAATTGAGGCAATGGCATTTGTGACTAAAGCTAATTTAGCATTTTGAGGTGCTAACATCGCAGAAGGTAATTCCGAAAAAGAGATATCTAAACTAAAGGCAACAATCGAAAAACTTATCATAGCGCCTAAAATCAAACTTATGCCAGTCATAAGGAAGAAGATAACAAATCGCATGGCGGGATGCATTTGAAAAAGGCCTCTATGTTCATTATTCATCTAAACACAATTTATTGTTACATTTGCACAAGCATTCACAGGATGCAAGATAATGAAAATCATATGGTTTCGATAGGCAATATACAATTACCGGACTTCCCTTTATTACTCGCTCCCATGGAGGATGTAAGTGATCCCCCATTCAGAGCCGTTTGCAAGGACAATGGAGCGGATTTAATGTATACCGAATTTATAAGTAGTGAAGGACTTATTAGAGATGCCATTAAAAGCAAACAAAAACTAGATATCTACGATTATGAGCGCCCAATAGGAATTCAAATTTTTGGAGGGGATGAAGAAGCATTGGCTTTATGTACAAAAATTGTAGATACAGTGAACCCAGATTTAATTGATATAAATTTTGGTTGCCCCGTAAAAAAAGTTGCCATGAAAGGCGCAGGAGCGGGTGTATTAAAAGATTTGGATTTAATGGTACGCTTAACTGAGGCTGTGGTAAAAAGCACCAACCTACCTGTTACTGTAAAAACAAGATTGGGCTGGGATGAAAACAGTAAAAATATTAGAGAAGTGGCTTTACGTTTGCAAGACGTAGGTATCAAAGCCCTGGCAATACATGGTAGAACTAGAATGCAAATGTATAAGGGCGAAGCGGATTGGACATTAATTGGAGAAGTGAAAAACGATCCACGTATTACCATCCCTATTTTTGGAAATGGTGATATTAATTCGCCTGAGAAAGCAGTGGAGTATAAAAATAAATATGGTGTAGATGGTATAATGATTGGCCGTGCAGCCATTGGGTATCCTTGGATTTTTAGAGAGATTAAACATTATATAGCAACAGGTGAAAAACGTGCCGATCCAACCATTGAAGAAAGAGTAGAAGTAGCAAGAAAGCATTTACAAAAATCATTAGAATGGAAGGGCCCTATTGCTGGCATTAATGAAATGAGAAGACATTATGCGAATTATTTAAAAGGATTGCCAAGCATAAAGGATTATCGCGCAAAATTAGTACGCATCACAGATCCTTTAGAAATTGAAGCAGTATTAGATGAAATTAAGGAGCAATATAAAGGGATGGTGATTGAATCTGGTAAAATTGTTTTAGAGAATTACCATGAACATTGCCCTATAAACTAAATTGTATTGTACATTATTTATTTCGTTACTGCGCTTCAATAGCAGCAGTTACTTCTTTTGCCATTGGATCCACTGTCATGGGAAAGTAATGCGTTAGCTCCCCCTTTTCATTTACTAAGTATTTACAAAAATTCCAAGCAGGTTCTTGATTGCACCACCCATTCAATGACATATCAGATAACCATTTATGCACTTCATTTTGAGCTTGCCCTTTTATCACCATGGATTTTCCCATTAATGGGAAACTAACTCCATAATTTTTTTTGCAAAAGCTAGCAATAGAGGCATTATCAGCAGATTCCTGTTCTTTAAAATCATTAGAGGGTATACCTATCACAACAAGCTTATTTGCATATTGTTTGGAAAGATTTTCTAAGGCTTCATATTGACCTGTAAAACCACAATTACTTGCCGTATTTACAATTAATACTTTTTTGCCTTTCAAGTCTGAAAACTTGAAATCATTTCCATTAATATCTTTTACCGCTAGCGCGTAAAATGAAACGGAAGCTGTCACATTATTTGTATTGGTGAGTATTTGTTTTTTACCCGCAGCTTTACTCGACCACATGATGGCTGGATACAATGTTTTTAATACAGATTGTCGATAAGACATCCCTGGCTTCTTCATAATTAAAGTAGCAGTAACCAAAACACCAAAGGCGATGGCAATTTTTATCATGATTGTTTTTTTTATGCCCTTATCCAATTAACTTTTTTAATAACCATCCTTTCCCAGTATAGGGTGGATATTTAAAATTAGGATCTATCCAGGTTGGTGTTTTTAATACCGATTTCAGATGGGTGAATGTATCAAAACTTGACTTACCGTGATATCCTCCCATTCCACTATACCCTCTACCACCAAAAGGCAGGTCATGATTGGTGATATGTAATGTTGCATTGTTCACACAGGCCCCGCCGGAGGGTACATTGGTTAACCAATATTGTTCGTCGGTTTTATTTTCAGTGAAAACATAAAATGCCAGCGGATTTGGATTTTGTTGAATCACTGCCAATGCTTCTTCATTAGATTGGTAAGTAAGTACTGGCAAAATAGGTCCAAATATTTCATCCTGCATAATTTTAGCATTAGGATGTATCCCTGTCATGATGGTTGGTTCAATAAATAATTTATCTCTATCGGATTTTCCTCCATATACTATTTCACCTTCCGATAAATAGGACGTTATTCTTAGCCATTGTTTGTCATTAATGATTTTACCATAATGCTCGGATTCACTTGCGTTTGCTCCATAAAATTGTTGAGTGGCGGTGATAAGTTCTTCAATAAACTTATCTTTTAATTCTGTTGGCACTAAAACATAATCCGGCGCGATACACATTTGTCCGCAATTAGAATATTTAGGGCTTGCAATACGTCTAGCAGCAACACGTAAATTGGCATCCGAGCTAATAACAGCGGGACTTTTGCCACCCAATTCTAATGTAACAGGTGTTAAATGTTCTGCAGCATATTTATAAATTATTTTTCCTACCTGTGTACTTCCTGTATAAAAAATATGATCAAATCTATTTTCAGTTAACATGGGTGGCAATACGGTTGCGCCATCACCTTCAACATACATAATATAATTGTTCGGGAATAATGCATCTATGATTTTACGCATTACTTTGGCAGTTGCGGGAGCAAACTCACTAGGTTTTAGCACCGCACAATTCCCTCCTGCAATAGCCCCTACCAATGGTGTTAGTAATAACTGAAAAGGATAATTCCATGGCGCAATAATACATACTACTCCTAAGGGTTCACGAATGGTAAAGCAACTAGAAGGCTGGTTCAACAAGTTGGTTGGCACCGAAGCAGGCTGCATCCAACCTTTTAAATGCTCGATAGTATGATTGAGTTCGCTTAAGAAAAAGCCTAATTCTGTTGCCCAAGCATCCTCATTGGTTTTTTTTAAGTCGGTATAAAGCGCTTCGTAAATCTCTTTTTCATGTTCAAGTGTTACTTTTTTGAGTCTTTTGAGCTGATTTAGTCTAAAATCATAGGATTGAGTAGCTCCCGACAAAAAATAAGTACGTAATTGTTGTATGGATTCTTTCATTGTTTTGGACATTGAGATATAGCAATTTAAGCTATAATAACGAAAGCAGGTAGGCTTTTGTTCAGTCGTCAAAATAATTGTGTTTTTTCCGGATTTTTTAATAATTTAACGGAATGATTGTTTATAAGATTAAACCGATTTAAACCACACAACTAAAGATTGCTATGTCTAGAAAAAAGTCAATTAATTCGAGAAGAGATTTCATCCGAAATTCAGCGATGGCCCTTGGAGGATTTTATATTGTTCCAAGATCCGTATTGGGAGGCAAAGGATTTACTGCTCCAAGTGATAAATTACAAATTGCTGGTATAGGTGCTGGCGGTAAAGGTGAAAGTGATTTATTTTCATTTTACAATAGCGGGAAAGCCGACATCGCCTTTTTGTGTGATGTAGATGAGCGTCAAACCGCTATTAGCCGTAAACGTTATCCTAAAGCAAAAGTATATAAGGATTATAGAGAGATGTTAGAAAAAGAACATAAGCTTATTGATGCATGTTCTGTTTCAACACCCGATCATATGCACGCTGTGCAAGCAATGGCAGCAATGCAATTAAAAAAGCATGTGTATGTGCAAAAACCAATGGCACATGATATTTACGAGGCTAGAATGATGACCAAAGCTGCGCATGATCACAATGTAGTTACACAAATGGGTAACCAAGGTTCATCGGGTGATGGAGTGCGTATGTTACAAGATTGGTATAACGCAGGTTTAATTGGCGATGTACATACAATATATTGTTATACCGACCGACCTGTTTGGCCTCAAGGCGTTATTCGCCCTGCAACAGCCAATGAAATACCAAAAGAATTGGATTTCAATCTTTGGTTAGGTACAGCTCCGGAAAAAAGTTATTTCACGGATCTTTTACCGTTTAACTGGAGAGGATGGTGGGATTACGGAACCGGTGCATTAGGTGATATGGCTTGTCATATTATGGCACCTGCTTTTGCGGTATTGGGATTAGGTTATCCAGTTGCTGCTGAATGTAGTGTGGCAACAAGATATACTGCGCCTTGGCAAAGAGTTTATTCACCAGACAGTCCACCAGCTGCATCTCATATTATCTTAACTTTCAAAGGTCAAAATGGTAAACCAGATGTAAAATTACATTGGATGGATGGTGGTATTCAACCAGAACGTCCCGAAGAATTAGGACCAAATGAAATAATGGGAGACGGAGGTAATGGTGTAATATTTGAAGGTACAAAAGGGAAAATGATGGCAGGCACATATGGTGTGAATCCTCAATTATTACCTACAAGCAGAACGGCTACTACAAAAGTGCCTCAAACAGTAGAACGAGTTAAAAATGGAGACAACGGCCACTATGCAGCATGGGTGGAAGCTTGTATCGCAGGTCCTGGTAGCAAGGAAGCAAAAACTTTGAGTTCTCATTTTGATATTGCAGGTCCTTTAACGGAGTCTGTTTTAATGGGTAACCTAGCCATTAGAAGTTATGATTACAAAGGAACCGATAAAAAAGGTTTAACTACTTACCCAGGAAGAAACATACAACTAACTTGGGATGGTCCAAATATGAAAATTACCAATTTCGAGCCAGCGAATCAGTTCGTAAAAAGAACATATCGTGCAGGTTGGAGTTTGGGCGTATAATTTGGACTCAAATAACAAATTCAAAATCCTCTCGATGTTCGAGGGGATTTTTTTTGCTTAACTTCGAAAAAGTAAAGTCATTTAGGTGGAATCTGATTTATGATGTGCCTAAGGTAATTGAACAAAAAAATAAATGTGATGAATAGTAATTTAAAAGAACTTTTTTTATTAAGAAAAGATATTCATTTTTTAAACTTTGGATCTTTTGGTGCAACTCCTCAACCCGTATTTGATCATTACCAAGATTGGCAAAAAGTCTTAGAAGCTGAACCGGTTCAATTTATTGCATTCGATGGTGTTGAATATTTGTCCTCCTCAAGAGCAGCCTTGGCTAAATTTATTCATGTAGATGATAAAGATGATTTAGTGTATATCACCAACCCAAGTTTTGCTGTGAACATTATTGCGAAAAGCTTTCCACTTAACGAAGGAGATGAAATATTAGCCACCAATATAGAATACGGAGCATGTGATAGAACCTGGGATTATTACTGTAACCAAAAGAAAGCTATTTATAAGAGACAGAAAATAAATTTACCTATTACCACAAAGGAACAATTTATAGAAGACTTTTTTGCAGGGCTTACCCCCAAAACAAAAGCTGTTTTTATAAGCCATATCACCAGTGCCACTGCATTAATATTTCCAGTTAAAGAAATTTGTGAGATTGCAAAATCAAAAGGATTAATCACTATTGTGGATGGCGCACATGCGCCTGCTCAAATTGACTTAAAAGTAAATGAATTAGCAGTCGACTTTTATGTTGGTGCTTGTCATAAATGGATGATGGCACCAAAAGGAGCTAGTTTTTTATACGCACATAAATCGGTTCAACATTTATGTGAACCCTTAGTAGTAAGTTGGGGATATAAAGCAGCAAAACCTTCGGCATCTTTGTTTTTAGATTACCATCAAATGATTGGTACGCGTGATTTTTCTGCATTCTTAACCGTACCCAAATGTATTGAATTCATGCAGGAGCATAACTGGAAAGCAGTATCCAAAGAATGTCACGAAATGGTACTTTCCCATGCTGCTATGTTTTATGCGTTGTTGGGAACACAAGCCATTAGCCCTTTAAATAGCGAATGGATTGGTCAAATGATAAGCATTCCAATTAAAACCAAAGAGCCTGAACTTTTACAAAGAAAGTTATTTAAGGAGTACCACATTGAAATCCCCATCATGCGACAAGAGGAAGATGTATATATGCGCTATTCGATAAATGCATTTAACAGTGTGCAGGATGTAGAGGCACTATATAATGCATTAACCGATATTATAAAAACTACTAACTTGATTGAAGTAGCTTAATTACCACTTTAATGTTTTCATATAAGCAGCGTCATCTTTAGCAGCATCTAATTCATTTGTGCCGGTGTAAGCCTCTTGCTCCACAATCATATGTTCAACCCCATTTTGCGCGATTTTTGGTAACATAGATTTATAATCAATGGTTCCCTTACCTATCACACATGACTCATGGCCTTCGGAACTGTTTGTTTTAATTAAATCTTTTACGTGTACTAATTTAAAACGTCCTGGATGCTTATCCATATAGGCAAGGGAATCAATGCCCGCTACATTTGTCCAATACAAATCCATTTCAAAATCAACTGTATCCTTATTGGTGTTATTCATCATTACATCCTGTGGCACAATACCATTCATTGGTACAAAAGAATAATCATGATTATGATAGGCAAATCGGATGCCATTTTTTTTAGCAATCTCACCGCAGGCATTAAACTCGTCTGCAAATTTCTTGTAATTATCAATACTTGGTTGCGCTCCTTTATGTGGGCAAATTAAATACTTCATGCCAATCTCTCCTGCCTCAGCTGCTTTTCTTTCAAAGTCCTTTGTGTTATCACAATGTGATGAAACTAATTGCATGCCTAAATCATCCATCACTTTTTTAAATTCCGTATTTTTCATACCCCAAAAAATACCTTTATCGCCTTCAAAGCTTTCAATTTTTTTGTACCCACTTTTTGATAAATGCTTAAGCACCCCTAAAGTATCCTTGGCTAATGCTTCCTTAACCGACCACAACTGAATACCAAACGAGTTTTTAGCTGCCGTCATGGCCATTAACTCATTTCTAAATGGCATGGAAACTGCTAATCCTGCCAGCGCAGAATTACGTAGAAAATTTCTTCTTGATTGATTCATAATTTAAATTTTATCAAATACGTTTTTATAATAAAAAAGGCGAGTAACTTAATTAAGCGCTCGCCTTTTTTATTATGTTGATGACTAGCTAGTTGCCCAAGCCTTATCTCCTTTCTTATAAGGATATGATCCAACAAATTTACCTGGTACGGCAATATGTCGTAAAGCTTTTGTAGCACCTACTTCTGAAGTGAAGAAGCCTGTAAGTGTTAATTCTTTCATCATGGTGAAATAATGTTTAGGGTCAGTTCCCTTTTTAGTTTTTTGATACTCTTTAGCTTCTTTATCTAATGCAATCAATAAACTTGTTCGTTGAGCAGGCGTTGATAACATGAATGTTTTACCATTCGCTTGTTTACATGCTTCGTCTAATTTTTTTATACCCTCCATAAAAATGGCTTGATCCTTTGTTTCGTAACAATCATTCACCATAATTTGCATAAAAGCACCCACATTTGCTTCTTTAGCACCAGGTGTTTTAGTTTTTGGTAAAATGGTTTCACCTACTTCATTTAAAAATGCAATATCTGCTTTAGTTAAAGTAATGCTTGTAGTGCTTGTTTTTAAACCCGCTGCAAAAGCATCGGCACCTAAAATAGTGCCACCCATTATGATTGCAACTCTTGATAAAGCTTCTCTTCTGTTCATCATAAAATATTATTTAAAAAATGATTTAAAATTATAAGTTTCCTTTTTTCAATTCACTTACAGCAAATTCGGCAGCGCGCGCCGTGAATGCCATATAAGTTAATGAAGGGTTTACACAAGACGCACTTGTCATGAAAGCGCCATCAGTTACAAATACGTTTGGTGCATCCCAAACTTGGTTGTTACCGTTTAACACCGAAGTTTTTGGATCTCTACCCATACGTGCTGTACCCATTTCATGAATACCTCTTCCTGGAGTACCATCACCATCACGTGCAGAAACATATTTAACACCCGCTTTTTCTAACATTTCTTGTGCATCAGCAATAATGTCTTTACGCATTTTAAGTTCGTTATCTTTTAACTCACAGTCAATGTTCAATACATTTAAGCCCCACTTGTCTTTTACATTTTTATCTAGGGTTACTTTATTGGTTGGATCTGGTAACATCTCACCAAAGCCACCCATACCAATAGTCCAAACACCTGGCTCCGTTAATGCATCTTTAAATTGTCCACCAATGCTAAATTCAGCTACCTCATGTTGCCAACCTTGTCTAGAGCCACCACCTTGGTAACCAAATCCACGTAAATAATCACGTTTATCATCCCCTACGTTTCTATATCTTGGAATATAAAATCCATTGGCACGACGTCCAAAAGTATATTGATCCTCATATCCTTCTACCACACCACCTGCACCAATACCTAAATGGTGGTCCATTAAGTTTTTACCCAATGCATCGGAGCTACTTCCTAAGCCGCCTTCCCATACATCAGTTGCAGAGTTCATTAAAATCCAAGTACTATTTAAAGTAGATGCATTTAAGAAAATAATTTTTGCACTGTACTCAATAGTCTTATTTGTTTCGGCATCTAAAACCTCAACACCAGTTGCACGTTTTTTATCTTTGTCATATAAAACCTTAGTTACAATACTAAATGGTCTTAAGGTTAATTTACCAGTAGCCATTGCCGCAGGTAAAGTAGAAGACTGTGTACTAAAGTATCCGCCAAATGGACAACCTAGCCAACATTTATTTCTAAACTGACAACCTGGACGGCCCTCATGAGGAACAGTAATATTAGCAGTACGACCAATAATTAAATGACGAGTACCATTGTATATTTTTTTAAGTCTTGCTGCAACATCTTTCTCTACACAGGTTAAATCCATTGGAGGTAAAAATTGACCATCAGGCAACACATCAATACCATCACGGTTACCAGAAATACCAGCAAACTTTTCTACATAATCATACCATGGCGCAATTTCTTTATAACGTACAGGCCAATCTACACCATGACCGTCTTTAGCATTTGCTTCAAAATCTAAATCAGACCAACGGTAACTTTGACGACCCCACATTAATGAACGGCCTCCCACATGATATCCTCTGAACCAATCAAAACGCTTCGTTTCAACATAAGGATGGTCCTTGTCAACGCACCAATAATCTAAATTGGTTTCATTTAAAGGGTAATCTCTTTTCAATACTGGATAATCCTGAATCATTTGTTGCGTTCTACCGCCACGATGAGGGAATTCCCAAGATTCTTTATTAGCGTTTACATAATCTTTAATGTGTTCGATATTTCTTCCGCGTTCAAGCATTAAAACTTTTAATCCTTTTTGAGTAAGTTCTTTAGCTGCCCATCCGCCGCTAATTCCCGAACCCACCACGATTGCATCATACTGTTGTCCCGCCATTTTGTTGAATTTTATTTATTATAGAAATTGTATTTAAAAAAAAAGAGATTTTATTATTTTGAATTTAAACATCACAAATTTTAATGGCTGCTTTTAAGGATGCTATTTTATCGGTATCAGCAGGCATAAATTCCTGAGCCACATATCCTGTATAGCCAGTTGCCACAATAGCACGCATAATAGCTGGATAATTTAATTCTTGACGTTCATCAATTTCGTGTCTGCCCGGAACCCCGGCAGTATGATAGTGCCCAAAATATTGATGGTTGTTTTGAATAGAACGAATAATGTCTCCTTCATCTATTTGCATATGATAAATGTCAAATAAAATTTTAAAATTAGGAGAACCCAAGCGCTTACATAATTCAATGCCCCAAGCAGATTTATCTCCCATGTAATCCTTATGATCAATTCTTGAATTGAATAATTCAATTTGTATGGTAACACCTAACTTTTCAGCGAGTGGCAAAATTTGCTTTAATCCTGTAACACAATTTTGCAAACCAATTTCATCATCCATCCCATTTCTGTTACCGGCAAAACAAATTAAATTTTTATAGCCTGCTGCTGCTACTAATTGAATGCCTTCTAAATAATCTTTGATTAACCAAGCGTGATTTTTTAAATCATTCCATCCTTTGGTTAAACTAGTTTCACCAGCAGTATAACACATAGAACAATCCAAGCCATATTGTTTGGCAATTGGCCACTCATTTGGTTTTAATAAATCAATAGCGCCAAAACCAATTTTTGTAACCACTTTACATAAATCTTCCAATTTCATATCGCTATAACACCATCTACAAACGGAATGATTGATATTGCCTTTTAATTTTTGCAAAGTAAAATTTTCGGAATTATCAACAGAAGCCAATACCGATTTTGGTAGGGCTACCCCAGCAGCTAAAGCAGCGGATCCTGATAAAACTTGTTTTATTAAGTTTCTTCTATTCACATTTGAAGCCATGGCAATAAATAGTTGGTTTAGTGAGCAGCAATGATTTGATAAATGTAAATTTTATTTGCAATCTTTTAAAATATTTTTAGTGAAAAAACGGGGTTTTTTGAGAAAATAGAGGGAAATTGCTATTGTGTTATTTTGAAAGTGTTATAATGACACAATAAAAACCAATTGTTAGTTTTAAAACTTAAAAAAGATGAATAGAAAATTGCGTATGGGGATGGTTGGTGGAGGCCAGGATGCCTTTATTGGCGCCATTCACCGATTAGCAGCCAATATGGATGGATTGGTTGAATTGGCTTGTGGTGCATTAAGTATTAACCCCGAAATTGCAGTAGCTTCAGGAAAAGCATTGTTCTTACCTGCATCTAGAACCTACCTTACCTACGAAGAAATGATAAAAGCAGAAGCCGCGCTCCCTGCTAACGAGCGTATGGATTTTGTAACCATCGTAACACCCAACTTCGCACACTTCGCTCCTGCTATGATGGCTTTGGAGCATGGCTTTAATGTGGTGATTGAAAAACCAATTACTTTTTCATTAGATGAAGCCAAACAACTAAAAAAGAAATTAGACGAAACTGGATTAACCCTTTGCCTAACACATACTTATTCAGGTTATCCAATGGTAAAACAAGCTAAAGCAATGATTGCCGACGGCAAATTGGGTAAGATTCGTAAAGTATGGGTAGAGTATCCGCAAGGATGGTTAAGCAAGCTTTCTGAGAGAGAGGGCAATGCGCAAGCAGCTTGGAGAACCGATCCAAAAAAATCGGGCAAGAGCTCGGTGATGGGTGACATAGGAACCCATGCAGCGCATTTATCTGAATATATTACGGGTGCAAAAATTACTGATATCTGTGCCGAACTAAATACAATGGTAGAAGGACGTGTGATGGATGATGACGGTGCAGTGATGTTAAAATTTGACAATGGCGCAAAAGGTGTTTTAATGGCATCTCAAGTTGCAGCAGGAGAAGAAAATGCTTTAAAGATCAGAGTTTATGGTGAATTAGGTGGCATTGAATGGTTCCAACATGAACCCAATTCTTTAATTGTAAAATGGTTGGATGCTCCTTCACAAATATTAAGAGCAGGTAGCGCACATTTATACAAGGCGGCAAGTCATAATTGTCGCACTCCAGCTGGCCACCCAGAAGGTTACTTAGAAGCATTTGCAAATATCTATCGCAATTTTGCATTAACCCTAGGATGTAAGATTGATGGAACTACCCCAACTGCGGAAATGTTAGATTTCCCTGGTGTTGAAGATGGAATAAGAGGTATGGCATTTATTGATAATGTAGTTGCTTCAGCGCAATCTGATAAAAAGTGGACACCTTACGTTTTATAAAATTAACTACCATGACAACAGTAAAAGGACCTGGAATATTTTTAGCACAATTTATGGGCGACACTGCCCCCTTTAATACTTTAGAAGGTATTTGTAAATGGGCTGCAGGCCTAGGTTTCAAAGGAGTACAAATTCCAAGTTGGGATGCGCGCTGTATTGATTTACAAAAAGCAGCGGAAAGTAAAACCTATGCTCAAGAAATTAAAGGCATTGTAAATGCGGCAGGTTTAGAAATCACAGAACTCTCTACACATTTACAAGGTCAATTGGTTGCCGTGCATCCTGCTTATGATGCACAATTCGATGGATTCGCTCCAACAGAAGTTCGAGGCAATGCAAAAGCAAGAACCGAATGGGCCGTGCAACAATTAATATATGCAGCGAAAGCTTCGCAAAATTTAGGATTACATGCATCTGCCACTTTTAGTGGCGCTTTGCTATGGCATACAGTTTACCCTTGGCCACAACGCCCTGCAGGATTAGTAGAAACTGGTTTCTCTGAATTAGCAAAAAGATGGACACCTATCTTAAATGAATACGACAAAGTAGGGGTTGACCTTTGTTATGAAATTCATCCGGGCGAGGACTTACATGATGGTGTATCCTATGAAATGTTTTTAGAAAAAGTAAATCAACATCCGCGCGCATGTTTATTATACGATCCCTCGCACTTTGTTTTGCAATGCATGGATTATTTAGGATACATTGATGCTTTTAATGAGCGTATAAAAATGTTCCATGTAAAAGATGCCGAATTCAATCCGTCTGCCAAGCAAGGCGTGTATGGTGGTTACCAAAATTGGATTGATCGTGCAGGAAGATTTAGATCATTAGGTGATGGTCAAGTAGATTTTAAAAGTATCTTTAGCAAATTAGCAGCTTATAACTATACAGGTTGGGCTGTCATGGAATGGGAATGTTGTTTAAAGCATCCAGAAGTGGGTGCTGCGGAAGGTGCTGTGTTTATTCAAAACAATATCATTAAAGTAACAGAAAAAGCTTTTGATGATTTTGCAAGCACGGGATCTGACGAGGCATTTAATAAAAAGATTTTAGGTATTCAGTAAATAATAAAATTAACAACGAATAAAAATTAAAGTATGAAAAAGGTTTTAGTTACAATGTTAGCAGGTGTATTATTAATGGCGTGTGGCGGAGGTAAACATACTGCTGAAGCAGTTCCTGCACAACAAGCTCCAACTTCAAGTGAAACAAGTTCAAATACAACAACTGTTGAAACCAAATCAAACACAACAACAACCTCAACGGCCTCTGCCACAGCAACTGCAACAACTGCTGTAGCTCCTCCTGCGGTTAGTAAAGCTGATATAGAAAAAGGATTAAAATTAGTTGCCAATAGCGATTGTTTGACCTGTCATAAAATAAATGAGAAAGTGATTGGACCTTCTTATAAAGATGTAGCTAAAAAATATGCAAGTACACCAGCAAACATAAAAATGTTGGCAGGTAAAATTATAAAAGGCGGAACTGGTGTATGGGGGGCTATTCCAATGACTGCTCATTCAACCTTAAGTCAGGCTGATGCTGAAACGATGGTTAAATATGTTTTAAGTTTAAAATAACCGGGTCTTAAAAACAACGATTGCTTATGAAAAAAATGCTGATAGCCGTATTTACATTACTTGTTTTTACAAATGTAAATGCACAGAAAAAAAATGTTTGGTTCAGCTTATTTGATGGTGTATCTACTACTGGTTGGCATAGCTATGGCGAAAAAACAGCTGGTGCTGCTTGGAACGTTGACAATGGCATCCTTATATATAACCCATCAGCAAGAAAAAATGGTAAAGGTGGCGGAGATTTAGTAACAGATAAAAGCTTTGATGAATTTCACTTAGCGTTAGAATGGAAGATCTCTAAAAATGGAAACAGTGGAATCATGTTTTTTGTGCAAGACAGCCCTACAAAATATAATTATACTTTTCATACAGGGCCAGAAATGCAAATTATTGACAATGATGGACATCCCGATGCGAAAAATAGAAGTCACCGCGCTGGTGATTTATATGATTTAATCGCAACCGAAGAGGGTCATGTTAAACCTGCTGGAGAATGGAACTTGGTAGACATCATTTCAAAAAAAGGAGTATTAGAACTAAAAATGAATGGTGTAACGGTTGTTAAAACACATTTAGGTGATGATGCTTGGAAAGAATTAATAAAAAGATCAAAATTTGCAAAAGGCGAAACACCAGATTTTGGAAAAACATTCTCCGGTCATATTGCTTTACAAGACCATGGCAATGAGGTTTCTTTTAGAAACATTCGAATTATGAAGTATTAATATCAATGATTCCAACATTTGAAAATATTCATGAACAATTTATGCGTCAGGCCCTCGTGCAAGCACAGAGGGCCTTTGATGTTGATGAAGTGCCTGTTGGTGCTGTAATTGTAATGCATGGAAAAATAATTGCCAAAGCACATAATCAGGTGCAACTATTAAAAGATGTAACGGCACATGCCGAAATCTTAGCCATTACAAGCGCTTGCGAAAGTTTGCAAATGAAATATTTACCCGAAGCCACTTTATATGTAACCGTTGAGCCCTGCTTAATGTGTGCGGGTGCATTATACTGGAATAAGATTGGACATATTGTATTTGGTGCCTACGATGAAAAAAATAGTTACCGACGTGTAACAGAAAAAAATCCCTTCCACCCCGCCACTATTGTTGAGGGTGGAATTCTTAAAGAAGAATGCGCTGAACTCATGCAGGCATTCTTTAAGGCAAAGCGATAGATTCATTGAATTTGCTTAGTTATAATAATAATTTGGTTGAAAATATGCATGTCCTTAGCCAATTTCATTTCTTGCTGCTGAGGCTCAGAGATTGATATATTTTAAGCTATTAAACTATATTAACTTTACTTGAATATATTTAACTTTCTAAATAGGGAAAAAATATCCATCTATAAGTTAAATCAGACCAAAGCATTGTAATTTTGGCAATCATTCAAGAAACAATTAAAATAAAAAATATGTCATTTACATTACCAGCGTTACCCTACGCACACGAAGCATTAGAACCACATTTTGATACATTGACCATGCAAATTCATCATGGCAAACATCATCAAGCATATGTTGATAATTTAAATAAGGCGGTTGCTGGTACTCCAAATGAAGGCAAAAGCTTGGAAGCACTAGTAGCTGTTGCTGGAACAATAAGTCCAGCTGTAAGAAACAATGGCGGTGGTCATTGGAACCATAGCTTTTTTTGGGCAAGTTTAGCCCCTAACGCAGGTGGCACTCCTACTGGCGCATTGGCCGACGCGATCACGGCATCTTTTGGAAGCTTTGATGCATTCAAAGAAAAGTTTGCTGCAGCAGGTATGACACGTTTTGGAAGTGGTTGGGCTTGGTTAATTGTAAAAGAAGGTAAATTAGAAGTGAGCTCTACACCCAACCAAGACAATCCATTAATGGATGTGGCGGAAGTAAAAGGTACTCCATTATTGGGTGCTGATGTTTGGGAACATGCTTACTACTTAAAATATCAAAACAGAAGAGCAGACTATTTAGCAGCATTTTGGAATGTTGTAAACTGGAGTGTTGTAGCAGAAAGATTTGCTGCAGCTAAATAAATTTTCGATCCACTCAAGAGTGTAAAAATAAAAAAACCGTCTCTACTAAGTGGCGGTTTTTTTATACGGGTATCACAAAAGATTAAGGAACAGGATCATAGCCATGACCGCCTCCAGGACGGCATGTACTCAAACGTTTCGCACCTAAAAAAATACCTTTAATAGGTCCGTATTTTTTGATAGCTTCTGCAGTATATTGAGAACAGGTAGGTGTATACCTACATTTACTTCCCCCTAAATAAGGAGAAAGCCCTAATTGATAAAATCGTATCAATAATAAAAATGGGGATGCTATAATTTTTTTTAATGTAGGCATATTCAATTAAGCTTTGGCATCAGCCATTAATTTTTCACTCAATCTCGCTAATAATTGTTTTATTTTATCTTGTATCTCTTGCTGAGACAATATTGTTGCATCGGTATATAAGAAAAATAAATTTACTCGAAATCCCTGAAAAGGTTTATCTGCAATAAATGCAGGCTTTTCTAATCGATACGCTTCACGCAATAAGCGTTTTACTCTATTACGTAGCACTGCTTTTCTGAACGTTCTACTTGGCGCGCCCACTCCTGCTTGCAATTGTCCATCTGCTTCAATTGCGCTCAAATTTAAATAAGGGTTCGGCAGCTCATTACTAAGTTGTTCCACCGATTCAATGGTGTAGATTAATTTAATGGGAAAGGCATTCATAGACTGACCCTTCGCAAATAGATGTTGCGTTTGTTTGCGACTTTTTAATTTGTCTGCTTTTTGATATGTGAAAATCTTAGGCAATTGTTACTATGAATGAAGGCATTAAAAAAGTCCTCTCGAATAACGAGAGGACTTTAAAATTATCATTTTCTAAAGAAAGCGATTAAATTATTTTAATCCCTTCTCGCTAGATACAGTTAGTTTCTTGCGTCCTTTCTTACGGCGACTAGCTAAAACTTTACGACCATTAGCTGATTCCATACGCTTACGGAATCCATGAACAGATTTACGACGACGTTTATGAGGTTGAAATGTACGTTTCATATTCTACTTTTTTTATCGGGTTAGTAGGAGTATTCCTATATGCCCTTTTGTTTTATACTTTTGTTCAAAATCCGTTTCTAATAGCAGTCACCATACCACTACCCGTGAAAGGACGGCAAAAATAGGGGTTTTTTTGAAATTTTAAGCTAAATCGGTGTGTTTTGCTTCAACTTTTTGGCCAAAAAAGGCGCTTGCCTGTTTTTCAAAGCTTTCGGCATTATCGGTGGTGTAAAACTGCATCGCACCGTTTTGACTACATTTTTGGGCAATTTCTGGATGATTATCAAGGTATTGTGACAGGCTATGGGCCACAATATCCCCTTGAGACACAATTTTAACGCCAGCAGGTAAATTAGCCTGAATTTTAGCGGTAAGGAGCGGATAATGTGTGCAAGCAAGCAAAATAGTATCAATGTCCTTAGATTGACTAAAAAGCTGGCTTATGTATGACTTTACAAAGTAGTCGGCACCTGGTTGGTCATATTCACCATTTTCAATAAGTGGTACCCACATAGGACAGGCTTGTTGAAATACTTTAACATCAGGAAAAAACTTGGCCATTTCTATCAAATAACTTTCACTTTGAATGGTACCTGTAGTACCCAAAATACCTACCTGTTTGGATTGAGAATAATTACCCAATACTTCCGAGGAGGGCCTAATAACACCCAATACTCTTTTATGGGGTGCCATTTGGGGTAAATCTAATTGTTGGATATTTCTGAGGGCTTTCGCCGAAGCGGTATTACAAGCAAGAATTACCAATTCGCAACCCTGATCAAAAAACCATTTAACAGCTTCCAGCGTATACTCATATACCGTTTCAAAGGATCTGGTTCCATAGGGCGCGCGCGCGTTATCCCCCAAGTAGATATAATCATATTGAGGCAATTGTTTTTTCAATTCCTTTAATATGGTTAATCCACCATATCCACTATCAAAAACGCCAATGGGTGCTGACATAAATTAATTTCTTACTGTAAAAGTAAGAACCTCGTTGTTAAGCAACGAGGTTCTGAATAAATATATTTTTAAAAATATTTAAGCGATTACTTCTTAGCTGGTGCTTTAGCTGGTGCTCCACCAGTAGCTACTCTGAAAGCTTCTTCTATTTCTTTTGGTAAAGGTAATTTTAACTTCATTGCAGTTCTAATTGCTAAATTATCAGCAATTGAATGTTGGAAATAAGGAGAAAGTGAACTTTCATTTAACACCCATGTGTACTTGTTTTCAGCAATAACTTCAGACAAAGCTGCAAATATTTTTTGTCTGTAAGGCAATAACAATTGCTCTTGCTTTTGTTGCATTGCTTCTTGTTGATATTGCTGCCAGTTAATTAATTTATACTTTAATTGATTTAACTCGTCAGTAGACAATTGTAAAGCTTTAGGTCTTTTAGATAATTCTAAAGAATCTTTTCTGTAGATACTATCTTTTACTTGATAACTTTTTAAAGTATAGTTGTACTCGTCAAGCAAAGTGTCTTTACCGTAAGATTGTAAAATAGTGTCAATTTTACCTAAATCAGGAAACAAAGCAATTACTTTTTGCTCGTCAAAATAACCTATTTTAACGGCTTGTGCATTGGCACTTTTTGTAAATGAAATCGCAACCAATATTACTGCTGCGAATAAGAAACCTTTTTTCATACTCTATTTTTTGTGTTTGTGTTTTTAATTAATGATCCCCAATTGTCTTAAAACATCGTCGCTTTTATCCAATTTTGGGTCAGCAAATATAATGGTTATTCCTTCACTTTTATCCAAAATGAAGTCATAAGAGCGGGCTGCGGCTATTTTTTGAACCGCATTGTATACTTTATCCTGAATGGGTTTAACCAATTTTTGACGCTCTTTAAATAAATCTCCCTCATAACCAAAGCGTTTTTTCTGCAAATCTCTTAGCTCTTTTTCCTTTATAAACAATTCATCCTCACGCTTCTTTTTGAGCTCTTCGGATAGCATAAACTGTTCAGCCTCATAGTTCTTGTACATTTTGTCCAATACCATTTGCTTCTGATCAATCTCAGCCTGCCACTGGTCGCCCAATTCTTTTAATTTCTTATCCGCATCCTTATATTCTGGGATTTTCTCTAAAATATACTTGGTATTAATTACGGCATATTTAGTTTGCGCTTGAGCACCAAGGCCTAATAATAAAGCAAGTGCTAAAATTGTTAAACTTTTATTCAATTTCATAAAACTATATTTTAAGACAATTATCTATTCTGGTTCGAAACCTAACATGAAGGTAAATCTACCAGCATCTTTTAATGCATTTGTAGAATTTAGTCGGTCAATACCAATACCATAATCAAATCCTAACAAACCAAACATAGGTAAGTAAAAACGCATACCAATACCTACTGAACGACGCAGTTCAAATGGATTGTAATCTTTCATACTATACCAACCATTCGCAGCTTCAAAAAAGCCTAATGCATAAATAGTACTACTTGCAGCTAAACTCAATGGATATCTTACTTCCATTGCATACTTATTAAATATGGTAAAGTGTTGTGTAGCTGTTTGTTGATCAGGATTGATTTTTGGATTTGAGCTTTGGTATACAGGATAACCACGCTGTGCGATAATATCATATCCCAACAAAGCAAACTGATTACTTAACCCTGCATCACCCACCTGAAAACGTTCAAATGGAGAAATTGTTAAATCATTATTGTATCGTCCCAAGAAACCATATTTAGCAGCAAAGCGTAAAACAAATTGCTTGTTTCTATCTTCTCCTGTTGGCTTACCCAATGGTATAAACCATTCACCGTTCAAGCGCCACTTATGATATTCTAATAATTCAAATTGATTCGCACCCGTATTTACCGATGGATTGATTAAAGAATAAGGAGGTGTTAACTGTGCACTTAATAAGAAAGTAGAACCTGTTCTTGGGAACAGGGGTTGATCCACCGAAGTTCTTTGTAATGCCAATCTAATATTAAAGTTATTTACGTTACCGTTATTGAAATTAGGCAAGTTGTAAGGATCAATTGCGTAATTCTTTAAAGTATAACGTGTAAAATTTAAACCAGAACTAAAAGAAAAATAGTCATCTGGCCATGTTAACTGTCTTGCGAAAGTTAAGGTAGCACCAGTAGTTGAAATATATTGATTGTCGGCAGCATTAATGTCATACATTCCTGTTAAAGCGTTAATACTTTGGCCATACTTTGTATTAAAAATACTTACCGATAATGAATTTCTTTTTACTCCGCCAAACCAAGGTTCGGTAAAGGAAGTATTGATAGAACGAAATGCTTTACCGTTACTTTGAACACGAATACTTAATTTTTGACCATCTCCCATTGGCAATGGATCCCATGCCGATTTTTTGAAAATATTTTTGGAGGAGAAGTTATTAAAGGTAACGCCTAAGGTACCCGTTAATCCAATGTATCCACCCCAACCAGCACTCAACTCTAACTGATCGCTCGACTTTTCTTCAACACCATAATTAATATCAACAGTCCCATCCTCGGCATTAGGAATAGGATCAATTTTTATTTTCTCTTGATCAAAATAATTTAATTGCGCGATTTCACGTTGAGAACGAATTAATAAACTACGACTAAATTTATCACCAGGTACAGTTCTAATTTCACGACGAATTACAAAGTCTTTTGTTTTTTCGTTACCTGCAATACGAATAGTTTTAATCGTTGCTTGCGGGCCTTCTCTCAATCGTATCTCGTAATCAATGGTATCATTGTAAACGGCAGTCTCAATTGGGTCAACCGCAAAAAACAAATATCCATCATCTTGGTATAATCCACTAATATCACCACCTTCGGCAGTTTGTGTTTTACCCAACTTATTATACAATATTTCTCGATTATAAATAGCGCCTTTCTTAATATTTAATATAGCAGATAAAAGCGAATCAGGATATCTTGTATTACCTCTCCAAGTTATGTTTCCAAAATAATATTTACGCCCTTCTTTCACTTGCATATCAATATTCAGGTTGCCCGCATTGTTATGATACACCGTATCTCTTTCTACCACTGCGTCTCTAAAACCTAATGAATTATAATAGTTCAACAAGTTGTCTTTACTCTCGTCATATTTTTTAGGATCATATTTAGAGGAAGACAATGAAAATCTGGCGTAAGGATTTAATATTTTTCTTGTTTTTGTAAAAGTCAAGTAACCATTCTCACGCAAATAGTCGGACACTGTATAAGGATTGGTTTTCACAATCATTGGTTTGTCATTAATAGGAAATAATGTTAACCTCGATTTTTCGTGAATCTCTTTTAAACTTTTCTTTAACTTAGTTTCATCTACAAGATTGCCGCCAAAATTGATATTATTAATACGCACTTTGGGTCCCTTGTCTACCACAAATTCTAATAATAAATTATTTTTTCTTGTTGCATCCTTCTGTTCTTTAATAGTTACTTTAACATCTTGGAAACCTTTTTCTGCGTAGTACTTTTTAATACCTTCAACAGCAGTGATTTTCATATTCTCTGTTACTACCCTGTTAGGCAATAAACCAGTTTTACCGGACAACTCATCATTGTCTGATTTTCTTATTCCACTAAAAGTAAATCTAGATAAACGAGGACGCTCCACAACATCAATTTCAACGTCAATTTGATTGCCCTCCACATCTGTTAAATAAACACTCACATCGCTAAAGTAATTTTGATCCATTAGCTTGTGAATAGCCTTAGCAAAATTGTCACCACCAGGTATTGTTACCTCGTCCCCCGAATTGATAGTTGAAAGCGACAATAAAAGGTTCTCATCAAAATTTTGGTTGCCCACCACTTTGATATTTCTGATCTTGTATTTTTGAGGCGTTTTTTGGTTAAAAATGCCAATCAATTTCACGTTAATTTGAGCGACCGAATCTTTGACAGGCGTTTCCTGTGCAAAGCTGCTGTTTGACAATACTAAAAGGGATAAAATACCTATAATAAATTGGAGAAATTTCTGCATCTGCTTGGGGCTGTACATTTATGTTTTAAAAGTGTCGCAAATTACTCGTAATATTTCAAAGTCTTTGTTAAAAAACAAAATAAAATATATTATTTTATTTTTTAATTTGTTAGTATTTGCTCACTGGTTTTGCCAAATCTTCGCTCCCTAGACTGATAATCTAGCAATGCCTTCATTAAATCTTCTTTACCAAAAGCTGGCCAAAGGGTATCGGTAAAATACAATTCGGCATAGGCTAATTGGTATAATAAAAAGTTGCTGATTCTACTTTCTCCACTAGTTCGTATCATTAATTCAGGATCAGGAAAATCACTTGTAGTAAGGTTTTCAGAAATCACTGCTTCGGTAATTTCATCAATATTTAAGTCGCCATCCAGTACTTTTTGAGCAATGGTTTTACTCGCTTCCACTAGTTCCCACCTGCTGCTATAACTTAAGGCAATCACTAGGTTTAATCCCGTATTTTTTGCTGTCATGTCCATGGCATTGGAAAGTGCCGTTCTTGCCGCTAAGGGTAAAAGGGATAGGTTGCCAATAAAGTGTAATTTGATATTATTTTTATGCAAATCGGGCACTTCCTTGGCAATGGTGTCTACAAATAAGGTCATTAGGCCATTTACCTCCTCCTGTGGTCGATCCCAATTTTCAGTGCTAAAGGCATATAATGTAAGGTATTGGATGCCTATTTCAGTAGCAGCCTCCACCACTCTACGAACACTCACTACTCCATGATAATGTCCAAATAATCGGTCCTGTCCTTGCTCTTTTGCCCAACGACCATTGCCATCCATAATGATTGCAACGTGTTTAGGCAATCGCTCCATATCCAATTTTTCCATAATGTAAAAATAAGAAAATACCCTGCTTATTTACGCTTAAAAAAGCCAAAAATGCGCTTAAAAAAGGAATTCCCGGATTGATTACCGTCATTTCTTTTAAAAATATTGTTTCTTGGCTTGGGATCATTTTTGGCACCCAATCCATAAATATTCAACAAATTATAAGAAATACCTAGCTTGGTACTAAAATATTGGTCACCCCCCGAAGTACTTGCTTGATAAATGGTTGTTGACCCCTTGGGGATATGATAATTGATATCTGAGAAATAATCAATTTTATCTGAGTTGGTAAAACGATAAGTGACTTCAGTAAAAACATTCCATGAACCATTGATATTGTATTTAAAACCCATGTTTACAGGGAATAAAATAGTACGCTGTGTTTTAGGGGTATCTATATTGGTTGAACCACTTATCGATTTCCAAGCGCCTACCCCAAATCCAACATAAGGTGTAAAACGATATCTTTTATTACCATTAATAAACTTTAAAAAATAAAACTCTCCCATTAAACTTACATCATGAGATACTCTTGTAAACTGCAGCCCTCTCTTAAAATCATAATAATTATTGGACTGCAAATCATTGGCTCCAATTGAAATGTATTCATAGTTTAATCTTACACCAACATAATCATTTAATTGCTTTTTATAAAAGGCTCCAAAATTTGGTTTGTAAAATAGCACATCAGAAGCAAGATCGCCTTTGTAAAAACTAGTACCCCCCATAATTCCAATTTCACCCTTATTCTCAACCAATGAAATATGTTGCGCAGACGAATGGGTCGCACAAAAAATAATGGATATGAATAATAGCGATTGAAGTATACGCATGCCTTAATTTCTTTTATCTAAACCCCAGGTTAGTTTTGTTCTTAGGGTTGTAAGGTAACTATTTTCATTGAGTCGTATAAAATGGACATCAAAATTTTCTTTTTTTACTGCCAATTCTATATGCTTTCCCACAATTTCTTTTCGCGCATCCAATGCACAAATAAGCTCCTCGGTTCTACCTTCAATTTCAAAGGATATTACTGAACTATCTGGAACGATAATTGAACGTACATTTAAATTGTGCGGGGCAACTGGGGTGATTACAAAACTAGCAGAATCAGGGAATAAGATTGGTCCATTACAACTCATATTATACCCAGTAGATCCTGTTGGGGTGGCAACAATTAAACCGTCCGCCCAATAGGAGTTTAAAAATTCACCATTTAAATAAGTATGAATTTTTATCATTGGGGAAGTATCTCTTTTGTGAATGGCAAATTCATTTAAAGCAAAAGGTGTCGCACCAAAAATGGGCAAGTTCGCATCCAAATGAATTAAGGTTCTTTTTTCAATTACATAGGTTCTGTTCACTAAAGCATCCACCATTAAACTTAATTCATCCTTTGATATAGTCGCTAAAAAACCCAGCCTTCCATAATTAATTCCCAATACAGGAATATTAGTATCACCTACCAAAGTAATTGCATCCAACACAGTACCATCTCCACCTAAACTAATTAAACAATCAATGGCATTATGTAGTTCTGAAAAATATGTAAATGGAATAAGGGCTGGTTTATTGGAAGGATTAGACAAAGAAAATTTTTCCAATAAATCGGCATATACATAAATAGTAGTGTCGTATCTGTTTAATTCGGCCAACAATGCATGCAAAGATTGCTGCTGGTCCAAATCCACTCCTCTACTGTAAATGGCAACTTTCATGAATAAATTTTAAAAATTAATACCGCCACGCAAATATACCCCTTTGTCTCCCAACTGGTTCATACTATAATCAATTTTTATGACCAAATCGTATATACTAATCATATCAACGCCAATGCCGGCAGTTCTTAACAAAGTGTTGGACAGCCTGCTTGTGTTGGCAGGCCTTTCACTATATACATAGCCAAGGTTGGTAAAGGCCTTTAACCAAAAAATGTATTTAATATCTGGTAAGCGCTTATTCAATTTATCAACAAATCCAATGCCTATCGTTTTAGGCAATTGAATGGTTCCCAATTTATAATGTAAGGCAGCTTTAAATATACTTCCTGCATTTCCATCTATGACATAATAATCAAGTCCACTCATTTGCATAGTACCATATCCCAATAACCTTCTATCCATAAAATTATCATTCGATAAAATTTTTGCTTGAGCATTATGTTCTAAAAATAAGAAGGATGATGATGAAATTTTTTTTGCCAATATATTCCTCAGTTGAAACGAAGTTAAATTTTGACTACCTGAAAAACGCTGATATACCGAAAACTCATAACTACTCCCTTTTGTTGGATAGGCGTTATAATCAAACTTTACTTTTGAAAACGCTAAGCTGGCATCTACATATGAAAATGATTTTTTTAAGTTTGGTAAAAATTTGGGTTGTGCCATAAAACCACTGTCTGAAATTTGAGCATTCCCGAATCCTATTTGTAAACTATGTCTTTCGAATAAATTTGGGCGGTATAATAAATTGATATTCGCGCGATACCCGCTTTGAATATTATTAACAGTCTTTGTAAATACTTGTTTGTCAAAACGCGTATCACTATTCATTTCTTTTTGCGCAAAGTATTGCCAACCTAAACCTATTCCAAAACGCATCTTTTTATCTAAATATGGAAATTGATAACGAAGTACCGACTGTTGTGTGTAACCCGTTATTAATCCCAAAGTGAGTTTATCATTATTGCCCGTTGCATTTGCTTGCCTTAATGTCATTCCATAGTTCACTCTTTCTAAACTATGGTTTTGGGCATTCCACCATTGATTAAAATTTCTATCTACCCACCTAAAATAAGGTAAAGGGAAAAAATACCATCGCTCGGTTACTTTAATTTTAATATCAACAGAAGTGCTGTCTAAGTATTGAGTAGAAACAACTGCCTCATGAAAAAGAGAAGTGTTGAATAATTGTTGTTGCGCAATAATATTTAAGCCATTTAAAGAATCTTTTGCAATAGTACTTCCAATGGAATAAGGAAGTTCTCTTAAAATAATATTTTGCTTTGTTTTAACATTGCCCTCAACAAGAATATTATGAATAGTATACTGGGCCTTTAAATGAAAAGGTGTTCCAAATAAAAAGAATAAGAAAATACCTGCAAGTGCAATGCATTTATACATCTAAGTAATTCATTAAGTGATGATAGTGATCCTCAATGTCATTGTTCATTGGCGAATTGCCAAAGTAGTGCAATACATGATAGTCATACCTTTGAAAGGTAGCAATGATGGCTGCTGCCTCGTCCCTATTTAATTTAAGGGTTACAATTAAATTGGCATTTGCTTCATCAAAAAAAGTATTTAACTGTACAATTTGTGCATTATTTGTTTCCACCAATCTACTCATTTCTGCTAATGAGTATTGCAAGGGCGACATGGATAAAACCAAGATAGCACCTTGTTGCGCTACGCCTAAAAACTGAGCGAGCTTGTCATTTAAATTTTGTTGCGTAATAACACCAATACATTCTTGCTGTTCATTTAAAACTGGTAATAATGATAATTGATGTTTCGAAAATAAATCCAATGCAGTTAAAAAATGTGCTGCACCATTTAATCCAATTCTTAACATTTGATCGGTGACAGTTTCTATTGCATTGGACGCATCGGTATCTAGCAAGTCCGATTTGCAAACCAATCCAATAAAGTAATCATCTTTTACAACTGCCAAATGCTGAACATCAAAATCTTCCATGCACTGCAAAGCAAATGAAACCTTGTCTTCTAAGTGAAGCATGGGCAATCCTTTAATAGCTATAGTAGCAGCTAACATAGGCATTAGTTGGAGCGCTTTGTTAAAAAGGTAGACAATATAGTATTGAACTCACCAGGCACTTCCATCATAGGAGCGTGACCGCATTTGTCAATGAAATGTAATTCGCTTTGAGGAATTAACTTATGAAATTCCTCGGCAACAAAGGGAGGTGTTACGGTGTCATTCTTACCCCAAATTAAACAAGTAGGTACTTTAATTTGATTTAACTCTTCGCCTAAATTATTTCGTATCGCACTTTTAGCAAGCGCAATTATTTTAATCACTTTTAATCGGTTTTTGGTAATTTCAAAAACCTCATCCACTAACTCTGGTGTCGCCATTGCTGGATCATAAAAAGTTTGAGCAGTTTTTGTTTTAATATATTCATAGTCACCACGCTTAGGATATGAATCACCCATTGCGTTTTCAAACAAACCACTACTTCCAGTTAAGGTCAAGGACTTAACCCGTTCAGGATGTTTAAGCACATATACCAATCCCACATGCCCCCCTAAGGAATTACCCAATAAATGTACATTTTGATAATCCTTGTGTTCTATAAACTGAGTAACATGTTTAGCCAATCCTGTCACACTCGTATGTAAAATATCTAAATCGAATAAAGGTAAAAGTGGTACAATAACTTTATGTGTTGTTCTGAATTTTTCAATTAAGTCCGAAAAATTACTCAAGGCGCCAAAAAGTCCATGGAGCAAGATTAATGGTTCTCCCTCTCCCACTTCTAAGTACTCAAATTTGCCCTCTTTTTTAATTTCGTATTCCATATAATTCTATATGAATAAAGATAATCAATTCATTGGAAAAATACCCTCTTTGTGCGTATCTACAAACCCATGCTTTAATTATTAACAAATTGATAAATAGAATGCTGAGCCTTAATGAAATAGGCACTAAATATTAACGCTAAGGATTCGAAAAAGTAGCAATACTTTGCTTAATAAAAGGGAGCCAACTGCCTATTTTGCCAATGATGGCTGGCCACCAACTATTTAAATACGAATAAGAATAGGTTTGCTTCATATTCACCGCTTCAATCACTCCCAATAATTGTAAAAAGTAAACCACTGCACTCAACATGGTAAAATAAATAAAGCCATATAATACAATTCCCAATAACTTATTTAACCAACCCAACATTAACCATTGTGCACCTTGTTGTAAAAAAGCCGACACCCATCTTAAGGCAAACAAAACACCAATAAGGACAATTAAAAAAGAAATAAAAGGTAAAAAGTTAGAGGAAATTTTTGTGTGTGCTTTTAATTGCCCCGACACAAAACCAGCAAATTGAAAAGCCAGTACAAGGCCAATAAATAAGGACATAAAGGAAATCACTGCCCTAATGAGTCCGTTTTTATAGCCTTGTAAAATAGCAATTACAAGTACCGTGCCTGTTAAAATATCCAACCACATAGGCTAGTTGGTTAGTAGTTCTTTTGTGATGGCTGAAATTACTTTCCCATCTGCTTTTCCGGCCAATTGCTTACTAGCAACTCCCATTACTTTCCCTAAATCTTGAGGGCCTGCTGCACCCACCTGTCCTATAATTTCTTGTACCACTTTTTTAATTTCCTCCTCAGTCATCTGTGCAGGTAAGAATTTTTCAATCACCGCAATTTCTTCTAACTCTTTGGATGCGAGGTCGGGTCTATTTTGTTGTTCATAAATTGCCAAAGAATCTTTTCTTTGCTTAACTAATTTTTGTAATAACTTCATTTCCGTATCAGGAGCAATTGCTCCATTGGCACCCGGTTCTGTTTTAGCTTTAATTATTTCTGCTTTAATGGCTCTTAAACCTCTTAATAAAGCCTCATCCTTATTTTTCATAGCGTCTTTCATCAAAGACATTACTTCGGTTTCTAAACTCATAATATTTATTATTTTGGATTTTGATCAATTTGTGATGCTCTAAATTTTTGATAAAATAATTTGGCAAAAGTCTTAAACTCTTCGGCCAAAGCTTTATCCTGGGTTGCTCTTAAATAGGTATCTCCCATACCCATAATATTTTGATAGAAAAAATCGGCCATTTCGTCAACCATCATATCCTTTGTCCATAAGTCAATGCGTAAAGCAGTTTTATCGGTAGGGTCCCAAAAAGTAAGCATCATTGCGCGCGCGTCCTGAGCTTCAGTTGCAGTACTGTCGGAAGCAGACCATTGAATATTTTGTGGGATTTTTTGTTCATCTAAATGAACGGCTACATTGATATTTGATTGATGCATGTTGTTAAATATTATTAAACTATAATTTACACGAAAGTAAGATATTATTGAATACTAGTAATGTCTAATGCTCGGGATGCTGCCTGTTGTTCATTTAAGTTTACGAACCAATTTTTGGCCATAATGGCTTTTGATTGTCGATACATTTCGTCCTTATAATAAAGTTTGAAATGATTGGATAAAGATTGAGGTTCGGTAAAAGAAAAACTTTCGCCAGCATGCAACCAACTTGATGGTAAACGTAAATCTGAATCCAACAAGAGTGGCACTTCATACGCTACCGCATAAAGCATCCAAATTGATTTAGAAAAGTCCACACCTTCCCATAAAATAGCGTAAGTAGCCGCAATCCATTCCATACACAATTCATCAGTACAAATAACAACTATATCGTTTTTAAACTTATACCCCTTTAACTGTTCCATAGCCAATTCCTTATCCTTGAGGCAGTCAAAAACAAATACCAAATGCATTGTAGTATGCTGCCATTTTTTGAATTGAGAAAATGATTTCAAAATTGCTGTAAATCTTTGCACAGGAGCAAAGCATAAATAATAATTATTACCTCTTGTTAAACTTTCTTGTGCTTTGGATAAATCCTGCCATTCAAATTTTGGAACTGCTAAACTTGGTAAATAAACATTGTGTAAAGAAGCAGTGTATGCAGGGAATTGTGCTTGCATTACAGCATATGCCCAATCATTAATGCATAATACTTTATGTGCTTTATTTATCCATTGTACAAATCGCTTATTCAATAAATAATTTTGGATAAAGGAATAAGGGCGTGGCTTGGGCAAGGATAAAGGAATAAAAAAATGAGGGATTTGATTGGCTGTCTTTATGGTAGCTCCAAAATGAAATAAAATGTGTGGTGGTTCCTTTTTGTATAAAGCCATTGCTTCCTTTTCTGACACAATACACACCTGGCTTGTTTCATTACAAAAGCTTGTAAAAGAAGCTGGTAACTCGGATCCTACAATACAAATTTGATTTTCATGCATTCTAGTATATACCTGTACCAATGCTTTAATAGTATCCAATAATACCATCGGCGCTATAGATAATGTAGTACGGGTATGGATAAATATACGCATGCCCAAAATTACATCATACTTAACAATTTATCCACCAATCATTTATAAGGTGTAGTTCGAATAAATACTCCCCTACCTTTGTTCTATGGCTAAAGAATTACATCAGTTAGACTTATTTGGGGATGCCCCTGCTGCGCCAGTTCATATTAAAAGAACCAAAGCTGCAAAAGTAGTGGCTAAAAAGCCTTTACAAATGGCGGCACCCATAAGCGATGATCAACTAATGGTGAATGATGAAATTCCTACCGTATCCAGAACGCCAATGCATTTTGGTAAAAATAATGCACAACATAAGCGAGGCAGAAAATCATTTGCTTCCATGGAAGGTGATATTGATAAATTAAACGTTCCTTCCAACGAAGAGCTAGCAAAAAAATTATATTACCCAATTGGCGAAGTAGCTGTTTGGTTTAACGTAAACACTTCCTTAATTAGATATTGGGAAAAAGAGTTTAAGCAATTGCAGCCCCGAAAAACAAGAAAGGGAGATAGATTATTTCGCGCGCAAGACATTGCTTTTTTAAAACAGATATATTATTTATTAAGAGAAAAGAAATACTCTATTGATGGCGCAAAAACTTATTTGAAAAATAATAAAGAAAAGGCCGATAAAGATTTAGCACTCTTGAACAGTTTACAACACTTGAAAACTTTTTTAGTATCCCTAAAAAGTAGCTTGTAGTAAAAAATGATACCAACTAGAATTCCTGTTTAGAAATTATCCATTATCTGCAAATGCAATGCGATTTTCATTCGCATATTGAATGGCTTTAATATTTAATGCTTCTCTCAACATTTGAAAATCATTAATATCAACTGATAATGAAACCAAACATTCAACATGCAAGGTATGAAAATGTTTGCCGGCATCAGATATAAAAACAGTGGATGATTTTATGTCTTCCATAGTGGCAATAGAAGTTCTTAAATACTTCGCGAACGCATCTAATGCATGAGCCGAAGTAGCAATACTTAATTGCAAATCCATTTCAATTTTTCTTTCCGTTCTCAAACTAATATTGTCCACAATGGTGTCTACCATTTGTTTATTCGGAACCGAGATATATGTTTTTTGATCGGTACGAATGCGTGTACTGCGTAGTCCAATTTTTTCAATGGTGCCCGAAAAGTTATTTACTTTCACCATATCACCTACAGTAAACGGCTTGTCAAAAAATATAATGAAGGAAGCAATAATATTTTCTAGGCTTTCTCTCATAGACAATGCCACTGCAGCGCCTACAATGCTTAAGCTCGTAACTAAATTTCCAATATTTTCATTAAATACATAATGAAGAATCATTAATAAACCAATCAAATACAAAATCACTTTAAAAAAATCTCTAAAAAATAAAATCAGCTGATCATCGGTTTGATTTTTAGAGAGCTTTGCTTTTTCATCTAAAATAATGGAAATAAACTCCAAGGTTCTTAAGCAAACGCGAATAAAAAATACAATAAATAAAAGTCTAACTAAAGAATCAATGATTTGTTGAGTACTAAGTTTATAAACTTGAAAATTTAGCGCTTCGGGAAACTTCAAACCATATAAAGCTATAATAGCAACCAAGAAAACAAGAAATCTTTCTATTGGAATAATTAATCTATGTACATGTATTTTACGAAGTTCTGAATGATTTTTTTTATCTACCCATGTATAAATAAGACTTGCAAAAAAACGAGAAACTAATCTTTTAATCAATAAAGTAAATAGCAACACACCCGCAATTACTAAATAACTTTTAATAGGATTAGATAATATGGTTTGATCTAAATTCATGATTAAGATTTTATATTAGGACTCCCACTTTAACAATTGCATGGAATTGCCATCAAAAACTGCATAAGTATTTAATCGAATCCAATCCCCTAAATTAATATACTTGGTGCTCTCATTAATATCAAAGTCAATTGCAAAATGGCGATGACCAAAAACAAAATAATCTACATTCATTTTTTTAGCTTGCTCTTTGGTATAAATTATAAGCCACTCTTTATCCTCTCCTAAAAACACTTCATCGGATGTGCCTGTTTTTGCCCTACTTTTGGCACTAAAATAATTAGCCAATTGAATGCCTGTATCCGGATGCAACCATCTAAATAACCATTGGCAAACTGGATTGGTAAATATTTTCTTCAAACGTTTATATCCATAATCTCCGGGCCCTAACCCATCGCCATGACCAATAAAAAATTGTTTGTTTCCTAATTGAAAAGTTTGGGGTTCAAAATATACGTTGGCATTTAACTCCTTACTTAAATAATCCTGCATCCATAAATCATGGTTGCCTGTAAAAATGTGAATGGGTATGCCAGCATCACTAATTTGAGCCAAACATCCTAAAATTCTTACAAAGCCCTTAGGAACAACTGACTTGTATTCAAACCAAAAATCAAAGATATCACCTACAATAAAAAAGGCAGCAGCATCTTTTTTACTTTCATTTAAGAAATGTACCAACCTTGCTTCACGCTTTCTACTTTCAATCTCATTAGGAGCACCTAAATGAAAGTCGGACAAGAAATATATTTTTTTACCAGGTGCTAATTCCATGAAAAGTATTTTTAATAAAGTCTAATCAGTTTGCTTGTCTACTAAAAAACAGTATACTTCTTTGGGGCCATGCACACCCACTACCAAAGTTTTTTCAATATCGGCAGTACGACTAGGACCCGTGGCATAACTAATCATAGAAGGCATAAAGTTTGCTTCTTGTTTAAATTGTACCAAGCTATCAGAAATATCATAAACCAATTGATGCGTATAAGCAATACAAATATGTATTGGCGCATACACGCTAGAAGATCGTCCACTAAGTTGTTGACTACTTAAAACAATGGTACCGGTTCGCGCCACTAAATGCTCACACAAGGTTATAGCCGCGTCGCAATTGGCTAATTCATCGGTGGTAACAGGATCAAATTGATATTCACTCATATCGTCTAACCAACCAGATTCAAGAGAATAAATTTTTTCCCATTTTTTAGTTTTAATTAAAGCTGAGAGTTGTGTAGCCAATTCGCCATCATCCTCGCAGTAAATAAATTTGCCCAAGAGTTCTGTAAACTTTTGAGCAAATCCAATGGCTAATTCCTGATCGGTGGGAATAAATATAGGCGCTTCAGAAACCTGTTCCGGAAAGGGAACAGACACAGGCGATTTTAAAGCCTGTTTAATTTTTTTTAAAATTTTATTTCTTGAGCCTTGAGATTCCATTTCAAATATTATTCATTATTACCAGTTGCATCGGCCGCATTAATGGTTGCATTGGCATGATCAATAGTATCATCGGTAGCCACATCACTAGATGCGTTCACTGAAGTCGCTGAATCACCTTCAACGGTAGTTTCAGTAGGCGCAAATGTTTCATGCACGTCTCCATTTTTCTTTTCTTCAAATGGACGCTTACCCACTAATTCTTCTACATCAGATTTATGCAACACTTCTTTGTCTAATAATGCTTTTGCTAACTTCTCAACTTCTGCTTTACGCTCCGTTAATAAGGTTAAGGTTCTTTGGTAAGCTTCTGCAATCATTTTTCTTACTTCTTCGTCAATGATTTTTCCAGTCTCTTCACTAAATGGTTTTTGAAAACTATTTTCTTGTGAAGGATCGTAAAAACTTACGTTACCAATTTTATCATTCATTCCATAAGTGGTTACCATAGAGTAAGCCATCTTTGAAATTTGTTGTAAGTCATTGCTTGCTCCTGTTGAAATTTTACCAAAGAAAATTTGTTCAGCAGCTCTACCACCGAGCGTCATACACATTTGATCTGTTAATTGTTCAATGGTATATAAGTATTGTTCCTTAGGTGTGTATTGTGCGTAACCCAATGCAGCAGTGCCTCTTGGCACAATGGTTACCTTTAATAATGGATACGCGTGTTCTAAGAACCAACCACAAATCGCATGTCCAGCTTCGTGATAAGCAATTACTTCTTTCTCCTCAGGAGAAATGATTTTGTTCTTTTTTTCTAACCCTCCAATCACTCTATCAATGGCATCTTGGAAATCTTGCATCTCAACGCCACTCTTTCCTTTACGTGCTGCAATTAAAGCAGCTTCATTACAAACATTCGCAATATCTGCTCCAGCAAATCCTGGTGTTTGTTCAGCTAACTTATAAATATCTAAGCTTTCAGAAACTTTAATAGGCCCTAAGTGTACTTTAAAAATTTCTTGTCTACCTTTTACATCGGGACGATCAATAGAAATTTGGCGATCAAAACGTCCTGGTCTCAACAAGGCACTGTCCAATACATCGGGACGATTGGTAGCGGCTAAAATAATAATACCCGTGTCTCCACCAAATCCATCCATCTCCACCAATAACTGGTTCAAAGTATTTTCACGCTCGTCGTTACTCATCATGGCATTTTTACCACGCGCACGACCAATCGCATCTATCTCATCAATAAATATGATACAAGGTGCTTTTTCTCTTGCTTGTTTAAATAAATCACGTACGCGGCTTGCACCCACACCCACAAACATTTCAACGAAATCAGAACCACTTAAACTAAAGAATGGTACTTGGGCTTCACCTGCCATTGCTTTAGCCAGTAAGGTTTTACCGGTACCTGGAGGACCAATTAATAAAGCCCCTTTAGGAATCTTACCACCAAGGTTCGTATATTTTTTAGGATTTTTTAAGAAGTCTACAATTTCCATTACTTCTTCTTTCGCTTCTTCTAAACCAGCAACATCAGCAAATGTAATATTTACTTTAGTGCCCCCTTTTTCAAATAAAGTAGCTTTAGATTTTCCTACATTAAAAATGCCGCCAGGGCCACCGCTGCCACCAGCGCCGCCACCCATTTTACGCATTAATAAAATCCAAATGACAATGATAAGTAAGAAAGGAAATATAGCTCCTAAAATTTTACTGAACCAATCATTTTCGGAATCGGTTTTGCTATCAGGGATATTGGTAATCGCATATTTTGTATAAATGTCTTGTACTTCCTTATTAAAAGAAGACCAATCATCTACTTTGTATTCAAATAAGTATGTGCCTTTTACTTTCGCCTTTCTTTGAGCAGGTGTAAGGTTCTTGCTAAACTTATTGTCATAAGTTGTTTTAGTAACACTATCTGGTTTAATATAAAGTTGAACAACTTTTGAATTCTCTACTTTAACAAATTTCTCAACATCACCACTTGCCATTAGTCTTACAAACTCATTGTGTGAGATCACACTAGCATCCGGTGCCATTTGGAAAAAATTAGACGCTAATATTAACGTAATGGCCAATAGTCCATAAATCCAATAAATATTGAACTTTGGTAATTTAGGGCCGCCACCTAAAGGACTGCCTTTTTTATTTTCACTATTATTCTCAGGTATCATTATTTGATTTTATAACTTTTGTATTTCAATATAACAAAATTCTCTACAATTAGTTTTCTAGGTCATGCATTTTAGTATCCGCATCACTCCACATTTCTTCTAATTGATAAAACTTCCTTGATTCAGGGTGCATCACATGTACAACCACATTAATATAGTCTATCAATAACCATTGTGCTGCTGTTTTACCTTCACTTTTGTAAGGCAATTCGCCACACTTGTGTTTTACTTCATACTCAATATTATCAGCAATTGCTTTTAATTGTGTAGTATTACTTGCTTCGCAAATAATAAAAAAGTCGGCTGCTGCTTCATGAATTTTTTTAAGATCCAAGCTAATAATGTTTTCACCTTTTTTATCCTGGATAGCAGCGATAATGGTTTTGAAAATTTTACTGCTGCGCGTAAGTTGCGTTGTAGATTTTTTACGATCTTTTAATGCGGAAAGAGGTTCCAATAATGTTCAATTTTATTTGTTAATGCCTTGTTAGTCAAATCTTTTTGTGCAATATATTGTAAGACACAAAAAGAAACTAGCTAACTTTACAAAAATAACAATTCTTTGTCACCTGCCACACCAATTATCACATTAGGCGCACCGCTTATAGAACTGTCTAGCATAGATAGTACCAATATTTATGCCATAAGCCAGATAAAACAGCAAATGGCGGTAACTGGCAGCTGTTATCGAGCACAATATCAGACGCAGGGAAAAGGCCAGCAAGGTCGCGTTTGGACAAGTGAAAAGGGCGAAAACCTCCTATGTTCCTATGTATTAAGCCTTAACGATATACAAAAAGGCTATAAAAAGGAGGCAAATTGGGAACCTGATGATCAAATTGGCCTTTCATTTGCGGTTTCCTTGGGCGTTTGGGACTTTTTTAGCAAGCTAGCAGGAGATGAAACACGCATAAAATGGCCAAATGATTTGTATTGGCGTGACAGAAAGGCAGGGGGTATTCTTATTGAAAATACGGTGAGAGGGAATATTTGGAGCTGGTCTGTAATAGGAATTGGAATTAATATAAACCAAACAAATTTTGATGCAGATATAGTTCAACCTGTCTCATTAAAACAAATTACCGGAAAAAATTGGGATATTTCGGTGCTTTTACATGCATTATCGGCAGCACTCACAAAAAGAGTGAATACTTGGTTACAGGTTGGCGGTGAAGGATTATTAAAAGAATACAATGAATGCATGTACAAAAAAGATCAAGCAATGAAATTTACTTATGAAGGCAAAACGATAAATGGAATCATAAAAAGTGTAAACGAAAAAGGACAATTAATATTAGATCAAGGAGCGGAACAAACTTATAATTTTGGAGACCTTAAATGGGAAAGATAAAATATGGAAGTAAAATTAACACAACATAGTAAAGGTGGTGGATGTGGATGCAAAATTTCTCCTGCAATATTATCAGAAATTTTAGCTGCGCATAATGTAGGTGCAAAAAATAATATACCGCAATTATTAGTTGGCAATGACAGCAGAGACGATGCAGCCGTGTACCAACTAGATGAAAAAACGGCGATGATTAGTACCACCGATTTTTTTATGCCAATTGTTGACGATGCATTTGCCTTTGGACAAATTGCAGCAGCCAATGCCATTAGTGATGTATATGCAATGGGGGGTAAACCCATTTTTGCATTGGCAGTTTTAGGTTGGCCTTTAGCAACCTTGCCAGCAAGCGTTGCTGCACAAGTAATGGAAGGCGCGCGCAAAACCTGTACCGAAGCAGGTATTGTAATTGCTGGTGGACACAGTATTGATAGCCAAGATCCTATTTTTGGTTTAGTAGTAAACGGTTTAGTTGCTATTGAAAATTTAAAAAGAAATGACAGGGCGCAAGAAGGAGATCTGTTAATTATTACCAAACCTTTGGGGGTTGGCATATTAGCAACTTCACAAAAAAGAGGTTTATTAACTGAATCAGATTTAAACTTACTCGTAAAACAATTAACAACTATTAATAAAGCAGGAGAAGCATTAGGAAAAATGAAAGGGGTACATGCCATGACCGATGTAACTGGATTTGGTTTGGCAGGACACTTAACAGAGATGATGGAAGGAAGTAAATTAACCGCACAATTATCTTATGCAAAAATCCCCATCATTGCTGAAGCAAGAAACTATATTTTACAAAAAGCAATCCCTGGTGCCACTGCAAGAAATTGGAATGCGACCTTTGAGGGTATTGAATTAAAAGAAGGTATAGACGAGAAAGAAGCAAGCTTAATTTTGCCCGATCCACAAACCAATGGAGGATTGTTAATTGCAGTGAGCCCAAATGCATTACAAGAAGTGCAAGCAGTATTAAAAGCAGCTGGCATCGCATATACCGAGCCTATTGGGGTTTGTAAAGCAGCAAGTAATAAGAAAATAGTAATTACAGTATAAGTAATAAATTACTCAAAAATTAAATTGCCCTTGTTCTTGATTTGTTCAGGAGTGAGTTCAACCACTAATTGAACACCTTTAATATCGCGAATCATTTGTGTTAATTCTTTAACCTTTTCGTCTTCAATCCAATCACCTTTTAACCACCAAATAAAATCCATGTGTTTTAATTCGGGCAATAAATATTCCCCGTCATATTGGTTGCTATAAACAAAATGTTGAAAATTAGAATTAGGCTCATCAGCTTCATACATCGAAAAGTAATAGGTTCTGCTTTTTCTTTTTAAGGCAATTTCATGATCGGGATTAAACCTAAATCCAAAGCCTGTATATTGATTTAATAAAATGCAGAACTGATAATTTTTGATGGGCGCAGTAATACCAAGGATACGCGTACCCTCAAAATCCTGTTCATTAATTTCATCCTGATCTAAAATTAATTTTGCACTCATCTAATATATTGTTCAAAATTTTTAATGACTACACAAAAATTAAAATTGAATATCGTATTTAATTTCTTCTGTACCTCTTTTAACAACTAAAGTGGTTTTATCTCCTTTCTTAAACTTGCCCAACGCTTGCATATAACTCATTACATCAATTAATTTGTAATCTCCTATCTGCAATAAAACATCGGCAGATTTTAATCCTAACTTCTCTCCCAATTTACCTTGGCTTGCGCCCTCAATCCTAACACCCGTGCCTGTATAAGCATAGTCGGGCATCACCCCTAAACTCACGGTAAACTTAGTGCTTTTACCCATGCTTTGTTCGCGCGTTTTTAAGAAATCCAATTTACCATAACCATCGGTAGCCTTAATAATATTTTGCACCAATCGAATAATATCTTTTTCACCTTCATAATTTATTTTATCCCAATCGTCTGTTGCCTTGTGATAATCGGAATGACTTCCTGTAAACATAAATAATACCGGCATATCTTTTCTGTAAAAACTAGCATGATCACTTGGCCCTGTTCCAGCACTATCATAATGCGTTAACAAAGTTGTAGAAGTTTTAGATAAAATTTCAGACCACTTACTTGAAGTACCGTAACCACCAATTGTTAATTTTCGTGCAGTGTCATATCTACCCACCATATCCATGTTAACCATATAGTTAAAGTTGCCATTGTAAGTAGGATGATCCAACCAATATTTGCTACCTAATAATCCCAACTCCTCTCCTGAAAAATGAATAATAAGGTAATTATTATTTTTAGGCGCTTTCTTAACCAAGGATTTAGCCAATTCAATTAAAGCCGCAGTACCACTGGCATTATCGTCGGCTCCATTATGAATAAAGTTGTTTAAATCTAGTCCATGCTTGTCCTCATTATATCCTAAATGATCTAAATGAGCACCTAAAATAATCGTGTTTTCTGCTTTGTTGTCAATAAACCCTACAACATTATGGGCAGTGCGAGAAGGATGTTCAAATTCTATATTTGCTTCAATAGAATAGGTGCCCGATTCGTCATTAAAATATTTTTCAAATCCTTGCTTTGTAAAATAAACAACAGGCAATGCCAATGCTTTTGTGGTATCATACTTATTAAACTGAATATTATCAACCAAGCTGCCACTATTATGTAAGAATAACGCTTTCGCTCCTTTTTCTTTAAGTTGCATTGTTGTGTTTGTAAGCCACTGGCTCATATCAAAATGTGGGTTGCTCGTATTTTCTTCCAAAACCTCATGTACGTCAATAAACCAAACTTGATTGGTTTCATTTAAAGCAACAGAAGCAACAGATGTAAAATTTTTTGAATCACTATTTGACAATGCAAAAAAGTCACTATCTAAAACTGCTATTTGATTGTTCACTTTTACAAAAGCATTTGTTGCAAAATGTTTTCCTTCGTCAATTTTAAAAGGCTGAATGAACCCATTCTCTCCTTTTGGCTGAATGGCTAAACCTTGATATTGGTCAATGATATAATTTATAGCCTTTTGCTCTCCAATAGTACCTGCACGACGACCTTCTAAATCGTCACTGGCTAAAAACTGAATATGCCCTTTTAAATTTTGAATCAAAACCTTATCTGCCTTACTTAACTTTTGAGCTAATAGACCTAAAGGCAATATTAGCATACATAATACAATCACTTTACGCATTGGAAACATTTTGTGCTACAAAAATAAGTAAAGGAGCCAGTAAATACGTGACTTCTATCAGCTATATTGCCGGTAAGGGTCAATTTCTAATTTCGTAAGTACTAGCCAACCATAAAAGTTAGCTTTGCTCACAATGAAAGCCGGTATACATATAGCCTTGGTGGGAAACCCCAATTGTGGTAAAAGTTCACTTTTCAATGCCTTAACCGGATTGAATCAAAAGGTGGGCAATTTCCCAGGCGTTACGGTTGATAAAAAAACGGGCGATATACAAATAGGTATATATCCTTCTACCCTTATAGATTTACCTGGAACCTATAGCTTTTACCCAAAAAGAGAAGACGAATGGGTAGCCTATAAAGTATTAATGGGTGTGGATTTAGAAATGCCTACCGATGTGATATTATTAGTAGCAGATGCGAGTAACTTAAAAAGAAATTTACTTTTTTGTAGTCAAATAATTGATTTAAAGAAGCCCGTGGTATTGGCACTTACTATGAATGACTTGGCAGCCAAAAAAGGAATTAAAATTGACATTGCAGGATTACAAAAAGATTTAGGCATTCCTGTAGTAGCAGTAGATGCCCGAAAAAATAAAGGATTATCAGAATTAAAGAATGCCTTAGAAGGTATCATTGAAACACCCAGATCAAAAAATCAGGAAAGTTTTATTAATAACAAAAATTTAGCTCCGTCAGCAATTGATGCTTTTAAAATTTTGTTCCCTACTACCAGTGATTATGCTGCATTGCATTACCTTATGCATCACGAAGCATTTCCTTTGGAAGAAGAAATGCAAAATAGAATTGAGCAAATTGAAATTGATAATAATTTCAATCACACCAAAACACAGGCGCAGGAAATATTGCAGCGATATGGACATATACAGGAGATAATGAAAAAAAGGGTAATAGAACCCGATCCTGGTGCTAAGAAAAAAAGAACTGATAAATTAGATAATATTTTTTTACACCGCGTAGGTGGATACGCAATCTTATTCGCAGTGCTCTTTATTTTATTTCAATCTGTTTTTTGGATGGCAAAGTTTCCAATGGATGGGATTGAATGGATATTTACCAATGTAACAACATACTTAAACAATGTACTTCCTAATGTTTGGTGGGAAGATTTATTAGTTAATGGTTTAGTGGCAGGCATTGGAGGCATTGTGATATTTGTCCCACAAATCATGATTCTCTTTGGATTAATTACTTTGTTGGAAGATACCGGCTATATGGCGCGTATTAGTTTTTTAAGTGATAAACTTATGCGCAAAGTGGGATTAAATGGAAAGAGTGTAATGCCTATGATTAGTGGCTTTGCTTGTGCAGTGCCCGCTATTATGAGTGCACGTAACATTGAAAACAAAAAAGAAAGACTACTCACAATTTTGGTTACACCCTTTATGAGTTGTAGCGCGCGCTTACCCGTTTACACAATTTTAATTTCATTGGTCATTGACAATAAAATTTATTTTGGATTTTTAAGTTTACAAGGATTGGTAATGATGGGATTATACTTATTGGGTATTGTAATGGCATTGCTAACAAGCATGGTATTAAAATGGTTTGTAAACATTAAAGAGAAGAGTTATTTTATTTTAGAGTTACCTGTATATAGAGCACCGCGATGGGGCAATGTTGGAGTTACCATGGTGCAAAAAGCAAAAATATTTGTAACTGATGCAGGAAAAGTGATCATGATTATAAGTTTGTTATTATGGTTCTTAAGTAGCTATGGCCCAGGGGATAGAATGCAAAAAGTAGAGCAAACTTATGTTGCTCAATTAGCTGCAGCGCCTAATCATAAAGCGCAAATAGAAAAAGAATACCACACGCTAAAATTAGAAAACTCATACGCAGGTGTATTAGGAAAAACAATTGAACCAGCTATTGCTCCATTAGGCTTTGACTGGAAAATGGGTATTGCCATTATAACTTCATTTGCAGCGCGCGAAGTATTTGTAGGTACCATGGCTACCTTATATAGTGTTGAAGCTTCCGATAACAGTTCCCTAACCGAAAAATTAAGAGCAGCAAAACGACCAGACGGAACACCGGTATATAGTTTAGCGGCTGCCTTGTCCTTAATGATTTTTTATGTACTCGCTATGCAATGTATGAGTACACTCGCGGTAGTGAAAAGAGAAACCCAATCATGGAAGTGGCCCGTCCTACAGTTTTTCATGATGACAGGTTTAGCCTACATAATGAGCTGGGGAGTTTACATAATTGCGAAGTAAACAGGAAACGCTTTTTTACCAACCGCTGACCGCCAAAATTTCGGCAGTATGGTCTTTTGTATCAGGTTTTTCAATAATGTGTTGAACAATACCCGCTTCATCAATTAGAAAAGTGGTTCTGGTCGTACCCATATAAGTGCGGCCCATAAATTTCTTCTGGCCCCATAAATTGTATTTATCTACTATTTTCTTGTCTTCGTCCGCTATTAAAGAAAATGGCAAATCATACTTTTCAATGAATTTCACATGAGAGGCCACAGAATCGACGCTTACCCCTAAAATTTGTAAGCCCTTCTTCATCAATTTCTTATAGTTGTCACGCAAATTACAAGCCTGGGCGGTACAACCCGGCGTATCGTCCTTGGGATAAAAGTATAAAACTACTTTTTGACCTTTAAAATCGGCCAAAGACACTGTTTTTCCATGTTGGTCAACCCCTTTAAATGCAGGCGCTTTTGCCCCTTCTTTGATAACTGCCATAATGCTTGAATTACGGTGAAGATAGGATTTAAAAAGCAGAAAAATGTTTAGGCTTCAAAACGAGTAAAATGCGACCCATTTTTAGTAGATTTGCGCAATTTATATTTTTGTAGTTATGCCTAAAGACAATTCCATAAAATCCGTTTTAATTGTTGGTTCTGGACCCATTATTATTGGACAAGCCTGTGAATTTGATTATTCTGGTTCGCAAGCGGCACGTTCATTAAGAGAGGAAGGAATTAAAGTAATTTTAATAAATAGTAATCCGGCAACCATCATGACCGATCCAATGATGGCCGATAAGGTTTATTTATTACCATTAACCATTGAAAGTCTTGAGCAAATTTTACAAGAAAATCAAATTGATGCAGTGCTTCCAACAATGGGAGGACAAACAGCATTAAACTTATGTAAGGAAGCAGATGAAATAGGATTGTGGAAACAATACAACTGTAGAATGATTGGTGTGGATGTTGCAGCGATTGATACTGCGGAGGACAGAGAAAAGTTTAGACAGTTAATGGTGAAAATTGGAATGGCAGTTGCACCAAGTCAGGTGGCAAATAGTTTTTTAGAAGGAAAAGAAATTGCTCAAAAAATTGGATTTCCTTTAGTAATTCGTCCATCGTTTACATTAGGTGGAACAGGTGGTGGATTTGTGCATGATGCAAGTGAGTTAGATGCCGCATTAGAAAAAGGATTAAAAGCTTCTCCAATGCATGAAGTGTTGGTAGAGAAAGCGGTATTGGGATGGAAGGAATATGAATTAGAATTATTAAGAGACCAAGCAGACAACGTAGTGATTATTTGTACTGTTGAAAACTTGGATCCAATGGGTGTGCATACAGGAGACTCCATTACTGTAGCACCAGCCATGACATTGAGTGATACTGCTTTCCAAGAAATGCGTAATAAGGCAATGCTCATGATGCGCAGCTTAGGAAACTTCTCTGGAGGTTGTAATGTGCAATTTGCATTGAACCCTGCAACAGAAGAATTAATTGCAGTGGAAATTAATCCACGTGTATCACGTTCATCAGCATTAGCATCCAAAGCAACGGGATATCCAATTGCAAAGATTGCAGCAAAGTTGGCCATTGGATATCATTTAGATGAATTAAAGAATCAAATTACACAAACTACTTCTGCATACTTTGAACCAGCATTGGATTATGTAATTGTAAAAGTACCAAGATGGAACTTTGATAAATTCAAGGGAGCCAATGATACTTTAGGATTACAAATGAAGAGTGTGGGTGAGGTAATGGCCATTGGTAGAAGTTTTACAGAAGCCATTCAAAAAGCTTGTCAAAGTTTAGAGAACGAAGCAATTGGTTTAGGATATTATGGTAAGAGCTTAATGAAGAACGAAGAATTAATGGAATACATTAAAACACCAAAGTGGGATCGTATCTTCAGAATCAAAGACGCTTTAATGCAAGGTTCTACAGTACGCTCTATTGCTGCTGCAACCGGCATTGACAATTGGTTCTTATACCAAATTCGTATTATCTGCGATATTGAAAAAGAATTAATGAAACATACTTTAGAAAGCTTACCTACCGAAGTATTAAAAGAAGCAAAGAAGCATGGTTTTAGTGATATGCAAATTGCAAAATTATTACATGGCAACACCAATGACGATGCAGTGTATGAAAAACGCAAAGCATTAGGTATTACCCGTGTATATAAAATGGTTGATACTTGTAGCGCAGAATTTGAAGCAAAGACTCCTTACTTCTATTCCACTTTTGAAAATTAATAACCCTTACTGCTGAAAAGCAAAACCTAAATAGTATGAACGTAAAAGACATCGTAGCACAAAACGAAAAAGAAACCAGAGCCGGATTTGGGGATGGTATTTTAGAAATTGCTAGAGAAAATAAGGACGTGATTGTATTAACCGCGGACTTGGCGGGATCCTTTAAATTAGGTCCATTAATGAAAGAAATGCCTGATCGTTTTATTGAAGTAGGTATTGCAGAAGCTAATATGATTGGTATTGCTGCGGGTTTAACCATTGGTGGTAAAATTCCATACACTACTACTTTTGCAGGATTTAGTACTGGTCGTGTGTATGATCAAATCAGACAATCGGTTGCCTACTCCGATAAAAATGTAAAAATTTGTGCATCACATGCAGGATTAACATTGGGAGAAGACGGTGCAACACATCAAATATTAGAGGATATAGGACTTATGAAAATGTTACCAGGTATGACAGTGATTGTACCTTGTGATTATAACCAAACAAAAGCTGCAACAAAAGCTATAGCAAGTTATCATGGTCCTGTTTATTTACGTTTTGGTCGACCAAAATGGCCCAACTTTACAAAGGAAGACGGATCCGATTTTGTAATTGGCAAAGCACAAATATTAGCAGAAGGAACGGATGTTACCATAATTGCATGTGGTCACTTAGTTTGGAAAGCGATTGAAGCTGGAAAACAATTACAAGAACAAGGCATTAGTGTAGAGATAATTAATTTACATACCATTAAACCATTGGATGAAGCTGCGATAATTAAGAGCTTACAAAAAACAGGTTGTGTGGTAACTGCCGAAGAACATAATATTATTGGCGGCATGGGCGATGTAGTTGCACAAGTAGCTGCCAAAAATTGTCCAGTACCTCAGGAGTTTGTAGGAACAAAAGATACATTTGGAGAAAGTGGAACACCGAATCAGCTGTTAACTAAGTACGGATTAGATGCAGTAAACATTGTAGAAGCTGCAAAGAAAGTAATCGCAAGAAAGGCTAAATAATAAAGCATTAAAAATAAAAAAGAGTCTCAGCATTGAGACTCTTTTTTATTTACTACTATGGAGCAAGTCTTACTTTTGTCCAACGATGATCCTGCTGTAAACTATAATGTAATCGGTCGTGTAAACGTGAGCTTCTACCCTGCCAGAATTCAATACTAGTAGGATGTACAATATAACCACCCCAATGCGGAGGCAAAGGCACATTACCGTCTTTAAATTTTTCTAAATTATCCTTCATTAATACTTCTAAAAATTCACGGTTTGGTATTACCTGACTCTGTGGCGAAGTCCAAGCACCTACCTGACTTCCAAGTGGTCGTGAATGAAAATATTGTTCACTTTCTTTGGCACTCACTTTTTTGATAGTGCCATTAATACGCACCTGTCTTTCCAATTCTTTCCAGAAAAAATTCATCGCAACAATAGGATTCGCTGCAATTTCTTTTCCTTTATTACTTTCGTAATTAGTATAAAAAACAAAACCTTCTGGGGTAAACCCTTTTAATAAAACAACGCGCGCGGTAGGTGCTCCATTTAATGCAATGGTAGATAAAGTGAAGGCATTTACTTCGTCGATGTTACTTTGAATCGCTTCCTCCCACCAATGTTCAAATTGATCCATTGGATTTGCTGCAGTGGAAGCTTCGTCTAATGATGCTAACTGATAATCCCTTCTGATGCTTGAAATATCTCTATTCATAAAACGAATTTAATGCTATTTAAATTTCTTTGATTGCAAATAAAACATTTACCACACTTAATAATAACATCATCCCTATCAGCTGATGTGTTTGAGCCAACCATTCAAATTTTGCCCATTCCCCTGGCACAATTGAGGTACTTGAAAGCACTGTAAGCACCCCCAATAAAATCTGAACTCCTACAAGTAAGGAAGGCAGCATTTTTATCTTACTCCAAAATAAATTGCCTCTGAGTGCATTCATTTTGAAAGTCCAAAATAAAATAACTGCCAATAAAATATAAGCCAAGCCTCTATGTACAAAATGAATCCAAATAGTATTGTTCACTGCATTTAATAAAAAAGAATCCTTACTCGTTAATCCATCCGGAACCCAGGCTCCATTAATGGTAGGCCAAGTACTTGCAACGTTAGCAGCCTTATGTCCTGCCATAAGTGCACCATAAATAAGTTGTAAGCATAAAATCATAATCACAATCCAAGCCCAATTACGAATACTCTTAAACTTAAGTTGTCCCTCTGAACTCACTGTATTTTTTTCAATAGGAATTGCTTTTAAGGTTAATGCAAACCAATACGTGTAAGCCAATAAGCCCAATGCAAAAATAAAATGCAAGGCTAAACGCGTAGGTTTCACATACACCGCATCTCCTTCCAAACCGCTTGCTACCATAATCCAACCAATGGCACCTTGTAGCGCTCCTAACAAAAATAAAACCACCAAAGGTTTAATCATTTTTGGTTTAAAATATTTTTTTACAAGAAAATAAATAAACCCAAACGCAAAAACCAATCCAATAGTTCTAGCCCATAAACGATGAAACCATTCCCAAAAAAATATAAACTTAAAATTAGCAAGTGTAAAGTCAAAGTTCAATAACTGAAACTGTGGCGTTGTTTTATATTTCGCAAATAACTCCTGCCAATGTGTTTCACTCATAGGAGGCAATGCACCTGTAACCACATCCCATTCTGTAATAGATAGGCCACTGCCCGTTAAACGGGTAATACCACCCAATGCAATTTGAATCACCGTCATGGCAACACCTAGTAAAAGCCAATTGGCAACTGCTTTTTGTTTGGAGTTTTGAATACTCATTATATAATACAATTGAATAGACCACAAAGGTAGCAAGTAATGCGTGGATAGCTTAAATTTACAGGACTAAAAAAAGGAAGTTTGACAGGATTACTCAACTTTTATCAGGAACAATTCATTGAAGCAGGATGCGATGAAGCGGGTCGTGGATGTTATGCCGGACCCGTTTTTGCAGCGGCTGTGATACTTCCGGCTAACTTTTACCACCCTTTGTTAAACGATAGTAAAAAACTAAGTGAAAAGCAAAGAACTGAATTAGCCCCAATTATTAAATCCAATGCAATTGCCTGGGCCATTGCATCGCAAACTGCTGCCGAAATTGACGCATCCAATATTTTAAAGGCCTCTATAAAATGTATGCACTTAGCGCTGGACCAATTAAAAAAGAGACCACAATTTATTGCTGTAGACGGCAACCGATTTTATCCCTATAAAAAAGTACCTCATCAAACCATTGTAAAAGGAGACGGGAAATACGCCCATATTGCTGCTGCTAGTGTATTGGCAAAAACAGCGCGGGATGCCTACATGCAGGAAGCGCATTTACAGTATCCACAATACGGCTGGGATAAAAATAAAGGATACGGAACAGCCATACATCGAGCAGCCATTGAAGCGCATGGGCTTTGTTTTGAGCACCGAAAGAGTTTTAATATTTTACCTCCTCAGCTGTCTATCTTATAAATTTAAAAATCCCAAACGCCTGCACCTTGACGTATAACCTCATAAGTAGCTGTGGTACAATCCACCACAGTTGAAGGGATAATACCGCCAATGCCTCCGTCAATAACCATATCAATTTGACGACCCCAATGTTCGTAAATAATTTCAGGGTTGGTATAATCTTCAATGAATTCTCCAGGAAAGGAAGCCGACAATATGGGATGTCCTAAAGTTTTAATTATAGACAAGGCGATATTGTTATTGGGAATACGCAATCCAATCGTTTTTTTCTTAGACTGCAAAATTTTTGGCACCTGTTTACTAGCAGGTAAAATAAAAGTAAAGGGGCCGGGTAATGCTTTTTTCAAAATTCTAAATAAAGTATTGTCAATTGCTTTAGCATATAAACTCAAGTCACTTAGATCTGCGCAGATGAAGCTTAAATTCGCTTTTTCTGGATTCACTTTTTTTATTGCACAAATTTTCTCAATAGCTTCTGGGTGAAAAATATCACAACCCAAACCATAAATGGTGTCTGTGGGATAAGCAATAATGCCGCCACTTTGCAAACAGTCTTTCACTTGCGAAAGTTGTCGAGGTTGGGGATTGTCTGGATGAATACGAATTAGCATAAAAGTAATGGTGTAAAAGTATTCAATATAATTACTAAATGAAAATGTTTTATTTGTACAAATGAGTCTTATGATAAACATTATCTATTTGGAAGAAAAAATTGTAACGCGTGAAGCATATGTATTGGCATTTGAGCAACAAGAAGATTGTAAAGTAATGTATGCCAATAGTTGTGTAGCAAGCTTTATTAATTATTTGCAAAACCAAAAACTGCCAGCAGACCTTTGTGTTTTATCCGACGCTTATGCTTATACCCAGTTGGCTAAAATCATTAAATTAATTAAATCAAAAAGTAGCCACTGTTATATTTTATTAAAATCAGAAGCAAAATTGATGAAAAGCATTTGCTTTTTATTGAAAAATGGACTCAACGGCTTCTTTTTTACCGATGAGCCACTCATTGATTTAAAACAATGTGTGTATCAAAGAACAAAATTTAAAATTACCAAAGACAAACTGAAACTAATTCTACATAGTAAAAGAACAGGTATCCAAATAAAAGAACTACACTATAATATGCAGCCACTAACACAAAGTGAGATTGAATTTATACAAGCCTGCGTACAAGATGAAAGCTATGAGGAAATTGCAAAACGTTTACAAAAAACAGTAAAAACCATTTACGGTTATCGAGACCGAATATTTAAAAAGTTACAGGTAAAACAAAGGACCGCCATGGTAATGACGGCCCTTAAAAGAAATTATATCGACCTTTAAAAACTATTTAATTTCCCAAGTCTCGCGACCACGAATTAATTTATCTAAATCACCAGGACCTTTCACTAATGATTCTTCTAATTGCAATGCCATCATATCTTCATAGCAAGGACGATCAGCAGTAAAGAATACACCAAAAGGACGTGGGAACACCGCACCTGGCTCAGATGGGTTATCAAATAAACGTGTTAAGATTTGTGCTTTATAAAAATCTTTCTCATCGTGAATCCATAAATCATCGGCACTGTATTTATCACCCAATGTTACCACTTGTGGACGCATACCATCAAAGCGAATTCCCTGTTCTCCATTCGCACCAAAAGTCAATGGTTTTCCTTGCTCTAAGAACAATGTATGTAAAGGCTTTGTACCTTTTTCAGTAAAAATTTCAAAGGCACCATCATTAAAGATGTTACAGTTTTGATAGATTTCTAAGAATGACGTTCCCTTATGATCATTGGCACGAGTAATCATGTATTGCATATGCTTTGGATCACGATCCATTGTACGTCCAACAAATGTTGCGTCTGCACCTAAAGCCAAAGCAGCAGGATTAAAAGGATGATCAATACTTCCCATTGGCGTACTCTTCGTGATTTTATTTAATTCCGAAGTAGGAGAATATTGACCTTTTGTTAAACCATAAATTTGATTATTGAAAACTAAAAAGTTAACATTAAAATTTCTTCTCAACATATGAATGGTGTGGTTACCACCAATACTCATAGAGTCCCCATCACCAGCAACAATCCAAATACTTAATTCGGGACGAGATGCTTTTAATCCACTTGCAATAGCAGTAGCACGACCATGGATTGAGTGCATACCATATGTGTTCATGTAATAAGGGAAACGGCTACTACAACCAATACCACTAATCACAACAATATTTTCTCTAGGAACACCAATGGTTGGCATTACTTTTTGCACCTGCGCTAAAATAGAATAATCACCACAACCAGGGCACCAACGTACTTCTTGATCAGAGGCAAAATCCTTTGCAGTTAATGGGGTTGCTTGTGCTAAAGTTTCTGTAGACATAAACGCATTCATTTAGATAACAAATTTACGAATTTAGGGGGTTCAGCAAACAATTATTTAGGCCTTATTTAACCCTTCTACCCTTCCAAGTGTAAGTTTTTACTTGCCCAAAGAGTCCAGCAACCAGGATGTATATAATGTGCAGGGGCTGATATAAGGGGAAATAGCGCAACTCTTTTTCTAATTGATAAAATCTAGCAACAGGTGATAGAAAAACAAGTTCAAAAATGATTTTAATAGTAAGTGATATCACAACAGGAATGTAGGCACCTAAAATGAATAATACCAAAATGAAAAAATTATACAAATACACCAATAACAACACCCAAAAAATGGAGTTATCATCATAATAGCGTGCCTTACTAGACCATCTAATTCTTTGCATGATAAATTCCTTCCAATTACTCATTGCTTTTGTTAATACAATGGCACCTGGATGAAATAAATATCCAATTCTATTGGATAAGGTTACTTTCATTTTATGCATTAAAAACATATCATCACCACTTGCAATTTGATCCACCCCTTGGTAACCTCCAACTGCAATAAAGGCCGATTTTTCAAAAGCTAAATTGGCGCCATTGCTCATAGAATGTTTGCCAGCGCCCACTGCAGCTGCTGTTATACCTTGCAGTGCTAAAAAATCGAGCAACTGAAATTCATTTAAAACACCCTGCTCCTTAATAAACATCACCGGCGCTGCTACAAAAACTGGATTGTATTTTAAAATATAGGCATTGTACAAACTCAACCATTGTTTGGGTATTAAACAATCAGCGTCGGTGGTTAGTATCCATTTTCCTTTTGCATGACTTACTGCTTTTTCAATAGCCTTCTTTTTAAAAGAATTCATTTCGCCCGGCTTAAAATAATCGGCCAAACTTAATAAATGAACATTAGAATGTACTGCTCCAATTTGCTTCACAATTACTGCAGTATCATCCTCCGAAAAATCATCAATTACAATAATCTCAAAAAGTTCGGGCGCATAATCTTGAGCTAAAATAGAATCTAAACAAGCTTTAATGTTTAACGATTCATTTCGGGCAGGAATAACAATGGTAAAATGGGTGGAAAAGTCTGCTGTATGGGGCAATACTTGTTTGGTCTTAAAAATGGTCAATTTCCCAAACCAATAACTATAAGCCACCAATAAAAGAGCATATAAAATGGTTAAAATTGCTAAGGTGTTGGTCAAAATGGATAGCATGCCCCAAAGTTACTGCCTTTCCGGGCCAAAAATTTGGAGAAATTGTCAAAATCAACGTACTTTTGAATTAGTTGCATAACTAACTATATGTCAAACAACCAATTTAAAAGAGGGGAATTATACAGTGTCATTAATGGTATGGCCACGACTGCTGTTGCCCGTCGACTACAAAAAAATTATCGCACTGCTGGTCTTGAAATTACCATTGAGCAATGGTCTGTTTTGTACCATTTATGGAAGGAAGACGGTTTAAGTCAACAAGAATTAGGAACCCGAACTTTCCGTGATAAAGCAAGTATCACTCGTCTCATTGATAATTTAGAAAAATTAGGATTAGTAACCCGTGTTGCAAGCACAACCGATAGACGCATCAATAAAGTTTGTTTAACGGATGCAGCAAAACCATTACAACAACAAACCTATGAGTTGGCGAATCAAACTATGAATGAAGCATTGCAAAATATATCGAAAGAAGAAATTGAAGTTGTAAAGAATGTTTTGCAAAGAGTGTATGACAATTTAACCCACCCCGATTTAATTTAATCCACACTAAATGTGTAAATAATATTTGACAAAAATTTTAAACGCTATTTTATGAGCACAACAATTCACGGAGGAGAATGGATCATTAAGGAAGTAAAAGCAGATGATGTTTTCATTCCCGAAGATTTTAACGAAGAGCAATTAATGGTGCGCGACATGTGCGATCAATTTGTAGACACAGAAGTGTTACCAGTTGCTGACAGAATTGACAAATTAGAACCCGGCTTAATGCCTTCTTTATTGGAGAAAGCAGGTGCACAAGGCCTTTTAGGTATCACTATTCCAGAGCAATATGGTGGACTTGGAAAAGAATTTATAACTGCAACCATCGTAGCGGAATATTTAGGAGGGGGTTATTCTTTCTCAGTTGCCAATGCAGCACATACAGGTATTGGTACATTACCAATTTTATATTTTGGTAATGAAGCACAACGTGCTAAGTATGTTCCAAAATTAGCAAGTGGTGAATGGAAAGGTGCTTATGGTTTAACAGAACCCAACAGTGGATCCGATGCATTAAGTGCAAAAACAACTGCTACATTATCGGCCGACGGCAAGCATTATATTTTAAATGGACAAAAATGTTGGATCACCAACGGTGGATTTGCCGATGTATATACTGTATTTGCAAAAATTGATGGAGAGCAGTTTACAGGATTTATTGTAGAGCGCGGCATGGATGGATTTACTCAAGGACCCGAAGAACATAAAATGGGTATTAAAGGATCAAGTACCGTACAATTATATTTTAATGATTGTAAAGTACCTGTAGAAAATGTATTAGGTGAAATTGGCAAAGGACATTTAATTGCATTTAACGTTTTAAATATTGGAAGATTAAAATTAGGTGCAGCTACTTTAGGCGGAGCAAGAAGAGCCATCACTACAACCATTCAATATGCTAAAACAAGAGAGCAATTTAAATTACCCATTGTAAAATTTGGTGCCATTCGTCATAAGTTGGCAGAGATGGCCATTAGAATGTGGGTGGGTGAAACAGCTTTATACCGTGTATCACGCAACATAGACGAAATGGAAACTGAATTAGCAGCAGCTGGTAAAAACCTTTCTGAATCTTTATTAGGTGCTGCCGAAGAATATGCTATAGAGTGTGCTATTTTAAAAGTGTTTGGCTCTGAAGTATTGGATTTTGTTGTAGATGAAGGGGTGCAAGTACATGGCGGAAATGGATATAGCGACGAGTACAGTATTTCAAAAGCATATCGTGATAGTCGTATTAACAGAATATATGAAGGCACTAATGAAATTAACCGTTTGCTTACTGTAGATATGGTATTAAAGCGCGCGATGAAAGGAAAATTAGATTTAATGGGACCTGCATTAAGTGTACAACAAGAATTAATGAGTATCCCGGACTTTGGTGCAGAGGAAGAAGGTGCATTTGCAAAAGAGAAAAAGTACATTGCTAACTTTAAGAAATGTATTTTAATGGTTGCTGGTGCTGCAGTACAAAAATTAATGATGACATTAAGCAAGGAGCAAGAAATTTTAATGAACATCGCGGATATGTCTATTATTGCATACCATGCAGAGTCGGCTCTATTAAGATTAGAAAAGTTAACTGCAATGAAAGGTGAAGCAGCAACTGCAATTCAAGCCGATATTGTTCGCACTTATTTATATGATGCAGCCGATGCTATTAACAAAGCGGGAAAAGATGCATTAAACTCATTTGCCGAAGGCGATGAATTAAGGATGATGCACATTGGCCTAAAACGCTTTACCAAAGTGGAACCATTTAATACCAAGGAAGCTCGCAGAAGAATATGTGCACAGTTAGTAGCCGATGATGGTTATAAAATTTAAGTTTGGTTGTGGTTAGATAAGGATACAATAAAAGAGAAAGGGGCACATCAATGATGCGCCCCTTTTAGTATATAGTTAATCAAAAAATCATTTAAGCTTTAACTGTTTTAAAACCTAGTTTTTCAGGTGTGATTGGCAGGTCTCTTACTCTTTTGCCCGTTGCATTATAAACGGCGTTGGCAACTGCAGCAGCAAAACCAATAAGTGCAATCTCTCCTATTCCCTTCGCACCAATATCATTTACATTTAAATCTGGTTTATTTACAAACCATGCATCTGTTTTTGGAATTTGAGAATGCAAAGGAACATGATAGTCGCCAAAACTTGCATTAATGATTTGGCCGGTATTATGATCAATAGTTAACTTTTCCGATAATGCCATTCCAATACCACCTACAACACCTCCTATCATTTGACTGCGCGCTGTTTTAGGGCTAATAATTTTACCAGCATCTCCAGTAGTTACTACTTCAAGGACTTTAATTTTACCGTCTTTTGCATTTACTGCCACTTTAACAAAGTGTGATGAAAAAGAATTACTAGTAAATTTTAATTGCTCCGGTGTTTTACCTGTTGAATTAATGATTAAATCTATCTTCTCTTGATTTGCCAACTTTAGTAATCCTACAAAGTCAATATTTTTAGTGCTGTCTGTTTTAAGCAACACCATTTCATTTTTTACTTCTAAGGCATCGGCAGTTTGTCCTGCAAAAACTGGTGCATACTGAATAGCCAATTCTTTTAATTTTTGTTGCACTGTTTTACATGCCAAGTCCACTGCAGAACCTACTGTAGAAGTAGTACCTGAACCACCTTGTGATGGACCAGGAGGCAAATCGGAATCTCCTAATTTGAATTTTATTTTTGCAATAGGCATTTGCATGGCTTCTGCAGCAATCTTAGTCATAGAAGTAGTCGTACCAGGTCCCATATCACTCACCGCACACTCTAATAAAAGTTTACCATCGTTGCTTAATACTATTCTAACTGAAGCGGCCCCTTTGCCTGCGCCAAAAACACCCACTGCCATTCCATAACCAATAAGCCAACCATTCTCTTTTAGTTTGCCAGGAACCGTAGGTCTATTTTTCCAGCCTATTTTTTCAGCACCATATTCATAACAAGCTTTTAAATTAATATCAGAGAACGGTAATTTATTTTCCGGATTAATGGTAGTAAAGTTTTTAAGTCTTAAAGCAATAGGATCCATTTTTAATTGATAAGATAAATCATCAATTGCCGACTCTAATGCAAAGCAACCTGTTGCTTCTCCAGGACCACGCATCCAAATTGGTGTACTTAAGTCTAAAGGGAGAAGACTATATTTTGTAGTCACATTTTCACAAGCATATAAAAACTTTGAAACATCCACAATACCTTCTCTAAAATCTTCGTAACGTGATGTATTGCTAATAGCTTCGTGATTGATGGATAAAAAATTACCTTCAGCATCCGCAGCAATGTTTACTTTTTGCCAAGATTGTGGACGATAACCAATTAAACTAAACATTTGAGGACGCGTAAGCACTAACTTCACCGGTCTGTTTAATTTTTTAGCTGCAATAATAGCTGCAGGTACATTGGACCAGGATCTTAAACTGCTTCCAAATGCACCACCTACATTTTCGGCAACCACCCTCACATTTTTTTCATTTAAACCAAATGTTCTAGCAACGGTACCTTGTGTACTTTTAGGTCCCTGTGTTTTATCGTATAAAAGTAACTTATCATCCGCCTCCCAATAAGCAATAGTAGCCTGTAATTCCATAGGGCTGTGTACTTCAATAGGAATATTATATTCTCCATCGGCAGTGGCAGCAACCGCTTTAGTATTACCAGTACCTCTTTTATAATTAATGGGTGCTTTTAAATTTGCAGGATCCAATCTTGCTTTATCAAAATTGGTTTCAAATTGTTCATTCTCATACTCTGCTTTAACAAAACGTATTGCCGCATTTGCATTTTCTAAACTATCGGCAACAATTAAAGCAATAGGTTGTCCAAAAAAACGAACCTTGTTATCATACAAAACTTTATGTCCTCTCCACTCAGAAACATTTTTAGGTCTTTCCGCTGCATTGGGATTATATCCGGGAACGGCAGGACAGTTTGAATAATAAATAACATCTAACACACCTGGCATGGCTAGCGCTTTTGTAACATCCATACTTTTGATATTACCTTTAGCAATAGTACTAGTTACAAAAACAGCATATGCTAAATTGGGAAGATTATGTTCAGCAGTATATCTTGCTTTACCAGTTACTTTATCTACACCATCTACTCTCTCATCTTCCCAAAAAATTGTATTTAACTTATTTGTGTTCATGTTGAATTTATAAGGGATGATTAAATTTTAGTTCCTGCTTTTGCAACTTCTTCAATTGCATCTACAATATTTTGATATGCACCACATCTACAAATATTTGTATCCATATATGCTTTAATGGAGTCACGTGTTTTTGCTTGCCCCTCACGCACACAAGCAACTGCAGACATAATTTGTCCCGAAGTACAATAGCCACACTGAAAAGCGTCATGCTTCAAAAACGCAGCTTGCATTGGATGCAGTTGATCATTGCTAGACAATCCTTCAATAGTAGTGATTTTACTATTTTGATTGGCTACTGCCAACTGCATACAGGACTTCATTCGCTTGCCATTTAAATGAATAGTGCAAGCACCACACTGTCCCATTTCACAGCCTTTTTTAGTTCCTGTGAATGACAACTCCTCTCTTAATAAATTTAAAATGGTAATTCTCGCATCCACTTCTATTTGCATTAATTTCCCATTAATAGTAATGGATAATTTTTCTTTAGCAATGGGCATGGGCACAACAGTATCCACTGCAAATGCTTTTACAAGTGAACTGGGCGTTAAATATAAAGCGGCAATGGCTGCTCCTTTTTTTAAAAACCCTCTACGCGCATCATTATAATTACACGGTTTCATTGGCTTTGTTTAAATAATTCTTTTGTGAATTCTGTCCTATGTAATTTACAAAGCTTTACCTATACAACTTTTACATTTCTTGAAAAACTTTCTTCCAGGGAAATCAAGGTCTCTGTTCTTTCAATGCCTTTAATTTTTTGCAACTCATCATGCAATACAAAACGAAGTTGTTGAATGTCCTTGCAAACAATCTCCACAAACATGCTATAATTACCTGTGGTATAATTCACGCGCACCACCTGCGGGATGGCTTTAAGTGCTTGCGCCACATTATCATACATGGAGCTCTTTTCTAAATAAATGCCAATAAAGGCAATAATATCATAGCCCAAAACTTTTAAATCAACGGCCAGTCTTTTACCTTGAACAATACCTAGTTCCTCTAACTTTTTAATACGAACATGAATGGTACCGCCCGATACAAAGAACTGCTTACCTAGGTCGGCATACGAAACCTCGGCATCCTGCATCATGGCTTGAATAATTTGCAAATCCAGCTTATCTAAGCTTTTATCAATATTTAATTTTTGTGTAATTTTTTGTTCCATTTTTAACTATTTTTAAATAATTAGCTAATTTATTAATAATATTCTATATTTTAAAATAATTAATTAAAATATTTGCAACATATAGCCTATTACCTTAGTTTTGATATATCAAATGAGGGAAAACAAATCGTAAAAAGCTCAAATGATAAGTTCTTAATACTGTGGGGTGATGAAATTTTTGGCAGACATGCCCCCTTGTCTCGGGGGTGAGGATAACGGGATAAACGTAACATAGAGCCGTCTAGCAATAGGCGACCAGGGTCGACCACTGAACTTTGTGTTATAGCTAACTGCCTCATGGAGGTTCGATCCCTCCCCCTACAGCAACAAAAAGCCTTCCCGTTTGGGGAGGCTTTTTTATTGGGATTTGGTAAAATATTAAAAATGATCAATGTACTAGAATGATAAATCGTTGATTTTTGTAATTTAAATTATGAAAAAAACAATCATTCTATTCAACCTCATACTCATAATCACGCATAGTTACAGTCAATCTGCAAAAAAGCTAGTAAAAAGTGGAAATACAAAATATGGTAATGAAGATTATAAAGGAGCCATCGATGATTATACTAAGGCCATTGAAGTTGACTCAAATTACGCAGATGCATACTTTTATAGAGGGTACACAAAATTTACTTTAAAGGATTACCAAGGGGCTATCATTGATTATACTAAAAATGTTGAATTGGATCCAAAGTCTTTTGATGGGTTTATTGACAGAGGTGATATAAAATACATTTTAAAAGATTATAAAAGTGCGATTAATGATTATACGTATGCTTTAGAATTATACAATACTAATTATGAAACCTACTTTAAAAGAGGTCGAGTAAAATATGATACTGCTGGATATAGAGCTGCTATGGATGACTTTTCAAGTTCCATTAAATCAAATCCATTTAATGACTTAGATTTTGAAAAAAATAAATTTATAGATACAACCGATTCTAGACAGCTTAAAATGGGATTGCTGTATAATGACGCCTTATATTATAGAGGGCTTGCAAATAAGAATATAAATAATAATTTAGAAGCAATCAATGACTTTACCCATGTTTTAGAGCTTAATATAAATGTTTTTTACAGGAAGTTTTCAAAAGAAGAATTAAAAGAATTGTACATCAAAACCGGATATCGTTTATTGGACGATTTGCTATTAGTACTTGCTGAAAAATCATGGCCAAATTTAACCAATGCATTGTACTACAGGGGATTGCTAAACTACAACATGAAAAAATACAATGAAGCAGTTGCAGACTTTACCAATGTTATAAAATTGAATCCAAAATATGCATATGCCTATTATTACCGAGGATTGTCCAATTATGCATTAAAGGATTATAGCAACTCAAGTGCTTCAACGGTTGAAGATTTTTCAAATTTTATTACACTTGATCCAACGCTTGCTAGCGCATATTATTATAGAGGTGTGCTATCTAGAAATTGGGGAAGGCGAGAATATCTCGGACCATACAATGATTTTACAAAAGCAATTAAACTTGACCCCAATTTTGCAGAAGCTCATTTTGAAAGGGGTGTTGAAATGTACAAAATTAAAACGCTGCCTAATCGTGAGTCCTTTAGTATGGATGAAATAAACGTAAATTACAATAATGCAATTGCCTTAAAACCAAATTATCCGGAGGCCTTTTTACATAGAGGTATTGCAAAAGAAGATTTTAGTAAAAAAGATTATAATGGTGCCATTGAAGATTATACTAAAGCAATTGAATTAAATCGGAATTTTGTAGACGCCTATTATAACAGAGGTAATACCTATTATAGAATAAGACAAAATAAAGAAGCTTGTTTAGACTTAAAAAAGACTGCCGAACTTGGTAAACCTTATGTGTATGATTTAATTAAAGAATACTGCAAATAATTTTAGATATCAAATAACCATTCTTATCTTAAATTTATAAAATGAGTTATAAGATATAGTTACGAGTTAAAATTATATTTATGAATATGAAAAAGACTACAACCTTACTGTATTTTTTATTTTTGATTTCTAATTGTTTTGGGCAAACTGCAGAAGAGTGGAAAAATAAAGGAAAGGAAAAATTAGATGCAAAGGAGTATGCCGCAGCTGTGAATTATCTTGGCAAATCAATACTAATAGATTCAAATGATACTGAATCTTATTTATATAGATCTGAAGCAAACATGAATCTAGAAAAATACAACGAAGCACTTTTAGATGTGAATAAAGTATTATTCAGAGACAAGCAATCACCTATTGCTAATTATAGAATGGGACGGATAAAATATATTTTTGAAGATTATAAAGTTGCAATTGAATATTTTAATAAATGTATTGAATTAGGACTTTACGTGCCAAAGTCATTTTATTGGAGGGGTCTTTCAAAAGCCATGATTCGTGACTCAATAGGAAGTGTCGATGATTATAATAAAGCTATAGAAATTACACCTTCAGATTTTGAATCTTACTATTTTAGGGGTCGAACATTTGATGCTTTAAATAAATTTAAAGAAGCAATTACTGAATTTGATAAATCAATCGAACTTAAACCCAAAGAGGCCTTTTTATATTCAGAAAGGGGGGATATAAACCGTAAATTAAATAAATTTGAAGAAGCAATTGGAGATTATTCAAAGAATATAGAACTTGAACCTAAAAACGATTACTCATATTTAGCTAGGGGCCTTTCAAAATATTTTCTTCAAGATTACAGAGGCGCTATAATTGATTTAAATAAAAATATTGAATTTAATCCTAAGTCACTATATGGATATTATTACAGGGGTTGTGCAAAATACTATCTAAAAAATTACATCGAATCAAAATTAGATATAAATAAAGTCCTTGAACTAGATACATTGTTCTTAGACGCTTATTATTATAGGGCACTTTTGAAAATGAGTACAAATAAATATAAAGAAGCGCTAGTAGATTTATCAAAAATAATTTTTAGCAATACAAATAGCGCTGAAGTATATAATTTGAGTGGATATATCAAAAATTTACAAAATGACTATGTAGGCGCAGAATTAGATTTAAATAAATCTATTGAAATAGACAATAAAAATCCTAGGTCATTGTTACAAAGAGGTGTGATATATTTTAATTTAAAAAAATACGAAGAGTCAAGAAAAGACTTAAATAAATCATTGGAAATTGAACCAGGTAGTGCATATGGATATTTATTAAGAGGTCAATCAAATTTAGAATTAGAAAATTATTCTGATGCAATAAAAGATTTTAATAAATCAATTGAATTAGACAATACTAATGTATTTGCTTACTATTTAAGAGGTAAGGCAAGCTATTTTTTAGATAATGACGAAGAAGCTATTGAAGATTTTAATAGAGCATTACAAGCAAACCCCAAATATACAGATATATACTATATGAGAGGATTTTCAAAATACAATTTGAGTCTTTTTTCTGAAGCATTAACAGATTTCAATAAAGCAGTCCAGTTTAATCAAAAAGATGAAAATGCATATTACATGAGAGGTGCAACTAAATATGAGTTGAAAAATTATAAAGAAGCATTAATTGATTTAAATAAAGCAATTGAAATTGATCCAAAATACGCAGATGCAATTTATTACAGAGGAATGACTAAAATTTTATTAGGCTTAACAAATAGTGGCTGTTTAGATCTCAGTAAGGCCGGAGAATTAGGTTACAAAGAAGCTTATGAAATGATAAAGAAATACTGTAAATAATTATTTCGTAAAATAAAGATAGAAGTCACTTCAAAATTGAGCAATTTTTTTATTTCGACCGTTTTTCTATTTACCTCGATAAGCTATATCTCTTACTGGTCTTACATTAAGATTAAGTTGATATGTAATAGCAAAATCATAATGTCCATTGTCAAATCTTACATAATATGCTTGCCCATCAGGGTCGGCTGGGTAATCATCGGCAGACCAGTAATAAAGTAGTTCCGCCTCTTCATCTTCTTAAATTTCTGAAATAAATTCTCCTATTCTATCTCTATGTTTGTACATTTTCTTTGATTCTTTTAAAGTGGGTAACCTCCAGCCCTCTCCAAGTGAATCGCATACCGCACAAGCATCTTCCCAAGTCATATTCATAGGTATGTCAAATTGAGCAATCTCAATGTTATCAAATTTTTTTGGCTTACCTATAGCGTCCAGATATTCCTTAGGAGGTTTCCTAGAAAATAGCACCTCAAAAATAAAGTTGATGCTAGAAACTAGAAATCTCGGAATACAATTATAATTTTTTTAGATTTTGCATTTATATTTTAATGATTGTTAAATATCTATCTATTATTCACATTCTCATAAAAATTCAATCACGCCTAAACTTGTTTGTATTTATCACAAGGAGAATAAATATAATTAAAACATTGAATTATATTTAATTAATATACATTATTAGATTTTCGATCTAATAAATTTTTAAATAATTGATAATCAATATTATATAAATTTTTAAAAGAGACGCATATTAGAAATAATGTAAATTTTTTATGAATTAATAGGCTGTTTTAATGTTATATAATATTCCAATTTATGCCCTCATTTCAATAAATTTGGTAAGGCCTTAACGATTGCCTGCAATACCATGAAAAGAAGAACCTTTTTGAAAGACAGCGCCATGTCCAGCATGGGCATTTTCATTACAAGCAAATTTAATATGAACCCAACTACACCCGTGTATGGACATAACCATATGCAATATACCCTCGATATTCAATGGGGTACTTTAAACGCAGACCAAACACCCGTGAATGATTGTCATGAAATGATACAGGATAGCAAAGGTCGTATTGTGTTGTTAACTAATGAAACAAAAAACAATATCATTGTTTACAATAAGAGTGGTAAACTTTTAGAAACCTGGGGACACGATTTTCCGGGCGCTCATGGATTAACGGTGCAGCATGATGGCAAAAATGATTATTTATTTATTACCGACACCAATAAACATCAGGTGTACAAAACAACCATAAATGGTAAAATAATTTTTACGATTGATGCACCAAAAGATGTTCCAGCGTATGCAAAACCAGAAGCATTTGTTCCAACCGAAACAACCGTTTTAGAAAACGGAGAATTTTATATAGCCGATGGATATGGCGCACAGCATATTATGCATTATGATGAAAAGGGAAATTTAAAAAATGTATTTGGTGGCCGAGGGGAAGGTGATGCACATTTTGACAACGCGCATGGTATTTGTGTTGACACACGCAATGGCAAGCCTACGCTGATTATTACGGATCGTACCCGAAACGCATTTAAGCGTTTTAGCATGGACGGAAAATTAATAGAGGTTATTCATTTGCCAGGCGCATGTATGTGTCGTCCTGTGATTAAAGGCGATTATTTATATGCAGCAGTTCTGCGTTCACCTAATTTAGATACAGAACATACTGGATTCGTTACCATATTAGACAAAAACAACAAAGTGGTTTCTAATTTAGGTGGAAGCGAACCAACTTATGTGAATGGAAAATTACAAGCCATGTCGCAAACTGAAAAAATATTAAATCATCCGCATGATGTATGCGTAGACGACGATGGAAATATTTATGTTGCACAATGGGCTTCGGGAAAAGTATATCCTTATAAATTTTCAAAAGTATAGTAGTGATCTTTTTTAAAAAATATAAACTAAGTTTTGTACTCATCGTCATTTTGGCACTGGTGGGAGGCATTAGCATATTTTTATGGATGAATAATGCCAAAGCAAAAAAACCTATCTCTTATAACAAAGACATTCGTCCAATATTATCGGATAAGTGTTTTTCATGTCATGGTCCTGATGTTAATAAAATGAAAGCGGGTTTAAGATTGGATTTACCTGAAAGAGCATACGCCGAACTACCCAACAACAAAGGGCATTTTGCCATTGTACCTGGCAGCCCTGAAAAAAGTGAACTCATAAGAAGGATTGAGTCCACCGATCCAAATGTAGTAATGCCACAACCCGAAAGCCATTTGGGTAGATTAACCCCCGAAGAAATTAATTTATTTAAACAATGGATAAAGGAAGGGGCTAAATATGAAAAGCATTGGGCCTTTGTTGCTCCTAAAAAATCGGCACTACCAAAAGTGAGCAGTAAAAAATGGGTGAAAAATGAGATAGATTATTTTATTGCAGAAAAAATGGAAGAAAAAGGATTAGAACCTAATGAAGAGGCTGAAAAAGAAAACTTAATCAAACGCGCCTATATTGATTTAAATGGATTACCACCTGCTTATGTGGAACTGCAATCTTGGATGAATAATAAGAGTGAAAATTGGTATGCCTTATTAATTGATCAACTCATGAACAAACCGGCTTATGGTGAAAAAATGTCGGTATTGTGGTTGGACCTTGCAAGATATTCTGACTCTTATGGATACCAAGATGATAATATTAGAACTCAATGGCCTTGGAGAGATTGGGTAATTAATGCATTTAATAAAAATATGCATTACGACGAATTTTTAAAACAACAAATTGCAGGAGATCTCATGCCCAACAGTAATAAGGAAACTGTTTTAGCAACCGCATTTTGGAGAAACCATAAATACACCGAAGAAGGTGGAGTGATTGAAGAAGAATACAGAGTCACTAATAATATTGATAAAACAAGAACCTATGGCAAAGCCATATTAGGTGTGACAATTGAATGTGCGCAATGTCACGATCATAAATACGATCCATTCTCTGCTAAAGATTATTATCAATTGTATGGCTTCTTTAATATAAGTAAAGAAAAAGGATATGAAGGAGACGTAAGTATTTCAACACCTGCTAAAACACCAAAGCTGTTTATAAGCGCCGAGGATAGAAAAAATTTATTAACCTACATCAATACCAAAGACACCAATCAATTAGAAGTATCCGTGATGGGTGATACGGTAAGACCAACCTATATTTTAAGTAGAGGTAGATACGATGCACCTGCTGCCGAAGTAAAGCCAGCAGCATTAAACTCAGTAATGCCATTTGATACTACTCAATATGAAAGAAATCGTTTAGGATTGGCTAAATGGACAGTTGATAAAAAGAATCCATTAACAGCACGCGTATTTGTAAATTTTGTTTGGCAGGATATTTTTGGAAAGGGATTGGTAAAAACTTCTGGTGATTTTGGTTTACAAGGCGAACTTCCCACCCACCCCGAATTGTTAGATTGGTTGGCGGTTGACTTTATGGAACACAGTTGGGATATAAAATACCTGGTTAAAAAAATTATGTCTAGTGCTACCTATACACAGTCTAGTAATATTAAAAAAGAACATTTAGAGAAAGATCCTGACAACAGTTACTATGCAAGATCGCCGCGTATTCGATTAAAAGCAGAATTCATTCGTGATTGGGTATTAAGCACAAGTGGTCTTTTAAATAATACCATTGGAGGACCTAGTGTAAAACCCTATCAACCTAAAGGTGTATGGGAAAGTACCACATCCGGCCGAGGTCAATTAGCAACCTATAAACAGGATCATGGAGAAGCATTGTATCGAAGGGGGATGTATACTTTTATTAAACTAACAGCACCTCCTCCAAGTATGATGATGTTTGATGCAAGCAATCGAGATCAGTGCGAGGCAAAAAGAACTAGTACCAATACACCACTTCAAGCATTGAATATGCTTAATGATCCTACTGTATTAGAAGCATCAAGAGTACTTGCACAAAAGTTAAGCAATGGAGCAGGAACAGTAGATGATAAAATCCAAAAAGCATTTGAACAGATTTTAATTAGAAAGCCAAAGTCTTTCGAAAAAGAGAAGTTAGTGGGATACTATCAAGAACAAGAAACTTATTTAAAAACCAATAAGGGACTGATTCAAAAAACATTATCAGCAGGAGAATATAAAACTGCACAAAAAGACAAGAATGAATTAGAAGCAGCAGCGTTGATGAAAACCTGTTTGCTATTATATAATTTGGAGGAAGCCATTACTAAATCATAAGGCATGAAAGAATTTATAGAGCACGGGTTAAATCAAAACCGAAGAAAGTTTTTATCTAAGCTAAGTTTAGGTTTAGGCGGTATGGCTTTAGGGTCCTTAATGATCCCTGGAATATTTGATGCAAGCAATGAAGAAGAGTTGTTTAATAATGTACTCCCCCATTTTGCACCAAAAGCAAAACGAATCATTTACTTATTTCAAAACGGCGCGCCATCCCAACTAGATTTATTTGATTATAAGCCTATGCTGCAAAAAATGCATGGAGAGGATTTACCTGCAAGCATCAGAGGAGGTCAACGTTTAACAGGCATGACGGCCAATCAAACTAAATTTCCATTAGCTGGTACACGCTTTAATTTTACACAGAATCAAAACACAGGTGCTTACTTTAGTGAGACCATCCCACATATAGCTAGTATTAGTGATGATTTATGTATCATAAGAACCTTATATACCGAAGCCATCAACCATGATCCAGCACTTACCTTCTTTCAAACAGGCGCACAAGTAGGAAACCGTCCCAGTATGGGTTCATGGATCAGTTATGGATTAGGAAGTGAAAATAAAAATTTACCGGCTTATACGGTATTATTGAGTAAGGGTAAAGGAAATGGCCAAGGGGTATATTCAAAATTATGGAACAACGGATTTTTAGATTCCATACACCAAGGTGTTCAATTTAGTAGTGGCGAGGAGCCAGTAAAATATTTGAGTGACCCGGAATTTATAGACCGTGCCGATAAAAGAAAAATGCTAGATGAATTATCGGCTTTAAATGAAGCATCTTATAAAGAAATTGGAGACCCCGAAATAGTTACAAAAATTCAACAATACGAATTGGCTTATCGTATGCAAATGGAAGTACCAGAAGTTACTTCCTTACAAAATGAACCAGAGTCCATTGTAAAAATGTATGGACCAGATTGTTTATTGCCTGGTACTTATGCAGCCAATTGCTTACTAGCGCGCAAATTATCTGAAAGTGGTGTTCGTTTTGTACAACTATACCATCAGGGTTGGGACGGACATAATAATTTACCCAATGAACTTATTGGACAATGTAAGGATGTGGATCAACCATCGGCTGCATTAATTAAGGACTTGAAACAAAGAGGTTTATTGGACGAAACACTAGTAATATGGGGAGGGGAATTTGGAAGAACAAACTATTGTCAAGGTGAACTAACCAAAGACAATTATGGAAGAGACCATCATCCAAGATGTTTTACCATATGGATGGCGGGTGGTGGTGTTAAACCAGGTGTATATGGCGAAACAGATGAGTTTGGTTATAATATTAATTCACTTCCAGTGCATGTGCATGATTTTCATGCAACGGTAATGCATTTAATGGGTGTAGACCATGAAAAATTTACGTTTAAACATTTGGGAAGACGTTATCGTTTAACCGATGTGGCTGGTAATGTTGTAAAAGAAATTATAAGCTAGGATGAAAAAAATAAATAGCCAGTCACTATTAGAGCATCTGCTTTGGGTCATTAATCCATGTTTATTATTAATCTCCATTTTTAGCAATAAACTACAGATAGGTCCATGGCTTTCATGGATGGGTCAATGGCATCCTATTGTATTGCACTTCCCCATAGTATTGGGCTTACTCATTGGTTTGTATATGATGGTAAATTACAAACCCAATGTAGAAGCAAGTTTTGAAAGAAAGGTTTTTATTATTCATGCTATATTGGCTGCAATTGTTGCAGTATTAGGAATATTTATTTCAAACGGCGGAAATTATGATAAAAAAATATTGCTACTTCATCAATGGGGTGGCGTCACCATTGCCTATTTAGCATGGATCGTTGTGCTCATTCCTAAACAATATTTTATAGCACACCCATTGTTTAGAAAACTTTTGGGCTTAGGTTATATCTTAGTGATCATTATATTCACACACAAAGGAGGTCAGCTTACTCATGGGAAAGAAGTATTATCAATGCCAAAAAAATTGAAAGCACAAGTCGCCACTAATAAATCCGATTCCTTATTAACGGTTTATGAAAAAGCGGTACAACCCATTTTAATGAATAAATGCGTAAGCTGTCATGGTGGCGATAAAATAAAAGGGGGTTTACAATTAACAAGCATTGAGCTCATTAAAAAAGGAGGTGAACATGGAAATCAAATATTGGAACGCATTCACTTGCCTTTGAATAATGAAAAGCATATGCCCCCTATTGACAATAAACAACTCACTAAAGAGGAGCTGGCAATTATTACCAAATGGATGCAATTAGGAGGTGATTTAAATAAATCCTTAAAATCCCTTAATAAAAAAGATAGTTTATACATTTTAGCAAGTCAGTACATAGCTCCAACCAGTAATTCAGCTACCGCCCAGCCAAGCCTGGAGGAGTACAATAGCAATTATGTTACAGTTAAATATGATTATTACGGCTCAGATAAAATAAACGTAAGCTTTTTTCAAGGTAGTTTTTATAAAACAGCATTTTTAGAAAAGCTATCAACTATAAAAGACCAAATTATTACACTCAATATGCAAAATATTCCTTTGCAAAAAAAGGATATTGATATCATAGTCAGCTTTTCCAATTTAGAGAAATTAAATTTGAACTATACTAAATTAAAGATCGAGGAAATACAGGGTTTGAGCGTTTTAAAAAAATTAAAGTCCTTATCACTAGCTGGAATGAATGTAGAAAATAATAAGTTAGAAGCTATAATAAAAACAGGAAGTCTACAAAAGCTTCAGTTATGGGCGAGCGGCTTATATAAAAAGGATTTGAACAGTTTAATGACAAAATTTCCATCCATTCAATTTAATGTAGGTGACAACTTGGAAGATTCTATCATGAAATTAAACAAGCCTACTATACAACAGGATAGCACCATTATAACAGACAATGTAACAGTACCCATCAAGCACTATTTAAATGGGGTAACAATCAAATATACCATTGACGACTCTGAACCAGACAGTATTAATAGTCCTACTTATACCGCACCCTTAAAGCTTTATAAAAACACTACTGTAAAAACAAAAGTATTTAAAAAAGGATGGATATCAAGTGATGTGGTACAACAAACATTCTATAAATCCTCTTTAAATGCAGACAGCATAATATTGCTTACACAACCCGATGCTAAATATATAGGCAAAGGGGGTAATACAATTATAGATCACGAATTGGGAGAAATGAACTTTGGAAATGGAAAATGGTTGGGCTATAATAAAACCAATATGGAATTTGTAATGCAGTTTGCAACAGCTACCGTTATGAATGAAGTAATTTTTAATTCACTCATTAATACAGGCAGTTATATATTTCCTATTCAATCTATCACCGTAGAAGCAAGTACGGATGGTAAAACCTATAAGCCACTACAATCACAGGATTTCACTAGCATAACAAAAGCTTATACAAAGGAAACCAATATTAATCAGCTACAGTCCTTTAAAGTAAAAGTAGACAAGGGGACTGCCTACCCTTTTTATAAGTTTACATTGCGCAACTTAAAACAATTGCCTAACTGGCATCCTGGTAAGGGAACTCCTGCTTGGATTTTTGTTGACGAAGTATTTTTCAATTAACGTATTAGCATCCACTTATAACTATTTGCAGGAATAGTCACCGAAACTTGAATGTTATGTTCAGTGTTAATGGAATGATTGGTAGCTATACCTTCACTATCTAATAATTTTACTGTAGCCTTTATGCCTGTATAATACATAGGTAGGGTTATACTTTTAGTAATGGATGTATTGCTGGGATTAAATAACATTACAAATCCTTTGTCGGTACCAAGTGGATCCACATGCATCCACCCATCCCAATCTCTTCCGTCGGCTCTTCTTAAACTAATGATATCTGCATTTAAAATGGTGCGGTATTTTTTATACCAGTCAACTGTATTGCGTACCATGTTTAAAGTAGGTTCAGCATCATATAAACGTGGCCCTCTATAACATGCTTGTATACCAGCACCAAAATATTGCATCATTAATTGCTGGTATTCTTTTAGATGATCCTGCAAGGGTTCCAAAACTGCTTCTGGCCCGCCTCCTTGATATTTTGTAAGCGGTACAAAACCCCAACCCATAGAAGGAATTTTCTCTTTGGTTCCATCAATTATATTTTGACGGTTTAAAATAATTTGCTGTTCACGAGATAGCGAAAAATTTACTTCTCTATATCCAACTGCAATTTTGTGCGTGCCGTCTAAAAAATACCAATCCGGTGCGTTTATATACACCCCCATTGCATTTAAGGTTTGGTATAAACCTTTTTGGATATTCATTTGTTTCCATTGAGAATCATCCAAACCTTTATGTCCCGGGTGAGCAGTAGATGCACAAACATCTCCAGGATAAGGTCCATCATTTTCCCAAATATCAAATTTTGTTTCTTTGAAAAAGTGAACAATCTTGTCTCGGTAGTTCAAGCCCCATACACTTCCAAAGCAAGGTGCATTACCAAAGAAGGCACCCCCTGGTTTACCAGTGGTTGCATCAATAACATCATGTTCTGGTCCAATGGTGCGGCTGCTAAACAAAGAGTATCCTCCCAATAAAATTTTCTTTTGATGTGCATAATTAGCCAAGTCCTTCCATCTATTTATGTTTTGCACACTGGTATCTTCCATATTTAAATGACTACCAAAGCTTAAAATCACTGCTTCAAAACCGGTGGCCACGCATTGATCAATAGCAGTTCTTACTTCCTCATCGCTTTTGCTTACCAAGTGCATGAAAATTGGATTCTGTGTAACCCAAGGTGCAACTGTTCGGTACATTTTTTTAATCATTAATCCTCTTCGGGTGCGGTCATAACTATCCATTAATAATTCAAAAGTTCGAACCGATGTAAATATTTCATTTGGTGCTAAATCAATACCAGGTGCTTTATCGGGGTATACTCTTAATAAGCAAGGTGTTTGATAATTATAATTTACTTGTGAAGTGTATGTTGAATCTATGTCCCAATGTGTTGTATGATCGCTAATATCGTAGCGCATGGAATTATTAAAAGCATAATTGGTTTCAATATAAATGCCATGCTGTTTTTTCATTTCTTCGGGTTTGCCAACCACTGCACTTTCTTCTTCTACCAATCCCAACACCTCATTAACAACTCTATCTAACTTTATTTGATTAGGTCCATTTTTAACACTTACCCATTTGCTTAGTAAAGGCAATCCATCATAAATATTATAATGTACACTTACTTCAATACCCTTTAACTGTGGAATTTTGGATGTAAAATGTAAAATCAATTGTTTGCCTTTGAATTTTTTTACGGATGCCCTATAGGCGTCAGGCATCCAAGTTTGTGCATTGTATTTAACAAAACTATCAATTGAAGTACTTGTATAATGGGTAAAATAAAAATCTTCATCTTTAGCAGTTAGCTGCTTTTCCCAATCTAAATTTAAATAGGCTTTCTCCTTTTGGCCATGCAATCCTCCCACAGCATAATTAATTTTATCAATTACAATATTTGCTTCTGGCTCAATGCTTCTTATTAATTGTTGACCTGTACTTAGATTTGTAAAATCTATGCAAGCAATGTTCGGACTTATTAAAAAGGTTCTTCTTACTAATCCATTTTCAATGACAATTTCTTTATTGTTAGTATTAATTTTAGCGGGATAATTATGGTTGTCTAATAACCAATCCTTGTTTGGATATGATGTTGTTAAATCCTGGGTGTTCATTTTTTGAGCAAACAATAAATTCAGTTGTAAAAAAATAGTAATGCTACATAAAAAATGATATTTATTAAAGTGCATATAGAAAATTTAAATTTACATTTATTTTTTACCAGTAGCCGCCCAGATAATTCCAGCTGCTATATGGCTTAAATAAGTAGGATCGGAGAAATCGGAAGGCATATGTCCAAGATTGGTATAAAAGGAACGGCCACCATCATAATAATGATACCACGCAATTGGGTGAAAGCTTCCCATACCATTTCCAATATTATCTCCCCATTGTACTTTAGGATTGTATGAATTTTCATCAATTGATAAAACGGTTTTTAAGCCTTCCACTTTATCAGGTCCAAACTCATACCATTCGTCGGTCCATTGTTTGCGATTTAAAAAACCTTCTAATCCAGGAAAACTAGTATCTAGTACATTTAATCTTGCACTTTGGATAGTAGGATGAATTTTAAACATCCTTCCTACTAATTTTGTATACCAAGCCCAGTCATATTCGGTATCAGAGGCACTGTGAATACCCATAAAACCTTTACCCGATTGAATAAAAGCTTCCATGGCTTTTTGCTCCTGTTCGTTAAAAATATCACCTGTTGTATTTAAAAAAATCACCGCCTGATAATTGGCCAATGTTTTTTCATTAAAGCCATTATGGTCTTCTAATAAGTCTACTTGAAAATGATGCTTTACCCCCAATTGTTGTATAGCTAAAACACCAGCATGTATCGATTCGTGATGCCAACCCCTTGTAGTTGTCACTAACAAAGCCTTAAACTGCTTTTGTGAAAACGCAAAATTGGTACTTAACAGAAGTAAAAAAACAAGTAGCAATAAATTTCTTATTGGTTTCATAGCATACAATTGTATACTAAATATAAGAAATTCAGCACTAATCGGCTATTAAACAAATTACAAATATGTTCATTATCGGGTTCTAAAATCAATATTGTTAAAAACCGAAATTCTCAGCACATCTGACTGCAAATACCTATTGGGTACATTGAATTTTTGGTAAAGATTTGTATAGCCTAGCTGTAAAATATTGGAGTTGTTGATGTAATAATAAAAACCCAGAAAAAAGCGGTTTTGGTCAAAAGTATTGTACACAATATTTTTTCCAAAGTTCAGATACAATTCCTCGGAGGTGACAAAAGAGAGGGACCCTTTTTCGAACTTATGTTTACTATTAAGGGGAAACTGCGCGAGTACATAATATCTAAGACGAGTACTAGGGTCGTATTCACCTGTAGGTAATTTATTTTGAACAGACTCCCTAAATCTTTCTTCTACGCGTAACCATTGAATCCATTTTGAAGATGCATTATTGGTATTTAATTGAACCATGGCCCAAGGGCGCAATTCAGCAATATGATTAATATGTGCATTGTTAGGATAGCCATCCACATAAGTAAATGCGGCAGTGTATTTTAAATTTGATTTAGCAAAATATGAAGCACCCGCTGTATACTCACCTACATTCTTAGCATGTGTGAATCCATCAATTAATTTTAATTGCAGATCCAACCAACTCCCCCATTTTTCCGAATACCTATTTTGATTTAAATAATCCCACCAAGACTCTTGTGCATGAGAGGTTTGCGCATTACCCTGAAATGAGTATGTCAAAAGAAAAATATATAAAATAAATAAATTGCGCATTTGTGTACGCAATTTCCTCAATTATATAGAAAGCAACAAAAAAAGGAACATTTTAGGCGTATTGGCGGGGAATGAGGATATTTGTGGACTAAATCTAACTCAATGACAATATCAGTTTGGGAACAGTCTACCTATTATGCTCCAAAGGACGTAGTAATTATTGGATGTGGCTTTGTGGGCCTATGGACGGCTTATGAGCTCATTCATAAAAACCCAAAATTAAACATTACCATCTTAGAGCGTGGGGTAATTCCATCAGGTGCCAGTACCCGCAATGCAGGATTTAGTTGTTTTGGAAGTGTTTCAGAGCTCATGTATGATGTACAATTAATGGGCGAGACCAATATGTTGGAAACTGTGAAAATGCGTTATGATGGTTTACAGCGCATTCAAAAGGTATTTAATAAAAAAGAAATTGATTATGATCGGTTTGGTGGCTATGAATTATTTGAAGAAGGCGGCCCCTACGATATCAATAAATTGGATGCAGACATTGCTTACTTAAATAAAGTATTAGCACCCGTTTTAAAAACACCAAAGAAAAACGGAAAGTATCTTCCTATCTATTCCAACGAAACAAAAAAAATAAAGCAACTAGGTTTTCAAAAAATAAATGCATTGGCCTTTAGTCCATTTGAAGGACAATTAAATTCAGCAAAACTAGTATTGGCTTTACAACAAGCAGTGCAAGCAAAAGGTGTACAAATATTATTTAATACCGAAGTGAAAAAGTTTAAGTCACACAAAAAAGGCGTGACCATCAAAACAAATTTAGAAGCAGTATTAGAAACAAAGCAGTTGTTAATATGTACCAATGGTTTTGCAAAACAATTACTCCCCGCATTAGACGTAGTACCTGCAAGAGGTCAGGTATTTATTACTGAGCCCATACCTAATTTAAAATTTAAAGGTACTTTTCATTTTGATGAAGGATTTTATTATTTCAGAAATGTTGGCAACCAATTATTATTAGGTGGTGCGCGTAATAAAGATTTTAAAAACGAAAAAACTACTTCATTAGAAACTTCATCAATCATTCAAAAAACATTAGAGGATTTTATGATGAAGCGTATTTTACCCAAAGGTGCTAAAAAACCAAAAATTGAATTAAGATGGAGTGGAACAATGGGTATGGGTGCTATCAAAAAACCAATCATAAAGGAAGTGCAGCCTAATATATACTGTGCAGTCCGCATGAGTGGTATGGGTGTAGCCATTGCACCTATTGTTGCTCAAAGAGCAGTAGCATTAATGAAACATTAAATCCTTACAAGTAATTAGTTAGGAAGTATATTTGCGTTATGGGTCAAAAGAAATTAATCAAGTTTGCGGCTATTAAAGAGTATGAGAATGTGCTGGAATACCCCCATGATATGCCAGGCAAATGGAATGCATTTTTTTATGAATTAAAAAAAGGTACCGTAAATATAGAATTGAATAATTTGGCTATTACACAAGCGTCTCAAAACAGCGGCACAAATACAAAGCCCTTGGTTTTAGAACTCGCTTGTGGACGTGGTGAATATGCAGTGGGATTGGGACGTATGTTTGCCAATGAAAATTTTGTTGGATTGGATTTAAAAGGAAATAGAATTTGGAAAGGCGCTAGCATTGCCAATAGAGACGGATTAAAAAATGTTGCATTTGTAAGAACACAGATAGATCAGGTAACACAGTACTTTGCAAAGGACGAAGTAAATGAAATATGGATCACCTTTCCCGATCCTCAGTTGAGATTATCCAAAGCAAAAAAGCGATTAACGCACCCTAAATTTTTAAGATTGTACCAACAGTTTTTAAAAAAAGAAGGCACTGATCATAAAACAGGTACAGTTCATTTAAAAACAGATAGCCCCAATTTATATTTATTCACAAAAACAGTGATTGAATTGTATGGTCTAAGTTTAATTACGGCAACCGATGATTTATATGGAACAGCGTTTATGCAATCTGATAAATGGGACGATCGTTGCGCTATTAAAACTTATTATGAAGGTTTAAATATCGCAAGTAGTAATCGCATTCACTACATTCAATTTAAATTAGACAAGGAATTGCCTATTGAATTGGATGAAAAATTAAAAGATATTATTGCCGAGTTTGAAATAACCGAGACACATGATAGTTTAGCACGTAAGGGTAAACAAGCCATGGAATAGAATAAGATAGAAGCAAGCAACAGCATGATTAAAGATGAAGATTACTATATTGACCCTAAAGGAAACTGGGTATTCACTGCAGCCTATCATGAGGCAAGAGGCTACTGCTGTGGAAATGCATGCCTTCACTGTCCATTTAACTATGAGGCAGTTCCTGAACCCATAAAAACAAGAGCACAATTAATAAGAGCAACCCTTAGTAAAAACGTTAATGATGCAATACACCCCAAAGACTAAGGACTTTTTTCAAAACGTTTTTGATGTAGTACGCTTAATACCCAAGGGTCGCGTAACCAGTTATGGCGCCATCGCAAAATACTTAGGTACAGGGGGAAGTTCAAGAATGGTGGGATGGGCTATGAATGCTTCACATGGTGTAAAACCAAAAGTACCTGCGCATCGCGTTGTAAATCGCAATGGCATGCTCACTGGAAAAGCGCATTTTGAAACACCTACAAAAATGCAAGAACTCTTAGAAAAAGAAAAAATAAAAGTCCACAACGAAACCGTAGTGGACTTTGAAAAATTATTTTGGGATCCTGCTATTGAGCTAGGCTATTAATTATAGTAAGGCTTAATCATCCAATATACCAATGGTCCTGTTGCCGCAACATAAAACCAAATAGGCCACATACGTTTTGCTTTACGCTTATGATCGGCATAGTCACCTGTTAAACCTAGGTATGCAGTGTATAAAATAAAAGGCAAACTCGTAGCTGCTAAAATAATATGCGTTGTAAGTAGAATTAAATAAAATGCACGGCTATTACCAACTACTGCAGCTTCCGCAGCATCTACAGTACCATCAAAGTTAGTATCTCCAAAACGTGCTTCTCCGGCAAATAAATGATGTGCAATATAGGTAACCAAAAATAAAATTGAAAACATCATTGCCAAAAGCATTAGATTTTTGTGCAATTGAAAATTTTTATTCTTAACTGCCAACAAGGCCGCAATTAATAAAACACAAACCAAAGAATTAATGATTGCATTGGCCAAGGCAAAAATATGTTTGTCAAAAGGCAGTTCTACTTGTAAAGTGAACTTGCTTAAAAATGTTACCGCCAAAAAAACTACTGCCGAAAATATACCAATTAACAATTTTGCTTTTTTGTCGTTCTTTTGAATTGTAGGTGCTAACATTTGAACTAATTTTTATTTAAAAGATATTTTACAAATTTCATTAACATCAAGGCTACAAACACAATTATGCCAACTCTAATTTCTTGCTTGTATTTAACTTTAAATTCTTCCCAATTCATAACCAATAGCATTAGTTTTTTTGTCTGGTACTTGAAAAATAATAAACAAAGCCGGTTACCAATACTGCTATAATTAACCATAACCAGCTTAAGTCGATAATTTTACGGAATACCTCGCTCTTCTTTTTCTTATCTTTCTCCAACATTACATAACCTACATCCTTCGCTAATTTTAATAAAGAAGCAGAATCCAAGCCATTATAGTAACCACGTACTTGCATGTTTTTATCAATGAGCACAAAGCGGCTTGTATGCACAAAATCGGGATTCACGGGTTCATCACTAAATTTATCTAATCTTAACTCCTCAAATATAAAATTATAAATAGAATCTCTGTTGCCCGTTAACAACCACCAATTGTCGGAAATCACGCCCATGCGATTGGCATACTCTCTTATTACAGGCACACTGTCTCTGGCAGGATCCACGGTCATGGATATAAACTGAATAATAGAAGTATCCACTATTTTTTTACGTGTATCCCCACCTTTTAAAAAGGATTGCTGCAATTTGGACATATTGGTAGTAAGCTTTGGACAAATGCTACCACAGCTTGTAAAAAATAGATCGAGGATAATAATTTTGCCTCTTTGATCATACAAGTTCACACTATCCCCCATTTGATTTACCAAACGAATATCTTTTGTGGTATGCCAAACGGTATCGCTCTGTAATTTTCCTTTTACCACGGACTGCATAACAGTGTCTGGCTCAAATGGATGCCCAGGCATAGTTACTGCAGTTTCACTCGCCGACTTTAACCATAAATAACAAATTATGGGAATGAAGAGTGCAATAATTAATCCGTAAACCGATTTTTTAGACATGCTAATTATTTAATACCCAAAGTTAAGAAACAAAAATGAGCCTCCGTTAAGAGACTCATTTATAAAAATTTAATTTAAATTATTTGTGGCCTTCTGCTTCCTTATGTTCAGCAGGCTTTGCATCATGCGTCTCTTTACCAGCTGCTCCATGTGCGCCTTCTTCTTTCTTTTCTACTTTAATAGAAGACTTTTCTTTAAAATTACGATCGTAATTGTTACGTAAGTTTTTGAAAGAATTTCCATCGGCTAAGAAAGCTATAATAAACCAAATAAATAATGCCAAAGGCACTATGATGGTCATGATTAAGTTTTTTAATTCATGCTTTAAGTGCATAAAGTAAGCAACAATATAAAATGCTTTTGCCATCATTAAAATAACAATAACACCTTTAATTGCTAAACGTAAAGAAGGTGAAGCAATACCAATCATCCAAAAACCTAAAATCAATTCCACAATTGTTAATACAGAAAGAATTATGGTAACCTTCTTGATTTCTGCAATTACATCATGGTGTTCAGCGTGCGTATCTTGTGACATAGAATATCTTTTTTCAATATTTTTCTAACTCAATCAGAGCTATAATTTGTTTATAATAAATAGAAGCAAGTGAATACAAATACCCACACTAAGTCTACAAAGTGCCAGTACAATCCTGCTTTTTCAATCATTAAATAATGACCTCTTTGTTCAAACTTATCCATCAAAGTCATAATTAACATAACAATATTAATTACCACACCACTAAATACGTGGAAGCCGTGGAAACCTGTAATAGTAAAGAAGAAGTTTGTGAAATTAGTTGAAGAAGCTGTGCCATCTGCATTTAAGAACGGATTTAAACCCCACCAAGCACCTTCATGGTGTAAGTGATTCCACTCCCAAGCTTGACAGCTTAAGAAAGCAATACCACCAATGATGGTCCAAATCATATTTCTAACAACCCCTTTTTTATCCATCATTTTTCCTGCATGTACAGCCAATACCATGGTAACAGAACTTACAATCAAAATGAAAGTCATGATAGATACAAACACCAACGGCGCGTTCACTCCTTCTGGCGCAAAAGGAAAACTTTTAAATACTGCGTTCGGGTCAGGCCATCCGTTCGTAGAAAAACGTACGGTGCCGTAAGAAATTAGGAAGGCTCCGAAAGTAAAGGCGTCACTCATTAAAAAGTACCACATCATTACTTTTCCGTATTCAACATCAAAGGGACTTTTCCCTCCATTCCACCATTTTGCTTCCTTAGTTGAAGCGGTTGTTACATTTGACATGTGCTATTTCTATTTCAGTGCAAAAATATTGGCTATCAAGGATATTTGCATAAAAATACCCTACTTTTTTTGGGTTTAGCCCACCCAATGTAGGAATACAAAAAGGTATACCCACAGTATGTCTACAAAATGCCAGTAATTGGATATTAATTTAATGGACAGATCGTTATTTGCGTTGTTTTTGGCCTTAAAAGCCTTTAAACTTGCCCAAATTAGCGCTATCACCCCTCCTGCTACGTGTAAAAGGTGCAATCCAGTAATTACGAATAAAAAGGAGGCTGCTGAATTACTTCTTACCCCTGTTAAGGCAATACTACTCGCCTCCAAGGTTGCAAATCCCTGAATTTGTAAAAGAATAAATAGAACCCCAAAAATGGCCGTTACCGCTATAAAACCTCGGTATTGATTCTCGTTTTGTTCCCTGCTTTTTTTAACCGCCATTTGCATGGTAAAACTGCTTAATAAAATAACCACTGTAGACACTACAAAAATATTAGGCAAATCAAAGTCCAACCAATTCGCCTGTCCTTTCTTAACAATGTAAGCACTGGTTAAACCGGCAAACATCATAACAATACTGCCCAATCCACCCCATAAGTAAAACTGATAAGGATGGCTTTTTTGTTTTTCTATGTTCATTTCTGTAGACATAATAAAATATTTAAAAATTTTCTAATTATAATTTGTCTGCTAATAATGATAAATACACAACAGGTAAATAAATATAACTGCTAAACATAACACGTCTTGCCGCCGGCACACCCATGTCCTGATATAAACGCACACATTGCACTACAATAAAAATATTGGCAACCAACACCACCCACATACTCCAAGTGCCTGTTAAACCTAAATAGTGAGGGAGAAAACCAATAGGTATCATAAGTACTGCATACATAATAGATTGCAATGCAGTAAAACGTGTAGGCCCTTCTTTAGCAGGCAATAATTTAAATCCTACTCTAGAATAATCGGCATGTGAAACCCAAGCAATGGCCCAAAAATGTGGGAACTGCCATAAGAATTGTATAAGCAACAAAACCCAACCACCCGCACTAAATTCATTGGTAGCTGCTACCCATCCAATTAAACAAGGAATGGCACCAGGAAAGGCACCCACTAAAACAGCAATAGAATTTATTTTTTTAAGGGGCGTATAAATGAACGCATATAAAAACAAACTAAAAGCCGAAAGCAATGCCGACGCCAAATTAAAATACAACATTAAACCAACACCCAACACACCTGTGATAATTGCAAAAGCATATGCTTGATTTTGTGTAAGTCTGCCAGCAGCCACTGGACGATTACTGGTACGCTTCATTTGCGCATCGGTATCTTTTTCTACTGCCTGATTAATAGCATTGGCACTACCTGTAATACATAAACCAGCAAATGTTAATAATAAAATGTTGAACCAATCAAACCCCACCACATTAGGTGCCAACTGAAAACAAATTACACAAGTAAACACAACAGTAAAACTGAGTGTAAACTTCATAAGCTGTCCGTAATCTTTAATGGTTGCTTTCATAATTGGAGATAAAAAAAATTATGCCCTGATTGAACAGGGCATAATCAAAAATATTAGTGGCTTGATTCGTTTTCGCCCACTGGTGTTGTTTGTGGAATAAAATCAACACCATCCTTACCGTAATCATAAGGCCAACGATGTACTTCAGGAATTTCACCAGGCCAGTTACCGTGACCAGGATTAATTGGAGTCGTCCACTCTAATGTATTCGATTCCCAAGGATTTTGAGTTGTTACTTTACGTCCTTTGAAAATTGAATAGAAGAAGTTTATTAAGAATAAAATTTGAACAGCAAAAACAATCATTGAAACCGTACTAATGAAACGGTTTAATTCAGCAAATTGTTTAAAGCTTTCCCAAATGCTAAAATCAAAATATCTACGTGGCATACCAGCTAAACCTTCGTAGTGCATAGGCCAGAAAATTAAGTAAGCACCTGCCATTGTCACCCAAAAGTGAATATACCCTAAAGAGTTGTTTAAATAACGACCATACATTTTAGGGAACCAGTGGTACACACCTGCGAACATACCAAACATACTTGCCACACCCATTACAATATGGAAGTGTGCAATTACGAAGTATGTATCATGTAAGTGAATATCCAATGCAGCGTTACCTAACCAAATACCCGTTAAACCCCCAGAAATAAATAAGCTTACAAAACCAATTGCAAACAACATTGCTGGAGTGAAACGAATATTACCTCTCCATAAAGTAGTTAACCAGTTAAATACTTTAATCGCAGAAGGTACCGCAATTAATAGAGTTAATAATACAAACACCGATCCTAAGAAAGGATTTAATCCGGTTACGAACATGTGGTGCGCCCAAACTAAAAAGGCCAATACTGCAATAGCGAATAAAGAACCTAACATCGCCATGTATCCAAAGATTGGCTTACGAGAATTCACCGACATGATTTCTGAAACCATACCCATGGCAGGTAATAATATAATGTATACCTCTGGGTGACCTAAGAACCAGAATAAGTGTTGATATAAAATAGCGCTACCGCCTTCGTTAGATAAAGCGCCAACACCATTTACGAAAATATCAGAAAGATAGAAAGAGGTACCAAAGTTTCTATCAAAAATTAATAAGATCATACCTGATAACAATACAGGGAAAGACAATACACCTAATACCGCTGTAAAGAACAATGCCCAAATGGTTAACGGTAAACGCGTCATGCTCATACCCTTAGTACGCATGTTCAAAATAGTAGCGATATAATTTAATCCTCCTAATAAAGAAGACACAACGAATAATGCCATAGCAATAATCCATAAGTCCATACCCGACTTAGAACCTGGTGAAGCATCGCCCAATGCAGACAATGGAGGATATGCTGTCCAACCACCACTAAATGGTCCGGTTTCCACAAACATGGATGACAACATTACAATACTCGCTGCAAAAAAGAACCAGTAAGATAACATGTTCATGAAAGGCGAAGCCATATCACGCGCACCAATTTGTAAAGGAATTAAGAAGTTGGCAAAAGTACCAGACAAACCAGCTGTTAATACAAAGAATACCAACACGGTTCCGTGTGTAGTTACCAATGCATAATATGCTTCGGGTGTTATTTGACCACCTTTCGCCCATTTACCCAAGATAGATTCTAACCATGGGAAACTTGCATCAGGATACCCTAATTGTAAACGGAAAAGCACACTCATTAATCCTCCTAATACTGCCCAAACCATACCTGTGATCAAGAATTGCTTCGCGATCATTTTATGGTCCTGACTAAATACATATTTAGTTAAGAATGTATCATGATGTTCGTGGTGACCATGATCATCATGTCCATGAGATGTGTGTAATGCTGCTTCGTGACTCATACCTTTTATTTAAAAGTTTTTCTTTTTAATGCTTTGTTATACGATCAATTACATTTTAGCAGTTGCTTTTTTAGCAGTGCTATCTGTAGTAGGCGCTTTTGCTGCTTCAGCGGCTGCTTTCACTGCTTCCGGATCTTTTTCAGGGAAAGCAACTAAGTATTGTGCTTTTTGCTTCGCCATCCATAAATCATATTCTTCTTGTTCTACTACTTCAACAATTCCTTTCATAGAGTAGTGACCGTTACCACACATCTGATCACAAGAAATTTCATAAGCGAAATTAGGGTTGCCTGTTTTTTCGCGCATTTCTTTGGTGGTGAACTTAGGTGTAAACCACATGGTAGTTGGAATACCAGGAACGGCATCCATCTTTAAACGGAAATGAGATAAACCTACGTCATGTATAACGTCTCTTGAGCCAATGATTAATTTTACGGGTTGACCTTTTACTACATACATAGTTTGTTCCGTTAAAATATCGTCTTGACTATATTTATCATCCCATACAATACCCACTGAGTTTGTTGCTGGGTCAATGTTCTTATAATATTTTTTACCAAATACAGCGTCCTTACCTGGATAGCGGAAAATCCATCCAAATTGCTTACCAGTAACTTCAACTACCATTGCATTTTTAGGAGGCTCTCCTGTAAAATAAAACCAGTTACGTAAACCAAAAATTACCAACACCGTTAAAGTAATAGCTGGAATCGCTGTCCAAATTAATTCCAATTTAGTGCTGTGCGCGAAGAAGAAAACTTTGCGGTTTTCATTCTCTTGATATTTGTAAGCAAACCAGAATAATAAAAATTGAGTCGCAATAAATACAATACCTGTAATGGCTAATGTAATCCAAAGCATTTGATCCAACTTCTCCCCCTGAACACTCGCCGATTCTTGTGCTAATAAAGTTTTATCAAAAAGGTATTCATTACAAACGTAAACGCCCACAAAGCCTAACACCAAAAACACGATCATTAAGAAACCGTTTATTTTGTTGTTTTGTTTACGGCTGTTTTCTTCTCCTTTAAGGATAGACACATATTCACTCGCCTTGGCAATTTGAAAAATTACCACAAAAATTAGGACGATGATTGCAATAGATAAATATAAACTCATAATTCGTTAATTCGTTATTACTAAATCAATTATTGTACTGGTGCTTGCTATTAAACTTGGTGAATAATACTTTCTTTTAAGAAAGGATGGTTTTTCGCAATTAATGGTTTACTTGCTAAAGAACGTGCAACCATTAAAATTAAAACACCTACAAAGAATCCTAAAATTCCAAAGTCTAACCAACCTAAAGTAACGTGCTCTTTCATTAAGCTACCCATTACCATTTGGTAAAAATCTATCCAGTGTCCAAATAATATAAGTACCGCCATAAATGCAACTAAAGTGAAGTTTCTTTTCGCAGAACGCTTCATTAAAATGATTAATGGGGCTAAGAAGTTAATGACTAAGTTCAAGAAGAAGATAGGTTTGTAAGCGCCTTGAACACGGTGCTTAAAGTAAACTGTTTCCTCAGGAATATTTGCGTACCAAATTAACATGTACTGAGAGAACCATAAATAGGTCCAGAAGATAGAGAACGCAAACATGAATTTTGCAACGTCATGTAAATGTTCTTGGTTCGTTAATTCTAAATAACCTTTATTCTTTACATAAATAACCCAAAGTGCAATCAATGCCATACCCGCTACAAATGAGCTAGCGAAAGTATACCAGCTATACATAGTAGAATACCAATGTGCATCAATACTCATTAACCATAACCAAGGAATCGTAGAAGCTACTGTTAAACCAAACCACACCAAGAAAAATCCTGAACGTGTCATGCTACGAATATTAAATTTAGTAGCTGTTTCTAAGTCCATTGGATTTTCGTCGGCTTCGCGTGAAATTTGACGCATTCTATATCCAAAGTAGGACCATAAGCCAATGGCTAATGTAGTCCATATAATAAAGAAAGTAGGATTTAAGAAACCAGTCTTACCTTTTAAGATAGGATCTTTTGCAACTGCTTCCGCATCCAACCAATGGTAAATATGATGTTTGTGTCCTAATACAACATAAAGTAATACTGCAAAAGTAATGGCACCAAACACTGGCACTAAAGTTGAAATGGCTTCTGCAATTCGACGGAAAGATTGCATCCAAGCAGCCTGCGCCATAGTACTAAAACATAAAAAGAACATTGCCGCGTTGGTCACTAAAGTCCAAAAAATAGTGTTGTACATTAACGTACCCCAAAAATGCACTTGTTCGTGTTCGTCTTTGCTAAATCCTTTGGTAAACATACCATATAATAAGGCAGCACCGCCAATGCCAATTAAAGCATAAGCCCATGTCTTTAATTTACCAGGAATTTCAAATTGCTCTTTAATAGATGCCATCGTTTCTCTTTTAAAAATTTTTATTTAGAAGCTGTTGCAGCTGCTTGTTTGTCTTTAATGTATTTAATAATCATCCAGCGTTGGTGTCTGCTTAATTGAGAAGCATAAGAACCCATTAAGTTTTTACCATACGCAACTGAGTAAAACATTTGTCCTGCAGGCATGTTTTCATATTTAGCATCCCCTACTAATGTTGCAGGCTTTGCAGGATAAGGACCATTACCATCTTTGTATAAAGGGCCGTTACCATTTAATTTAGCACCATGACAAATACCACAGTTAATTAAATATAAACGCTCTGCTTCGGCAGTTTCAGCAACGGACATTGAATCAATAGGATTAGGAACTGCTTTAGAAGCAACATAGTTCACTGTATCACCTGCCTTATCCATTGGAATGGTAAAAGGCATTTCATGTCCACGGGCAATAGTTCCTGCAACTGGCATTGCAGTGTAGTTGATTCCTTTTGCAGCAAGGTTACTATGATCGGCATAAGTTTCATATGCACGGCTATAAGCCATATCTGGCATATAAATAGAACCTGGAGTGCGCTTCACATCGCCGCAACTAGTTAATGTAACTACTGCTGCTAAAAATGTTATTGCTAAAAATTTATTCATCTTAATCCTTTTATATTTTTCTTTCTTTAAGTTATGTGCTTTGCAAAAACTAGTGCGCTACTTGTTTGTACAAAACTTCATTATCATTATCATAAGTACCAAACCACCATCCGTCTTCAGCAACTTGAATGTCGGTTTCAACAGCACCGTTAGCAGCTAATAAAGCTTTTAAGTCATCGGCGTTTGTTTTTTCGGTACACTCAATTACCATAACAAATAAATCGTCGGTAGCTCTTTTATGGAAATGATGTTTTTTAACACCAGGTGCCATTTGACATAACCACATAAAAGTCATTACCATTCCTACGGCAGCAAACAAAACGGTTAACTCAAAAATGATAGGTATCCAAGCTGGCAAAGCAAAGTGTGGTTTACCACCAATGTTTAAAGGCCAGTCCTTTGTGAAAATCCAGCTAATGCAACTAATTGCAGTAGTCGTACCTGTGATACCATAAATAAAGCCGGCTGTATGCAAACTTGTTTCACGCATACCCAAAGCGTGGTCTAAACCATGCACCGGGAACGGTGTATACACGTCTTGTATTTTGTAACCAGCAGTACGCACTTGCTTCACTGCAGGGAACAATACTTTTTCATCATCAAAACAACCAACTACAAATTTCTTTTGTGCCATAGTATATTTCTTAAACTAATAATTAATGAGCGTGCGCATGATCGTGAACAAATTTATCAAGCGGCTGCGTTTCAATGGTGTCAAATTCTGGTTTATAAGATTCACCACTTCTCTTTAGTACATACTTAATTTCTGCCACAGCAATTACTGGGAAGTATTTAGCAAATAAGAAGAAGCAAGTGAAGAATAAACCAAAAGTTCCAGCGTAAAAACCAATCTCCCAAATACTAGGGCTGTAGTAAACAGACCAGCTAGAAGGTAAGTAATCACGATATAATGACGTAACAATAATTACGAAACGCTCAAACCACATACCAATGTTAACGATGATGCTCATAAAGAAAGTAACGAAAACATTTCTTCTCATTTTCTTAGACCAGAAAATTTGCGGAGAAATTACGTTACAAGCCATCATACCCCAATAGCTCCAACCATAAGGGCTAAATAAATAAGCACGAGAATACCAGAAAGTATATCCCTCATATTTATTTTGAGAGTACCAACCCATGAACAATTCAGTTAAGTAAGCGATACCTACAATACTACCCGTAAGAACAATAACTTTATTCATTAAGTCGATGTGACCTATAGTGATATAGTCGGTTAACCCAAATACTTTTCTTACAATTAATAATAAGGTTTGTACCATCGCGAATCCAGAGAAGATGGCACCGGCAACGAAGTAAGGAGGGAAGATAGTTGTGTGCCAACCAGGAATTACAGAAGTAGCAAAGTCAAAAGATACAATCGTGTGAACCGATAATACAAGTGGAGTAGATAAACCCGCTAATACTAAAGATAAACTTTCATGTCTTTGCCAATGCTTTGTAGAACCTGTCCATCCAAAAGAAGCGATACCGTATAATTTTTTTCTCAATTTTGTAAATGCTCTATCACGCACAGTTGCAAAGTCAGGTAATAAACCAGAGTACCAGAATAATAATGAAACAGTAAAGTAAGTAGAGATCGCAAATACGTCCCATAATAATGGTGAGTTAAAGTTCACCCATAATGGTCCACGTGAGTTAGGGTAAGGCATTACAAAGAAAGCCATCCAAACACGACCCATGTGGAAGATAGGGAACTGACCCGCACACATAACGGCAAAAATAGTCATCGCTTCTGCAGCACGGTTAACACCTGTTCTCCATCCCTGACGGAACAACAATAATACAGCAGAGATTAAGGTACCCGCGTGACCAATACCAACCCACCATACAAAGTTGGTGATATCCCAACCCCATCCAATGGTTTTGTTTAAGTTCCACTCACCAATACCGTAAGTAACCTCGCGATACACACTGTAAGCACCAAAACTAAGTAAGGTAACAGCGATGAAAAAACCAATATACCATAAACGAGATGGTTTGGCTTCAATAGGTCGCACAATGTCTTCAGTTACTTGAGCATAGGTTTTGTTACCGTATACTAAAGGTTCGCGCAGTTGTGATTCGTACTTTAAATGCATGTCTCTTTATTTCTAATTTTTTTATAAACTCTTTTTATTTTTCTTTCGAATGTTTAGTGCTTTTCAGTGTGTTCCGCTTTTTCAGCATGTGCACCTTCTGCTTTCTTTTCACCGTGTGCTTCCGCCTCATCCGCGTTTCTCACTTTTGCTAAATAAGTTACGTTAGGTAAAACGTGTAATTGCTCTAACACATAGAAAGAACGATTAGGATTTTCTACACGCACTTTAGTAATAGCACTGTGTTTGTCATTTGCATTACCAAACGTGATTGCGTTGGTAGGACAAGATTGTTGACAAGCCACTTTAATATCGCTATCTACCATTGTACGAGATTCTTTTTTCGCATCTAATTTAGCTGCTTGTAAACGTTGAACGCAGAAAGAACATTTTTCAATCACACCACGAGAACGTACTGTAACATCTGGATTCAATACCATTCTTGTTAAGTCGTCATTCATGTTTAATACTACATCATTCACAATGCCTTCTTGGTTATCTGGGAAGCTATCAGCACCTGTATAATCGGCCCAGTTAAAACGACGTACTTTAAAAGGACAGTTGTTTGCGCAATAACGTGTACCAATACATCTGTTGTAAGTCATTTGGTTTAAACCTTCAGAAGAGTGGTTCGTTGCAGCCACCGGACAAACGTTTTCACAAGGAGCGTTGTCACAATGTTGACACATTAATGGTTGGAAAACCACTTTAGGATTATCCATATCACCACTAAAATATTTGTCAATACGTAACCAATGCATTTCATGACCACGTAAAACTTCTGGCTTACCAACAATAGCAACGTTGTTTTCTGCATTACATGCAACCACGCATGCACCACAACCATTACAAGCATTTAAGTCAACACTCATACCCCACTTAATTCCTGGTCTGTCATATACAGGATAAATAGTAGCGTCTTTTGCAAAGTTTTCAATTACTTGCTCATCCGTCATTTTATCGCCACCTGCCATTTGACCACGGAACTCACTCGCGCGCTCTTCAATAATTTCTTTAGGATTGTGTTTGTATGCAGCTAAAGTCATTTCCTTCATCACCTCGGTACGATTACCTTGTGTAGTATCGTAACGGAAATGTGTTTGTGTTAAAGCCACTGGATAAGTTGCACCTGTTACTGCTAAAGTAACATCGGCACAGCTAAATGAAACCGTACCATTTTTAATGCAAGCCAAAGGATATGCATTTTTACCAGTACCCACAACTGCTTTACCAACCGATTCTGCACGACCATACCCTACTGCAATACCCACGGTTTGTGGATGTGTACCCGGTATAATTAATACAGGTAATTCAATTGATTTTCCATCCACAGTTAACTTAACCACTTTCTTAGGAGGTTGTACCTCATAAGCATCGGCTTGACCACCGTTGTTTAAGTCAATGTTTAATAAAGTTTTCGCCATTGCTGGAGAAACAATAATATAGTTATCCCAAGTAGCACGTGTAACAGGATCTGGTAACTCTTGTAACCATGGGTTACTAGCACCTTGACCTGCACCAATACCTACTTTCTCATATAATGCTAATTCAATTTTTGTAGATGCTTTCATTGCACTCACTGCAGCAACAGCAGCTGAAACAGCAGTTGCATTTAATGCAGGCGCAGCAGCTACTACAGGAGCGGCTGGATTCAACACACCATCTTGTAATGTTTTATTCCAAGCAGCTTCGCCACCTAATTTAGTAGACCAATAATTTTTTACATAATTGGTATAAACAGTTGCATCACCAGACCATAATAATAATGAGTCTTGGAAAGCACGTGTTTTAAATAAAGGAGCGATTGTTGGTTGAATGAAAGAGATGTGACCAGAAATTGGTTCTGCGTCTCCCCAACTTTCTAAGAAGTGATGATCAGGAATTACATAATTACAAACTGCAGCAGTTTCGTCTACTTTACCGCTAAATGAAATTTTAGTTTTCACTTTCGCTAAAGCCCCTTTTAATTTATCAGCAGCAGGATAAGTGTACACAGGGTTAGCACCGTGGAATAAAACCGCGTTTACTTTACCTGCATTCATATCATCCACTAAAGTTGTAAAGTCGCTATCAATACCTTGACGGTAATTTAATGTAGCACCAAAATCAATGGTGGTACCATTTGCACCAACTGCTTCGTTAATGGCATTCACTACTGTTTGAAGGTCTTTGTCGTTGCTACCGGCCACTACCAATGCAGCACCTTTGTTAGCAAGCAATGCTTTTGCAGCTGCTTCAACACCCGCTTTCAATGTAGCATCAACACCAGCAATAGCACCGCCTTTAACAGCAGTTAATAAAGCATTGGCGATAACACCCATTTCAGAAGGACGACATAAATATTTTTCATCTGCATTAGAGCCTGTCATGCTAGCCACTGTTTCAAAGTGGATATGCTTGCTCATTGCAGGATTTTTTTCATCAATTTTTTTACCAATTGCATATTGTCTGGCAAATTCAACAGGGCTTAACCAAGTACCTAAGAAATCGGCACTTAATGAAACAATTGCTTTTGCTTTTTCAAAATGGTAACTAGGAATCATTCTCTTACCATAGCTTGCTTCGTTTGCTAATAACATACCGCTATAAGAAACGGCGTCATAAGTAACGTGTTTGCTACCAGGATATTTTGCTAAGAATTTTGCAATCACTTCTTTTGTAGAAGGAGAAGTAATTGTACTTGTAACCAAAACAATATTGCCTGTTAATTCAGCAGCAACTGCTTTATCTACTGCTTCAAAAGTTGCTTCCTTGCCAGCGATGGTTGGGAAACGTAAACGTGCAGTATCATATAAGTCTAACACAGCAGCTTGTACTCTTGCAGAGGTACCACCGCCGGTGATTGGACTCAAAGTATTTCCTTCTAATTTAATAGGACGACCATCACGCACTTTTGCAATCACACTTACTACATCACCATCTTGCACGTAGGTAGTTGCATAATAATCTGCATTACCAGGAACAATATCTTCTGGTTTGTTAGCAAAAGGAATTGCTTTTTTAATTGGCATTTCACAACTAGCAGCCGCTGCAGCAGCAGCAGTACTAAAACCTAAATATTTTAAGAAATCACGACGAGGTGCTTTCGTTTGTAAAAAACCACTGTGGTCTTCAACAAATGGAAGTTCTTCTTTGAACTCGTTGTTCACCTCTTGGTTATAGGCAGCTGATTTGTTTAATTCACCAAAGCTTTGCCAGTTCTTATTTTGCTCCATAATAATGTATATAAAATATTACGCTTCTTTTTTAAATATTAGTAGTGACATTTTTGACACTCTGTACCACCAATTTTTTCAACAGTTACACCTTTAGTACTATCCATTTTCCCAGACTTTAAATCGGCATGGAATTTTTCATAAATACTATAGAAACCATTTTCTTTAAATTGAACTTTTGTTTCTCTGTGACAGTTCACACACCAACCCATACTTAAGTCGGCAAATTGTTTTACTTCACCCATGTTTTGAATATCTCCATGACATTGTTGACAAGCAACCTGTCCTGCATTCACGTGTTGAGCGTGGTTAAAGTAAACGTGATCTGGTAAGTTGTGAATACGCACCCACTCAATTGGTTTTGCTTTAGAAGCATCCCAAGGTTGACCTTCTGTAAAGCCAGCGTATTTGTATAATTTTTTAATTTCTGCAGTACCATCAACTACATCACCATTTTCTCTTGTTAAAGGTTCTCCTTTGTATTCGTTAATAGCTGCGTGACAGTTCATACACACATTCACACTTGGTAAAGTAGCTTGCTTCCCTTGGTAAGTGCCGGTGTGACAGTATTGACAGTTAATTTGATTAACACCAGCGTGTACTTTATGAGAATAATAAATAGGTTGTTCTGGTTGATAATTTTTAGAGCGTCCTAAATTCATAGCACCTACTGTAGTCATATAACCACCTGCTATAAATAAAATGATGGCAACAAATGCGATGTACGCTTTGTTTCTATAAAAAGGAACCGGCTCTGTTGCAGGAATACCTGAAGCATCATCCGATAATTTTTTTAAGTTGCTGTTCACTTGTAATAATATTAAAGCAACAACTGCTAATATTAAAGTAAGTAAACCAAATACGAGAGAGCTATCTGAATCTTCAGCTTTAGCATCTGCTGGAGCGCCTGCTGCACCACCTGCTGGCGTTGCACCTGCTGCAGGAACAGATTTGATGTAAGCTAAAATTGCATCAATATCTTTATCTGATAAACCAGGGAAACTGTTCATTGCTGTTTTATTGTACTCATTGTACAATTTGTTAGCGTAAGGATCGCCTGTTTTTAAGAACGCAGCAGAGTTTTTAATCCATGCATACAAATTCTTTTTGTCAGACCAACGGTCTTCAACACCTGCTAATGCAGGACCAGTTAATTTTTTGTTAACGGCGTGACAAGACGCACAATTTTGGGAGAAAAGTGCTTTCCCATCTTGCGCATTTAACTGATTACCGATAGATGAACTAAGGGTGATAAATAGGAAGATCGAAACGATCTTAGCTAGGCTTCTTAAAATTGTCATATACACAAACAGTGTCTAGTGTGGAAAAATTATCCTTGAACGGGTGCAAATTTAGCATAGAAACGCTTTCGAAGCGCTTAATTTCGTGTTTTTTTTCTCAATTTTTTCTGCGTGAAATATTGAGGTTCAAGCAACTCCGTCAAAAAAAGTTGACGAATGTCATAAAAATGTAAGGTTTACTTAAACAGAGTGAAAATTGTTGATTTTGACCGCTAGTTTTTGAAAAAAAAGGCCACCTTTGAGGCTCAAATGAAGGGAATAAACAAACTACGCGCTAAATGGGGGTTGGGACCCGTCCAATTTTGGTTGGTGATACTCACTTTTGCCTTGGGTGGAAGCCTAAGCGGGCGAGTATGTACCAAAATACTGGATTTGTTGATTTTGGAGCGAAATTGGGCATTTTGGCTCATTTATCCCCTGTTTTTGACCATTTTATGGCCATTTTCGGTACTTTTTGTGAGTTTTTTCACCGGTCAGTATCGCTTTTTTAAGGGGTATTTGACCAGGGTTGGAGGTAAATTGTTTGGACGAACTTCTGCTTCGGCAGTTGGCACTGCGACTTCGGCTAGCGACTCCCCCATCCATGTGGCCATATTTGCATCGGGAGCCGGGTCAAATGCAAGAAAGATCATAGAATACTTTGAAGGAGGTTCGCATAGCGGCGGTCATGAAACTCATAATAACGCTTTAAAGTCCGGTGTAAAAAATCGAATTAAGATTTCATTAATCGTATGTAATGTACCTGGTGCTGGTGTAATGGAAATTGCAAAAGAAAAAGGCATACCCACTTTAATAATAAATAAGGAAGAGTTTGCACGCACAGGTTATGTAGAAAGTTTACAAAACGCCAATATCCATTTTATAGTATTGGCAGGATTTTTATGGAAAGTACCTGAGGTGTTGGTGCAATCATTTCCGCGTGGCATAATAAATATTCATCCCGCACTATTACCAAAATATGGAGGCAAGGGAATGTATGGCGCGCGCGTTCATGAAGCAGTAATTGCTGCCGGCGAAAAAGAATCCGGCATTACCATACATTGGGTGAACGAACATTATGATGAAGGTGCAATTATTTTTCAAGCATCTTGTACTGTTGATGCTGGTGACACAGCTACAACACTCGCAAATAAAATTCATGCATTAGAGCATGCACACTTTGCACCAACGATTGAAAAGTTGTTGAAGTAAATTATTCTTTACCGAACTCAATACGCTGTAACCAATTTAAAAAAGTTAAAGCTTGTTCTTTGTTGTTGTTGGCAACAACAGTTCCACTAGGATTGGAGATAGAAACAAAGGTTCCTAAAATTCCTTTTTCAAATTTAAATAAACTGTAAGTTGGTTTTTCTATATACACGCTTGCTTTAGCGTCGTTTAAACTTGCAATTGTTTTTTCTAAAGCCGTTGTAAATTCTGCTACCTCTTGTTGGTTACGTAATACAACAGAGTCTAATTGTTCTTTATAAATAACAGGTTCGTTCTTGTAGGTAATTTGTAATTCAAAATTATTATTCGCTGTTAATTTGCAATAGCTGTAAGAAAGTTTGCCATTGGTGCCTTGCTTAATAATGGCTTTTTGTGCAAACGCTTGAAATGAAAATAAAATGGCAAGCAATGCTAAACAACATTTGGGGGAGTATGTCATCATTAAAAAATTATGACGCAAAACTAAAGCAATAGTATCTTGAAAAATCAAAAACAACAAGTGGCCGGATACATATTATTTTCTTGTATATAAAAAAATACCAATAGAAAAATTACTACCCATGAATACGAAATTACTATCCAGGCATGCGAGAAATATACTTCTCTATTTCTTTAATTTGATCTACTACTTGTTTAGTAGTTGGTTTACAAGCTTTGGCTTTACGGAAATAATCTTTCGCTGCGCGGAACTCGCGCTTATTCATAAAAATTTGGCACATGCTTAAAAAAGCAACCGCTTCCGATTCTTTATCCGGGATACCAGCTCTAATGGCTGCACG
>JBANFX010000053.1:0-66204 GCA_037975805.1 Bacteroidota bacterium | reverse complement strand
GCAGCTTCTTTTAAACGTTGTAAAGCCATTGGATCTTTTCTTAAATCAATTGCTTCTTGATTTTTAAATTCATCTGCTAAAAAGTCCATGATTACTTTATCAAAGTCATCACCACCTAAGTGCGTATCACCATTCGTTGACTTTACTTCAAATACACCATCCCCTAAATCTAAGATAGAGATATCGAATGTACCACCACCTAAGTCAAACACGGCAATTTTTTGTTCAACATTCTTTTTATCTAAACCATAAGCGAGTGCTGCTGCAGTTGGCTCGTTCACAATACGACGAACATTTAATCCTGCAATTTCACCAGCTTCTTTAGTTGCTTGTCTTTGCGCATCGTTAAAATAGGCTGGCACAGTAATAACTGCTTCAGTTACTTCTTGACCTAAATAATCTTCTGCTGTTTTTTTCATCTTTTGTAAAACCATTGCAGAAATTTCTTGAGGTGTATACATACGACCATCAATGTCTACACGAACTGTATCATTTTCACCTTGTACTATTTTGTAGCTCCAGTGAGATTTTTCTTCTGTTACTTCGTTAAAACGACGACCCATAAAACGCTTCACACTTGAAATAGTGTTTTCTGGATTGGTAATAGCTTGTCTTTTAGCTGGATCACCTACTTTACGCTCGCCATTCTTTAAAAAGGCAACCACCGAAGGGGTCGTTCTACGACCTTCGTCATTTGCGATTACTACAGGTTCGCCACCTTCCATAACCGATACACAACTGTTTGTGGTACCTAAGTCAATTCCTATTATTTTTGCCATAATGATTGATTTTCAATGATTAATTACTTCATAAAAGGCAATCATTGTGCCACAATGTCCTAAGCCTAATTTTGGTGAAAAAATGGCATAATTGTCAGTATTTAGCCTTAGACTAAGGCCAAAATTGGCATAACAACTTAAAAAATGAGTAGAAAAGGCAGTTATATAGCTTCTATATCCCCCGACTGCGTAGACTTAAAAGTGTAATTCTTTTGACTGGTATAACTAAAGATAACAACAAAAAAGGTAGTCATAATTTTAGCAGGTGTGGCATACCAACCAAAATAGTCCACAAATAACTTTAGGAATATGTAGTTTAAAATAATACAACCCAATACCACTAAGAAATACTTTAATAATTGTGCCGTTTTCTTTACCGAGGTTTCCTGAAATACAACGTATCTACTTAAATAAAAACCAATGGGAAATGTAACACAAAAGCTTACCATAAATGAGGCAATATGTGGACTAATCGTCAACCATCCAATATGTATAGGCGTTTTATGAAAAAGAAAATTATAAGCAAGATAAAAACCAAGGATATCTAACACCGTGTTTCCACCCCCACATGCTGCATAACGAAAGGTATGGATAGGCATTATCTTCCTAAATAAAGGATATACCCAATCAATTAGGTCAAGGATTAATTTGCTAATAAAATCGTGTAGTTTCAGCATGAATAGCTCAAAGGTAATCTTAATTAATTACTTTTGCAATCGGTAACCCCTATTTATGAATTTGATATCTAATTTAAAGCAACAAACAGCCAATTGTATTCATCAATTATATGATGTTCAAATACAAGCGGATCAAGTATTGGTGAATGCCACAAAACCAGAGTTTGAAGGGGATTATACTATTGTGCTATTTGCATTTGTAAAACAATTAGGAAAAAGCCCTGAATTATTGGGCAATGAATTAGGTGCTGCTATGTTAAATGCAATGCCTGGGGTGTTAACGCAGTTTAATATTGTAAAAGGTTTTTTAAACTTTAGCATTAGCAATACATATTGGTTTGAAACCATACAAAATGCAAGCGCCGATAATTTATTACCGAAAAATAATCAGCCACGTAAAATTATGGTGGAGTACTCCTCCCCTAATACCAACAAACCTTTACACCTTGGTCATTTAAGAAATAATTTTTTAGGTTGGAGTATTGCCGAAATTTTAAAATTACAAGGCAATGAGGTAGTAAAAACCTGTATTGTAAATGATAGGGGTATTCATATTTGTAAAAGTATGATTGCTTGGCAATTATATGCAAATGGTGCTACCCCTTCAGACACAAAACAAAAGGGTGATCACTTTGTAGGCGACTATTATGTTAAATATAATAACGCCTATAAGGCACAGGTAGCCGAATTGGTTGCTGGCGGTATGACGCAGGAACAAGCCGAGAAAGAAGCGCCTATTCAAAAAGGAGCTCAAGAAATGTTGTTGAAGTGGGAACAAGGGGATGCTGCTACAATTGATTTATGGAAGCGAATGAATAGCTGGGTGTATGAAGGATTTGATGCAACCTATAAAAAAATTGGTTCAGATTTTGTGAAAACATATTACGAGAGCAATACTTATTTACTAGGCAAGGAATTGGTGGAGCAGGGATTAACAAAGAAAGTCTTTTATCAAAAAGAAGATAATTCAGTTTGGATTGATTTAACAGGTGATGGCTTAGATGAAAAAATTGTGCGTCGTAAGGATGGCACTTCGGTTTATATTACACAAGACATTGGACTTGCTGAAGTAAAGCAAAAAGAATTTAATACAGATGCGAGTATTTATGTAGTGGGTGACGAACAAAACTATCACTTTAAAGTACTAAAATTAATTTGTCAAAAATTACAATTGCCGGCAGCTGATGGCATTTACCATTTAAGTTATGGTATGGTGGAACTCCCTACTGGCAAAATGAAAAGTCGTGAGGGTACTGTGGTTGATGCAGACGATTTAGTAGAAGAAATGATTAACATTTCAAAAGAAAAAACAGAATCCTTAGGCAAGGTTTCCGACTTCACTGAAGCTCAGTTAACTGAGCTTTATAATACCATTGGTTTAGGCGCCCTTAAATTTTTCTTGTTAAGAGTTGACCCTAAAAAGAAAATGATTTTTAATCCTGAAGAAAGTATTGATTTTCATGGTTTCACTGGTCCTTTTATTCAATACACACATGCACGTATTAAAAGCATTTTGAGAAAAACAGGAACCGATACTAAATTAACGCCTTCTGAATTATTACCATTGGAAAAAGCATTAGCAATAGAGCTTACCAACTTCCCGGCCGTTATTAATGAAGCAGCAGAAACCTTAGACCCTTCAAAAGTGGCTATTTATACATTTAACTTAGCTAAACTTTTTAATAGTTTTTATGCCGACCTATCTATTGCCAATGCAGCGTCTGTAGAAAAGAAAAACTTAAGAATTAAATTAAGTATTTTAACAGCAGCTACATTACAAAAAGGAATGAGTGCATTGGGCATACATGTGCCTGAGCAAATGTAGTAATCGCCTCTAATACTATTTACAATTAAATTTTTTATTTCCTTTTGGGTTTGTATGGAACGTACGTTTCAGGCGTTAGCTCTTCCACACCCCATTGTGTTAAGAGTCCATCCATTTGTTCCTTAGGCAAACTTGCGTGATCGTAATGACCTGCCACCATTTTTTGACGCATGGCTTCATAAATACTTACTGCACATGCCACTGAAATATTTAAGCTTTGAATAATTCCCATTTGTGGTATAATAAAATTACCATCCGCAAGTGCTCTACATTCGTCCGTCACACCACTGTGTTCATTTCCAAATACCAATGCCACCGATTCGATAAAATCAATATCATATAATTGAACCGCATCACTGGATAAATGCGTGGTCAATATTTTAGAAAAGTTTTTACGTACTACTTTCATGCATTCCTCCAAATTGTCAAATTCATGAATGGTTAACCATTTTAAAGCACTACTGCTACTTTTATAGCCAAACTTTTTATGTCTAGGAATTTTAGTTGTTAAAATATATACATCCTGTATACCCACCGCATCACATGTTCTTAGCACTGCCGATATATTATGAGGGTCTTGGACATTTTCCATCACCACGGTCAAATTTGCTTGACGCTTACTTAATACTTTTATTAGTTTATCGGTACGTTCTGGTGTCATACATTTTTATTTGGCAAATGGGCTTCTATATTGTACCCCTAGTCCATAATGTCTTAAAGGTTCAATCTTGCCATTTTCATTTTCAAAACTATAATTTAACCCAACTCCATTTAGTTCGGTCATTAATAAAGGGCCATCCATATCCACATAATCCAATTGAGGCAAAAATTGAGCAATGGCAGCCGAACCTATAACAGATTCATTCATACTACCCATCATCACTTGTAAACCTAATGTGCGCGCTTCTTTTATCATTCGCAAAGCCGGTGTTAATCCACTACATTTGGTAAGTTTAATATTGATGCCATCAAAATAATTAGCACATACCGCAACATCTTTTTCTAATACACAACTCTCGTCTGCAAATAATGGAAGTGATTTTTGATTTTTTAATTGTTCCATTCCATCCCAATTGTCTTTTGCCAAAGGTTGTTCGACTAATTCAACTCCCAAAGCTTTTAAAGCAGGAATTTTTTGCAAAGCTTCCTCTGTGGTCCAACCAGCATTGGCATCCACTCTAATTGGCACTTGTGTATGTTCACGTAAAGCAGTGATCATTTCAATGTCATATTCCGTTCCCACTTTTACTTTATAAATGGGCCAAGGATGCGCCTCCATTTTTTGGACCATTTTTTCAATAGAGTCAATACCTAATGTATAATCACAAATAGGTGGCGTATTATGAATTTCATTTCCCGTTATGTTCCATTCAGTTCCCCATAATTTATGCAAGGGTTCTTTTTTCATCTGTCCCCATAAATCCCAACCTGCCATATCCAATGCGCAAACTAAAAATGGATCATTAGGAAATAAATGATGTAAAAAATGCCAAAAACGTTCAGGATCAGTGAGTGCAAATTTCTCAATGAGCTTTCTATTTTTTTCCAACTGCTCCATCATGCCCTCCACCGTTACATTATAATATACAATGGCAGGTGCTTCTCCAAATCCTTCCCAATGGCCCAAAGACAAACGCAACATTAAACTGTGTTGATGCGTTTTTGTCCTACCATTGGAGATGGTAAATGGATATTCGAATGGTAAAGATTGTTCCCAAAAAGATAATTCCACGAAATTGGATTTTTACGAAGATACTAAACAGGCACTAATTAAATTAACGTCCACTTGCTTTAATAGCATCCTTCCATTCTGTATTAAATGAATTAGCTTCAATTAAATCCTCTAAACTTAAATGCATTCTGTATCTCCAGTAATGTTTTGGATTTGCCGGCACATTAATCCTTTCGTCATTAGGATTACTTCGACGTATATTTTCATCCACGCCTAAAAAATCCTGTAATTGGAAAATAGCCCACATGGCTGGGGAATATAAATGCTGCAATAAGATGGCTTTGTTTATCCAAGGCTCACAGTGTATTGGCGCTTCACCCCATTGACCAATTTCTTGATTGTAAAATTGCTGGGTTTTTTCACGATCTTCTTCCCACCAACCACGAATGGTACTCATGTCATGAGAGGATGGAGTAACCACACTTAAATACGGTGCATCGTTAGGATGGAAAAAAGTTTTATGTGAAGCTTTTGGCATTCTTTGTACTTCCAAACTTAGCATGCCTAATTGATACATTACATTAGGTACACAAGAAGGCACCAAACCTAAGTCTTCGCCACAAATAAGCATATTCGTGGAAAGCTTTAACATAGGTAATTTTTGCATGGCTTCTTTTTCCCAAGCCGTATCCTGACGCTTAAAGAAATAATCAAGATACAAATCCTTTAATGCATGTTGCGTTTTATGATCCAATTGTTGGAAGGAACTTGTTCCCTCTATGTTAAATCTAAAATGATAATGATGTGGTTTTTCTGCATCAAATAAAATCACATTGCTTATTAATTTGTACAAGCCATGTTTAATTTTGTCATGCCATTCATCCTTTGGTTGTATACAAAAATGAGCTTCTACCTGTCTTTGTGTTTTGAAAGCAGGAAGTAACTCATAGTGACCATCTCCAATATGTTTTAAATATTCTTTTTTTATTAGCTCATTATCATATCCAAAAATTTGAAATAAATTAGTTTCATTAATAAATGGATGTGTAAGACGATAATGATCCAAATGAATTCCTTTTGCATTTAATTCATTAATTGAAACAGGAATGGCTGGAACAAAATGCCCCATGATACCTTCCACTGCATGCATTGGAATACTCCAAATTCTAAAGAATCCTAAAATATGATCGATTCTAAAGGCGTCAAAGTAAAATTTCATTTGATCAAACCTTGATTTCCACCAAGCAAACCCATCGCTTGCCATAGCTTCCCAATTATAAGTAGGGAACCCCCAGTTTTGTCCACTAACTGCAAAATCATCTGGAGGTGCTCCGGCTTGCATGTCCATATGAAATAATGGCTTGTTTTCCCAAGCATCCGCACCAAAACGATAAACACCAATAGGAATATCTCCTTTTAGTATTACACTATGCTTATGTGCATATTCAGTTGCATCTACTAATTGCAAGTGTAAATGAAATTGAACATAATAAAAGAACGCAATATCCTCGTATGATTTAGATGTAGGATCTACTAATTTTAAAATTGCTTTTTCATTATACTGAGCATGGGTTGGCCAATGATTAAAATCTACAGTGCCATGCAAGTCTCTTAAGTATGAAAACGCACTATAAGAAACCAGCCAATTTTTATTATGCGCAAAGAACTCAGCAAATGCTTTTGAACCTAAATCCGTTTTCCCATTTTTCGAATACAATAATCTTAACACTTCCCACTTTAATTTCATTACTGCTTCGTAATCAACTTCCGTTAGATTATTTAATTCTGAAATGGTTTTTGCATATGGTTTTAATAAAGCTTGTTGTTCCTTTTTAACCACATCCTGCAAACGAATAAACATAGGATGTAATGCAAATGCCGAAATAGCAGCATAGGGATAAGAGTCCATCCAGGTATGGGTAGCCGTAGTATCGTTAACTGGCAATATTTGTACGAGTTTTAAACCCACTTTATTGGCCCAGTCTACCAATAATTTTATATCGGCAAACTCCCCAACGCCAGCACTATTATTAGACTTAAGTGAGAATACAGGTATCGCAACCCCTGCCCCTTTCCAATGGTCTGTTTTTAACTGCACAAAACCATCATTTACTACAACCAGTTTGTCTTTTCCCACTGGCTCATACAATACCCTGTTCTCCCCCTCTTCAAAATTTAAGAAAGTATTGGTTTTGGCATCTGCTACACCATATTTATAAACAAATGGAAAATTACTTTTTGCAGTATCTAAACTTATTTCATAATAATCAGCATCGGCCACCTTGGTTAACATTAATGCTTTTTTTGCATCCCAAGCACCTAATATTTTTGACTCACCAATAATACAAATGGTTTGATTCGGTTCAAGTATTGGCGCTTTTACCCTAAATACATGTGTAGCAAATTTATCAATGGCGAGGATCTTTTGTGATGTGGGTTGTTTTAATAAAACATTTACAAAAGGAGAAGTATAAAACGTATTCTCTTTATAACCGTTGAAGTTCCAACTATCAATTATCACAAGCTCGGAACTTTGCTGTGCATTTAAATCAATAACTTTATCATTACCTGCTTCAAAGGATTTTGTACCATCGGCATTTTGTATGAAATAATGATAAACAATTTTATGATTTACAAGGGAAGCATCCATTTCCAAGTGAAGCACCCAATAATCATTATTTAGGTATACAAGGGGTACCGCATTTTCAATTTTATTTTCCCCTAATTGTGCATGATTTCCATAAATATAAATACCCTGTCCAAAATGGGTTTTATACTTCAAATGAAAACTAACTTTTATAAGTTTTGTATTCAATGAGTCTACCTTTTTTACAAGCTTTTCGGTCGTTTTCACAGTTTTCATATCTAGTTCCCTATTAACTAAAGCAATCGTATTAATTTAACAAGCCGTTAAAGATAAAAAATAGTGTGTAAATAAAACACATTAATTTTTTCAAGTTTGAAAATAGTGGAAAATGTTTATATTTACGTATAATACTAATAATCAGTCATTTACATTAAAATTATGGATAAAATAGTCATTTATACCGATGGTTCCTCTAGAGGTAATCCTGGTCCTGGAGGCTATGGCGCCATATTAATGTGGGGTGAAAAAGTAAAAGAGTTATCGGGCGCCTTTAGGAAAACAACCAATAACCGCATGGAATTATTGGCTGTAATTCAGGCATTAATGGCATTAAAAACAAAGGAATTGCCGGTACATATATATACAGATAGTAAATATGTAGTGGAATCCGTTGAGAAAAAATGGTTGGACAATTGGATGAGAACCAACTTTAAAGGAGGTAAAAAAAATAAGGATTTATGGACAGCATACCACACTCTTTCAAAACCATTTAAGGTTAAATTTCATTGGGTTAAGGGACATGCAGATAATCCTTACAACAACAGATGCGACCAATTAGCCACCGAAGCAGCAGACAATGGCCCTTGGAAAATAGATTCCGAATTTGAGAAAATTACTGAATAACAATTAAAAATAGCAATACCGATTTTTAGATTGCTTTGTATTTTGGAGCCATTACGCGAAAGGCACCAAATAAAACAGCACCAAATACCAATGTGCTCACTAAACTATATGAATAAAACGGCAAACCATCTACCATTGTTTGTGTTAGTCCAGCCATTGTTTTTGGGTGATGATATCCGCCACCTTGTGCCCACACTAAAAAGTTAGAAACTAAAAAATAAGCCGTAGGAGCAGATAAGAAAGATACTATATACTTAGATGGTTTTGAATCTTGTAAACCAAATCCAAAAACGGTAGTTGCAGCAATTAAAATATAATTTACTAATTGCCCTTCATAAAAACCTTGGATGGAAGTATAACCATAGTTATATAAAACTTGATACAAAATATCAGAGATGAACATGGAAACAATAGGTAGTAAAAATGAATAAGACTTTTTGCTTGCAAACAATGATCCACTAAATAAAGCAATTGCAATTTGCGGTGCAAATCCCATTGGTCTACTTGGCATAATTCTGTACAATGCACTTATTGCTAGCATAATTACTAATGCAAGGATAATTTGTCTATTCAATTTCATAAAGTTGCTTTTGTATGCGTGATAACAAAAATAAGACTTATACGCCTAAATATGTACAATCATTTTCCTCAAATGTGAATAACCTAAGGGACAAAGGCTTTAAATACAAAAGAAGGCTTATTGGCAGTTATAGTTATTTGTTGCAAAGCTTTAACCATGGCTACTTCCCCTTCATTGTATTCGATGCCATCAATAATAACCTGCCCTTCAATAACCAGTAACATTTCTAAAGACTGGCTATTTATTGTGTAAGATTCTCCCTGCTTTAATGCTATTTTGCTTAAACCAAAATCAGCCACGGGGCAAGGATAATTGGTTTCATATTCATTTTTGGTTTCCCCCTTTAGTACATTGGGATAAGTAGGGGCAAATTCTACATGCTTCATTAACTCATCAATGTCGATATGTTTTGGGGTTAACCCCCCTCTTAAAACATTATCACTGTTGGCCATTAATTCAATATTTTGACCTTCCAAATACGCATGTAATAATCCAGCTCCTTGAAAAACTGCTTGGTACTTTGCAACTTGAACAATATTCAAAATATAGATTGAAAAAATTCCTTTGTCAATATTTTTGGCAGGAACTGCTCCGTTATAATATTTACTCGCCCACCAATGCGGATGTAATTTATCCACAAGACCATTTTGAACACTAGCCACGGCATCTTCTATTAAAGGTTTCAAAATAAGATCTGCCTCTTGTTCACTTAACTGCATAAAGTATGCATACAAGCCTTTATAATCTCCGCCTGCAAAATATTTTTGTAAAGCATTAAAATAAACATAGTCTTGTAAACGCGCTTCTAACAATGTAGGTGCTAAAAATCCATGTAATAACCAAAAATCACTGAGGGCCACCATTACTTCTGGTTTGTGATTTTGATCCTTATAATTTCTATTGGGCGCATCTATAGCAATTCCTGCTTGCTCCTCTAATTCAAATCCAATTAACGCATTTTCTTTGGTTGGATGAACTTGTATACTTAACATTTTGGCCACATCCAATACTTTGAATAAATAAGGGATAGTCCCAAATTCATGAATGGCAATCATCCCATTTTCTGTTTCAATTTGGGCAGGCGCTGATGCATGTGCACCCATCCAATATTCTGCAAATGGCTTTTGCTCCTTATTATCCCTTTTCATTAAACTTGGAATAAATTCAGTGCCGCCCCAATCATAATGCCTATGCACCCCATGTAATTTATACGCTTTTTGCATCTTTATAATTTCACGATATTTATTAAAATCATATAATGAATAACAAAGATACTGGGTTTTTAGGTGAAACTATGGCTACCAGTCACTTATTGGAATTGGGTTTTGAGATTCTAGAAAGAAATTGGAGATATAAACATTTAGAAATTGACATCATTGCTAGTAAAGAAAACCTTTTACATATTGTGGAAGTAAAAACAAGAAGTTCCGTACAATTTGGGTATCCCGAGCAAATGATTCAAGCGCAAAAAATGCAATTTCTAAAAAACGCAGCGGCGCATTATCAGTTTTCCAACCCTCAATGGATTTGGCTGCAATTTGATGTGATTGCTATATATAAAAAGCCCACCAATGAGTGGGCTTTAGATTATTTTGAGGACGTTTATTTTTAACCAATTAAATCCTGCATCTTTTCAACCATCTTATAGGTTGCTGGGCAAAATTCAATATTCTGTTTATGTACATGCATGTATTCAGTCATCTTTTTCTTTGTAAGATGAGGGAAGCCAGCACAATCCGCAGGTCGCACTTCATATATACTACACCTATTTGTTTTTAAATCTAGAAATTGGCAAGGCTGTAATTTATTTAACCAATCCTTATCTTTTTTATCATAGTCCAACCACTGTTCAGTGAATGCTTTAGGTGTAGTATTTAAATGCGCTGCTATTCTTTTAATATCAGTTTTTGTAAAAGTAGGGCTCATGGTTTTACAACAATTAGCACAGCTTAAGCAATCGGTTTCGGCCCATACCTGAGGACTTAAAATTTCTGCTAAGTTATCTAACCCCTTTGGTGCTCTTCGCTCTAATTTTGATAAAAAACTTCTGAATTGTTTTGCATTACGACCTGCTTTCTGCTTAAATGACTTTAAATTAACTTGCATATATTTGTTTAAATCTGATGCGAAATAAACTCTTTCTTATATAACTATCAAATCTTTTATCAATACCAATGAATTGGGCAATCTATAAAAAAGGTTTTAAAGCTTTTCTTCAACTTGAAAAGTCATTAAGTGCCCATTCGGTAGAAGCTTATTTAAGGGATATTGACAAACTCACCAACTATTTTGAAAGTATTGGTAAAGAGATAGGGCCAGCAGATGTTACTCTCAAAGACTTACAAGGTTTTATACAATGTATAGGTGAAATGGAAATGGCTGCAACATCTCAAGCAAGAATCATTTCGGGAATTAAATCCTTTTATAAATATTGTGTGTTAGAGCAAATTTGTATGATTAACCCCACTACCCTTTTGCCAACACCTAAAACCAGACGTAAGTTACCCGATGTATTAAGTTTTGAAGAAATTGAGGATTTAATTAACCATATTGATTTAAGCAAACCTGAGGGAGGCCGCAACAAGGCCATTTTAGAAACTATGTATAGCTCCGGCCTTCGAGTAACCGAAGCCATCAATTTAAAAATATCTTGTTTATACTTAGATGTTGGATTTATTAGAGTTATTGGCAAGGGAGATAAAGAAAGGTTAGTACCCATTGGTTCCGATGCCATTAAATACATTAAACTATATAAGGACACTATTAGAGTACACCAAACACCTGCTAAAGATTGCGAGGATATCCTATTTTTAAACAAAAGAGGAAAAGGACTAAGCAGGGTGATGATATTTTATATAATTAAAGACTTGATTTTAAAAACGGGGATTAAAAAAACAATCTCTCCACATAGTTTTAGACACTCTTTTGCCACCCATTTAGTAGAAGGTGGTGCCGACCTTCGTGCGGTGCAAGAAATGCTTGGACATGAAAGTATTACCACTACGGAAATTTACACTCATATGAATAGGGAGTTTTTAAGGGATACTTTAGATAGATTCCACCCTGCCTTTCAAAAAAAATAAGCTTACCATAAACTAAAATCATTTAGGTTTGTTATTCAAAACAAAAAAGAACCTATTATGAAAAGAATACTTTTTTCGGTATTAACAGTTATTGGATTATCGGCACAAGCGCAAATTAAAATGCCTGCTGCTAGTCCTACACAAACCTTATCTCAAGATTTTGGTATGGGTAAAGTAGAAATTGTATATTCTCGTCCTGCATTAAAAGGTAGAGCTGCATTTGGAAATGGTAGTGTACTCGCTCCTACAGGTGTGGTTTGGAGAACAGGTGCAAATGGTGCTACAAAAGTTACTTTCTCTCACCCTGTAACGGTAGGTGGTAAATTATTAGCTGCGGGCGCATATGCATTATTTACAATTCCTGGAGAAAAAGAATGGACTATCATTTTTAATACCAACTCAAACAGCTGGGGTAGCTTTAGTTACAAAGAAGCAGAAGATGTTGTTCGTTTTCAAGTAAAGCCTGAATCAACTAGCAATAGCACTGAAAACTTTACAATCAATGTAGACAATATCACCCCAGAAACTGCAAGTATTTCTTTAAAGTGGGCAAAAACTTTGGTTAACATTCCAATTAGCACTGATATTAAAACAACGATTCGTGCTCAAGTAAAAGAAGCTACAACTGGTACAAATGTAAATCCAAATGCATACCAAGCAGCAGCCAACTTTTATTATGACATGGATAAGGATTACGAAAGTGCTTTGGTATTTGTAGACAAAGCAATTGCAGCAAATCCTAAAGCTTATTGGTTATTATTATTAAAAGGTAAAGTGCAAAAAGAATTGGGAGATAAAAAAGGAGCTATTGCGAGTGCCGAAGCTTGTAAGAAAATTGCTACCGAAGAAAAAAATGATGACTATGTTAGAAATGCAAATGAACTTATTGCATCTATAAAATAAAGCAACTGCTTACATCCTAATGCGTCTCTCCAAAAGCAAATACACTTTGGAGAGACGCTTTTTTTTAGTAGGTTTGCTGCCCCTTGCGGAGGTGGCGAAATTGGTAGACGCACTACCTTGAGGTGGTAGCGCCCACACCCGGGCGTGGGAGTTCGAATCTCCTCTTCCGCACAAAGCCTGTCAAGAAAGTGACAGGCTTTTATATTATAAGCGTGCGTCAAGAGCTTGCTCTTGTAAGCATGCGAATAATATAAAAGCCAACAAGCTTCTTTGAATTTTATTCAAAGAAGCTTGTTGAAAGGCTTTGGGTACGCGTCACTATAAAGATCAGCAAGCGAAGCGAGCTGATCTCCTAAATATTTTAAAAAGGAAAAAACTAAATGCCCCGCATTTAGTTGAAAGGCTTTGGGTACGCGTCACTATAAAGATCAGCAAGCGAAGCGAGCTGATCTCATTTCTTCTATAAATTTTGAAATTGCAAATGCATGCATTGCTAGCGAATTATTCGGTAAAACATGTAACGCAAACATAGTCCTCTCCATAATGAAAATCCAACCTCACATTCAGTTCATTCTTTTTGTGTAAAATTTGCGCATCCACCACACCCCTATCATTCTTAGCCAACGACAGCACATTAAAATCTTTTGCAAAATCAATGCCCAATTGTTCATGTTGTTTATACATGGCTTCTTTCGCCGCCCAAAAAAAGGCCATTTGTTTTAGTTGCTCCACTTCTGTTAAACCAACAAGCATAGCTTTTTCGGAGTCATTTAAAAACTTATGGGCCACTTTTAAAATTCGTGGATGAATAATTTCAATGTCAATACCTATTGGATCTGTATCACTTACCGCAACCGCTGCATATCCTTTACAATGTGAAAATGAAAAATGAAAGGGTACACCCTGCAAATAAGGCTTGCCATTATCAGCCATAACCATTTTATTTAAATCGGCCTCGGGCATCATTAATTTAAACAATAACCTTACCGCTAAATGTTGTAGTTTTCGTTCCTCATTTTGAATATCAACTGCCAATTTAACATCGGTCTCAAAAAATGAAACGGGCTCTGTGATTGACCAAATAGCCAAATGTCGGGTCTCGTTAATATTTTGTTGATAAAAGAAAGGCATAAAAAAAAGCTTTGAGTTAGATTGCAGCGCGGTTACAGCCGCAAATTAAACATAAATACATTTAAAAATTAAAGATGATTTTATCCGACTCAAGAATATTAGAAGAAATAGCAAAAGGAACTATAAAAATTGAGCCTTATGATCGTAAAGATTTAGGTAGCAATAGCTATGATGTGCATTTAGGAAAATGGCTGGCAACTTATGACAACAAAGTATTAGATGCAAAAGCGCATAATACCATCACTTATTTTGAAATTCCAGATGAAGGATATATTTTAGAACCTTCAGGTTTCTATTTAGGTGTAACATTAGAATATACCGAAACACATGCACACGTTCCTTTTTTAGAAGGCAAATCGTCTACCGGTCGTTTGGGTATTGATATTCATGCAACAGCAGGAAAAGGAGATGTAGGTTTTTGTGGCTATTGGACATTAGAAATTTCAGTGAAACAGCCTGTACGCGTTTACAAAGGAATGCCAATTGGGCAATTAATATATTTTCCAGTTGAAGGCGAAATTGAGGTTGCTTACAATAAAAAATCAAATGCCAAATACAGTGGGCAGCCAGAAAAGCCTATTGAAAGTATGATGTGGAAGAATAAATTTTAAATTTCAAATCCTTAGTAAGTGCTAAGGATTTTTTTTGGATTGATAGGCAAGTACCCATAACAAAACATCGTTGTAACTTTCTATACCCTTGGTTTGTTGATTCCAAATTAAAAACTGGTTATACAATTCCGCTGTACCCTTAATTTGTAAATCTTGTTTTTGTTGAAAGAAAGCCTTTATCTGTTTTCTATCCTCAAGCACCTGAGCACTCAATAGTTTCTTATTTCGTTCAACCACTTCTTTGTACATCTTAAAATCGCCTCTTTTTGCAATCATGTTCAAATGGGCATATTGCGCATATGTAAAAAGCTGAATTTGGGTTGAGTAATTAAACAGTATCTGATCACTCTCTATTCCAATTACATAAGCTATAAAATTTGCTTGGTCTTCGGAAGCATACCCTAGTTGATGTGCCATTTCATGGCTGATGGTAAATGGCCAAGTTAATTTTGGCAAATCACCCCTTATAATCGCTTCCCCAGTTAAGGGTTGATAGAAAGCGGTGTACCCAAAATAATCTCCCCAACTTGGAAATGATGCAATTTTCAAAGACACATTTTGATAATTCAAAAAAGGTCGATTTTTGGCATTTTTGGCAAATTCTGCCCTATTTTGACTAAAAATAGTATCAAAATTCAACAATTTAGGATCAATTTCACCCATTTTTGATCTTGTCAAATTTAACGATTGTACAAGTGACAGGCTTAAACTATCCATTTGCGCCTCGGTATATACCGTTTGAACTTTAAGTTTAAAATCATTTGATGGATCGGATTTTTGATAGTTTAAGCCCCATATAATTTGAAAAACAATGTAAATAGCGGTCATCGTATTCAGCCATTTAACCCCTTGGCGCTTCCAAAATAAAACAGATTTGAAATTCTTTTTATTAACAAATAACCATTTTAAAATATTGAATATCAATAAAATAGATATTCCCAGGTATACAAACTCCCCAATAGCAAATGGAACACTACCAAACAATAACCTTAATAAACGGGTAAAAGGTTTGAATAAAAATGGAACATAAACCAAGCTTATTGCCTGAGACCAAAAACCCAATATAAATACCAGTAAACCAACAACATACCAGGAAAAGCGCCATGGTAATTTATGATTAAAGTTTACGAATTTAGACATGCTATGTTTTATGATGTAAAATTAGGATAAACTTTGTCTTTTGATTGGTTTTTACTAACTTTGCCAACCCTTAAAGTACGGTTATGGGCCAAAACAGAACATTTGAAATTCCATTTGTAGGTTTAACGGCCGGCGAGCATTTGTTCGAATACCATATCGAGGATAAGTTCTTTGTTGATTTTGGACCTCAGGAATTTGATCATTGTGATACCACCATCAAGTTGAAATTGGATAAGCATCAAGGATTTATGCAATTACATTTTGATGTAGATGGAAAAGTGGATACACAATGTGATCGTTGCGGCAACCCGCTAACGGTTCAATTGTGGGATGAGTTTAATTTAATCATTAAACTTGTTGAAGATCCCGACACTATGAACAGTCAAGAGGAAGATCCAGACATCTACTATATTGACCGAAATGAAAGTCATATTAGTGTTGCTGCTTGGATTTATGAATTCATCACATTAAGCTTCCCTTTGCAACATATTTGCAAGGAAAACGAAAAAGGTGAATCTACCTGTAATCAAAAGGCCTTAGCTGAATTACAAAAGTTGATGTCTGCTCCATTAGAAAACAGAAATGAAAATCTATGGAAAGGACTTGATAAATTTAAAGAGGGCTTGGAGGACTAGAAACTAAAATCGCGGAAACGCAAATGAATTCTAAAGAATAAAGAAGTTGAAATAAAATATAAAGTAAAAATTTAAAACATAAGAGATGCCTAATCCTAAACGCAGACACTCACAACAACGTAGTGCAAAAAGAAGAACTCACTATGTAGCACAAGAAGTAACATTGAGTACAGATGGTACAACTGGGGAAATCCATGTACGTCATCGCGCACATGTTCAAGAAGGAAAATTGTACTACAAAGGAAAATTAGTAGCTGAAAAAGCGCCGTTAAAAGCATAATTAATGAACATCGGAATTGATATGATGGGTGGTGATTTCGCACCACTGGAAGCTGTAAAAGGTGTCCAACAATATCTTTCAAATTCCGAGCATAAAATATTTTGCATAGGTGAAGAAACCCAGTTGAAAGATTTATTTCAACAACACGGGGTATCTTCACCTTTTTTGCATTTTGTACATGCCCCTGAGGCAATTGGATATCATGAACATCCAACCAAAGCCTTAAAAGAAAAACCAAATTCTTCAATTGCTATTGGTTTTAAATTATTAGCGGAAGGAAAAATTGATGCATTTGGTAGTGCAGGAAATACTGGTGCCATGTTAGTAGGTGCTATGTTTACCATTAAACCCATCAAAGGGGTTTTAAGACCCACCATAGCAACTTTACTTCCTAAATTGGATGGGAAAACTGGATTATTAGTGGACGTTGGTTTAAACGCAGACTGTAAGCCTGAACAATTAAATCAGTTCGCCATTCTAGGCAACTTGTACGCTAAGCATATTTTAAATATTGCGAATCCAAAAGTGGGTTTATTAAACATGGGTGAAGAGGAAGGTAAAGGAAATTTATTAGCACAAGCAACCTACCCTTTACTAAAAGAGAATACCCATATTGATTTTATGGGAAATGTGGAAGGTCGCGATTTATTTATAGATAAAGCAGACGTTATTGTTTGTGATGGTTTCACTGGAAACATTGTTTTAAAAACTGCTGAGGCAATGTATGATGCTGCTGCGCATCAAGGCCTTGGGAACGATTCTTTCTTTAGTCGTTATCATTTTGAAAATTATGGAGGTACTCCCATATTAGGGGTAAACAAGCCAGTAATTATTCAACATGGCATTAGTAATGCAAAAGCATTTTGCAATATGATTAAGTTATCTGAAAAGATGGTCGAATCAAAATTCTGCGAAATTATCACGACTAATTTTGAAAACTTGTAGTACAACCTCGATTTTCGCTTTTATTACTTCTTTTGTTGTTTGCCACTCATTTTACTAACAATCTTTAGTATTTAAATAATTTAACTTATTTTCATTGCAGCAATTAATGCGATTCTTACTATGTGGTATAATAATATTCTTGAAACAATTGGCAATACGCCTTTAATTAAACTTAATAAGGTTACACAAGATTTACCTGGAACCATTTTAGCAAAAGTAGATTATTTTAATCCTGGTAATTCTATTAAAGATAGAATGGCATTAAAAATGGTGGAAGTTGCCGAAGCAGAAGGAAAATTAAAGCCAGGCGGAACCATCATTGAATGCACAAGTGGAAATACAGGAATGGGTTTAGCATTAGCAGCAGTCGTAAAGGGATACAAATGTATTTTCACTACCACTGATAAACAAAGTAAAGAAAAAATGGACATTCTTAGGGCAGTGGGCGCTGAAGTAATTGTTTGTCCTACTAATGTTGCTCCCGAGGATCCAGCAAGTTATTATTCTGTTGCAAGAAAATTAGCGAGCGAAATACCCAACTCCTTCTTCTTTAATCAATATGATAATTTAGCAAATCGTTTAGCACATTATGAAACCACAGGTCCTGAAATTTGGAAACAGACTGAAGGAAAAATTACACACTTAGTTTGTACAGCAGGAACAGGAGGAACCATTACAGGCACTGCGAAATATTTAAAAGAACAAAACCCTAATATAAAAGTATGGGCAATTGATCCCATTGGTTCTTTACTTACACATTATTTTCAAACTGGAATAATTGACATGTCTTATGTAAAACCATATATCGCTGAAGGTTTTGGAGAAGATTTTGTCCCAGCCAATTATGATATGTCGGTAATTGATCATTTTGAACAAGTAGCCGATAAAGAAGGCGCCCTTATGACAAGACGTTTAGCAAAAGAAGAAGGATTATTTTGCGGTTATAGTGCAGGTAGTTGCATACAAGGTTTATTGCAATTATCAGGCGAACTCACTGCCACTGATTTAGTAGTTTGTATATTCCATGACCATGGTAGCCGATATGTAGGTAAAGTATACAACGATGAATGGATGGAGTCCAAAGGCTTTCTTTCCTAAACTCCTTGATTTTCAATAAAAAAATGTGCAAATAAGGCTGTTTTTTGTGGATTTTTTGACTCATTTAGCCTTCCTTCACTAACATCCGTTTGGGGCATAAATTGTATATTTGTCACTCAATATTTAAACTATGAGTAAGTACAGATCAGGTGTTTTATTTGGTAAAGAATTAGAAGCATTATACAACGATGCAAAAGCAAACAATTTTGCAATCCCAGCGGTAAATACGACTGGTACAGATACAATAAATGCGGCTATTGAAACTGCTGCAAAAGTAAAATCTCCTATTATTATTCAATTCTCAAACGGTGGTGCACAGTTCATTGCTGGAAAAGGAATGCCTAACGACAATTTACAAGCAAATATACAAGGTGCCATTGCTGGTGCTTTACATGTACACCAAGTAGCTAAATATTATGATGTACCTGTTGTCTTGCATACCGATCATGCTGCAAAAAAATGGTTGCCATGGATTAGCGCATTAATTGATGAAAGTGAAAAATACCATAAGTTACACGGACAACCATTGTTCTCATCACACATGTTAGATTTATCGGAAGAACCTATTGAAGAGAATATTCAAACTTCTGTTGAATTCTTTAAGAGAATGGCTCCATTGGGCATGGGTATTGAAATTGAATTAGGTGTTACAGGTGGTGAAGAAGATGGCGTAGATAACAGTGGTGTAGAAAATGATAAATTATATACGCAACCAGAACATGTTGCTTATGCTTATACTGAATTAGGAAAAGTAGGTAACTTATTTACTGTTGCTGCTGCTTTTGGAAATGTACATGGAGTATATAGCCCAGGCAACGTTGAATTAAAGCCTGAAATTTTACACAATAGCCAATTACATATCGAAAAAACTTTAGGAACAGCTCCAAAACCGGTTTACTTTGTATTCCACGGGGGGTCTGGTTCTCCTCAAAATCAAATAAGAGAAGCCATTGGATATGGTGCGATTAAAATGAATTTAGATACCGATTTACAATGGGCTTTCTGGGATGGTATCTTAAACTATTACAAAAAGAATGAAGCTTATTTACAAACTCAATTAGGTAACCCGGAGGGCGCAGATAAGCCAAATAAAAAATACTACGACCCAAGAGTTTGGTTAAGAAAAGGTGAAGAGTCATTCATTAAAAGATTAGAACAATCTTTTGAGGACTTAAACTGTATCAACCGAAACGCATAACAGTACCGATTGCTCACTTAAATCCCCACTATGAAAAATAGAGATGAAGATATTGAAGTGAATTTAACAGGTGAAGAAGCTGCTAATAATGAAACGGGAAAACCTAGATGGTTTAAGCGTATCAAGAGAGGTATCACAACTTCTACAGCAGATAAAAAAGAAACGCCCGAAGGTTTATGGTCCAAGTGCCCTAATTGTAATCATATATGTACAAGTTCTGAATTAAAAGAGCAATTATACATTTGTTCAAGTTGTAATTATCATCATAGAATTGGCAGTGAAGACTATTTTGATATATTATTTGACGACCAACAGTATGAAGTATTATATGATAATATTGTAAGTAAGGACGCCTTAAACTTTACCGATCTTAAAAACTATCAAAAACGTTTAGATGAAATTCATTCTAAAACAGATTTGAAAGATTCTATGCGCGTTGGGGTTGGAAAGATGAATGGAGAAGGTTATGTAGTGGCTTGTATGGACTTTGAATTTATTGGAGGTTCATTAGGTAGCGTTATGGGTGAGAAATTTAGCCGCGCTGTGGACTATTGTATTGAACATAAACTTCCATTTTTAGTTATTAGCAAAAGTGGTGGTGCCCGTATGATGGAAAGTGCATTTAGCTTAATGCAATTGGCTAAAACCAGTGGCAAACTTTCTCAATTAAGCGACGCTAAACTACCTTTCATCTCATTACTTACCGATCCTACTTTTGGAGGAATCTCCGCTAGTTTTGGTATGTTAGGTGACATTAATATTGCCGAGCCTGGCGCCTTAATAGGTTTTGCAGGTCCAAGGGTGATTAAAGAAACCATTAAAAAGGACTTGCCTCCTGGTTTCCAAAGAAGTGAATTTTTATTAGAACATGGATTCCTTGACTTTATTGTTGACCGCAAGGAATTAAAAAATAAACTATCTGAAGTAGCCTTTTTGTTCCGAAACTAGCGTTACTTGTACTACTTTTGTTGTCCCAGCTGAAAGGTTGGGACATTTTTTATGACGAAAACCAAAGCAATAGCAGCAAAAGAATTAAACAATAGGCAAGCCTATTTTAATTACAACATAGAGGATAAATATGTTGCGGGTATGGTATTGCTTGGTACCGAAGTAAAATCAATTCGAGAAGGAAAAGTTAGTTTTAACGACTCCTTCTGTTTTTTTGATAAAGGTGAGTTATGGGTTCGTAGTTTATATATTAACGCCTACTCTCACGGTTCTGCAAATAATCATATTGAAGTACATGACCGTAAATTATTATTACAAAAAAGAGAATTGAAGAAAATAGAATCCAAAGTAAAAGAAAAAGGATTTACAATTGTTCCTCTTCGTATATTTTTTAATGAAAAACATTTGGCTAAATTAGAAATTGGTATTGGAAAAGGTAAAAAGGAATTTGACAAACGCGAGACCATCAAAAACCGAGATGTTGATAAGGAAATCAAACGCTTACTGAAAAGATAATTTGATTCTGCTTTATTATAAAAATTACCTACTGATACTTAGTCTTCGTTTCTTCTTTATAATTTAATTGTTCAGCCAATGCATCAGGATGCGGTTCATTTGTTGTAGCATATGCAATGCCTAGCAGCACCAAAAATATGCCAAAAGCCCATGCCATTTCCTTTCCTATAAACCAATAGCCCCATGCTTTGTAAATTGCAGCTTTTTCGGGATGGCTTAACGCATAAATCACTTCTACTTTTTGTCCAATTCTTGTGCCATATGCTTGCTTGTCTAATTGTAACGCATATGACTTGCCAAATTCAGTATACAATGCAACTACCTCATTCCCTTTTGAAATAATAATGGCAGGTGCTGTTTCACTATCAAAATAATCCGGCTCCCTACTAAATGGCAGGTATAAAAAAAAGCAGGTAAGGAATAATATGACCGATGATTTAATCATTTTTAAAAGCTACTAATAGGTTATAACCTCAAATTAAAAGAGCCCCTAGTATTGCTACCAAGGACTCTTAAAGCGAATTTATTAATGAATATTAATTACTTAAACTTCTAAAATCCACAGGAACCAATTTACTTACACCCGGCTCTTGCATAGTTACCCCGTAAATCACATCCACTGCACTCATGGTTTGTTTATTGTGGGTTACAATAATGAACTGCGAGTTGTCAGAGAACTTTTGAATCATTTGGGTAAACTTGCCAACGTTGGCATCATCTAATGGTGCATCCACCTCATCCAAAATACAGAATGGTGCTGGTTTAATTAAGTAAATAGCAAACAACATGGCTGTTGCAGTTAAGGTACGCTCTCCTCCTGATAGCTGCGTAATAGAAGATGGGCGCTTTCCTTTGGGCTTCGCTACAATTTCTACAGCAGTTTCAGCTAAATTATCTGGATCTACTAATATTAAATCACAAGAATCCTCTTCGGTAAACAGCGCTTTAAATACTTTTTGGAAGTTTTCTCTTGCCGAATTATATGTTTCTAAGAACGCCTGGTTGGCAGTTGCTTCTACCTCTTGTATCGTAAGCAATAAACTTTCTTTAGCAGTTACTAAGTCATTCTTTTGTTCTAGTATGAAATCGTAACGTTTTTTCATTTCGGTATAGGCCTCTATAGCTGTAGGATTCACTTCACCCATATTCTCCAAGCGCTTTTTCATTTTCTCAGCACTTACTTGTAACTCCTCTAAAGTTTCTTCGGTTTGACGGCCTTTTTCTAACACGTCTTCCAATTCAACTTTAAATTCTACACTCAAACGCTCTTTCATACCAGACAATTGTAATTTCAAATTGTTCAACTTATCTTTAATCTCGTTGATAATTTGATCTACTAATTCTTTTGATTTGATTTGCTGTCTTACCGCACTTTCTTTTTCTTGAAGCTCGTTACGTAAAGTATAATATGCTTGATCGGCTTCATTTAATTTTAATTCCTTCTCCTCTTTTGTTCTGATTAAGTTTACTAATTCTGCTTCAATATCAGCTAATTGAGTTCGGCTTTCTACAATTGCTGCAGAAGCTTCGATTAACTGTGCTGTATTGCTTTGAATTTGAGTATGTAAATCATTTAATTGATTTTCCTTAAACACCACTTCCTGCTGTAAGGATTCAATTTTACTTTGTTGCTTTGTTAATTGCAAATTCATTTCATTGAATTCGCCAGAAGCCAAATGATAAGCTTGCTCCGCAGCTTGATAAGCCAATTCAATTGACTCCAATTTGGCTTGCGTTTCTTGCAAACTAACGTTGAAAGCCTCTAGAGCCAATCGTGTGTCTGCGATAGCAGCATGCTCTTCTTGTTCTTTAGCAGCATATTCAGCTAATTTGGCAACCGCAGAAACATGCGCCGCTTGTAAGTTCTCTAAACGATTCTTATTTGCAAAAACATCATTAATTAATGAATTAACAGATTGCTCAGTAGAACGAATTTCATTCTCCTTTAACAACTCATTAAATTCTAAAACTGAATTATGTTTGGTTTGAATTTGATTTTTCAAAGTGTTTACAACAGTTTCTTGTGCATGAATATCTGATAATAATTTCTCTAGATTCTTAGCACGTCCTATTTTCTTTCCTTCAAACAATCCAACACTACCTCCTGTTAAAGTGTATTTACCTTTAACATATTTACCTGATTTTTCTAAAATGATGCCATTTGAGTTGGCTTCTAAAGCTTGTTCATTCTCGGCGATAAATACATTACCCAACAAATGATTTGCCAGCGCCGCATATTTGCTATCAATTTCAACAACCGATAAAGCGGTTATGGTATTTGCAGGTGCAGTTGAAGACTGCGCACCAGCTAATTGATCTAATAAAAAGAAATTAGCCTTCCCTTTTTTATTTTCATCAAGTAATTGAACCGCTTGCATACCTTCTTTCAAATTATTAACTACATAGTAGTTTAAATAGGGCTCTAATACATTTTCAACTGCTGTACGGTATTGTTCTTGTACATATAATATGTCTGATAAGATAGGTGCATTATGATTCCATCCTGTATTCTTATGTAAAAACTTAACGCTCTCTGGATAACCTTCCATAGAGTCCACTAAACTTTTTAATAAATCATATTCATTCTTTTTAGCATCTAAAATTCTCGACTCCTCTGCCATTTTAGATCTTAGGGTTTCTAATTCGGCCTGAGTTTCAAAAATGCTTGCTTTAGCAGTTTCATGTTGGGTTTGCAAGGCAGCTAAATGTTCTTTCTTTGTAGTTAAGTCCGATTCTTTTGCAGCTAATTGCTCAGTTAACTCAGCAATTTGAGTTGTACGATGCGCTTGCTCACCTTCTAATTGTTCTTGAGATCTTAAAACGTTTTGAATGGAAGTGTCTGATACCGCTACTTTTTTCTCCGCATCAAATTGACCTCTTTGAATTTGTTGATACTCTTGGCGAAGGCTGTCCAAAACCGCTCTTTGATCATCAAATTGTGCACGCTTGTTTGTTAATTCAATCTGCGATTGCTCAACTCTATTTTTAAAATCGTTGTATATTTTTTCTTCTTCAACTACTTGAAGTTTTGTGTATTCTATAGAGTCCCCAATTGTTTTTACTTGTCCTGCAGCACGCTCTAAGAATTCTTGTAAGCTTGTTTCTTTATCGCTTAAATAAGTTAATCTTTGCGCCGCTAAATTTTTATCATTCTCCTTTGTTCTTAAAGCCTGCAACTTTTCATTAAATTCTTGTTGTAAACTTTGTAAGCCTTTTTCTTTTTCAATAAATACTATACGTTCTTGTTCTAATGCAGCTTCCTCTAAAGCAATTTGCGCCTCTAATTGGATTTTCTTGTCCGTCTCTGTTTCTTGTTGCTCTGTAAGTTCTTTGTAGCTTAGGTTAAACCCTTCCAAAGATGCAATAGCTAATTCAATCGAAGTTTCTTGATAATCTTTTTTGATTTCAAAATACTTTTCTGCTTTTTTAGCTTGATTCTCTAAAGTTTTTAATTGGTTATTAATTTCAAATAGTAAATCTTCAATTCTAGACAAATCCTGCTCGGTAGCATCTAATTTATTCTTTGCTTCCTTCTTTCTTGTTTTGTAAATAGTAATTCCTGCTGCTTGCTCAAGCATTTTACGACGACTATTATCCTTATCCTTGATAATATCATCTACCATCCCCAATTCAATAATCGCATAACTGTCGGTACTCACACCCGTGTCCATAAATAAATTATGGATATCTTTTAAACGACAAGCAACATCATTCAAACGATATTCACTTTCTCCATTCTTATAATAACGACGTGTTACCGTAATGGTGCTAAATTCAGTTGGTAATAAATTTTTAGTATTCTCAAAAGTTAAACTCACTTCTGCCATACTACTGGGATTTCTTGTCTTACTTCCGTTAAATACCAATGAATCCAAATTCTCAGATCTTAATGCTGAAATTTTAGATTCTCCAATTACCCATCTAATACTATCAATGATATTACTTTTACCACATCCGTTTGGTCCAATGATACCTGTTATTCCATCGTCAAAACTAACGACGGTTTTATCAGCAAAACTCTTGAACCCTTTGATTTCTAATGACTTTAGTCTCACTTTTATATCTCCTTTTAAATGTCTGCGAACATAAGAAAAAGACAGTATAAATCAAGCAAAAGTGAGCATTTTGTGCACAATTGTGGGAAAATTAGGCCTTACTAACAAGTCGACCACCTTCCGTTGTTAAGGTACGGGAAGGGAACTTATTTACCACCATAAAATCGTGGGTTGCCATTACAATAGCCGTGCCATATTCTTTGGTAATTTGAAATAGCAATTGCATAATTTCATCGCTGGTTTCAGGATCCAAACTACCCGTAGGTTCGTCTGCCAAAATTAACTTAGGAGAATTCAATAAAGCCCTGGCAATATCCACCCTTTGTTGCTCTCCGCCACTCATTTCAAAGGTCATTTTAAAGCCCTTATTTTGAAGGCCTACTTTAGCCAATACATCGTTAATTTTTTGTTCAATCAAGGCTTCATCCTGCCATCCTGTGGCTTTAAGCACAAAACGCAGGTTTTCGTGTACATTTCTATCCGTCAATAATTGGAAATCCTGAAAAACAATCCCTAAATTCCTTCTTAAAAAAGGAAGGGTTTTCCAGGTCATATCTTTTAAATTATATCCAACTACATCACCCGAACCCTCAGTTAGGGTAATTTCACCATATAAGGTTTTCAATAAACTACTTTTGCCAGTTCCCGTTTTACCCACTAGGTAAACAAACTCTCCTTTTTCTACCTTAAAATTTACATCCTGAAGAATCAAGCTTCCGCTTTGATAGATATTTGCATTTTCTAGGTTTACGAGTATTTCTGACATAAATGGATAATTATAAATTTAATATTTCTGTTTAATAGATTCTTTTTCAGGTATTAATAAAGTTAATAGCTAAACACTTCTTCACCAAATTCGCCCTTTAATATAAGTTCTTTCTTATCTGCAGCTACAATATGTCCAATTACTTGAGCATCAATATTTAATGAATTAGCAATTGAAATTAAATTATCGGCTTTATTGGGTGTTGTAAATATTTCCAAGCGATGCCCCATATTAAAAACCTGGTACATTTCGCGCGCGTTGGCACCCGAGTTGGCTTGGATTAATTTAAATATGGGCGGGATGGGCATAAAGTTGTCTTTAATAATGCGCATATTTCCTGGTAGATACTTCATGCACTTGGTTTGTCCACCACCACTACAATGAATCATCCCTTTTACAGCATCAAAATGTTCCGATAAAATAGCCTTTACTAATGGCGCATAGGTCCTTGTTGGGCTTAATAATAATTTACCTACCGAAATATTACCAAATCCAGGTATTTCAATTTGATCAGTAATCTTATTCTTGCCAATATAAACCACACGCTCCGACAAACTTGGCTCAAAGGTTTCAGGATATTTAGTAGCATATTCTTTACTTAATACATCATGTCTTGCACTTGTCAAGCCATTGCTTCCTAGTCCACTATTGTATTCTGTTTCATAATTAGCTTTACCGTGACTAGAGAAGCCAATAATAAGCTGGCCTGGCGCAATAAGGTCATTGGTAATTAACTTATGCTTAGGCCATCTTGCTGTCATAGTTCCATTTACCGCGATGGTCCTTACCACATCACCCACGTCCGCAGTTTCGCCTCCTAAAAACTCAATATTTACACCATAAGTTTTAAGGGTATTGAAAAAATCCTGTGTTCCATTAATTACTTGACTTAAAATATCACCATTAATTACCAACTTATTTCGATCAATGGTAGATGAAAATAAAATTTGATCATAAATACCAACGCACAATAAATCATCCAAGTTCATCGCTATTGCATCTTGTGCAATCCCTCTCCAAACACTTGCATCACCCGTTTCTTTCCAATAGATATAGGCTAATATACTTTTAGTCCCCGCCCCATCGGCATGCATTATATTTATATAATCATTTTGCCCTCCCAAGAAGTCGGCATACAATTTACAAAATGCATTAGGATATAAACCCTGATCTAAATTTTGAATGGCTGCGTGAACTTCTTCTTTTTGAGCGGATACTCCGCGTTGGGCATACAATGACATGAACTAAATTGATTTGGACTACAAAGGTACAATTGTTTTACATTTGTGCCATATTTAGCAATAGAAGATGAAGGTTCATTATAATTTACAGGATTTGCCCACATTTAAGCATGGTGTGATTACCACAGGGGCTTTTGATGGTGTTCATAGAGGACACCAAAAAATTATTGCAAGAATGCAAGAAATTGCCGCATCGGTGCAAGGTGAAACTATTATCATCACTTTTCATCCGCATCCCCGCAAGATTATTTCTTCGGTTCCTGGGGAAATTAAACAACTTACAAGTTTAAATGAAAGAATTCATTTATTATCACAAGCGGGAATTGACCACTTGGTAGTAGTCCCCTTTGATTACCAGTTTTCAAATTTATCGGCAGCGGCTTATGTACAAGATTTTTTAGTTGCTCATTTTCACCCTCATACTATTATTGTTGGATACGATCATCGTTTCGGCAAAGGGAGACAAGGCAACTTTGATATGCTTCAGCAATATGGTTCACAACTTGGATTTTTTGTAGAACAAATAAACGAACAATTGGTAGACGGTGAAATTATTAGCTCTACACAAATAAGAACACATCTTTCTGAAAAACATATCGAAAAAGCAAACGCACTTTTAGGATACGCCTACTTCTTTGATGGCTTTATAGTGAGAGGTAACCAAATTGGCCGCACTATAGGATTTCCTACCGCTAATTTGCATATTAATGATGAAGAGAAATTAATTCCTTGTAATGGAGTTTATGCAGTGCGCGTTAAAGGTAACTGTTTTGGAGACCGTACTTTAGATGGCATGATGAATATTGGAGTAAGACCAACCGTTGACGGGCATAAGAAAGTAATTGAAGTAAATATTTTTGATTTCGATGCCGAAATTTATGAGGAAACCATTACAGTAATGGTATATGATTATATAAGAGGCGAAGTAAAGTTTAATGGCCTAGAAGAACTAAAGGCGCAGCTTAATAAAGATCTTACCTCCTCAAAGGCTATTTTGAAGGAACGTCCATAATTTTGATCACCAATTCTTTTAGTAAATCCCCGTCGGTATTGTCGGCATTATTGATCCCAATCACTTTTAAGTTATAAGACTGAATCAATAATAGAATTTGTTCTACTTTGCTAAAAGAGTAGTTACGCGAAGCCGCCATATAATTCTTTACCAAAAAAGGTGGAATACCTACTTCACTTGCAATTCTTCTTTCATCGCTAGTTCCTAACCCGAACACTGCATATAATTTACTAAAAAAAGCATACAAAGTTGGTAGAATTAATTGAATAGGTGCGGCTTTATTATTGGATTCAAAATATTGAATCATTTTAATGGATTTTGAAAAGTTTTTTTGTGCCACTGCATCTTGAAATTCAAATGCATTGTATTCCTTGCTAATACCAATGTATTTTTCAATATCGTCCTCGGTTATTTTTTTACGTTCCCCCAAATTCACAATTAGCTTTTCTAATTCATTTTGAATTCTACTTAAGTCATTGCCAATATGATCCACTATTATTTGAACCGCTTTAGGACTAATTTGATATCCTCTTTCCGATACCCAAATATTTACCCAGTCTGGCAATTTGTTGTCATACATTTTTTTGGTACTAACAACGACAGCTTTTGTTTTTAGTAATTTGGCCAATGGCGATCTTCCATCTACATTTTTGTCCTTATGCGCAACAATAAAAATGGTAGAACTTAATGGATTTTCAATGTAAGAAACTAATTTTTCTAATTGGTTCATGTGTTGTGCTTCTTTTACAATCACAACTTGCTTTTCTGCAAATACAGGATAACGTTTGCAGGCATTAATCACTTGAGCCCAGTCTGCATCTTTACCGTAAAAAATAGAAAGATTAAATGCTAGTTCCGATTCAGCTAACAAATGTTTTTCAGCATACTCAACAGCCTGATCAATATAAAAAGGTTCCTCCCCTTCTAGCCAGTAGACGGCATCAAAAACATTCTTTTTCCAGTTAGCTATTATTTTCGAAATGGGCATACTCAAAGATATTGAAACATGTGGCTATGCGTTAAAAAATGTATAAAATAATCAAATATTCCAAATATGAGCACTTTTTTGTAACTTTACGGCCATTATCAAAAACAAAAATATGAGCACCGAATCAAACGGAGGTAGTAACAAAATAATCATTGCAATCCTAATTGTTGCCATCATTGGATCTTGGGTTTACTTTAATTATTCTTTAAGTAATACCAAAACTGAGATGACTAAAGAAAGTGAAACTAAAATTGCAGTCATTGATAGTGCAAAAAAAGTATTGCAATCACAATTTGACGCTGCTTCAATTAAGGTTGATTCTTTAACAGCTTCTAACACACAAATGTCTAGCGAGTTGCAAGAAAAAACCAATGAAATTGTAAAATTGAAGTCTAGTATTGGCACTATTCTTAAGAAAAAGAATGCTACTGAAAAAGAAATTGAAGAAGCTAAAAAAATGATTGCTGAATTAAATAATCAAATTGCCAGTTTAGCGACCGATCTTGCAAAAGCACAAGCTGAAAATAAAGAGTTAAACGCACAAAATCAAAATTTAACTACACAAAACACTACATTAAATACGAATTTAAACGCAACAACAAAGGAGAAAGAGCGTATTCAAGATATTGCTTCTACCTTACACGCTTCTTCTTTTAATATTGAAGCTTTACGTATAAAAGATGATGGTTCAGAAAAGAAAACAAATAATACTCGTAGAGCAAACGCCATTCGTATTTCTTTCCAAATAGATAAAAACAAAATCACCCCAACAGGTGCGCAAGATTTATATATTTGTATTGTAGGACCAGATGGCAATAGTATTGTAGAAGCTGGAACGCTTTCGACAAGAGAGGATGGAGAAAAGAAATATGCAAACAAAATGACTGTTAAATACGAGCAAAACGCAGTATTGCCAATTAGCTATGATATTAAACAAGCAAGCAAATTCAGTGAAGGTGAATATAAAATTGAAGTATACAACAATGGCTTCAAAATTGGTGAAGGAAAAACTACAATGAAGAAAAGTTTCTTATAGCTTAATAAACTCAATATAAAAGAAAGGCCACTCAATTGAGTGGCCTTTCTTTTATTATTAATAAGATGTTATTTCATTATTTGCAGTTAAGTCCTGCATCATATTCCCAATAGGAATATTGTTATATGATAATGCATAAAACCAGAGTTGAACGGCCGCTGGAGAAACCGTTTCTACGAAAAAGTTGGCCTTGCTTAAAAATGGGGTGAGTTTTTGAGTTAACTCGTGCAACTCGTTTGCATCATCCGTTCTCGCCCAGGTCTTAATTAAATTCTTAAGCTGTGCAAGTTCTTGGTCCAATAAATGATCGAAGGCGTGTAATTGTATGAACTCGGTTACTGCATCATACAACATGGCTTTGTTGTTAGTAATCATGTTTTATTAGGTTGGATTAACAATGCAAAGTTCATTAGTTAATGTTACCTGAGTGTTAACCTTTAGCAGAATATACAAAATGTGCAAAAATGAATAAAAAATGTGCTTTTAGATAACAAAACGCTATAAATCAAGGAGTTAATGTGCTCAATTTTACTTTAAAACAATAGCCGAAAGTGCAGGCAACTCTAATGAAAGCATAAACCAGTCCCCTTTTTCATCCTGAGGGATGGCTTTTATTTCTGTATTGAATAAATCTCCTACGCCCCAAAAAGTTTTATTGTCACTGTTAAATATTTCCTTCCAAGGCTTATTGCCATATACGTGTATTGGAAATGCATGCCTAGGAACAGGGGTCATATTCATGACCACTAAAATATCTTCTTTTGAATCCCTAGACTTTCTTTTGTATGCAATCACCCCTTCTTGTCGCTTATTGGTTTCAATCCATTCAAAACCAGCTGTATCAAATTGTAATTCAAATAAAGCTTTGTTGGTTCTTAATAAAAGATTTAAATGCTGTACACAGTTTTTCATACCTGCGTGACTACCATGTTGTAATAAGTCCCATTGTAATTCAGATTTATAATTCCATTCATCTGTTGCGCCAAATTCATTGCCCATGAATAATAATTTGGCACCCGGATGCGTAAACATATATGTATACAACAGCCTTAAATTTGCAAATTTTTGCCATTCATCGCCTGGCATTTTGTATATCATGGGACTTTTGCCATGAACCACTTCATCATGACTCAAAGGCAACATAAATTGTTCATCATAATAATACATCATGGAAAAAGTAAACTTATCCTGTGCTCCAGATCGCATAATGGGATCTAACTTAAAATAGTCCAAGGTATCATGCATCCAACCCATCATCCACTTCATACCAAAACCCAGTCCATCCATAAATGTGGGTTTGCTTACCCCGGGCCAATCTGTTGCCTCTTCGGCAATGGTTTGAATAGCAGGAAAATCGCGATATAAGGTTTCATTTAAGTCTTTAATAAAAGCAATGGCCTCAATGTTGCCATTTCCTCCAAATTCATTTGGTTCCCATTGTCCTTCCGTTCTGCTATAATCCAATTTTAACATGGAGCTCACTGCATCCACTCTTAAACCGTCAATATGAAATTGGTCACACCAAAAGCGGGCACTACTTATAAGAAATGACTTAACCTCACCTCTTTTATAATTAAAAACATAAGAGTTCCAATCCGGATGATATCCCTTACGCATGTCGGCATATTCATAGGTATTAGCACCATCAAACATAAATAATCCATGACTATCATAAGGAAAATGCGAAGGAACCCAATCAATGATTACACCTATTTCAGCTGCATGAAACGCATCCACCAATTGTGCAAATTCTTGTGGATTCCCGAATCGTGAAGTAGGTGCAAAAAAACCAATTCCTTGATAGCCCCAACTTCCATCAAATGGATGTTCCATCACTGGCATAAACTCAACATGGGTAAAGCCCATTTCTTTTACATAAGGTACTAACAAATCAATAAGCTGTGTATAGGAATTATAACTATCCTCATTGTTTTTATCCGGACGCATCCAACTCGCTAAATGCACTTCATACACCGAATAAGGTTGATTGGTTCTATTGCAAATTTTTCTTTGTTCCAACCATTTCGCATCTTTCCATTCATAGGCTGTATCCCAAGTAATGGAAGCAGTTAATGGCCTAAGTTCCCAATAATTTGCAAATGGATCTCCTTTGTCCAATAAGACTCCTTTGTATCCATGAATATGATATTTATAAACTTCACCTTTGTGAACATAAGGAATAAAACCTTCCCAAATGCCAGAACTATCTAATCTAACTTTTAAAGGATGGCTTGTTTTATCCCAATGATTAAAATTACCCATCACAAAAACTGCAGTAGCATTGGGTGCCCATACAGCAAAATAAGTTCCTTGAGTTGATAAAACTTCAATTTGATGATTGCCAAATATCTTATATAAACTATAATGTGTCCCATTCTGAAAATTTTGAATATCAGTATCAGTCATCAAGGAATAATTCCAAACTGGCTGCGCACTGTCAACAAAATGTTCCGCTTCGTATTTGGGCATGATTACTTAGTTAATTCTATTACTTGCATGCTCATTGAAGGAATAGAAAATTCGGCACCCACAATATTTCCTGTAAGAATATCTTTACCGCCATTAAAACCATTCGTTCTTTCTGTATACTTTGACATTGATACATTTCGAGTTTTGGTGTCGGTATTCATTACGCACATCACCGTTTGATGCTGATCGTATCTAAAGTAAACATATAAACCATCTTCAGGAATATATTGCATCATATTTCCCGTTTTTAAGGCAGTTGATTTAGTTCGAAATGCCCCTAAAGATTGCACATAATGTAAAAAGTCAGACTCTTCATTGGTTAAACCCGTTTCGGTAAAGGCATTCTTTTTGTCACCTGCCCAACCACCAGGAAAATCCAATCTTACCCAACCATCAGGATTGGAAATTCCTTTCATTAACAATTCAGATCCATAATATAATTGTGGAATACCTCTACATGTATACAACCAAGCATATGCCATTTTAGTTTTAGGTATACTTTCTCCTAAGGAAGAATGTATACGTGTCATATCATGATTGTCTAAAAATATTACATTATTACTAGGCTGCTTGTACATAAAGTCAGAAGCTAAGGTGTTGTATAATTTAATGACCCCATTTGACCATCCATTGGACTCATTTAAAGCTGGCATAATTCCACCAAATAATAAACTAAAATCAGAAGTTGCTTTTAAATTACTCTTAAATGGCAAATTAAAATTATTCTCAACATAATATGCTTGTGAACCAACACCGTCTACCCAACATTCACCAAACGTAAAAATTTTAGGATACTCATCTAACAATGCTTTATTTATACGATTCATTACATCAACATTGCAATATTTATAAGTGTCAACTCTAAATGCATCCACTCCAAATGTTTCCACCGACCAAATTGCATTTTGAATTAAATATTGCTCCACCATTGGATTTTCATGATTAATATCTGGCATTTCTGTGGTGAACCAACCATCAATCATTCTCTTTGCATCAGCTTTAGAATGATAAGGATCAAATGTTGCTTGTTCTCTATAGTGTGTTTGGGTATATGTTGGCCATTGATGTACCCAGTCTTTTGCAGGTGCATCTTGTACTAAAAAATGAAACCTTCCAAAATGATTGTATACAATATCTTGAATTAATTTCATTCCTCTTTTGTGCAAGCTATCACTTAAAGCCAAATATGCTTTATCTCCACCAAATCTAGTTTCTGTTTTATAATTATTTGTAACCGCATAACCATGTTCTGTTCTATCAGGCATATCGTTTTCAACAACCGGAGTCATCCATAAAGTAGTTGTTCCTAATTTTTGCAGATAGTCTAAGTGATTGGCTACACCTTGCAAATCCCCACCATGTCTTAAGAAAATTTCATTTCTATTCAATGACTGATCTTTTAAACCAGGCAGTTTATCATTACTTGGATCACCGTTGCTAAATCGGTCAGGCATTAAAAAATAAACTAAATCAGCCGAAGTTAAGCCTTGAGCAAATCCAGTACCTCTATCTTTTCTTCTTGCATATAACGGCCAATTGAAATTATTTGTTTTTCCATCATTTGTTATTGCAATAACCACATTACCTGGCTTTGCAGTACCACTAATTTCAACATCTACTGCAATATAATGGCCGTTTTCAAAATGATGCACTTTTTTTAAAGCAACACCTGGATAATTTACTTGCACGGTTGCTTTTGTAAAATCAGTACCAGTAGATCTTAATAAAACCTGCACCTTATTATAGTTCATGTTCACAAACCAATTTCCAGGATACGCTTCTATATTTTGTGCTACAATATTTGATATAGCAAACAACAATAATCCAAATACACTAAATACCTTTTTCATTATGATGATTTTTCTTCTTTAATAATAGTAATACAAATAATACTCGCAAAAATAAGTAAAAGCCCCCCAATTAAAACAGCCAACAGCCTGTCATTGTGTAAAAAATTAGACATTATTTTTCCGAAAAATAAAGAAGCTAAGATTTCAGGTAGAACAATGAAAAAATTAAAAATTCCCATGTAAATACCCATTTTTTGTTCAGGAATAAAGCCTGCTAACATAGAGTATGGCATAGACAAAATAGAAGCCCAAGCAATACCTACTAATCCCATACTTACATATAAATAACTTGGATTTACGATATAGTATACCGAAATTAAACCTATCCCGCCTAATAATAAACACATAGCATGGGTATATTTCTTACCTAACTTACTAACCCAAAATGCCAAAGTGAATGAAAAACCGAAAGTGACCAAATTCAAAATAGCTGAAGTGGTATTAGCATGCTCAAGTCCCATGGTGTAGGCATTGCTATTGATTATAGGATCTCCTTTAAAAAGTTGAGTGGCCACACCTGTACTATAATAAAACCACATTAAAAATAATCCCGGCCATGTTAAAAAATTCACAAGCGCTAAACGCTTCATTTGAACTGGCATGTTTTTTATGGAAGCATAGATTTCTGAAAATAAAGAAGTCTTTTCCTCTATTTGATCATTTTCAACAGGACTTGGTGGATACTCTTTACTTTTTAAAATAGTAAACATTACTGATACAAAAAATACAGCACCCCCTATATAAAATGACATTAATATATTTTGAGGAATTGATCCATTTAATTTTTCTCTGGAAACATGAAACCAATTAACAAGCAACTGAGGTAGATATCCTGCAATAAATGATGCCAATCCAATAAACATACTTTGCATTGAAAAGCCAAACGAACGCTGTTTTTCATTTAAATTGTCTGCCACAAATGCCCTAAATGGTTCCATGGTAACATTAATGCTTGAATCCAAAATCCATAAAACACCAGCAGCCATCCAAACCGTTGGTGAATTGGGCATCACAAACAGTAAAGCCGAACTTAAAATAGCACCAATTAAGAAAAATGGACGTCTACGTCCCAATTTTGGGTGCCAAGTTCTATCACTTAAATAGCCAATTATGGGTTGAATGATTAATCCTGTCATAGGTGCAGCTAACCATAAACCCGGAATTTCCTCTGGCTTGGCCCCTAAGTATTCATAGATGGCACTCATATTACCCATTTGCAAACTCCATCCAAATTGAATTCCAAAAAAACCAAAACACATATTAAATATCTGCCAAAAACTCAAGTTCTTCTTTTCTCCTGTATACGCTTTATTCATAATTTTTTATATTTTAATATACTATATTACAAAACCATTTGGTATAATGGCCCCTTTTTTAATGACTACAATATTATCTTTGATGGTATAAAGTGGGTGGTCTGTTTTTTCTAAATGTGCTCCACCCTTAATTATTACATCATTCCCAATAGAACAATTTTTATCTACAATAGCGTCTTCAATCACGCATCTTTCCCCTATGCCAATAATGGGTTGTCCGGTTGCATTTTTCGCATTTATTTGTTCAATCGTTTCATAATAGTCACAACCCATAATGTAACTATTTTTAATAACTGTGTCCTTACCAATTCTTGAACGTATTCCAATTACCGACTTGGTAATGGAAGCTGCATGAATAATACAGCCTTCAGCAACAATGGCTTGATTTATTTGCGTACCACTAATTTTAGCAGGCGGTAACATTCTTGAACGGGTATAAATAGTTTTTGCACTATCAAACAGATTAAAAGGAGGTATCTCATCCGTTAAAGCAATATTTGCTTCAAAGAAAGAATAAATATTCCCAATGTCGGTCCAATAACCATCGTATTGGTAACTAATCACTTTGTATTGTTCAATTGAATCAGGTATAATTTCTTTTCCAAAATCGGTTGCTTTGGCGTGTACCTCATTCAACAGCTTGTATAAAATATCTTTGTTAAAAACATAAATACCCATGGAAGCTAAATAATTCCTTCCTTGCGCTTTCATATCAGCCCCCGTATCACTGGTCCAATTGGGTAAAAGATCTTTATTTGGCTTTTCAATAAATGAAGTGATTACATTTTCATCATTTGATTTTAAAATACCAAACTCTGGTGCTTCTCTATCACCAACAGGAATAGTAGCTATTGTAAGTGCTGCCCCACTTTGCTTATGCGCAGTTATCATTTTACTAAAATCCATCTGATATAATTGGTCGCCACTCAAGATTAATACGTATTCAAAATCTAGTTTATCTAAGTGTCTTAATGACTGTCGAACCGCATCTGCAGTGCCTTGAAACCAACCCGGATTATCAGGAGTTTGCTCTGCCGCCAAAATGTCTACAAAGCCTGAACTGAACGCACTAAAATGATATGTATTTTTAATATGCTGATTTAAAGAAGCAGAATTGAATTGTGTTAAAACAAAAATTCGATTTAGATTGCTATTAATACAATTGCTAATTGGAATATCCACTAAACGATATTTTCCAGCAATAGGCACAGCAGGCTTTGAACGTCTTGCAGTTAAGGGTGATAATCTTGAACCAGCACCTCCCCCTAAAATAATTGAAACAGTTTCCTTAGCATAAATAGCCATGTCCTTTGATTTATATTTTAAACAATTGATTCGTAAACATTTTTATACTCCCTTACCACTGCATCCCAACTATGATCAATTTGCATACATTGCATTATCATTTTTTTCATTTGTGATTTGTCTTTATATACACTTATTGCACGTTCAATAGAATATACAATATCATCTTCAGTTGCATGCAGGAATCGAATGCCGAAACCATTGGGTTCTCCCATATCAACTACTGTATCATGTAACCCACCCGTATCTCTAACCATGGGAATGGTTCCGTATCTTAAGGAATACATCTGATTTAACCCACAAGGTTCTACCCTACTTGGCATTAATAAAAAATCGGCCGCTGCATACGCTTCATGTCCTGTTTTTTCATCATAACCAATAAATGTATTATAATCCCCTGGATACAATTGCACCAAATAATTTAAAGCAGACTCAACTGAAGTGTCCCCTGCTCCAATGATTAAAAAATTTGCACCACAATTGGTTTTATCCAATGCATGTTGAATGGCTCCGGGCAAAACATCAGCTGCTTTTTCACCAACCAGCCTTCCAATAAAAACTACTAAAGGCTTATCTATGTTTAAATTATATCGAGCGCAAATAAGTTCCTTATTTTTTCTCTTCCCATCCGCAAAGTCATCAATGCCATAATGAAATGGTACCATTGGATCTGTTGACGGATCCCATAGCTCATTATCTATCCCATTTAAAATACCAACGCACTTTCCTTTCTCATATTCAAACAGAGGTTCTAACCCATTGCTATGCAGTTTTAATTCATGCATATAGGTGGGGCTTACTGTAGTTACTTTATCAGCGCATTTCACAGCAGTTGCTAAAGGGTTTATACAATTATTCCATTCCAATAAACCATGTTTCCAATTATCCCATCTTGGAATTAATACACTCTTGTCCCAGCCCATTGAACCATGGTATTGAGCATTGTGAATGGTAAATACTGTTTTTACATTTTGCAGTTTTTGATAATCATAACAATACTTCATCATAAATGGCACTAACCCTGCTTGATGATCATGACAATGCACAATATTAGGTTGCTGTGCCCAATTTGACAACCAATTGACTACTGCAATTTGAAATCCAATAAATCGATCATTATCATCGGTGTAGCCATAAATTTTTGGTCTATCTAATAAACCATTAATGTCCACGAGGTATAAATTAAATCCTAAATCTGCTGACTTTAATTTTATAATTGTATAATTAAAAAACCAATCTCCCAAATTAGCCTCCCCTTTAAAATGCACATCCCATTCATGTTGTTCTAGAAATTTTGTTTTGTACATGGGCATAACAACCAACGCTTCATCACCCATTTTTTTTTGGTATTTGGGCAAGGCACCCACAACATCACCAAGTCCACCTGCCTTCGCCATTGGATAACATTCTGCACTTACATGGACAATGACCATATTGTTGTTTTCAATTAGCTTTCAATTTACAAAATTGTCACTATAATTCCAACGGCATTTTTAGGTACTTTAATGGCTTTTTAATGTATTTTTTAGTATTTTACGGAACTATAATTTCACTAAAACTAACGATTAAACGAACCATTATTATGAGCCAAGCCAAAAAACCTACCAATACCGGTGCCTTGAGTACCCTTATTGTGGTATTCTTTTTCTGGGGATTTATTGCTTCAAGCAATAGTGTATTCATCCCTTTTTGTAAACACAAATTTGCTTTAGACCAATTCCAAAGCCAGCTAGTTGACTTTGCATTTTATTTAGCCTATTACATTGGTGCATTGGGCTTATTTGCCTATGGTGCTTTTGGCGGCAAGGACTTAGTTGGAAAATGGGGTTATAAAAAAAGTATTGTATACGGCTTGTTGTTTTCAGCTATTGGTGCTGCGGCAATGATTATTGCTGTTAATGCAAATACATTTACAGGAATGCTAGTTGGACTATTCATAGTAGCCCTTGGATTCTCCTTACAACAAACAGCTGCACAACCTTTTGCCATTGCTTTGGGAGACGAAAGTACCGGTGCAAGTCGCGTAAATCTTGCAGGGGGTATTAATTCATTTGGTACTACTATTGGTCCCATTGTAGTAGCATTTGCTTTGTTTGGAACAGCTGCAGCTATTACAGACGAGCAAATTGCAAGTTTAAGCCTTAGCAAGGTAGTGATTTTATATAGCGCCGCTGGCTGTTTATTTTTAGCGGCGGCTGCATTATTTCATTTTTCCAAAAAAGTACCTTCGGGAATTAGTGAGGAAAAAATTGAACCCGCTAACAAAGCATTGTATTTATTAATTATCATGACAGGTGTTTTGATCATTATGTTTGTACCCATTTTTAATAGTTATAAAATTGATCCTGCAACAATCACATCCCCTGCTCAAAAGTTGGCCATTGAAACCATGCGTTTAAAATGGCTGTTTGGCGCTTTAGCAACTGTAGTATTGGGTTTATTGTTTGCTAACTTCTCTGCACAAAAGAACGAAAATGGTTGGGGTGCGATGAAATATCCTCAATTGGTTTTAGGTATGCTTGCCTTATTTGTATATGTAGGGGTTGAAGTTGCCATTGGTTCTAATTTAGGAGAGTTATTAAAACAAAAAGCTTTTGGAAGCATCCCTTCCTCTAAAATTGCACCATATATTTCAATGTATTGGGGTAGCATGATGATTGGAAGATGGACAGGTGCGATTTCGGCATTTGAATTCAAAAATAATACGAAAAAATTATTAACCATTATTGTGCCTTTAGTTGCATTTGGAATTGTAATTGGAGTAAACAGTATTGCTCAGTATGATATGAGCCCGCTTTATATGTATGTGGTTTGTATTTTTATTCAAATTGGCGCCTTCTTCTTAAGTAAGGATAAGCCTGCGAAAACATTATTAATTTTTAGCGTAATTGGAATAGTAGCAATGTTAATTGGTATTTTCAATACAGGCAATTTAGCAATCTATGCTTTCTTAACGGGCGGTATTGCTTGTTCTATTATGTGGCCTTCTATATTCGCATTGTCTATTGCCGGATTAGGTAAATATACCACACAAGGTGCAGCATTTTTAATTATGATGATTTTGGGTGGTGGAATTATTCCTCCAATCCAAGGAAAATTATCCGATTTTTTACAATCTTCAAAAAACGCTTTAGAAGGAAGTGGTATTCACAATTCATTCTGGGTTCCAGTAGTTTGTTTTGCATATATACTATTCTTTGCCATTGCAGTGAAAGGTATATTAAAGAAGCAAGGTATTAACTACGAAGAGGCAGAAGCAAAGGGAGGACATTAATTAAATTAATAAATAAAGTAAAATGGATTCATACGTTATTGGAGTAGACATTGGAGGTACGGGAACCAAATATGGCATTGTTGATAAAGACGGAAATGTTTTACATTCAAGCTCAATGGCAACCAACACCCATGAGCAAGTACATACCTACATTGATGAGCTGCATGAAAAACTCTCAGATCTTATTGAAAAGGTTGGTGGTGTAGGTCGTATTAAAGGAATTGGTGTAGGAGCACCCAATGGCAATATTTATACCGGCACAATTGAATATGCTCCAAACTTACCATGGAAAGGAATTATTCCTTTTGCAAAAATGTTGCAAGACAAATTTAAATTGCCCGTTAAACTAACCAACGATGCAAATGCTGCTGCAGTTGGTGAAATGATGTATGGCGCCGCAAAAGGCATGAAAGATTTTATCATGATTACTTTGGGCACTGGCGTTGGCAGTGGTATAGTTGCCAACGGTCAATTAATTTATGGACATGACGGATTTGGTGGTGAATTAGGACATACTATTATTATACCAGATGGTAGACTGCACCCTGGAACTGGCAAAAAAGGATCTTTAGAAAGTTATGCCTCTGCTACCGGTGTTGCAGAATCGGCTATGGAAATTTTAAGAAATTCTGACCGCCCAAGTTTATTAAGAAATATTGAAGCAGGGAAGATAACATCTAAAGATGTATTTGAAGCAGCACAAAAAGATGATGAGGTTGCGAAAGAAGTTTTTGACTATACAGGTAAAATACTAGGAATGGCTTTAGCAAACTTTGTGATGTTCTCAAGTCCGGAAGCCATTATATTATTTGGCGGCTTAACCAAAGCGGGGGATTTAATCTTAAAGCCAACGCGTGAACACATGGAAGCGAATGTGATTGAAATATTTGAAAATAAAGTAAAAATATTATTTAGTCATTTAAAAGAATCAGATGCTGCCATTCTTGGTGCTTCTGCATTAATGTGGGATTAACAAATCCACTGCACATAAATGTAAATCCATTAAATAAACTGCCACTCATATGAGCGGCAGTTTATTTAATATAGATTGATTATTTATTTGATTGTTCTTCCAACCATTTATTTCTGCCCCATCCAGCTATCACATGTTTTTCACTATGATAGGAAGATCGAACTAAAGGGCCACTCTCTACGTAATCAAAACCTAATTCGTAACCAATTTGGCGTAGCTCTGCGAATTCATCGGGATGCACAAAGCGTTGAACAGGTAAATGTTTTTTTGTAGGTTGTAAATATTGTCCAAGCGTAAGTACATCACATCCAACATTCACTAAGTCTTTCATTGTTTGAATTACTTCATGTTTTTCCTCACCTATTCCAAGCATTAAACCTGTTTTTGTTCTACGTCCCCCTTTTTTTAAGGCTTCTAATACACCCAAGCTACGATCATATTTTGCTTGTACACGAACGCGTCTTGTATTACGTTCAACTGTTTCCATATTATGACTCACTACTTCAGGAGCAGCTTCAATAATACGATCAATCTGTTCTTGAATGCCTCTAAAATCTGGTATGAGTGTTTCCAAGGTTGTTTCCGGAGTTAACGCTTTAATTGCTTTAATGGTATTGGCCCAAATAATGGAGCCACCATCGGGTAGTTCATCTCTATCAACACTTGTTAATACAGCATGTTTAACTTTCATTAAATAAACAGCCTCCGCAACTCTTTGTGGCTCATCCCACTCAACTGGTTTAGGTCGTCCTGTTGCCACTGCACAAAACTGGCAGCTTCGAGTACAAATATTGCCAAGTATCATAAAAGTAGCTGTCCCCTCACCCCAACACTCCCCCATATTTGGACAATTGCCACTCTCACAAATAGTATGCAATTTATGATTATCAACAAGCCCTCTAACATGTTTATAGCTCTCCCCAATTGGCAATTTAACCCTTAACCAATCTGGTTTTTTTAAACGCTCTGGGGAATCGAAATTTATAATGGGCAATTCTTGCATAAGTTCTTTATTAACTTAGCAAAAATACAAGATTGAAGGGGAATATTATTGTAATTTTACCGAAATCATAAATTCACAAATATTTAATTATGACCGCAACAGTTACCTACGAATCTAACCTTAGAACTACCTGTTTACATTTGCAAAGTGGATCGGCCATTGAAACCGATGCGCCTACCGATAATAAAGGGAAAGGCGAAAGATTTTCTCCAACGGATTTAATTGCAACAGGATTGGGCGCTTGCATGATTACAACAATGGGCATTAAAGCAGAAACGATGGATATAGTTTTAGATGGAGCAAAAGTTGAAGTTACCAAGGTGATGGTTTCTGATCCAAGAAGAATAGGAAAAATTGTTGCGCATGTAACAATACCGGCATTAGATTTGGATGATAAAACAAAGGAGATTTTAGAAAGAGTAGCAAGAACCTGTCCAGTAGAAAGAAGTTTGCATCCAGATGTTGAATTAGATATCGCTTTTAACTGGCTGTAATGAATGCTTAAAATATAATAAAGCAGCTAGGTATTATAACAGTCCTAGCTGCTTTATTTTTTGCATTAATTTGCTAATTGGCAGGCCCATTACATTATAAAAGTCCCCTTCAATACGCTCAATACCAACTACGCCAATCCATTCTTGTATTGCATAGGCTCCCGCTTTGTCATAGGGCTTATAAGTATCTACGTAATAAGAAATTTGGTCATTGGATAATAAATGAAATGTAACATCAGTGGTTTCCGAAAAACATTCAACACCCTGCTCATACATTATGCAAACGCCAGTAATTACCTGATGTTTTTTTCCTGAGAGTTTTTTAATAGATGTAATAGCAGCATCTCTATCAACGGGTTTACCAATAATTTCATTTTCTAAAACAACTACTGTATCGGCAGCAATTATACAAGTTTGTAATTTATAATTTCCTGTAGATTTTAAATTTTCAGCAACAGCAAGGGCTTTATTTTTTGCAATATATGATGGCACTTCTCTTAGATCCATAGTATTTGGATACGACTCATCAGCACTAGAGACTAGGATTTCAAATTTCATTTCCGCCCACTCTAATATGGACTTTCTCCTAGGCGACTGAGATGCTAAAATAAAGGAAGTCATATTTTATAATAAAAAATAAAAAAATATCATTGACAAAATTCCTGAAAACATAGCAACCTTAATATATAAACTTAGTTTTTTAAAATCCTCACTTACATAGGACGTATTAAGTTTTATTAAAACATACACTAAGGGATAAATTATAAAAATTATGCAATATAAAATTCCATACCAAAAACCAAAAGGCATCAAATAAAACAAAATCACAATTAACATGGAAATTACAACTACCAACCAAACGCCAATGTATACTTTTGTTGGCTTTAGCCCCCAAACAATAGGTAAAGTTCTACATCCAAATTTTCGATCCCCTTCTATATCCTCCATATCTTTCAAAGCTTCTCTCACTAAGGTTAATAAAAAAGCAAAAGCACAATACAGGATCATTAGTTTTACAAATCTAAAATTAGCAACATCATTTATGTTGGGTTGCACAATTTGTTGAATAGTAAATTTTGAAAAATAAATTACCCCTATGGACCATGCAGTTAATAATGCAATAACCACGTTGCCCACTAAAAAATCTTTCTTAAAATTTGTAGAGTAAAACCACAATAATAAAATTGTAACCAAATTGGATAAATGTATATGCCAATAAGCTCTAAATGGAAAAGCAATCGTAGAAATATAAACCCCTATTACACTAAAAAATAAATGCCAAAAAATAACCCACCTTCTGTTAATATGAGAACCAGCTACTACTTTTTGAGGTCTATTTACTTGGTCAATATTTATATCAAAATAGTCATTTATAATATAGCCCGCAGCAGCTATAAAAATACATGTTACCACTATTAAATAAAAAGAAAGGTCAACTTCTGCATTTGATCCGGGATATAATGGCTTGTAAATACAAAAATGAAATAAAGACTCGGCTAGTAATATGAATACCAAATTAGGCCATCTTATCAATCGCAGAAAATATACAAGTGTCTTCAAGGATTTGGATTTAATTTAATTATCTAGCAGGAATATGATCTATTAAATCCCAATGATCATTTAGCTTTAATACTTTTTCAATCACCTCTCTTCCACAACCCTCTCCCCCTTTTGCAAGCGTTATATAAGATGCTATGTTTTTAATGTCGTCGGCAGCATCATTAGGGCAAGCAGCAATACCCACTAATTTCATTGCTTCGTAATCTGGCATATCATCGCCCATGTACAAAATATGATGAAGAGGTACTTTGTGCGCTGCAACCAATTCTTTTACAAGCAAGCTTTTATCTCTCACTCCCATATACACTTCCTTCACCCCTAAATTCAACAATCGCTCTTTTACTTCCTCGGAGTTACCCCCAGATATAACCCACACTTGATAACCTTTTTTAATTGCTAACTGAATAGCATAGCCATCTTTAATATTCATTTTTCTTACCAAAACCCCTTTGGGCATAACTATTACCTCTCCATTGGTGAGTACCCCATCCACATCAAAAATAAAACAGCTTATATTTTTTAAATTTTCTAACAATGGTGCTAAATTTTAATCATTAAATGTACACCTATTTTTGGTTATCGCGCCATTCATAAACCCATGCACTTTGAATCATTTCCAAATGGCCTTCGTTTGACTCTTCTCTTTTACCTTCAAAATGTGGCAATGTCAATACCCATTCTAATAAATCGGTGAAACGAACTCTATAAATCTTTGACTCCGTAAAATCATCCCCAAATTTTTCATATAATTTTTGGGCAATATCTTCATGATCGTTCCAATAAATGGGTGGTTCAAAAGGTGTCATTGATAATTATTTTATTTTTTTATTTATTATTTTTCTATTCTCCTAAAAACTGAGTTTGATCCGGCAATGTCACTTCAATAGTTCCAGAACCTTCCTGAATTACGCATTGACATCCTAATCTGGATTCAATTCTCGGGCTAACCGCTCTGTCAATAAAATCTTCTTCTTTATCCGACAATTCCTCTAAAAATTCCATCCCTTGTTTTACATATAAATGACAAGTACTGCATGCACATACAGCACCACAATTATGGTGCAATTCAATGCCTGCATCTAATATTACTTCTAATAAACTTTCTCCAGCTTTTACATTTTCTAATACAACTGGAGCTAATCCCTTTTCTTCAAAATTAATTTTAAGTGCGTACATATTGATAGCGAATGTGTTTTTGCAAAAATAGCTTTAAACGTCCTTGATACAAGGCTTTTTGTTGTCGAAATACAAAAAAAATATTGAGCGCTGTTTATTGCCTCTTATCTTTGCAGCCAAATAGAATCTATGGCCAAACCAAGCATATCAGAAAGAATGTATCTCCAATTCTTAAGAACCAAATTTAAGACCATAGGTAAGCTTTCGCCTTCTGTTGCTGGCAAACTGGCATTTGATTTATTTTGTACGCCCTATCCTAAATACAAAAAAGTCAAGGCACCCGCCGTTTTTAATCATGCAAAGAAAATTAAGGTTCAAATATCGGAAGGCCTTGCCATTAAAGGATATGAATGGCAATCAAATAAACCCAATGGCAAGACAGTTTTAATATGTCATGGCTATGCTAGTTATTTTTACAAGTTTGAACAATATATTCAACCCCTATTAAAAAATGGATTTAGGGTTTTAGGGTTTGATGCCCCAGGTCATGGCCAAAGTGATGGAAAATATATTAATGCTGCCATATATAAAGAAGCAGTTGAACACATCATTAAAATATGTGGCCCCATTGACCATTTTATAGGTCATTCATTAGGCGGACTCACCCTATCCTTGATTGCCGAAAATATGCCTAATCAAGAAGACCATAAGTTTGTTTTAATAGCCCCAGCTACTAAAACTACCACCACCCTAGATAGTTATTTTAAAATGATGCACTTATCCGAAGCAGTTAAAGCCAGTTTTTATGATACCCTTAGTAAGCTCACTCCTTTGCCAATTACTTATTTCGAGGCAGATAGAGCCTTAGAAAATTACAAGGGACAAGTACTATGGGTACATGACCAAGATGATCGTGTTTGTCCAATAAAAGATTTAGAAAAATTTAAAGAAAATGCACCGGATCATATTAAGTTTTTGATTACCAATGGTTTAGGACATAATAAAGTATATAAAATGCCCGAAATTGTCGATCAAATAGTGTCTTTTTTAACTGTCTAAACATAGATGATTTTTATTTTTTAAGTCTAATACTATAATATTGCATCACGAGAAACCAGTGCGAGTGCATAAATTGCAACTTATTTGTTTTTCATAAATAGTTGATTTTCAATATATAAAATCCCGAAGGAGCGGTTGACTACTATGTCAAAAAACTTACTAATCGTTGAGTCGCCTGCAAAGGCTAAGACCATTGAGAAAATCTTGGGTGAAGAGTTTGAAGTGAGAAGTTGTTATGGTCACATTCGTGATTTGGAGAAAAACGATATGGGTATTGACTTGAAAAACAAGTTTCAACCTAGATATATGGTTCCAAGTGAGAAGGAAAAAGTGGTGAAAGAATTAAAATCCATGACCAAGAAGGCCAAGGAAGTTTGGTTGGCATCGGATGAGGACCGTGAAGGAGAAAGTATTAGTTGGCATTTAGCGGAAGTATTAGGATTAGATCCTAAGAAAACAAAGCGTATAGTATTCCATGAAATTACTGCTCCTGCAATAAAAAAGGCAGTTGATAATCCTCGTTTAATTAATATGGATTTAGTAGATGCACAACAAGCACGTCGAATTTTGGATAGAATTGTGGGTTTTGAATTAAGTCCTGTTTTATGGCGTAAAATTGGAATGCAAAGAAGCTTGAGTGCTGGCCGTGTACAAAGTGTTGCAGTTCGTTTAATTGCTGAGAGAGAAAGAGAAATCAATCAATTTATTCCCGAAAGTGTATTTAAAGTAAGTGCCCTATTTACTGCTTTAGATATCAATAAAAAGAAAGTTAAGTTTAAAGCAGATGGACCTCAAAAATTAACAACCGCAGGTGCTGCAGAAAAATTCTTAAACGAATGTAAAGGAGCAAAATATACGGTTAAAGATATCACTATTAAAGACGGGAAACGTACGCCATCAGCACCTTTTACAACTTCTACACTACAACAGGAAGCTTCCAGAAAACTAGGTTATAGCGTAAGCAAAACCATGTTGCTGGCTCAAAAATTATATGAAAGTGGTAAGATCACTTACATGAGAACAGATAGTATTAGTTTGAGTGAAACAGCAATGGATGCCATTAAATCAGAGATCCATTCAAGCTTTGGAGACAATTACTACCAACCTAGAAAGTTTAAAAATAAAAACGAAAGCGCACAGGAAGCACACGAAGCCATTAGACCTTCTTACATGAATGAATCCAAGGTAGATGATGCGGATACCAATCGTTTGTATGAATTAATTTGGAAACGCACCATAGCTTCTCAAATGAGTGATGCGCAATTTGAAAAGACGACTGCAAAAATTGAAATTTCAACCAATAAAGAAACTTTAACAGCAAGTGGTGAAGTGATGAAATTTGATGGTTTCTTAAAAGTATATTTAGAAGGTAAAGATGATGATGAAATTGAGGAGGAAGACGAAAATGCAGAAGCTATTTTACCTCCATTGTCCAAAGGCCAAGTACTCGACTTCATAAGCATGACTGGCCTAGAACGCTTTAGCAGACCGGCTTCCAGATATACCGAAGCGAGCTTGGTGAAAAAATTAGAGGAATTAGGTATTGGCCGACCTTCTACATACGCTCCAACAATTACAACTATTATGAAGCGTAATTATGTTGAGAAAAAAGAGAAAGAAGGTGTTAAAAGAGTTTACCAAATATTATCACTAAACAATAAGGACGAGATTACTACCGAAAAAGCATCTGAAATAACAGGTGCTGAAAAAAATAAATTATCTCCTACCGATTTGGGGTTAGTAGTTACCGACTTTTTAAAATTGAATTTTCCTAAAGTAATGGACTTTGGCTTCACCGCAAAAATAGAAGGTGAGTTTGACGAAATCGCATTGGGGAAATTAAAATGGAGTAAAATGTTGGAGGAATTTTACAACCCATTCCATGAAACCATTGAGCATACTTTAGAAAATGCAGAACGTGCAAAAGGGGAAAGAGAATTAGGATTTGATCCTGTGAGTGGCAAAAAAGTAATTGCCCGTATTGGTCGTTATGGTCCAATGGTACAAATTGGACATCAGGACGAAGAAGAGAAACCAAAATTTGCAAAATTAAAACCTTCTCAAAGTATTGAGACCGTCAGTTTTGAGGAAGCAATGGAATTATTTAAATTGCCAAGAACCTTGGGCTTATTTGAAGAGAGTGAAGTAACTGTAAATATTGGTCGTTTTGGCCCTTATGCGGCGCATGACAAGAAGTTCTACTCCCTTAATAAGGAAATGGATCCTTATACCGTAAACTTGGAAGAATTGACTCCTATGATTGCTGAAAAACGAAAGGCAAAGGATGAAAGAACTATCAAAGTATTTGAAAAAGAAAAAATTCAACTATTAAGAGGCCCTTATGGTCCTTATATAAAACAGGGATTGCGCAATTTTAAGTTAACAAAAGAGCAACAAGAAAAAGTTGAAACTTTAACAATAGAAGAAGTAAAGGAGATAATTGAAGAATTGAAAAAGAATCCTCCCCGTAAAACAGCCAGAAAAAAGAAAGCATAACTGAATAAATGAATTAGTGCACTAAAAAAGGGATATCAAATGATACCCCTTTTTTTGTTTGAAAAAATTTATGAAAAAGATTATTAAACCAAAGATGGCTTACTCATTGATCTTACATAGTTAAAGTGGGCTTTGATAGCACTTAAAACAGTAGGATATTCAATATAATTTAATTTAAAATCGGCACAAGCTTTTTTAACTATTTTTGAAATAGCAGGATAATGAACATGAGAAACTTTAGGAAATAAATGATGCTCAATTTGGAAATTTAATCCACCTACCAACCAGCTTACAATTTTACTTTTTGTTGCAAAATTGGCAGTAGTCATAATTTGATGCGCTGCAAATTCATCTGGCATTTTGTTATCAGGCTGCATGGCTAATGGGAAGCTTGTGTCTTCCACTGTATGTGCCAATTGAAAGACAATGCTCAATATAAATCCTGCAAATAAGGTCGCTACTAAGAATCCAACCAGCCAACTTACCCAACCAAGCATATAAATTGGAATAATTACAAATGCGGCAATATGATATAATTTAACTGCCCAGAATTCTACATGCTCAGCAATGCTCATATCACTCAATTTAATAGACCCAATTTTTTTAGAAAAATACTTTTTATAATCAGCGAAAAAAATCCAAAAAATGTACAACAACATATATAAAAACCAAAAATAAATATGCTGAAAACGGTGCATACCAAGGTATTTTTGAGTTGGTGCCATGCGCATAAATACGCCTACTTCAATATCATCATCTACTCCGTCAATATTAGTATAGGTGTGATGTATGGTTACATGCTTCATGCCCCACATATACCTACTTGCTCCTAATACACTAATTGAAGAAGATGCTAAATGATTTAACCAAGCATACTTACTAAAACTACCATGGCTACCATCATGCATTACATTAAATCCTATGGCCGCAATTAAGCCGCCAAAGAAAATACTTTCAATGATTGCCCATACAACAGGTGGGGTAAAAAATACCAGGTGTATGTAGGTAATAACAAATAAGGATATTAAAATAATTGCTTTTGAAAATAATTTATAATTTCCAGTTGCTTTTATTTCATGTAGATCTAAGTATTCTTTTACTCTTTTTTTTAATTCTGTATGTAAAGAATTTATCTTTACCGGAAATTTTGGGGTCGCAATTGTTTCTGTTTGCATGTATTTAGAATGTTGCCTAAAGATAGCCATTTAGGGATATTTAAGCCATTAATTACCAATAAATTATGATGAACGTAGAATATTTGAAATTATTATGTGGAAAGCACCTAATTATATCCACAGTCTTGGGATAACTAATGCCCAACTATGTGAAAAAAAATGCGTTGATTTGGGTATTATAAAGCACAAGAAATCCTAAATGGTCAACGAAAAAGAAATAAAAGCACTATTTACATTAATCGACGATCCGGACGAGGAGGTCTTTAATACCATACAAAACAGGTTATTAGTGTATGGTACTCCAATTATTCCTGATTTAGAAAATTTATGGGAAAATACATTAGACGAAGCAACATTGGAGCGTATTGAATTAATGATTTATAAACTAAGATTACAGGATTTAAAAGATGCATTTATTGAATGGAAATCAGGTTCTGATCCTTCTTTATTTGAAGGCGCCTTGCTCTTAACAAAGTTCCAATTACCTGAGATGTCCTTGGATACCCTAAGACATCAAATGGAAAAGATAAGACGAAATATATGGTTAGAACTCAATAATTATTTAACACCACTAGAGCAAGCCAATGTGCTTAGAAATATTTTATTTAACTACTATCAAATAAAAGGTGTTGAAGTGAATTATGAAAAACCAGACGAGTTTTTAATTTCTGCTCCATTACAATCAAAAACCGGGAACGCTTTCTCAAATACCATATTATACGCAGAACTTTGTCGTCAGTTAGAAATACAAGCTTCGTTTATTAATATTCCAAAGCAGTGTATTGTAGCTTTTTATACGCCAGATTGGGATCCTGCAGAAAATTATCCTCACCCGCAAGAGTTCATTCAATTTTATGTGGAGGGCACCACTGGTCATCCTTTTTCTCAAAAAGACCTTGACCAATATTTTACAAGATCCAACATTGAGCCAAAGAATCATTATTATAAACAACTTTCAAATGTGCGAATCATCAAAAAACACATTTTAGAATTTGCAAAATGTTTTTCAAGCCCCATATTACAGTACAAGCAAAAAGATTTAACAGATATCGCTAATTTGTTAGAAGATTAATGGAAACGCTTGTTACACATATTTACCACAGCCCTATTGGCAAAATTAAAATTACCGCCGACGATCACTGTATTACTGAACTCGTGTTTCTTGAAGGCGATTCAATATTTGAATACTCGGAATCAGAAGAAAATCTACCAGAGGTTATTCATCGTTGCGTAGACGAACTAATTGAATATTTTTCAGGTAAACGAATTGCCTTCAGCGTTCCCATTCACCAAGAAGGTACTGATTTTCAACAACGCGTTTGGAAAGAATTATATGAAATCCCATATGGTAAAACGATAAGCTATTCGGACCTCGCAAAAAAATTGGGAGACCCCAAATGCATAAGAGCAGCAGCTGCTGCCAATGGAAAAAATAAAATTGCCATTATTGTCCCTTGTCATAGAATTATAGGGACAGATCAATCTTTGGTAGGTTATGCTTGGGGAAAAGCAAGAAAAAGATGGATATTACAACACGAATTTAGACTTGCTTTGGGTGTTCAAACCCTATTTTAGATATTGCAGAAACTTATTGAAATTTATTTTAAAATTTTCCCATCAAACCCAAATGGCAACAAATTACTTGCTGAAGAAATGATCATGACTTGTCCCTGCATACCTGCTAAAATAATTTTAATTGGGGCACCATATCTAGTTTCAAAATCTAATAAGGATTGTCTACACATACCACAAGGAGAAATGGGCTCATTTGAAGCCTTACCCACTGGCTGGTAACTAATAGCCATTGAATGTATTATCAAATTAGGAAATTGACTACCTACGCTATTTAATAAAGCTCTTTCGGCGCATACACCAACTGGGAAGCTTGCATTTTCCTGATTGGCCCCAATCACAATTTGTTCATTTGAAAGTCTTGCTGCCGCCCCCACTAAAAAATTAGAATAAGGTGCGTACGCATTTTGAGTTGCCTTACGGGCTGCTTCCAATAATTCTTGGTCCTCTTTTGGTAAGGACTGAATCCCCTCTAAAACCTCGTATTCAAACTCAAATTTTTGATGCATTTTAATTATTTAATAAGACTAAATATTCTATTCCATCTAATAGCGTTACTATAACTAAACCAAATTAATGCAGCCCTTCCTACAATATGCGTTTCGGGAACAAAACCCCAAAATCTGCTATCCTGGCTACGATGACGATTATCCCCCATCATCCAGTAATAATTTTGTTTAACAGTATAACTGTTGGTTATATTTCCATTAAGCATATATTTGCCATCTTTCTTTTCTAATGTGTTTTGCTCATAGGTACAAATCAAACGTCGGTATAATTCTATTGTACTATCATTTAAATTAATAACATCCCCTTTTTTAGGAATACGAATCGTTCCAAAATTATCAGCGGTCCAGGGAAAATGAACAATATCATTTGGAAAAGTAATACCTACTCTATTTTCAATATAAGCATTCACCGATTTAATGATTGGTAACTTTCTAAGATTACTAGCAGCTGTTGCTGTCATATTAATCACATAAGTATTTGGGCTATCAGGCATTACTTGGAAATCGGCATTGGCTTCATTTGGATTGATCCCAAGATTTTCTTGAATATATTCTTCAGGAATTTGTGTTCCATTGGTTACAACAACAAATTCAGTTTGAGCATTAGGGGCTACAAATGCTAGACTCCCATTTACCCATAATTGCCCATTTTTAATTTGTATTAAATCACCTGGTATGCCAACACAACGTTTAATATAATTATCGGTCTTGTCTATTGGATGCACCAATAAAGGAAATTCAGTTTGAAGTTTTACCCGATCTCCATTAAATTCGGGGCTTCTTAAAACATCGTAGTAGGGCATTTTACTGCCAAATTCTGGCAAATTAATAATGGTATCCCCAGCTGGAAAATTAAACACGACTACATCGTTTCTATTAATCTCTCTAAACTTAGGCAAACGAGCATAATCCAATTGTATCCATTTTAAATAAGAAGGTGTAGTTGGAGCACCTGGCAATGTATTATGAACAAATGGAAATGATAAAGGGGTTTGAGGTACGCGTGCACCATAAGTTAGTTTATCTACAAATAAAAAATCATTCACTAATAAAGTTTTTTCCATACTCTCGGTTGGAATCACATAAGCTTCAAATAAAAATGTTCTAATTAAAGTAGCAGCAACAACAGCAAAAACTGCAGCATCAATCCACTCTCTTGAGGCAGGTTTGTGGTAATGCACTAAGGCATCGGCTCCATACCATTTGGTAGTAGCTGCGGTTCCTAAATAGGGTAAATAAATAAATGGCACCAATACTGTTAAAGTATGATGTATGAAATTTACTTTTTTAAAGTGCATCACAAAAATGATAGAAATCCATAAGGATACAAATTGACCCACAATAGGAACTAATTGCAACCAAAACCAAAATTGATTGATTTTACATATTTTAACTACTTCCCAAGTATTGTAAATTGGAATAAGCGCTTTGGCATTATCTACCCCTGCTTTTTTTAATAAAGTATACATTCCAAAATGCCAACCCAGCCAATAAATAATCAATAATACAATACCCATGTTTTACTATGTTTTTACGATAACAAAAATATCCCTTTGTGAGGGATATTTATAAAAAAGATTGTTAATTACCTTATAACTATATAAAAGGTTGAATTCGCTGATAATTTTGGATATTTAGCCCTATTTATACTGGCGTAATACTTCCTTAACTAAATTCACAGATCTAGCAACGTCTGGGATGGCTAAAGCAGTTAAATTAGGCGCATAATGCATAGGTGCATCGGCACTTGTAATTCTACGAATAGGCGCATCTAAATAATCAAATCCTTCCTTTTGAATGCGATATGATAACTCTGAAGATACAGAAGCAAATGGCCATTGTTCTTCAATAATTACTAAACGGTTTGTTTTCTTTACACTTGTTAAAACGGTCATCCAGTCTAATGGACGAATGGTTCTTAAATCAATCACTTCCGCACTAATGCCTTCTTTTTCTAATTCAGCAGCAGTTCCTAAAGCTACTTTCATCATTTTATTATAGGAAACGATAGTTACATCGGTACCAGCTTTTTTAACATCTGCTAATCCTAAAGGGATATAATATTCTTCCTCTGGAACATCACTTTTATCACCATACATTACCTCGCTTTCCAAAAACATAACCGGATCTTCTTCGTAACGAATGGCTTGTTTTAATAACCCCTTTGCATCATATCCATTTGATGGAGACACTACTTTAATACCTGGAATATTTGCTAAATAACTTTCAAATGCAGTAGAGTGTTGTGCACCCAATTGACCAGCACTTCCATTAGGTCCTCTCATTACAATAGGACATCCAATTTGGCCACCACTCATGGCCAACATTTTGCTTGCTGTATTTAATATTTGATCCAATGGTAAAACGGCAAAGTTCCAAGTCATAAACTCTACAATAGGTCTCAAACCATTTTGAGCTGCTCCAACGGCAACAGCTGTAAAACCTAATTCAGAAATTGGGGTGTCAATAATACGCTTAGGGCCAAACTCAGCTAGCATACCTTGGCTTACTTTATAAGCACCATTGTATTCAGCTACTTCTTCCCCCATTAACAATACTCGTTCGTCTCTTCTCATTTCCTCGGACATTGCTTCACGCAATGCTTCTCTAAAAGCTATTGATCGCATTTAATTGGATTTAATTTGAGTAGCAAAATTAGCGTTTTATACAAGAAAATGAGTGTTTTAGGCTAAAAAAAATCCCTCCCCAATGAATTGGAGAGGGATTCTTAAGGCTAACCCACCTTAAATTCTATAAAACATTATATGCAAAACTCACATAATACAATCCGCCAATTGCTGGACTGCCGTATGCTGTTTGATAGTAACGATTAAAGATGTTAGTACCACCTACTTTAATCATAGATTTAATAGAAGGTACTTTATAAGTAAGAACCGCATCCACTGTTTGGTAAGAATTGATTTTACCTACTGCAAATGTTCCTTCATAAGTGAAGTCATCTTGGTAGTGTAAATTAGCACCAAATCCTAATCTGTTCTTGAACAAGAATCCGCTATTGTTAATTGCGAAATTAGCTCTGAACAATGGAGTATTGAAATAAGAAATAAATCCTTTTGGTAAACTTCCAATTTCGTCTGTATAGATACTTGAAGAGAATGTAAAGTTATGAGGCATTACATAATCAGCAGATAATCCCCAACCGCTAGTGTAAACATCACCAGGAGCGTTTGTAGAAATACTGTATGCAATACGCTTATTCGCATCTAACAAATCACTTAATTGAGGGTTTGCAGCATTACGAGATTGCAATACAGTTACACCACTAATAAAGTTTGTGTACTTACCAGCATATGCATAAAAGTCGATCAATAATTTCTTGTTGATTAAAGTCTTATAACCTACCTCAAATGAACTCATTGATTCTGGCTTGAATTCTCCAAATTGTTGTTGAACTGGAGCACCTGCTAAAACACTTGATAATGAGTATGCTGGGTTAGTATTAAACTTATAATAATCTCTTAATTGAGGTAAACCTCCCATTAAACGAGTACCACCACCCACTAACAAGTTAATCCATTGGTTTTGTGTAGTTGGGAAACGGTAAGCTTGTTGATAAGAAAGACGGATATTATTGTCTTCAGCAACTTTAATTACTGCAGTTGCTCTTGGAGTGAAGCGACCTGCAAAGTTTTGGTTTTTATCATAACGTCCAGATAATGATACTTTTAAGATATCACCAAAATAACGCTTAGATAATTGTGCAAAAGCACCGCTTTCTCTAATATTAATATTACCTGCAGTATCTGCAAATAAAGTTCCTTGTGAATTTAAAGTATAGTTCTTGATACTTGCACCCACTAATAAATCAGCATTGTATTTATCTAAACCAAATAATTCTGTTAGGTTATAGTTACCTTCTGCAACACTTAATTCTGACTTATCTAAGAAACGACCACCCCCTTTAGAAATAGGCACACCAGCAATTGATCTGAATAAATCAGATTGACCAATTTTACCTGTTGGTCTTCCTGCATCAGCAACCGCTCTTGCAGCAGCACCTGCATCCAAGATATTCATACCAGCATCTCTGTAAGAAACATAAGCTGCAGTATAAGTAGGATACCAAGTAGTACTAGGCTTCCAAGCTTCATTGAATAAACGAGTAGCAATGGTTGCGTTGTAAGAATTACCTGCGTCCTCTAATGTTTTATAAGCTCTCACCATCCAGTTCTTAGACTTAACTTCAAATTTAAGTTGGCTCATTGATAATCCGTTCAAAGAATAACGGTCGCTACCAGTATAAACTGTATTACCAGAACCAGTATAAGCACTAAATGAAGCTTCAGTTTTGTCATCAATTTTATAATGAAGAGATCCTGTAACTTTTAAATTTTTAGCAACTGGATCAATGATATCAATTTCTTTGTAACCAGTACGGCTAACATTCACGCCAGTAAACATTCCTTTTGCTTCTCCAAATAAATAAGGTGCATATGGTGCTAAAGCAGCGTTTGCTCCTTTTAAGAAAGCAGAATAGTTTGTTAAGTTTCCAGAATAAGGTCCAGCAACCGCAGCGCCATATAATTGAGCATAAGCAGCATTTGCAGCAGTAGCGTTACCACCATAAGCAGCAGTTAATGCACCTAATACACCCGCTTTCACAGAACTGAATACACCACTTAATGAAGATGTTGTTTCATCACCATAAACGTTCACACCATCGTAGTTAAAATCAGAATATCTGTTACCTGGAATTGTTTGTCCGTTTTGAGTACCAGTAGTTCTTGAATAGTTTTGATCACTCATTGCTAACCAATCTTGAGCTTCTGTGTATTGTGTTGCAATTTTATAAGCCCAACGGTCACCCACTTTGCTAGCGTATCTAACTGTGTAGTCTTTGAAAGCAGCTTGTGGACGTTGATAATTGTCAACATGGTTCACACCTTGCTTAATTTGGAAACTTAAACCTTGGTATTTGAATGGGTTTTTGCTGTTGATTAAAACAGTACCGTTCATACCACCTGAACCATATAAAGCAGAAGATGCACCTGGTAATAATTCTATATTGTCAACATCTAATTCAGTTAAACCTACCATCGTAGCAACAGAGAAATTCAATCCTGGTGCTTGGTTGTCCATTCCATCAATCAATTGGTTTAATCTTGTGTTACCACTACCGTTAAAACCTCTTGTTGAAATACTTTTAAAAGTTAAACTCGCAGCCACTACATCCACACCTTTTAAATTTGCTAAGATGTCGTAATAGTTGGTTGCAGCAGCGGATCTAATTTGTGCGTTACTAACTCTTTCAATAGAAACAGGAGACTCTAAAATTCTTTCTGCTACTCTTGATGCTGATACAACTACATCAGAACCTAAAGCGAAACTTGGCGTTAAGCTAACAGATAATTTTGCAGCATTGTTGTCAACAAGCACTTCTTTTGACTCATATCCAACAGAAGAAAACACCAATGTAAAAGGCGCTTTTTGTGTTGTAACTAATCTAAAGTTTCCTTTGTCATCCGTAAATGTACCTGCGCTACCACCCTTCACTGTTACTGTAACAGCAGTTAATGTTTCAGAGGTAGATGAATTTTTAACAGTACCTGTAACGGCACCAGCTGTTTGGGCATTAGTCGAAATTGCCATGATCATAGCAAGACAAACTAAACCCATATGGCTTAAAAATCGTTTCATAAATGTTTGTTTTTAATTGAATTGTAGTACAAAATAACAAAATATTAGCATTTAAAAAATATTATCGGGAATTAGGCTTAAAATTTTAATTTAGCAGTATGAATTCAAAGTCTTTCCCAAAACAAATAGGTGAATATCATGGCAAGGTTAGAGATGTGTATTACATTGATAATGAGCTACTTGTAATGATTGCCAGTAACCGAATTTCGGCATTTGACGTCATTTTACCCAAACCCATCCCATTTAAGGGCCAGGTGCTCAATCAAATAGCGGCCTATATGTTGGCAAAAACAACTGATATCTGTCCAAATTGGCTTTTAGACACCCCGGCACCCAATGTAGCCATTGGAAAAAAGTGCACCCCTTTCAAAATTGAAATGGTAGTAAGAGGAAATTTAGTTGGCCATGCATGGCGAACCTACCAAGCTGGTGGACGTTCTTTATGTGGAGTTCAACTACCAGAAGGCATGTCAGAGAATGATTTTTTCCCAAGTCCAATTATCACCCCATCTACAAAAGCCAGTGAAGGACATGATGAAGATATTTCAAAAGAAGAAATTATAAAACAAGGTTTAGCGAGTGCCGAAGATTGGTCAATTTTAGAAAAATATGCATTAGCCCTATTTGCAAGAGGAAAAGAAATTGCTGCACAACAAGGGTTAATTTTAGTTGACACCAAATATGAATTCGGTAAAATTGGCGACACCATTTATTTAATGGATGAGATTCACACCCCCGACTCTTCTCGCTATTTTTATGCTGAAGGATTTGAAGAACGTCAAATAAAAAAAGAAAAACAAAAGCAATTAAGTAAAGAGTTTGTTCGCGAGTGGTTGATTGAAAATAATTTCATGGGAAAGGAAGGCCAAACTGTCCCCGAAATGAGCGATGCATGGATTGACACCATTTCAAAAAGATATATTGAACTTTACGAAAAAGTAATTGGCGCACCCTTTACACCAGATGCAAAGTCTGAGGAAGAAACTTATAATTTAGTTTGTGATTCCCTTAAGCATCTGATATAGCATTTTGAAATACTTTTAAATATCATTTCACCTCAATATCTACGCCTAATTTGGGTCTTAATCTTTGTTTACTTTTGTTAAATACTTGGATGCCATTTTTCTTGCCGGCCCTTAATTTTTCTTGTTCCTCTATTGGCAAATGGAACACTTCCTTGCATTGAGTAGTACAGCATCCATCAAATGCTTTAGCGCATTCCTCGCATTGAATAAATAATAAATGGCATGCATCATTTTTACAATTCGTGTGCGTATCCGCAGGTTGCCCACACTGATGACATTTCGCAATTATATCTTCAGTAATTTTTTCACCTAACCTATCATCAAACACAAAGTTCTTGCCCTTAAATTTACTTTCTAACCCAGCCTCTTTTATTTTATTGGCGTAATTAATTATACCGCCTTCTAAATGAAAAACATTTTTAAAACCTTGGTGCAACATATAAGCACTTGCTTTTTCACAACGAATACCCCCCGTGCAATACATAATAATATTTTTATCCTTTTTGTCCTTCATCATTTCCGCAGCCATAGGTAATTGTTCTCTGAATGTATCAGACGGAATTTCAATGGCTTTATCAAAATGTCCAACCTCATATTCATAATGATTGCGCATATCTATCACTATTGTATCCTCATTTGCCAACAAATTATTCATTTCTTGCGCGTTTACATATTTCCCCTTATTCTCCATGCTAAAATTAGGATCTTCAATACCGTCAGCTACTATTTTTTCGCGCACCTTTATTTTTAAAACCCAAAAACTTTTTCCATCATCATTTACTGCAATGTTTAAACGCAAACCTTTTAAAGGCTTGAAAGAATATAAATAGTCTCTAAACATTTCCATATTATGCGATGGAACACTTATTTGTGCATTGATGCCTTCTGTTGCAACATAAATGCGTCCAAAAACTTTCATAGCATTTAAGGCACGATATATTTCGTCTCTAAATACTTGAGGATCTTGAATAGTGAAATACTGATAAAAACTGATGGTTGTTCTTGGAAATGTTTCCTCATACAACTTTTCCTTCAACACTTGGTTGGAGACACGATTGTGCAATACTGACATAAAAATAAATTTAAGCTCAATTACAGGTTAAGCAAATTGAGTACAAAGATATGCAAATATTAAAGTATAAAAAAAGGAGGAAAATGATATTCGTCATTCTCCTCCCTAAATTTATAATGTGCTTACTTTTAAGCGGTCTTTCTTACATAGCTACCCGCCAATGCAGAAAGGCCTCCTATTAAAAAACCCACGAAAGCGGTTATAGCAATTAATGCAACATATGATCCATTTAATGGTAAAATAGTAGCTACTTTACCAGATAATAAATGATGGTTTTGCTGATCGATGATCATTGCCAATGTTAACCAAGTTAACCCTACTCCTAGGGCACCAGATAAAAATGATTTAAAAGGTGTTTGAGTTATTAAGATGGCTATGATAAAATTTGATATTGCAAAGCTCCACCATGGAAGGTTCCCATATAAGCCAATAGCATATGTTACCAAAGCAGACACCAAAGTGCCTACTAAGAATTTCATTGAATTTGATTCTGTTATTTTCATAAAAAATATTTATAAAGTAAGCGTTTTATTTTAGGCATTTTTAAACTGGATATGCCATTTGGTTCTTTCATTGGCTATGAGTTTTGCTTTTGGCAAAAACAATAGTCGATAATATTTTCCAGCTGCCCAATAATCCACAAAAGTATCATAATAAGGACTTCCTGGATTTCCACTCTGTCCTCCTGGATATAAACCATAGGCTTCAATCTCGTCGGTTAAATGAACCACCATTCTCCAACTAGGTCCATGATTTTCCGTAGTTGCATTAATAATATTTACGCCGCCGCCTATAGGCAAATTCAACCTGCTTAATGCTGGGATTTTGGTTAAATGGTTTACACTCGTAGCTTTAAAACTTGCCCAGGTTATTTTATTTTCTTTTTCAAGTTCAAGTAATTTCTTAGTTGCATGCTCTACTCCCAAGTTAACCTGTTCTTTTAAAGTCTCTACTTTATTTTTTGTCCTAATGTCATCAGCTACAATAAAATTGCTATCCTTATTCATTTGATCCACTAAAACATATGCCTCTGGTTTTGTAAGTTTCACTTTTGCTCCGGCCAATTCATCCCCCCACACTGCATTTTCCACACTGTCCCAAATGAGTTTGAAAATAGTTATCCCCTTTGAATTTTCATGATTGTATAAATCCCAATTATTCATTTCTTTAACCATTTTTTGTGCGTCGCTGCTCAATGCATTTATATCAATGAATTTGTTCAAAGCAGGTCTTGCAACTTCTGCAAAAACATTATAATTATTGGTTTGAAGCCCTTGCATATCTTCGGCGGTAATTTGATTCATGGTTGCCAAATGCTTGTTAACACTAATACCTCTATACAAAGGAAATGAAGATGCAGTACCTAAGTAGTAAGGATATGTAGAATCAACCGACTTTTGATTGGCACTACTTACAAAACCTCGTTCTGGATTTTTGATCATTGGGTTTTCTTCATTAGGGATAAAACCTTGCCAATCATAACTACTATCCTCACCCGGCATTATAAAATCTCCCTGACGATCCCATCTTGCAACAAAACTTCCTTGTTGTTTAATGGCTATATCTCCTGTTTTACTTGCAAAAACAAAATTTTGTCCAGGACATTTCCATAAATTAATGGCTCCAATATAATCATCGTAATTTTTTGCTCTATTTAATTTGTAAAAAGTTTCCACTCCAGTAGAAGCGTTATGCCCTGTCCATTTAACGGCAAGATTTCGTCCCATGGATTGCTCATTTTGATAATGCGCATCAAACATAGCTGGGCCCCAATGTGTCATTGCGATATTTTCAACAACGTCCGCACTATCTTTTACTTTTATAACTTCTTGTCTATTGGTGGTCGCTTGCCAAGATCCGTTAAACCAATATTCTTTTTGAGTACTATCCTTAAACTTTAAATCATAATAATCTAAAACATCACGCCCAGCATTGGTAACCCCCCAAGCCAAACTATCATTAAAGCCAATGATAACCGCTGGTGAGCCTGGAAAACTTGCCCCATAAGTGCTATGTGTAGGAGTAGTTATTTGAACCTCATACCATAAGGAAGGAAGATTTAATCCTAAATGGGGGTCACTGCATAAAATTGGACGGCCCGACTTTGTTTTACTCCCTGCCACGGCCCAGTTATTGCTTCCATTGTTCTTATCGGGTGCTTCAGGACTTGATGAAATATTTTGTGCTTCATCAGTTGTCTCTTTCTTTTTTAAATAAGCTAAATCAGCACCCACTGGCTTAGTGGGTTTAATACTTGCTTCTGCAAAACTTGTTCCTTTGGGTATAATTGGATCTAATGAATCTTGCTGATTGGTATATAGTTTGTCAAATAAATCATATCCTAAAAAATCTCTTGTATTGGTTAATTGTAAATCAGCTGCTGCTGCTCTTCCTGTTAAATCATAGGACATAAACATTAAGAATAAATATGTTTTTTTAGGCGACCATTCTTCTGGCTGGTAATTCATTAATTTATATTCAAAAGGAATTTCTTCTGGAGACAATTGTTTTAAATATGCGTTTACACCAGCAGTGTAAGCATCCACTGTTGCTTTCATTACTGGGTTGTTTTCATTAATATATTTTTCGGTTTGTTCTGCTCCATATACCATTCCTAATCTTCTAAAAAAACGATCTATGGTTAATTTATCGGCACCAGCAATTTCACTTAATCTACCCGATGCTACACGCGTTTGAAAATCCATTTGCCATAATCTGAATTTTGCATGTAAGTAACCTTGCACAAAATAGGCATCCTCATCATTGTCCGCATAAATATGAGGAACAAGTCTATCATCCATATAAACATCTACATTTCCTTTTAAATCCTTGGCTACAATATTGGCATCAAAACTTGCCCCAACCTTTTCGGCATTTTTCCAAAACCCCTGTTGAGGTGATAAAAAATATCCCAATTTTGGAGTTAGGGTCTTACCGGTTTTTAACTGAATATTTAATACACTAATAAGCCCAACGGTTGCGAGTGTTGAAGCAATAAATGGCAATATGCGCATACGTTAAATTTAGACTCCTAAATTAAGTAATTATTTGCCAATTTGGTCTTTAAAAAACTGTAAGTGCTTTTGTAAAGGTAAAAATGGATAGGTCGCCAATAAATGAGACGTTTTATCAACGCAGGTATGGAGAAACTTTTGATGCTCCTGAGATCCACTAAAAAATGGTTTATGATTAAATGCCAACTGCAATTCAGCCACTTGTTTCATAATTATTTGAGCCTCGGCACTCATATATGTCTCTATTAACTTTTCCCACACATATTGCGTGGCTGCATAATTTGGATGCACTAAATCTTCTGCATAAAATCTATAATCCCTTAAGTCATCTACCACATATTCATAAGCAGGGAAATAATCAATATTTGATTGGTTTGCCACCAATTCATGTACTGCATGAATAAGCACTGCCTTACTACGGTTATTTTCAACCAATCCTTCTCTTAAATGTCGAACAGGACTGATGGTAAAAACAATATGCAAATTGGGATTGAAGCCCTTCAACGATGTGATTAATTGTTGTAAATTAACAAGTAACTCATTAGGCTGTAATAATCTTTTCTCAAACCAATTGGATGGGGCTTTGTGATTATTGGCTACCACCATCCCTTTGTTATTTGTATGATCTCCACTTAAAGTATATAACCAAGCCGAACCTAAGGTAATAATTAAATGTTGTGCGGATTTTAAGCAATCATGAGCGTTTTGAATTGACTCATTTATTTTTTCCAAAGATGCATCTTGTGTAATACCAGAAAAGCGACTATGATGATGCCAGCTATTCCATACATCATTTAATAGAAATAAATCTGTTGCGGAGTATTTTTTATTGGCTATTACATCTGTTAACGCATTTTGAACACTTATTGGATTAAACAAAATTCCATGTGAATTTTCGAAAGTTTCAAATAAATGAGCGGCGAGTTTACTTCCAATATTTTCTGTAAAGCAAGACCCAATTAACATGATTTTTTCACCATAATTAATCTTATTACTAGCGGGCTTTGCATCAAGTGTCAACTTTAGTTTTAGCGCACTCATTGAATTTTTATTTAGTTGCCGGAAATAAACGCTGTTTCATGGCCTCATACAAAACGATGCCTGCAGCAACCGATACATTAAATGAATCAAAATTGGTAGCCATGGGAATTTTAAAAAAATAATCAGCTGCCTTTGCTAAATAAGGCTGCACCCCTCTTCCCTCATCTCCCATTATAATACAAGAGGGAACGTTAAAATCAAGTTCATGCACATTTTTATCGGCACGTATTTCACTTGTAAAAACTTGAATGCCATTTAAATGCAAATCATCAACTGCTTTTAATAAACTACTTACTCTAACAACATGTATATGTTCTAATGCACCTGCACTACTTTTAAAAGCTTCTTCATTTAAGGCACCCACCCCTTTGTCTGGTATAATTAATGCTTGCGCACCACAACAATGTATACTTCTACTTATTGCACCAATATTTCTAACATCGGTAACGCCATCTAGCATTACAAATAAAGGCGTTTCGCCTTTTGCCACCACAAAATCAATTACTTCTTGTAAATCTAAATATTTAACATTTGAAATAAATGCCAATACCCCTTGATGATTGGCCTTGGTCATGCCGTTTAATTTCTCAATAGGAACTAACTGAACAGGAATAGTATGTTCTCTCGCAAATTGTTTTATTTCTGACAAACCTTCACCTTGTGCATTCTTCTGTATCAATATTTTTTCAATATTGGCTCCAGACTCCAATGATTCCAATAAAGGTTGTCGACCAATAATAAATTTACGCTCCGTAGTAAAACTTGGACGTGGACTAAATCTTCTTGGTCCACTATGCTTTCTTTCTGGTCTATTATTTCTTTCCTGCATTTGTCAAAGTTAAAGTTTTTACTGCGCTTTCAACAATGCCCATTTCAATATAGCCGCAACCGATATGGAATCGGTAATTTTCCCTTCCATCACCCAATCAACAGCTTGCTGAAAAGGCATCTTTATCACTTTCAAATCTTCCGTTTCTTCAGGCGTAGCTTCACCAGCAGTTAAATCTTCAGCTACATAAACCACCGCAAATTCATCAGAAACTGAATTGGATACATGCATTTTTAATATTTCGGTCCATGTATTCGCTTCAAACCCAGTTTCTTCTTTTAATTCTCTTTTTGCCGCCGCTAACCAATCAGTTCCTTCAGGACATCCACCTTCTGGAATTTCCCAACTATATAAATCCAAAGGAAAACGATACTGACCAACCAAATAAGTATTATCGTCTTTATCTATTGCAATAATGCCTATTGCAATGTTTTTAAAATGCACTTTACCATAAATACCCTCGGTACCAGCTGGTGTAATTACTTTGTATTCGGTTAAATGAATCCAGGGATTTTCATATATCATTTGACTACCTAATTTCTTCCAAGGATTCATTTGATTTTGAGGTTTATTTTCCATTTTAAAGTGTCTATAAAATAAAAGCCCGTCCTGAATCATCGGAACGGGCTTTTATACAATTTAATAAACTATTTTAAACCGAAAGCTTTTTTCACTTTCGCTACATAATCTAATTTCTCCCAAGTAAACAACTCTACTTTCATAGTTTTTGATTTACCATCTGGAGTAGTAAATGTTTTAGTTACTGTTTCATTCTTACGACCCAT
>JBANFX010000052.1:0-54131 GCA_037975805.1 Bacteroidota bacterium | reverse complement strand
TTGAACCAGATGGTAAAATTGCACTGGTTTGACCAACAATATCATTAAATCCCCCAACGGCGGTTAACGAACTTTGCCATTGAATAGAACCAGTGTATCCACCTAAAGTTAGTGCTGTGGGCGTTGCATTATAACATATTGTTTGTGTCGAAGGTGTAATGTTGCCTGCTACTGAAGTAGGACTTACTGTTACTAAAATTTCATTACTATATGCAATTGAACAAACTCCACTTGTAACCTTTGCTCTATAATATTTAGTTGCAATTTTACTTACTGTAGGCGATGTACCGGTTCCAATGTCAGCGAAACCTGTACCTGATGTACTTGAACTCTGCCAAATTACGGTTCCAACTTGTCCTGCTAATGTTATAGTTGGTGCAGTCCCATTATAACAAATGGTTGCAGTTCCTGATGCAATTGATGCAGTTCCACCAACAGATGTTGGATCAACATTTACTGTTGCAGTAACTGTTGCAGAAGGACAAACACCACTAGTTACCACTGCTTGGTAAAACATGGATGTAGTATTGCTTATTGAACCTGATGGCAAAATTGCACTGGTTTGACCTACAATATCAGTATACCCTCCTACTGCAGTTAAAGAACTTTGCCATTGAATAGTACCAGTGTATCCATTTAAAGTAAGCGCTGTGGGCGTTGCATTAAAACATATTGTTTGAGTAGATGGAGAAATATTACCTGCTACTGTAATTGCACTTACTGTAACTAAAACCTCATTACTATATGCAACAGAGCAACCGCCGCTTACAGCTTTGGCCCTATAATATTTTGATGCAGTTGCATCAATTACGGGTGAGGAAGTTCCAGCTATATCTACAAAACCAGTTCCAGGAGTACTAGAACTTTGCCAAGTAACTGTTCCCACACTACCAGATAAAGTAATGGTAGGTGTTGCTGTATTATAACAGATTGTGGATGTGCCGGATGATATTGAAGCAGTGCCCCCATTTGATAAAGGAGTTACATTTACTGTAATTGGGGGTGAAAGTGTATCTGCTGGACAATTAGAATTCTGAACTATTGCTCTATAATATCCAGTCTGAAATTTATTAATTGCTGATCCTGGAAGCGTAACTGTGGTGATAGCTGGTGACATATCTGTATATGTTCCAGTTATTGAAGTAAATGAACTTTGCCATCTAATATTTGTACCAACTGTACCAATAAGTGTCATATCTGGCGGTGTAGTACCATTACAAATTGTATAGGTCCTAGTAGCCAATCCACCTGCTCTTGATCCTGGCCTTATGGAAATTGAACATTCGTTTGTGTAATATTCAGTTATACTATTTACTTTAAAGTACCTTGCTCTATATAACCTAGCATTTTTATTATCCGGGGAAGTAAATATTTGTTCAAATGGATACAAATGATATGCACCGAATTCAACGTTAAAATCAACCCAAACCCCTGAAGAATTTTTATATTGCCAATAAAGAAATTCTATTTCATCAGTAGAAGCAGTTGCAAACATAGTTACAGTTTCTCCAGAACAAATTGTAATTGAAGTAGAAGCACTATAAGATGTTCCAATTCCAACCGTTGCTGAAACATCCTGCCCATAACTCTCCCTAGCACTAATGCTAAAAAATACAACGAGAACAATAGTAAGTATTCGAAAAAAATGCTTCAAAATAATACCCATTTTAGACAGGATACTAAGTTACTAATTTTATATAAAAAATTGTATTTATATGAGCCTATAAAAAAGGCTAAATCAACGTTTTATGAAGATTTAGCCTTTTCTTAAGAATTATGGACCTAAATGGTTCAGTATTAATAATTTTTCATCCTTAAAACTGTGTTATGCACCTGTTCGTACTCATAATTTTTAAACCTTCTGGCAAAGTTTAACCCAAGTACCAAAGAGGCATTGGCAGTTACATAACTTTTAGAAGACATATCTGAAATGAGTTTGGCATTTACGTTTAACATTAAATTTCCAATCCTAGGTCTTAAACCAAAAGTAAGGGTATAAAAATCTAGTTTAGAGTTTATCACCATATTTGCATCTTTATCAATTACGTCCCCTATTATTTTACCAAAATTTAGATTAAACAATTTCATTGTAAAAAATGACAACTGTGGTTCTATGATATTGGATTTAAAATACAAACCTCCCTTAACAGGTGTAGTTGAACTAGTTGCAAAACTATAACTTTGATTTGGTACCCAAACCGAAACCTTTAAACCAATTGCATTGGCAGTTGATCTATCTTTTCCATTTTCTAAAATATTTTCATGAATACGTACTTTATGATATAAACCAAATTCATAGGTTGTAGATGCTGTTTGTACTTGATAATTTGCAATATCTGAATTGGATTGTAGATCATAAAAATTAGATATTAAACCTGCTCCCATTTGAAATTGATAAGTAAATGGTCTTTTTCTTTTTATTTCATTCACTTTTTGTGTAGTTAAATAATCTACCACTTTAGATTCTCTTTCATTAAGTACAATTAAATTTCTCGTGTAAAATTCTTTCTTTGTTTCAATTATAACTCGGTATGCTTCTACATAATCTTTAGTTGAAATCAATAAATCAATTTCATATATTCTTTGCATAAATATACGCTCATCAATTAAAGCTAAAAGTGCATCATATTTAGCACTATTGTAATATTTATACTCTTCAACCTTTTTTAATATCGCTTTGGCATTATTAAAATCCTTATTGGAAAGGCTTTTGTCAGCTTTTTCCATATAGGAATCAAATGCAAGCTTAACTAATTGCATTTTTTGTTCATCATACTTAATGATAAAACTTTGATCAATTTGCCCTAATAGTTTTATAGAATTTAATGCTTCCAAAAAATCATTAGAACTTACTTTTGGATAAAATTTACCTTCAATATAATTTAAAGCTTCTTGCTTAGCATCAATAATGGTTGTATTTCCTGGATACTTAATAATTAATAAATCATACTCTTTAATTGCCTCTCTAAAAGCATTAAACTCGGATCTTGCATCATTTTGATACAATAAATTTTTAGCCTTCACTAAAGCTTCTTGAAAATCATCAGATTCAATACTAGATAACAATGAATTTAATTTATTATCCAATGATTTTACTTTTGCTTGAAACTCTAAATCATTTAAAATACGTTCAGGATCCAAAGTATTTTGTACTTCAATTAAAGAATATAAATTATTCTTATCTGCCATGAACTCGTTATACTTTTGCTGATTCACTCGTGTATTTGAATTGGCTCCTTCTAAAATATTATCCAACTTATCGGAAAGCATACTTAAATCAAACTTTAATTTTGTAAAGTTTTGATCTATGAAATCCTTTTTAACAACTGCGATTAAACCATACAATCTTTTTTCTCCAATATCATCCTGATATCTAATAATTGGACTTGTAAAAGAAAGTTTAGACTCAATGTCGGTACTAAATTCATATTTAATCACTTCAGAAGGTAAATTATTGCCTTTTTTATCATTCTGATTAAAAGTAATCTGTGAAAATTTAGAATTATTCACCACTTTTATCTTGGAAATAATTTGCTTTGCTAACCCCGCTTTTAAAAGAGACTCTAATTCCAATTTAGTTTGTGTTGTAACCTTTCCTTTGTATTCTATGGAACGGGTTACATATAAATACTCACTCCCTAGCGCGTTGTCAACTGCTTTATCATCTTTTAAATTTGGGATTGACTGAGCACTCACTTGCAAGGTTAAAAAAACAAATGCCAGTAACAAACTGGCAATTTGAATAGTTGTTGATTTTATTTTCATCAAAAAAATTTTGAATTAAACGCAATTAGAATTATGATACCTAAACTAGTTTTCTAACTTAGACATTTCTTGTTCAAAAATTTCTCTAAACTTTGCTTGATCTGACTCCAATTTGAATGCTTTTTGATTTGACATTGCTTTTAAAGTACCTGCAAGTAAGCTTTTCTTTGATACTTCTATCACCATCCAAGTATCATACACACCATTTGCTTTTCTTAAAGTTTTAGTATCTAACACTTTGATATTAGATAAAGCCTCATTGGTTACAGTTCTTGTAGTTGCCTCAAATTTTTTGGAAAAATCATTTGAATTATTATCAGAAGTATTTTGAAAATACTGCTCTGTTACTCCTTTTACCACTGTTCCAATAGTATTGGCTAATACCACTTCAGCATTGTGTCTTGCTATCATTTCCCCTCCTTGTAAATCTCTGCTTTCTCCATTAGCTCTTGCTCGAATAAATTCGGCATTTGTTTTATATTCTTTTTCACTAAAAGGAAGTTTAACTTCTCTACTTTCTTCCACTTTAGTTAATGCAATAGAAGAAGGACAAGCTGTTAATGTGATGGATGCCACAATTAAACCTGCAAAGGCTAAGATGTTATTTTTTTTCATTTTATTTAAATTTTGTTGTGTTACTAAATTCTACATCTAAGATATTAAAATAAAATAACAAGTATAGGATATATTCTACTTATTTTATGCAATGCCATCCACAACTGCTTCATTGTGAATTTTTTGTACCAACCCTTGTAAAACCTTGCCTGGCCCAACCTCGGTAAAGGCCGTTGCACCATCGGCTACCATGGCTTGAACAGTTTGGGTCCACTTAACAGCACCAGTTAACTGTGCAATTAAATTTGCTTGAATTTCAGTAGGATTACTTACTGCTTTGGCAACCACATTTTGATATACCGGACAAATTGGAGTATTGAAATTTGTTGCTTGGATAGCTGCTGCCAATTCAATTTTTGCAGGCTCCATTAACGGAGAATGAAAAGCACCACCAACAGGTAAAACCAATGCTCTTTTTGCACCAGCTTCCTTCATTTTTTCGCATGCAATTTCAATTCCTTTTAACGATCCCGAAATAACCAACTGACCAGGGCAATTGTAATTGGCTGCTACTACAACTTCATTCGTAGCTGAAGAAACGGCCGCACAAACCTCTTCTACTTTTTCATCTGCCAATGCCAATACTGCTGCCATGGTTGAAGGTTGAATTTCACATGCGGCTTGCATTGCTTTTGCACGAATACTTACTAGCCTTAATGCATCTTCAAAACTTAATGTCTTATTGGCAACAAGTGCACTAAACTCACCTAATGAATGTCCTGCAACCATATCCGGTGTTACGGCTGGCATTGTTAAATAAGCAATAACAGAATGTAAAAAAACTGCAGGTTGAGTTACATTGGTTTGTTTTAATTGTTCATCCGTTCCTTCAAACATAATATCACTAATACGAAAACCCAATATTTCATTTGCTTTTTCAAATAAGGCTTTTGCTGCATTATTTTGTTCATATAAATTTTTACCCATTCCTGAAAACTGACTTCCTTGACCAGGAAATACATAAGCATGTTTTGACATAGCATTCATTTTAAGTAATTCAAAATTAGGGCTTTAAAAGTTAACAAAAAAAAGGTGGAGTCCTCACTCCACCTTAACACTAAAACTAACCCGACCCAATGCTTATGATTGCATTAAAAAACTATTATTGAACGATTGTATTTAATCATTTATGTCTACATACTTTAAAAACTCCATCTTGGTTGACTCCTCCTGAAATTTACCTCCAAAAAAAGTTGTAATGGTATTAGAACTATCATCTTTAACGCCTCTGCTAGATACACATAAATGCTTTGCATCCATCATGATGGCAACATCCTGTGTTTGTAAAACGGTTTGCAATGCTTTACCCACTTGCATGGTTAAACGCTCTTGCACCTGTGGACGTTTTGAAAAATATTCTACCAATCTGTTTAATTTACTTAAACCAATCACTTTTCCGCTGCTAATGTAAGCAACATGTGCTTTGCCAAAAAACGGCACAAAGTGATGTTCGCAATTGGTATAAAAATTAATATTCTTTTCCACCAACATTTCATTGTATTGAAACTTGTTGTCAAACAATGTCATGCTTGGCATATTGGCTGGATTTAATCCTTGGAATAATTCCTTAACATACATTTTAGCTACACGAAGTGGTGTACCTCTTAAACTATCGTCACGCAAATCCATGCCTAAAATTTCCATGATGGCTTTAAAATGCGGTTCTATCGCGGCAATTTTTTCTTCATCTGATTTATCAAATGCATCAGCACGCAATGGAGTTTCAACGGAACTCGCTTTATGCTGGTCGCCCATTTCTTCAATTAATAAATTGTCAATTGCTAACTTTTCTTCCTTAAGCGGGGTAGTCAACAAAGTTTCTTTCTGTTTCATACAGACGTATTTTTAAGTCTAGTGTTTCGGCTATCCGTGGTCTCAATAAATTATAAATCACAATGGCGATATTTTCGGCCGATGGATTTAAATTTTTAAAATGTTCGGTATCCAGGTTTAAATTTTTATGATCAAATCTACATTTCACTTCATCCTCCACTATATTGCTCAGCTCTTTGGTATTGATTACAAATCCTGTGATTGGATCTGGCACACCAATTACCTGCACAATTAATTCATAGTTATGACCATGATAATTTGGATTAGAACAAGCTCCAAAAACTTCCTTGTTTTTTTCATCTGTCCAATCGGCACAAAACAATTTGTGCGCGGCATTAAAATGCTCTTTCCTAAATACCGCTACCTTTTGACTCATGCTTCCAAATTAAGAGAGTGAAGTTACGATATAAATAACGCGGATAATGTAATTTTGTTTAACCATTTATCAAAAATGTTAAACGTTTAGGTTTTTTGACAAATTAATGCTTAAAATTTGAACAAAAAAGGCGAAAAATTGAATCAAAAAGATGTTTATACTCCAAAATATTCCACAAAAATACGCGGGGTCTCATACAATTTTATACAATGTAATTGTATCTCATTGGGAATATGTGGAGCCAATTGGTTCCAAATGGCGATGGCTAAATTCTCAGTACTACACATTTGTCCATGCATAAAAGCTACATCCATATTTAAGTTTTTATGGTCTAGCTCATCTATAATATGTTGCTTAATAAGGATACTTAACTTTTTAACATCAAATAAAAAACCAGTCTCCGGATCAGGATTGCCTTTAACAGTAACAAATAACTCATAATTGTGACCATGCCAGTTTTCATTGGCACAAACGCCAAAAACTTCCACATTCTTTTCCTTACTCCAATTTGGATTTGCTAATTTATGCGCAGCATTAAAATGTTCTACTCTAGTTAAATACACCATCTTCTTCATATATATTAGAGCGCAAAGATATAAATTTGAATGGCAAGAAAGCGTTTTTTAGTTCCCTTTAACGACCTTTATACTATGAGAGTTATCATAACCGCAGCTACGCATGGCGAATGGATGCCCAGTTTTCAAAAAATTAATCCAAAATACGTAGGAAACAGTAAAAAGTTTTCGGTGGGATTTCATGAATCTGGTATAGGAATGTTAGCCTCAAGTATTTCCTTAATGAAAATGTTTACACAGGAAACCCCTACCCTTATTGTTCAAGTGGGTGTTGCAGGTTGTTTTGATAAAAAAATTCCTTTGGGAAAAGTGTTTGCTGTAAAAGATGATTTTGCGGGAGATATTGGTGTAATAGAAAACAAGGTTTGGAAAGATTTATTTGACATGAAATTCGACAAACCCAATGATGCTCCTTATGAAAAAAAGAGCTTGCCCAATCCTTGGTTGAATCAGTTTAATATATTGAACTTACCTACTAAAAAATCAGTAACAGTAAATACAATTAGCACCGAAAAAAGCCGTATTCAATTATTAAGCAGTCGCTATAAAGCTGTACTTGAAACAATGGAGGGCGCAAGTTTACATTATATGGGACGAGATTTAACCATTCCCTTTATTCAAATAAGAGCGGTAAGTAATTATGTAGGAGAACGAGATAAATCAAAATGGAAAATGCAGGAAGCAATTTACAATTTGAATGAAACCTTATTGGCCTATTTAGACGCTTTATATAAAATTGCTTAAGATGCCAGTTATTGATTTAGGGTTTTCCCCATGCCCCAATGATACTTTTATATTTGATGCCTTAGTGAATCATAAAATTGACACAAAAGGTTTTACATTTAAATTGCATCTAGAGGATGTTCAAACCCTTAATGAGTGGGCTTTACAAGGCAAATTACCTTTTTCAAAAATAAGCTATGGGGTATGGCCGTTGGTGAAAAATAATTATACTTTATTAAATGCGGGAGGCGCATTAGGCAAAGGAGTTGGTCCAATGCTTATATACAAAGATCAAACTAAAGCTGCGAATGAAAAAACTGCAACACAAAACAATGGCAAGCCAATTATTGAAACCATGACCGTAGCCATTCCAGGCATTAACACCACAGCACACTTGTTATTTAGCCTAGCTTTCCCACAAGTGAAAAATAAAAAATTTGTAGTGTTCAATGAAATTGAAGACGCAGTATTATCAGGTAAAGTTGATGCGGGCGTAATCATTCACGAAAACCGTTTTACTTATGCACAAAAAGGATTGAGTAAATGGATGGACCTTGGCACCTATTTTGAAGAAACATTTAATGCGCCAATACCTTTGGGAGGTATTATTGCGCGGAATGATATTCCAAATATAGAAGTGCAATTAATTGATAATTTAATTAAAGAAAGTGTACAATATGCTTTTAATCATAGTTACGAAATACTACCTGAATTTGTAAAATGTCATTCACAAGAAATGTCTGAACAAGTAATGCGTCAGCATATAGATTTATATGTAAATGATTTTAGCATAGACATGGGTATTACTGGGAAAACCGCCATTGCACAATTAGAAAAAGTTTGGGACCAACTAAACGGGTCAAATTAAATTAACGCAACCATAAGTGGTTTACATTATGGCTTTAATGCTTTTGCATAAGCGGCCAAAACTCTTACTCTAGCTTCCTCATGCACTACGATGGGTTTGGGATAATCCAAACTATCCAATTCAGGCACCCATTTGCGAATGTATTTTAAATCCTTGTCAAATTTTTCAGTTTGCAAACGTGGATTGAATACTCTAAAGTAAGGTGCAGCATCACAACCACTGCCGCTTGCCCATTGCCACCCTCCGTTATTTGCAGCTAAATCAAAGTCCAATAATTTTTCAGCAAAATATGCTTCACCCCAACGCCAATCAATTAACAAATGCTTCGTTAAAAAACTAGCTACAATCATACGCACTCTGTTATGCATAAAACCAGTCGTATTTAATTCGCGCATACCGGCATCCACTATAGGATAACCTGTTTTGCCTTCACACCATGCCTCAAATTCTTTTTCATTATTACGCCACTCAATAAAATCATATTGTGCTTTAAATGACTTGCCTTTTCCTACTTGTGGGTAATGCCACAAAATCATATGGTAAAATTCACGCCAAATAATCTCATTAAAAAAGGTACTATTCAATGTCTGTGTTTCCAATGCAAGCTTTCGAACCGATATAGTTCCAAAACGCAGATGCACGCTAAGTTGCGTGGTACCCTTAATAGCTGGAAAATTTCTTTGATCAGCATACTTTTTTATCAAACTCGTATCCCATTTAACTGGAGGAACAATCAAGTCTGTTTTTTCAAAACCTATTTCTTTTAAACTAGGAATTTTTAATGGCTTGATATCCATAAAATAATCCATCAATTTCACAGAAGGATGAATTTTAGGAATATGATTGGCCCAATATGCGCGCCACTTATTAGCATAAGGTGTATATACAGTGTAAGGCTTTCCATCGTCTTTTATAACCTCTTCTTTTTCAAAAATCACTTGATCCTTAAAAGTGTTAAATGGAATTTCTCTTTTATCTAGTATTGTTTTTATTTGCGCATCTCTTTCAATGGCTAACGGCTCATAATCGTGATTGGTAAATATGCCAGCAATATTATATTTAGAAATTAAATGAGTAATAACATCCACAGGTGTACCATATTCAACCAACATAGATTTTCCTATACTTGTTAATTGCTCCTGCATGGTAAGGATATTTCTATGAATGAAATCAACCCTTCTATCTTTTTTATTTGATAATTTATCCAGGATGGTTTTATCAAAAATAAAAACGGGTATCACCCTTAACCCTTGCAATTTTGCTTGATACAATGCATGGTATAACCCAACATTATCTTCGAAACGTAAATCTCTTCTAAACCAAAATATAAAAACGGGTTCTTTCATTTTATTATTCATTTCTTAAATTCTCTACCACTTTTAACAATATTAACATAAAATAGTTCTAGGTAAGGGACAATATATTTAATTTAGCAACATGCAAATTGGACAAATTACACAGGCCCTTGAACATTGGGCGCCGCTCTCTTTTCAGGAAGATTATGACAATTGCGGTTTATTGGTGGGTAATCCGCTTTCCGAATGTACCGGTGTTTTGTGTTCTTTAGATTGTACCGAAGCGGTATTGAATGAAGCCATAGAAAAAGGCTGTAATCTAATTGTAAGCCATCACCCCATCATTTTTAAGGGCATAAAACAATTTGATGAAAGCCATTATGTAGCAAGAACGGTTCTTATAGCTATTCAAAAAAATATTGCCATTTATGCCATTCATACCAACTTGGATAATTTATTGGATGGGGTCAATAAAACCTTGGCCGATCGTTTACTTTTAGAAAACCGTCAAATTTTGACTCCTAAACCAGGACTCAAAGACCAAAATGGCAAAGAAATTGGTTCTGGCCTTATTGGAACACTTCCCCTTGAAACCGAGGCGTCTGAATTCCTAAAATGGATTAAAGAAAAATTGAATTTAAGTGTTATAAAACATACAAAATTTTTAGGAAAACCATTGAAAACCATAGCTTTATGTGGTGGAGCGGGTAGCTTTCTCATAAACGATGCGAAAGCCCAAAAAGCCGATTGCTATATAACCAGTGACCTTAAATATCACGACTATTTTGAAGCAGATGACCAGCTATTATTATTGGATATTGGCCATTGGGAGAGTGAACAATGGGTTTCGGAGCTAATTATTGCTTATTTAACCGCTAAATTCCCTACCTTTGCCGTCCTCCAATCTTTGGTGTGTACACAACCTATAACATACTTTAAATAAACTTGAAATATGGCATCTGTCAAAGACTTTTCAGTAGAAGAAAAATTAGTGAATCTTTACAAGCTTCAAACTGTAGATAGCAGTATTGATCAAATCAAAATACTTCGTGGTGAATTACCTATGGAAGTGAAGGATTTGGAAGACGAAGTACAGGGTTTAGTAAATAGACAAACTAGAATTGAAGAAGAAATAAATGGTATCACTGAATATATTGATGCTAAAAAAGAGGCGATCAAAGAAAGTGAAGCCTTACTTGCTAAATATGAAACTCAAAGCGATAATGTAAAGAACAATCGTGAGTTCGAAGCCATCAATAAGGAAATTGAAATGCAAGGTTTAGAAATTAAACTTTGTGAGAAAAATATACGTGACGCGAACGAGGAATTAGCTGAGAAAGTGAAGGTATTAGACGCTGCTAAAAAAACAATAGCTGTTAAAGAAGGTGTATTAAACCATAAGAAAGAAGAATTAGAAAAAATCATCGCTGATACTGAAATTGAAGAGAAAGAATTAAATGTTAAAAGCGCTGAAGCAAGATCTCATATTGACGAGCGTTTATTATATAGCTACGACCGTATTCGCAATAGCTACCGCAATGGCTTAGCAGTAGTAACTGTTGAAAGAGATGCTTGTGGAGGATGTTTTAATGCAATACCACCTCAACGTCAGAGCGAAATTCGCTTACACAAAAAAATCATCGTTTGTGAGAACTGCGGTAGAATTTTAGTTGAGGAAGAGGCTGCGACAGCAGCCGATGCTAAGAAGAAGTAATCGCTGCTGATGCGAAAAAAAAGTAATCATGGCTGATGCATGAAAGGAGTAAAAAAGAATTTTTAACATATTACATAAAGGGTAGCCCAAACGCTACCCTTTTTTATTGCAGTCACATTATAGCCCAATAATGGTATGAGATTTTTCAAATTTCTACTTGTAAGGACATCAAAATATTGATGTATATTGCAAAAGCAATGTTGTCTAAATTAGAAATACAAAATTACATCTTAATCGATCATCTAAGTATTGATCTCTCTTCCCAGCTTTCTGTGATCACAGGTGAAACAGGAGCAGGAAAAAGTATTATCATGGGTGCGCTGGGCTTAATATTGGGAGATCGCGCCGACAGCACAGTATGCCGCAATGCAGAAAAGAAATGCTTTATTGAAGGCACATTCCAATTAAATAAAAAAGAACAGTACGCATCTTTTTTTACAGCAAACGATATTGAACTTTCCGATGAGCTTATAATAAGAAGAGAAATAAGTGCACAGGGAAAGTCCAGGGCATTTATAAATGATACGCCAATTAATTTAAACGAGCTTAAGCAATTAACCACGGAGTTGGTGGATTTACACCAACAATTTGATACGCTTACCTTAGGTGACACCGATTTTCAAAGAACGGTGATAGACGCCTTGGCCAATTTGCAAAAAGAATTTGCAAACTACCAAGAGGTTTTTCATAATTGGAAAGAAAATGAGAAGCAATTAAGTGCGCTCATTGCTCAAAAAGAAGCCTTTGAAAAAACCGAGAGTTACAACAAGCATTTATTGGAGGAATTAGTAGAACTTAACTTAAAGGAAAATGAATTAGAGGAGATAGAAAAAGAATTAAAGTTTTTAGAAAACGCAGTACAAATAAAAGCACAAATTGATGCGAGTGTTCAACAACTAGAAAGCTCAGACAACCCTATTGTACAGCAATTAAAACAAATAGGCAATACACTTGAATCCATAGTAAAATGGCAACCCAATTTTGAATCAGTTTTAACCAGATTAAAAGCTGCTCAAATAGAATTAGCAGATATTGCAAGTGAACTAATTATTTGGCAAGACAAAATTGATTTTGATGAAAATAAAATCATCAATTTTCAGGAAAGATTATCACAAGGTTATAGTTTGCAAAAAAAGCATAAAGTACAAACCACCAATGAACTACTTGCTATTCAATCACATTTGGAAAAGGAACTAGAAGCAGTATTAAATTTAGAAGAAAGCATTGCACAACTTACTGCAACAGTTTCAATTCAAAGCAAAGAGGTTAGTCAGCTAGCTGCAACCTTAACAGAAAATAGAAATAAACAGGTAGCGCCATTTACAAAAAATGTAAACCAATTACTTCATCAGGTAGGCATGCCCAATGCAAAAATTAAAGTGACCATTGAAACGGTTCCATATAATCAATATGGACAGGACAAAATTGATATTTTATTCGACGCCAATAATACCAACCGCTTTGAGCCTATCCGTAAAGTAGCCAGTGGTGGTGAATTAAGCCGATTAATGTTATGTATAAAATCATTGGTTGCAAAGTCGGTGGATTTACCCACAATGATATTTGATGAAATTGATACTGGTATTTCTGGAGAACCTGCAAAACAAGTAGGTTTATTGCTTCAACAATTAGGTCAAACACGACAAGTACTTTGTATCACACATCAGCCACAGATTGCAGCCAAAGGACATACACATTTATACGTATATAAAGAACAAAAAGGAACAGAAACCCAAACCCACTTAAAAACACTTTCTAATGAGGACAGGGTACTCCATATTGCCCGCATGATTGGTGGAGATCCGCCAAGCAAAACAGCAATAAGCAACGCAGAAGAGCTGATGGCGAATTAGGTGTTTTTATGCAGATTTATCAGCTATTATATTTATTTTTACGCTAATAAATAAACCATCAACATGGCATACAATTTACTGAAAGGAAAAAGAGGAATTATTACAGGTGCTTTAGATCAAAACTCTATTGCATGGAAAGTGGCAGAAAAAGCGCACGAAGAAGGCGCAACATTTGTTTTAACCAATGCTCCTATTGCTATGCGTATGGGAGAGATTAATGGGTTAGCAGAAAAAACAAATTCAAAAATTGTACCTGCTGATGCTACAAGTGTTGAGGAACTAACACATTTATTTACAGAGTCTCAACAAATTTTAGGGGGCAAAATAGATTTCGTTCTACATTCTATTGGAATGAGCGTAAATATTAGAAAAAAAATTGCTTACCCTGAACTAAACTACGATTATTACGCAAAAGGGGTTGATGTTTCAGCGATGTCCCTACATAAAATGTTAAGTGTTGCCTATAATATGGATGCTTTAAACGAAGAAGCAAGCGTGGTTGCTTTAACTTATGCAGCAGCACAAAGAACCTACCCTTTTTATACCGACATGGCCGATATTAAAGCTTTATTAGAATCAATTGCACGTAGTTTTGGCTACCACTATGGTTTAAAGAAAAGAGTTCGTGTGAATACCGTTTCACAATCTCCAACTAAGACAACTGCTGGCACTGGCATTAAAGGTTTTGGTGATTTCTTTGATTATGCAAATGCGATTGCCCCATTAGGAAATGCAAGTGCCGAAGATTGCGCAAACTATTGCATTACCCTTTTCTCGGATTTAACTAAGATGGTTACGATGCAAAACTTATTTCATGATGGTGGATACTCTACAACTGGCGTAAGTGATTTAATCATGCAAAAAGCAGGTATTACAGAATAATATATAAAGCAATTATTATGGAAACAGATCAACTCATTGAAAATATTGGATACGTAGGATCATTACTTACTTCTATTACATTCATTCCTCAAGTATATAAATCTTGGAAGTCTAAAAGTGTGGGTGATTTAAGTATTGCAATGATTGTAATTGTAATTTCAAGCACCATTGTATGGTTAACTTATGGTTACCTAATAAGCAGTGGTCCAGTATTGGTTGCTAATACAGTAGTATTGGTCTTAACGCTTGTATTGCTCTACTTTAAAACAGCTTTCAAAAAACCAAATGATATGAAAGATAATTTTAACTAATTGTCTTAACGAAAAAAAATACACTCATCTATAAAGCAAAAAAAGGTCAACACATTTGTTGACCTTTTTTTATAACATTTTTAGTAAAGAATTACTAAATACTATAAAAGCACTTCCATTAATTAATACTCGTCTTCGTTGAACATAAAGTCCTCCTGACTTGGATAGTCAGGCCAAATATCTTCAATACTTTCATATACCTCTCCTTCGTCTTCCAACTCTTGTAGATTTTCAACTACTTCGATTGGCGCACCGCTTCTGATGGAGTAATCAATTAATTCGTCTTTGGTAGCTGGCCAAGGAGCTTCCTCTAAATAGCTGGCTAATTCTAATGTCCAAAACATAGCGTATTATTTTGTGCAAAAGTAGCCGTATAAATGATACAACCAAATGTGTTTTTTCTACAGGATGTAAACAAATTCTTAAATTTTGCTAAAAATGGCCCGAAATTACTAGGTTTGTACTATGCAGCAAGCCTCAAAACTATTAGTAGCCAAGGACATATGGAAAAATTATGGCCCTGTGGAAGTTTTAAAGGGGGTTTCCTTAGAATTAGAGAAAGGAGAATTGGTTTCTATTGTGGGCGCCTCTGGGGCTGGAAAATCTACACTATTATATATTGTTAGCAGCTTAGAAAAAGCAGACAAGGGCATTGTTAGTTTCAATGGCCAGGATATTACCCAATTAAACAATAAAGATTTGGCTGCTCATAGAAATCACTCTATGGGATTTGTATTTCAATTTCATCATTTACTTCCTGAATTTACAGCATTAGAGAATGTTTCTATCCCAGGTTGGATTGCCAAATCATCTAGGAAGAAAATAAATACGCGCGCGCTTGAACTTTTAGATTTTATGGGTTTGGCCGACAAAGCCTCCAAAAAGCCTAATAGCTTATCAGGTGGTGAACAACAAAGAGTTGCCGTAGCTAGAGCCTTATTAAATAGCCCTGAACTCATTTTTGCAGACGAGCCAACTGGAAATTTAGATAGTGAAAATGCTGCTGCACTACACGATCTTTTCATTCGTTTAAGAAACGAAATGAACCAAAGCTTTTTAATTGTTACACACAATGAAAACTTGGCAAAAATGAGTAATAGAACTTTACAAATGAAAGACGGAAGATTTAGCTAACCCTTGGTTTCCAAGGCTGATCTGCTACCCCGTTTAAATGTCCAATATATCTTGCCAATACAAATAAATAATCACTTAAGCGATTTAAGTATTGAATTACCATTGGATCTACAAATAAATCTTCTTCCTGTAAATTTACACACCAACGTTCAGCTCTACGGCATACACATCTTGCTATATGCGCTGTTGAAATCGCTTGATGCCCTACTGGCAGAATAAATGATTTCATAGGTTCCAAAACTTCATTCATGGCATCAATATGCTTTTCTAAATTAAGCACATCTTCTTCCTTTAAATCGGGGATTTTTAAATGAGGCTCTTTATCAGGATCACAAGCTAAAGAGGATCCCACTGTAAACAATCTATCCTGTACTTCGTTTAATATATTTTTTATGTCTGTGTTTGTTAACAAATCACTTAATAAACCAATGAATGAGTTTAATTCATCTACTGTTCCATAGGATTCAATACGAATATGACTTTTAGGAACCCTTGTTCCACCAATTAATGAAGTTTTTCCTAAATCACCAGCCTTTGTATAAATTTTCATACCCGTTATTTTGCTTGCTTTTATATAGGAACAAATCTAGTAAAATAAAGTTCATTCCAACATGAAAAAAGCCTCCAAAGGAGGCTTCTTATTCACTATTTATTTACTTTTTAAATACGTTTACAGCTACTTGTGGTTACTGTTTAAGGTATCCGTTTCAATTAAACCATCTCTTAAACGAACTACTCTATGAGCATATTGTGCAATATCTTCTTCATGCGTAACCAAAACCACTGTGTTTCCAGCTGCTTGAATTTTACCAAATAATTCCATTACTTCTATCGAAGTTTTTGAATCTAGATTACCCGTAGGTTCATCGGCCAATAAAATAGAAGGATTGTTCACTAAGGCACGTGCAATCGCAACACGTTGAATTTGTCCTCCACTCAACTCATTTGATTTATGATGACTTCTTTCTGCTAAACCTACTTTTTCTAAAGCCACCATAGCACGATCAATTCTATCTTTTTTAGAAACACCGGCATACACCAGGGGCAATGCAACATTTTCAGCTGCAGATAATCTTGGCAATAAATTAAATTGTTGAAATACGAAACCAATTTCAATATTTCTAATTCCTGCTAATTCATCATCAGTCATTTTACTTACATCATGACCGTTCAAATTATACATACCACTTGTAGGTGAATCCAAGCATCCCAAAATATTCATAAGCGTGCTTTTTCCACTACCCGATGGGCCCATTAATGCAACATATTCGTTACGATTAATATCCAAGTCAATTCCTTTTAAAACTGGAATGGCTTGGTTGGCCATAAAATAGCTTTTTTGAATATCCCTTAACTGAATTACCGATGACATAAAAATTATTTATTAATTACTTTAGGTACCTTAAAAAATACACCATCTGTTTCGGGTGCATTACTTAAAGCTTTTTCTCTGGTTATAGAACCTTCCACTGTATCCTCCCTTAATACGTTCACAGCATCTCCCATATGCATTAATGGTGGAGTGCCTGCTGTGTCCAAAGCGTTCAATTGTTCTACAAAAACAACCAAATCTTGCATGTCTGCAACCAACTTATCCATTTTTTCGGGTGCCACATTCAATTTGGACAAATGTGCTAAATGGCTAACTAATTCATGATCAACTTGCATAATACAAATGTAGGCCAATCCCTTTAACCCTCAAGCCAGTTTTGTTAAATGGTTATAGGAAACAATCAATGGCAAAAAGTCCCAGAAATTCAACCTTTTTAAAAAGTTTTTTTGAAATTAGTTGCATAACTAACTAATTTTACACAAATACTTATTTTATGCAACGTTCTATAAAAAATGTAGTGGTACTTGGAAGCGGTGTAATGGGGTCTAGAATTGCCTGTCATTTTGCGGGTGTGGGAGTAAAAGTGTTGTTATTAGATAGACTCACCCCTGGGGCCGAGGAGTCTGGTCTTAAAAAAGAACGCAATAAATTAGTTGATGATTCTTTGACTGCTGCTATTAAATCCAACCCATCTCCCTTATACAATAGCACTGCCAGTAAATTAATTAGCACAGGAAATTTTACAGACGATATTGCACAAATTGCAAAAGCAGATTGGATCATTGAAGTTGTAGTAGAAAGATTAGATATAAAGAAATTAATTTATGACGAGGTAGAAAAATATAGAAAACCAGGAACCTTAGTAAGTTCTAATACTTCGGGCATACCTATTCACTTAATGGCCGAGGGAAGAAGTGAAGATTTTCAAAAACATTTTTGTGGCACTCACTTTTTTAATCCTCCAAGATATTTACGTTTATTGGAGATTATCCCTACCGCAAAAACCGATCCTAGTGTCATTGATTTTTTCATGCATTACGGGGATGTATATTTAGGAAAAACAACCGTATTATGCAAGGATACTCCAGCATTTATCGCAAATCGTGTTGGGGTTTTTAGCATGATGAGCGTAATTCACATCATGGAAAAACTTGCTTTGACCATTGATGAAGTTGAGTCGCTAACAGGCCCTATTATGGGTCGTCCAAAATCGGCAACATTTAGAACAGCGGATGTGGTGGGTATAGATACATTAGTGAAAGTAGCAAAAGGTGTAGCTGATAATTGCCCGAATGATGAAGCAAAAAATATTTTTGCGCTTCCAACTTGGTTAGAAAAAATGGTGGAAAACAATTGGCTGGGAGATAAAACAGGTCAAGGTTTTTTTAAGAAAGTAAAAACAGCAACAAGTAAAGATATTCTTACACTGAATTTAAAAACATTTGAATACGAGCCGCGCAACAAACCCAAATTTGCATCTATAGCTGCCGCAAAACCCATTGAAAATTTAGGAGAAAGAATAAAATCATTATATGCAGGAAATGACAAAGGATCAGCTTTTGTTCGTGAATTTCATTTTGCCTTATTCTCTTATATCAGTTTCCGTATTCCAGAAATCAGTGATGAATTATACCGCTTAGATGATGCTTTAAAAGCAGGCTTTGGTTGGGAAATTGGTGCTTTTGAGAGTTGGGATGCATTGGGGGTAAGTAAAGTAGTGGACGACATGAAAGCTGCAGGGGTAGCCATTGCACCATGGATAGAAATCATGAATAACAAAGGGTTATCTTTTTATAAAGTAATTGAAGGCAAGCGTTATTATTATGATGTAAACAGTCAAGATTATAAACTCATTCCTGGTGCAGAGTCCTTTATCATTTTGTCGGATTTAAAAGAAAAAACCATTTGGAAAAACGTTGCTTGTAATTTAGTAGATATAGGAGATGGAATTGCAGGATTTAGTTGGAATACCAAAATGAATAGCATTGGAGGAGAGGTATTAGAAGGATTAAATAAGTCCATTGCAATGGCCGAAGAAAAGTGCAACGGATTAGTTATAGCCAATGAAGGCAATTTATTCAGTGCTGGTGCCAATGTGGGTATGATTTTTATGTTGGCTATTGAACAGGATTATGAAGAATTGGATATGGCCATTCGCACATTTCAAAATACAATGATGCGCGTGCGTTATTCTTCAATTCCAGTGGGTATTGCACCACACGGCTTAACATTGGGTGGTGGCTGTGAAATGAATTTACATGCCGACACTATTGCTGCTGCTGCGGAAACTTATGTTGGATTGGTTGAATTAGGAATTGGTGTAATTCCAGGAGGTGGTGGAACCAAAGAATTTGTATTAAGAGCATCCGATGAAATGCATATAGATGAACCTGATACCATTACTTTAAAAAATAGATTCTTACAAATAGCAACAGCAAAAGTGGCTACATCGGCACATGAAGCAATGGATATGGGCATTTTCAGAAAAGGACAGGATCATATTGTATTAAATCAATCTCGCAGAATTGCCAAAGCAAAAGAGCAGGTATTAAATTTATACCAAGCAGGGTACACACAAGCACAACAAAGAACTGATATTAAAGTATTGGGGAAATCCGCACTCGGCGCATTATATGCAGGTATCAACGCCATGTGGCGTGGCGGTTATGCTACTGATCATGACAAACTGGTTGCAAAAAAATTAGCTTTTGTGATGTGCGGTGGTGATTTAAGTGAAGCGACGCTGGTAAATGAACAATATTTATTGGACTTAGAAAGAGAAGCTTTTTTAAGTTTATGTGGCGAAAAGAAAACCCTGGAAAGAATACAATCGGTAATCACTTCTGGACGACCAATTCGCAACTAAAAGTAATTAGTTATAATAGTTGATTTAACGCAGCATCTATAGTTGGATAATCAAATTCAAAGCCGGCTGCTTGTATTTTTTTACTGGAGACATTAGCACTTTTCAGTACTTCAATACTCATTTCACCTAGCATAATTTTAAGGATAAAAACGGGTACGCTTACAGTAATGAAATATTTATTCATTTTCCCCGCAATGGCATTCACTAAATTTTTGTTGCTTATTGGCTGAGGAGACACAGCATTGTACACCCCTTGCATAGTTTCATGTTCCGCCGCATATCCAATCATTTTGCACAAATCCTGTTGATGAATCCAGCTTACTATTTGAGTGCCAGGGCCTAATATAGTAGCAACGCCCAACTTAGCAGGTTTAATAAATTCAGCTAAAGCACCTCCCCTTTTATTAAACACAATACCAATTCTAAAAGTCACTAATCTTATACCCAATTGGTTAATTGCTTGAACACTCTCCTCCCACTGTTTGCAGGTAGTCCCTAAATAAGATGGATCATTGGGATCTGTTTCAACAAATCCATTTTGTAGAGAGCTTGCTGTGTCAGGACCATACCAACCAATTGCCGAAGCCGAAATCACAGTCTTTACTTTATGATTATTTTCAGACAATTTCTTTAATAATAAAGCGCCTGATTGTACTCTACTATCTATAATTTCTTGTTTTCTTTTTTTTGTCCAACGTTTTGTTGCAACACTCTCCCCTGCTAAATGCACAATGATATCTGCCTTTTGCAAAGCTACTGGATCAATATATTGCTTTTCAATATCCCATTTTGCAAAGCTTAATTGTAATCTTGTAGATTTTTTTTCAGCGCGGGTTAATACAATTACTTCATACCCTTTATCTATAAAATAGTTAGTAAGGCCTTGCCCCACCATACCAGTTCCGCCAGTGATTAATACTGTTTGCATGGAGCAAAGTTAATAAAAAACCCCCGCCTTTCGGCGGGGTGCGTAGCTATATAACATCTTACGTTTTAAATTAAAGAGGTTATATAGCTTACAATTAAAAATAAAACCCCCGCCTTTCGGCGGGGGTACAACTAAATCAACTGTACTATAAAAACGAGCTTAATCTGGTTTCTTACCATCTAAGAAAGTATTGATGGTTTTAATTTGCGTATTATTATTTTCGTCTTGCTCAACTGTATACTTGCTATAATAGTTTTCTACAGAGGCCAATGTATTCCCAAACAAGTCCATATTACGTCTTACATAAGCTGGCACTTCATCAAATTCTGCACTTGGGTCATTTCCATTGCCAATATTGAAAGAAAGGTTTCTTAATTTTTGGATACGCTCACGAACTTTTCTTCTTTGCTCTTCAGAGTCATCTAATGGCATTTCAACATGCTGTGCGGATGGCGCTGAAGTGGAATGTGTTTCGCGCATTACCAACCCTAAACCTGAATTTTCTTCCTCAGCAACTCTAAATGAAGATTGGAAACTTGGCTCATTAACTGATTCAATTACTGGCGTTTCAGTTTCTGCAGCTGGAGCAACTTCTTCAATGATAGTTTCCACCACTTCGTTTATAACCACTTCTTCTACAACCTCGTCAGAATAAATATTTGTAGGCTTATTTAATACAAAACTATTTCCGTAATCCACTGCTGGTGCTTCATTCATATCCAAAACAAAGAGCGCTTCAGTAGGCTCCTCTGCTTCAGGAGTTACAAAATGTACATTGGATGCTTCTTCAGGAACCTCAACGTGCATAGTAGGCGCTAAATTTAATGCTTCCATGCTCGCTGCAGCCTCAACTGTTAAATTTGCATACTCTGCAGCTTCCTCTGTATCAAATGCATCTACATTAAGATCTGAATCATTCACATCTACTTTATTCCCTTCATCGAACGCGCTTACTTTATTCCCTTCATCGAACGCTAACGCGTTCTCTTCCTCTGTTTCATTTATGTCAAATGAATAAATTACCGGCTCTTCATTTGTAATATCTAAAACAAAATGATTGTCTTCTTCATGGATATTCAAATCCAACATATCTTGAGCAGGCTCCTCATTGTATACTTCTGAAATGGCACTATTTTCAAATGCTGTTGAATTATCTTCTGGAGCAATGGCTTCTGGTGCTTCAGGAGCTAATGTCATTACAATCTTTTCTTCAATAGGAGCCTCCGCTTTTTTTGACTCTTCTTTCTTAAATGGATCCTTTCCTTCAAATCCAGTTGCAATTAAAGTAATACCAATTTTCTCGCCCAATGTATCATCATATCCGCTACCCATAATCACATCACTGTGCTCTCCAGTACGTTCCCTTAAAATATTGCTAATGGTTTCTAATTCATCCATGCTACATTCAAAATCACCCTCGGCACTGTTAATATTTAACAATATCCATTTAGCACCTTTAATGTCATTGTCATTTAACAATGGAGAATTTAAAGCCTCTTCGATAGCTCTTTGTGCTCTGTTCTCGCCTTCTACTTCTGCCTTACCTAAAATGGCAACACCTCCATTTTTCATTACAGTACAAACGTCTGCAAAATCCACAATAATATGGCCTCGGCTGTTAATTACATCGGTTATACATTTAGCAGCAGTTGCCAAAACATTATCTGCCTTGGTGAAAGCTTCTTTCATCTTTAAATTACCGTATTGAACTCGTAATTTATCATTTGAGATCACCAATAAAGTATCCACCAATGGTTTTAATTGATTAATTCCATCCTCGGCTTGTTTTTGACGACGAGGTCCCTCAAATCCAAAAGGTGTGGTTACAATACCCACAGTTAAAATGCCTAAATCTTTACAGATTTTAGCAATAATGGGCGCACCCCCTGTTCCTGTGCCGCCACCCATACCCACGGTGATAAATGCCATCTTGGTATTTACCTCTAATATTTTCTTGATTTCTTCTAAGGATTCTTCAGTAGCTAATTTACCAACAGAAGGGTCTGCACCGGCTCCTAAACCTTGCGTCAAATGAGGCCCTAATTGTATTTTATTTGGTACTGGGCTTTGTTCTATCGCCTTAGAATCGGTATTACAAATGATAAAATCTACGCCTTCAATATCTTGGTGAAACATGAAATTCACGGCATTGCTACCGCCACCACCAACGCCTAGGACTTTGATGATGGATGATTTTTGCTTTGGTAAGTCAAATTGAATCATTCTTTTGTTTTTAAATGGGTTAGTTAGTTGGTAGTTAGTATGGTCGAAATTACTTTATTTATAAAATTTTAGGTAGAAATTTTATAACCATTATGTGGGTAATTATTGTTGGAAAGTTTTGTCGTCATCCTCCGCAAAAATTTCAATTAAATTGATCTTAAAACGGTCCCAGAAACCTAAACGAACCGACATGTCTTTATCTGAAATTTTGTCCTTTCCTTTTAATGTGTCTTCGTCAATGATTACCGGCTTTTTAACATCTAATTTTTCTGCTGTTGGCTTATCAACAGTTAAGGCTTTAGGCACTTCCACTTTCTTGAAAGTTTCAGTGAATTGCTTTTTGTTGCGCTCATAGTCATTATACCCTTTTAAAATCAGACCTAAACAGGTTGAATACATTGGTTTTTTTAATTCATCAATATGATTTGGAGCCAAATGCTCATTAGGTAAACCAATTCTTGCATTTAATCCAGTTGTATATTCTGTTAATTGAATTAAATGTTTTAATTGTGAACCCCCTCCAGTTAAAATAATACCTCCATTCAATAAACGGCTATCTAATCCCACTTGCTTTAAATGATAAGTAACAAAATCCAATATCTCACTCATTCTAGCTTGGATGATACCTGCTAAACTTTTAACACTAATTTCTTTTGCCGGCATTCCTTTCAATCCTGGAATGGTTACATATGCATTGGCATTTGCTTCCGTAGCCAATGCGCTACCAAATTGAACTTTCATGGCTTCAGCCTGACTCTTTAAAACACCTAAACCTAAGCGGATATCATGTGTGATATTTTCCCCCCCAAAAGGTATCACAGCTGTATGCTTTAATATTCCATCATAGAATACGGCAAGGTCACTTGTACCACCACCAATATCTAAAATGGCAACACCTGCTTCCAAATCAATATCACTCATAACAGCACTCGCCGAAGCCAAAGGTTGTAGCACCAAATCCTTTGTAGTTAAGCCACTTCTTTCAACCGAACGGTTAATATTGCGAATGGCATTTTTATCACCCGTTAAGATTAAGAAATTAGCACCTACTTTAACACCGTTCACTCCCACTGGCTCCTTAATATTGGGTGTATTGTCCACATAAAATTCCTGAGGAATCACATCAATAATTTGATCTCCAGCAGGAATGAAAGTTTTGCGTTGATTATTGATTAGTTGCTCAATTTCCTCAGGATTAATTTCCATTTCGGGATCCTGTCTTACAATATCCCCACGAGTTTGCAAACTTTTAATATGATGACCTGCAATACCAACATAAACTTCGTTAATTTCTAAATCGGGATTGCTTTTTTGACAATTTTCCAATGCCTGATGAATTGCCTTAATGGTTTGATCAATATTCAAAACCTGACCATGTTGAACGCCATTGCTGTTGGCACGTCCAAACCCAAGAATTTCCAATTTACCGAATTCATTTTTACGTCCTGCGATCGCTGCAATTTTTGTAGTACCAATGTCCAAGCCTACAATGATAGGATTATCGTTTTGACTCATTTTTTATAGTTTTTTAGTTGTTTAGTTGTTGTTGGAAGCCTGCTTTTTAGGCAAAATTGCCCTTGGAGTAGCCTTCGTATTGTTTAACGTTTTATTGTTTGTTTTATTGTTTTCTTTATTGTTCACATTTACTTTTTGTTGAGATGGAACCGCCTTATCAGTTTTTTTAGGCGCTGGCTCCTTCTTGGCCTGGGGTTTAGCCACCTTCACTTCTACTTTTTTAATCACAGAATCTGCTTTTTTTATAGTGGCATTTGTTGCTGTTGGAGGAACACTTATTGTATTTAGCTTACTGGTATCCACTTTTGATAAGGTGTCTGTTATGGTGCCTTCCAAATTAATCATTGGAAGTCCTCCTGCAGGATATTGTATAGGTTGCAAACCTTTCTTTAGCGCCACTAATTGATGATCAAATCTTAAATCCAATACCTCATAAGCATTAATCCCAGCTGGAACCAACACCTTTTTATAAAAAGTAAATAACCTGTTTAATTTATCTTCTAATTGGTCTGCTGTTCCTATAAGAACCGTATGTGAACCAATAGTGGGTATCATTTCAAATTCTCCCGAGGGTGTAATATTCACTTGTGCAATCTGTGCCATAAAAAAGCTGTCTTTCTGGATAATGGAAGAGAACTTTAAAATATTCTGAAGCGTCGTACTATCAGGCTTTGATAATTTTTCCAAGTCAGAGGGGAATCCTGTAAACACAGGCAAACGCAATACTGACAACTGCCTCAGAGGTAATTTTTGTGCAACTTTATCTATATAAAATGAACCGCCCGATACCGTAAAAATTCTTGCAATGGGGACCCTTTGCTCAATGTTTACTTTTAACTGTTGTTGATTGTCTATATAAATTTTAGTTTTCTCCACCCACTTAGTAGCCAATAATGCCTGTTCAATTTTATATAATTGAATGTCGGCAATAGGCGTGCCTACTTTCACACCTTGCTCGTTAATTAACTTTAGGATTTCTTTTTCATCCATAAAAATAAAACCGCCAGCGTTCCCCGTTAAAACAATATCAATACCTGTGCATTTTTTGGATGTTTTTGCACGCCATGCAAATACAAATAAGACCACCAAAGCAATAGCAGCCAATGTCCACAAAATTTTAATCAATATGTTTTTCCAGTTACTCATTTTATTTTGTGTATAGGTCTTGTACTTGATTAATGCAAACATCAATATCGCCTGCCCCAGCCATTACAATTAACTTATGCGAAGTTGTTTTGGCCCATTCCAACATGGCTTCTTTTGACATTACTTTTTTATTTTCAATTTTCATGCCTTCTAACAGCATGTCACTGGTCACACCCTCGATAGGTAATTCTCTGGCTGGATAAATAGGCAATAATATTACTTCGTCAGCCTTATCTAAAACTTCCATAAATCCTGCAGCCTGATCCTGTGTTCTGCTATATAAATGCGGTTGAAAAATAAGTACCATTTTTTCATTAGGATACAAACTTCTTACACCACTAATTAAAGCACTTAATTCTTCGGGATGATGCGCGTAATCATCAATCACCACCTTATTTTCTGTTTTTACTTTATATTCAAAACGTCGCTTCACACCTTTGAAAGAAGCCACTGCATCTTTAATTTTTTGCTCATCAATTCCTAATGATAAAGCAATCCCAATAGCAGCTGTGGCATTTTCAACATTATGCAAACCACCCATGTTTAATACCACATTTTTTAATTCACCTGCTGGATGTACAATATCAAAATGGTATGAACCATCCACCACTGATAAGTTTTGCGTATGATATGAAGCCTTGTCTTTATTATAACCATAAGTAAAAACAGCCTTATTATTGGTATTGACATTAAATTCAGTACCCATTTTTTGTATAAGAATACCGCCTTCTTTTATTTTATCAGTAAACTGTCCAAAAGCTTTTAACACTTCTTCGGCAGTACCATAAATATCAAGATGGTCGGGATCCACTGCCGTAACTACTGCTACATTGGGTGCCAACTTTAAAAAACTTCTGTCATATTCATCAGCCTCAACAACCACCACATTTTTTTCATGGCTCCAAAAATTAGTATTGTAATTGGAAGCAATGCCGCCTAAAAAAGCATTACACCCAAAACCAGTATGGCGAAGTATATGAGCAGTCATGGAAGTAGTGGTCGTTTTTCCATGGGTCCCTGCTATGGCAATGGTGAAGGCATTTTCTGTTATCCAATTTAAAATATCACTTCTTTTAACCACCAAATAACCGTTATCTCTAAAAAAATTTAATTCGGAATGATCAGCAGGAATGGCAGGCGTATAAACAATCACAGTTGCCTCCTTATCAATTTTATTTATGTCGTCTTCAAAATGTATAGCAATGCCCTCTTTTTCCAAATCAGCTGTTAATGCGGTAGGTGTTTTATCATACCCAGTAACAATCACTCCTTGTGTATTAAAATATCTTGCTAAGGCACTCATGCCTATGCCTCCTATTCCAATAAAATAAATGCGTTTTATATTTGTAAGTGGATTCATTGAATAGCTTTTTTTAATTTTCTTGAACGGATTTAATGATATAATCTGCAATCATTTGATCGGCATCCAACTTGGCAAATGCTTTGATTTTATTTTTAATATTATTTGTGCGTGTTGGATCTTCAAGTAAGTTCATAACAGTACTCACTAACTTTTCTTTTACCTCTTTATCAGATACAATTAATGCCGCATCTTCTTTTACCAAGTTCATTGCATTAAAAGTTTGATGATCTTCAGCAGCAAAAGGGTATGGAACAAAAACGCAGGGTTTCCCGGTAATGCAAATTTCGGCAACTGCCATGGCACCCGATCTGCTTACAACTATATCAGCTGCGGAGTAAGCAGCACTCATGTTATCAATAAACGAACTCACAAAAACGTTGGGATAATTGCTTGCAGCTTGCGTATATTCAATTGCATTGGGCTTGCCTGTTTGCCATATTAATTGAATGTTTGCTGTTGCAAAATGTTGAAGATTGGCCTTCACAGTTTCATTAATAGATTTTGCGCCTAAACTACCTCCAATAATAAGTACTGTTTTACGAGACGGCAACAAACCAAATTGTAATAAAGAAGCTTCCTTAGTAATTTCTGAAGCGCTTATATTTTTTCTTACCGGATTCCCTGTTACAATAGTTTTATGGGCAGGAAAGAAAGCTTCCATACCTTTTGTGCCGGTAAAAATTTTTGTTGCATTTTTACTTAACCATAAATTAGATTTTCCTGCAAATGCATTAGACTCATGTATGAAAGTGGGGATATTTTTCGTTTGCGCATATTTTAAAACTGGGAAGCTTGAATATCCTCCAACGCCAAACACTGCATTGGGATTAAATTTCTTAAAGATATTTTTAACTTGGAAAAAGCTCTTTAACAACTTAAATGGCAAATTCCAATTCGAAAATATGTTTGATCTGTTTAAGCCAGCTATGGTCAATCCTTTAATATCATATCCAGCTTGTGGTACCTTTTCCATTTCCATTTTACCCTTTGCACCAACAAATAAAATAGCCGCATTGGGTTGTATTTTTTGTATGGCTTGCGCAACAGCAATAGCCGGGAAGATATGTCCTCCAGTTCCTCCTCCAGCAATAATGATGCGCAATTGTTTAGGCATGATTAGAGATTGAATTTTGAGAGGAAATATTTTCGGTCGCTTCTGGCATTTCTATTTCTGTTTCTTCGGGCGCTTTACCTTCAAGTTGTTCTACGTTTCTGGCAACGCTTAATATTAAACCTATGGAACAACATGTGAAAATAAATGAACTTCCTCCCATACTAATTAACGGAAGTGTAACACCTGTAACAGGAACCAATCCTACGGTAACCGCCATATTGGCAATGGCTTGAATGATTAATGTAAAGCTTAATCCTAATGCTAAAAATGCACCAAATGCATACGGGCATTTTCTAAAAATTCGAATACATCTAAATAAAAATACTAGATAAACAAATATGATAAAAGCACCGCCAATTAAACCATATTCCTCAATGATGATTGCGTAAATAAAATCGTTGTATGCTTGAGGTAAAAAATTTCTTTGGTGACTATTGCCAGGTCCTAAACCAAAAAAGATACCTCCATTTGCAATCGCAATTTTTGATTGTTGTACTTGATAAGGTACCTCTTTATCATTTGGATAGATAAAATCCTGTACACGACTTACCCATGTGTTGAAGCGAACAAAAATTTTACCTTTTTCTGCTACTTCGGGTTTCTCAATTTCTGCAACTGGTGCCTTACCCGCTTTGTGTGTTGCCACTGCTACACTTACAATAATTAGCAATGGTACCATTGCTACAAGTATGGTTAAGCCAATATGTTTTAAACTTATACGCCCAATGAACATAAGTAATAATGAAGAAGCCCCAGTAAGCAATGCATTAGATAAATTTGCAGGCATAATAAATGCGCAAGTAAGCATTACCGGAATGATGACTGGCAAAAAGCCTTTCTTAAAATCTTTGATAACTGCTTGCTTTTTACTTAATGTCCTTGAAATAAACATGAACAAAGCCAGCTTTGCTAAATCACTTGACTGAAAAGTTAAATGGATGATTGGTAATTTAATCCATCTACTTCCATCATTAATTTTGGTACCCCATATAAGCGTATAAAATAATAATGGTATTGAAAATGCATATAAGATGGATGCAATTCTAGAAAACATGGTATAATTAATCCTATGTAAACCAAAAATTACTACCATCCCAACCAATGTAAACTCTAGTTGTCTAATTAATAATTTGGTTGTATTGCCATTTAAAGATTTATACGCCAAGGATCCAGTAGCGCTATACACCACTAAAATAGCAACGAGTGCAAGTACAATAAATAACCCCCAAATGTACTTGTCCCCTCTAGTTCTTTGTCCCAAATGCTCTTTCACCCCACTTATGGAAGGCATTTGAGAAAATAAATTATCCTTGGTTTGATTAAACATGATTATAATTCTTTTACAGAATTTTTAAATTGACGACCTCTGTCCTCATAATTTTTAAATAAGTCAAAGCTTGCACAAGCTGGACTTAACAATACTACATCTCCTTTTTCAGCTAACTTAAAGGATTCTGTAACTGCTTTTTTAGCACTATCTGCTTCAACAATTACAGGCACTAAGTCCTTAAAGAATTCTTTAATTTTTGCATTATCAGTTCCCATGCAAACAATTGCTTTTACTTTTTCTTTAACCAATTCAGCAATTAATGAATAATCATTTCCTTTATCAATGCCTCCTAAAACAAGAACCGTTTTCTTTTGCATACTTTCTAATGCATACCAAGTACTATTTACATTGGTAGCCTTGCTGTCGTTAATAAAATCAACGCCACGAACAGTTGCAACAAATTCCATTCTGTGTTCTAAGTTGTGGAAATTGCTTACAGCTTCGCGAATTTTTTCTTTGCGGATACCTAGTGTTGTAGCAGCGATGCTGGCAGCCATGGTGTTATAAGCATTGTGTTTGCCTTTTAAAGCAAAATCATAAATACTCATGGATACGCGTTCTTCTTGGATTTTTAACATCATTTGTTCGTTTTTGATGTAGCCTCCTTTTTTTACTTCTTGTTTCATAGAAAATGGTAGTGGGTTAGTATTATAGGTTAGTAGTGCTAAATGTTTTACAATTACTTCGTCGTCGATACAATAAATGAAGCAATCTGTTTCAGTTTGATTTTCAATAATTCTAAATTTGCTCTTTACATATTTTTCAAATTCGTAATTGTATCTGTCTAAATGATCCTCGGTAATATTTAATAAAATGGCGATATCAGGTTTAAAAAAATGAATATCATCCAATTGAAAAGAACTTACTTCAATTACATACAACGCTTTGGGATCCTGGGCAATTTGTCTTGCAAAAGAAAATCCGATATTTCCTACCATTGCAGCATCCTTTTCAGCTACTTGGCAAATGTGATACAATAATGAGGTTGTAGTAGTTTTACCATTACTTCCTGTGATGGCAGCAATTTTTGCATTCCCTTTATAGCGATAACCAAATTCTATTTCACTCATCACTGGAATTCCTTTTGCACGTATCGCTTTTACCAATTCATTCTTTTCAGGTATCCCAGGACTTTTCATTACCTCATCAGCGGCTAAAATGCGTTCAACATCATGCGAACCCGATTCAAATTCTATATGTTGATCTTCTAATTCCTTTTTAAAATTTGGTTTTATTGCACTAGCATCAGACACAAATACATCATATCCCTTTTGCTTTGCCAATAAAGCAGTTCCTATTCCGCTTTCACCTGCCCCCAATATGACTAATTTTTTTGCCAAGGTTTATCGCGTTTTTAGGGTTAAAATAGAAGCTACTACTAGCAAAATGGTAACAATCCAAAAACGCACTGCGATTTTGCTTTCATGAAAACCTTTCTTTTGATAATGATGGTGCAGAGGACTCATTAAAAATACGCGTCGTCCTTCCCCATATTTTTTCTTAGTATATTTGAAATAACTTACTTGTATAATTACACTTAAGTTTTCTACTAAAAACACACCACAGAAAATAGGAATCAATAATTCTTTTCTAACAATAATGGCTAAGGAAGCAATAATTCCGCCTAAAGCTAAACTTCCAGTGTCACCCATAAAAACTTGTGCTGGAAATGCGTTGTACCATAAAAATCCTATACAACCTCCTACAAAAGCTCCCACAAAAATGGAAAGCTCTCCTAAATTTGGAATGTACATCACGTTTAAATAATCGGCAAACACATAGTTACCACTTACATAAACAAATATGCCTAATGCGGCTCCTATAATTGCACTTACACCTGCCGCCAATCCATCTAAACCATCGGTAATATTAGCGCCATTAGAAACTGCAGTAATTATAAAAGTAACTACAAGAATATATACAATCCATGTAAATTTTTCAGCACCAGGACCTGCCCAACTTAATAATTTGGAATAGTTAAACTCATGATTTTTAACAAAGGGAATAGTTGTAATTGGTGTTTTAACTTTTACAAATCTTCTTTCTACCCCGTTAATATTTCTTACAATAATATTTGAATCTTTCGCAATGCGCTCTCCTTTTTGTAAACTCGCAGACACCACTGTATTGGCAATGATTTCTCTTTCAACAGTAACTGCATTGCTAAAATATAAGGTAACACCAATAATTATTCCCAAACCAATTTGTCCAATAATTTTTGAAACACCTGCTAAGCCATCGCTATCTTGCTTTTTATAGGCCTCACCTTTATTTTGCGCTTGCTTACGGGCCCTAATTTTAAAATAATCATCAACAAATCCAATCACACCCAACCATAGGGTGCATAAAATCATTAAACGGATATACACTTTATCCAAATTTGCAAAAAGTAGCGTTGGAATTAAAACACTCAATAAAATAATAATGCCTCCCATTGTTGGTGTTCCTTTCTTTTGTTGCTCTCCAGCCAATCCCAGCTCTCTTACTGTTTCACCAATTTGTTTCTTTTGTAAAAATAAAATGAGCTTCTTTCCAAAAACAGTTGCAATAAATAAAGACAATAAAATGGCCATTGCAATACGAGAGGTTAAGAACTGAAATACACCAAGTCCTGGTACATGAAAGTTTTTATCCAACCACGAAAACAAATGATACAACATATGAATTTATTTAGCTAGTTCTTTAAATAATAGATCTAATTCCTCTTTGTCATCAAAATGTGATTTAACTCCTTTTATTTCTTGGTACTTTTCATGCCCCTTTCCGGCCACTAAAACAATATCTCCTGGCTTCGCAAAGCTGATAGCAGCTTTAATAGCTTCTCTACGATCAACAATTTTGATATACTTTCTTTTTGCAGCACTTGACAATCCTTGTTCCATGTCCGTTAAAATATCATTAGGATCTTCGGAACGCGGGTTATCACTTGTCAAAAAAACCCTTGTACTCAAGTCACATGCAACCTGCGCCATTATAGGGCGCTTTGACTTGTCTCTGTCTCCGCCACATCCAACAACTGTAATCACATCTTCATCTCCTTTTCTTAACTTGGCTATTGTGGTTAAAACATTTTCTAAAGCATCGGGCGTATGTGCATAATCTACTATACCAATGATATTTTGAGCACTTATTACATAATCAAATCTTCCCTCTGCTCCCGTTAAAGCGCTTAAAGTGATTAACACTTTTTCAGAAGCCTCGCCTAATTGAACTGCTATTGCATATACTGCTAAAAAATTATAGGCATTAAACGTTCCAATTAATCTACAATGAACTTCTTTATCATTTACCAGCATTACCAATCCCGTTAACTGGTTTTCTAAAATTTTACCTTTATAATTTGCAGGAGCATGTAAGGCATAGGTAATTTTTTTTGCCTTCGTATGCAACAACATTTTTGCGCCATTTTTATCATCTAAATTTGAAACTGCAAATGCTGTAGAAGGCATTACATCAAAAAATGCTTTTTTGGCTTCTACATAAGCTTCAAATGTTTTATGGTAGTCTAAATGGTCTAAAGTAAGATTGGTAAAAGCACCCCCTGTAAACTGCAACCCTGTAATTCTATGTTGATGAATAGCATGGCTACTACATTCCATAAAAACATGCGTACAGCCGGCTTGTACCATTTGATCTAATAATGCATTTAGTTGAATTGCATCTGGCGTTGTATGCGTAGATGGAATAATGGTTTCGCCTATTTGGTTTTGTACGGTACTCACCAATCCACAATGATATCCTAATGCAGAAAATAATTTAAATAATAAAGTAGCTACAGTTGTTTTTCCATTTGTACCTGTAACACCAACTAATTTTACTTTAAGTGAAGGTTCATTATAAAATTGGTGTGCCATGATTGCCACTGCTTCTGATGCATTGGCCACAACCAAATAATTAATATTTTCTCTGGTGGTTGTTGGTAAATGCTCGCATACAATTACAGTTGCTCCTTTTTCGATTGCTATGTCTATAAAATCATGCCCATCTGCTTGCGCGCCTTTGATAGCAACAAAAACACCGTTTGAACTTACTTTTCTAGAATCTATTTGAATACCAGACACCTGTACTTGGGTACTGCCCACTACTTCTCTTAATGAAACTCCAAATAATATAGATTGTAAGTCCTTCATTAATTTAGTTGAATTTGAATTTGTTGACCTTTAGCAATTGCAGCACCTTCTGCAATACTTTGAGCAGTTACCTTTCCCTTTCCAATCACTTTCACATCTAATCCATTTTTTTCGCAAATCCACAAAGCGTCTTGCAACTTCATACCTAAAATATTTGGCATTGAACCAGTGCTTAATGCAATATTTGAAGCAGCAATATTTTCGCGCGCGCCTTTAAGTTTTACCCATTCATTATTTGAAGAAGAATCGGTGTATTTTAATCCTATATGCTTTCCAATTGTTTTTAATGTTGTTTTAGAGGTAGCGAATTCAAAACTTTGAGAATCTTTAATCTTCACGACAGTTGGAAGCTCAATTTTATTTTGAATATAAGTGGAATACAATCTGTCAGAAATTTCTTTAAAAACCGGCCCTGCGACAGAAGCACCAAAGTGATTAGGATTATTAGGTCTGTTTATAATTATAACAGCTATTGTATATTGCGGATTGTCTGCAGGAAAATAACCTACAAAAGAGGATTGAAATTGTTTGTCTGCATAAGTAATTTTTCCATCTGCTACCAATGCCGTGCCTGTTTTACCAGCCACTTTATATAAACTTCCTGCAAATAATTTATTGGCAGTACCATTAATACAAACACCTTCTAAAGCTGTGCGTAATTGACTGATTGTATTGGGAGATGCAATAGTGCCTGGATAAGCCATTGGGGCAATAGATCGTATGGTTCTACCTTGTTCCTTAATAGCATTTACCAAATACGGCCTCATCATAACACCGTTATTAGCCACAGCATTATATAAGGTTAATGTTTGAATGGGTGCTACACTAATATTATAACCGAAAGCCATCCAAGGTAAAGTTGTTGCTGTCCAAGTTTTTGAACCAGGTCTGTGAATGACAGGTTTACTTTCGTTACTCAAATCAATACCTGATGTGGTATCCATTCTTAATTTTGAAAGTTGTTTAAAATAAATACTAGGATTTGGCACAAAATATTCTACTGCTGTTTTAGCCATTCCCACATTGGAACTTTCTTCAAAAGCATGAAGCAATGTTGTTTGATAAGTATTATGTACCTCAGCATCGTTTACTGGCTTCCCTCCATAACTCCATCTTCCCCCTTCAATATTAATTGGCTTTTGTAAACTAGCCCCATTTTCTAATGCTGCTAATAATGTAACTAATTTAAATGTTGAACCTGGCTCTCTTGCTTGTGTTGAATAATTTTCAATCTCAGAATAGTTGCCATTGTCCAATTTTCCTAAATTAGCCATGGCCTTTATTTTACCAGTTTTAACTTCCATTACAATAGCCACGCCTTTTTCACACTTATTTGAAATCATCATGTTACTTAACGCCTTTTCCGTAACCTCTTGAATAAACACATCAATATTGGTAACTATATCTTTTCCGGATTGTGGTGCTACAATATATTCACCATCTTGAACAGGAATTGTTACACCACCTGCAATAGCTCGAACCAATTGTTTACCTTGTTGACCACGTAATACAGTATCATAAGAACTTTCGAGTCCAACCTGGTTTTGCTCCCTAGCCAAACCTATGGTTCTATATCCTAAATTTTGATAAGGATTTAATCTGGTGTTTTTTTCAATGGAGATTAAACCACTTTTATATCTTCCTAATTTAAATAAAGGAAAACGATTTACTGCTAAGTATTGATGGTAATCTATTTTCTTTTTAAACTCATAATTGGGTTCGTTTGCTTCATAGGCTTTGGTTAACTCTTCTTTGTATTGAAGTGCCGTTTTGTCCTTAAATAAATAAGCCAGTGAATCACATAAGGAGTCTATTTTTTCTCTAAATATTTTGCCCTTGTTTTCATGTAATGTTTCTACCCTAAAGTCAATAAGTAAATCAAATTTGGGCATATTGGTACTTAACATTTGTCCATCATCACTATAAATAGTGCCTCTTTCAGCAGGAATGGAAATAATTCTTTGATGTAAACTGTCGCTTAAGCCTCTCCAATATTTTCCTTGTACTTGTTGAATGTAAAATGCTTTACCTAAAATAGCTATACATACACCTATAATAAGAATATAACTAAGATAAACCCTCCATAATATGTCGCGTTTTACGTCCATTATTTAGCAGGTGTTTGAGTAACTGGAATACGGTTTTCTATTGGAATATGTATCGGCATTTCTTTTGCTACTACTAAACCATAAGGCTTCAGAACATTCTCAATTTGCTCCGCTCTACCACGACGCATCAAATCTGCCTTCAAAGTCTTGTATTCAAAATCTAATTCCTTCAAATTTTTCTGTTGTGCATTAATTGCTCTCACAGTTTTATCGGCCTGATGTCCGTTCGCTATGTATAGAATAGCGAGAAATGCCAAGAAGAGGAAGAATGGAATGTTCATAACAATCCATTGATAATTAAGAATACTTTTTAGCGCATTCTTAGGGGCTTGTTTTTCGGGTACGGACATACGGTTTATAATCTTTCGGCAGCACGCAATTTTGCGCTTCTGCTTCGATTGTTTTCTTTCATCTCTTTTTCAGAAGCCATTACAGGTTTTTTTGTAATGATCTTCCAAATCACTTCTCTAGGGTTGGAGAGAAATGGGTTGTTTTTGTTTTCTTCTTCGGGTGCTACTTTAAAAGCATTCTTTACAATTCGATCCTCAATGGAATGGAAGGTGATAATCACTGCACGACCACCTGGCTTTATTACAGATGGTAACTGTGCAAGAAATTCATTTAGTACTTCCAGCTCCGCATTTACTACAATACGAATGGCTTGAAAAACTTGCGCCCAATATTTATTGGGATTTCCTTTTACTACAGGTGCTATTAGCGTTTTAAAATCTTGTACCGTGTTTAGTTTTACATGTTTACGGTTATCAACAATATGCTTGGCTAAAGTTTTCGAGTTTGTCACTTCCCCATACTTTTCAAACATTTTATGTAATTCTAATTCACCTAAGGTTTCAATCACTTGCGCAGCAGTTAATTCCTGGCGTTGATCCATTCGCATATCAAAAGGACCATCAAATCGCGTCGAAAAACCTCTTGAACCTTCGTCAAACTGATGGCTGCTCACACCTAAGTCAGCAAGCACTCCGTCCACTTGGTCAATTTTGTGCAATCGCAAAAACCTTTGCAGGTACCTGAAATTTTCTGGAACAAATAAAACACGATCATCATTAGGCAAGTTGTTTTTAGCATCAGCATCCTGATCGAAAGCAATTAAACGACCCTTAGGTCCTAGCTTTGATAAAATGCCTCTACTATGTCCCCCGCCACCAAAAGTTGCATCTACATAAATACCATTGGGTATGATATTAAGATGATCCATTGTTTCGTGAAATAATACAGGTACATGATAATTAGATTGAGGAATGTTGGATGTAGGGTTGGTCATCGCTATTCCTTAATCTTTATTATGATTGCCTGACATTACTTCTTGCGCCAGATTACTAAATTCATCTGCAGAGAAATCCTCAAAGAGCTTTTTATACGTACTCGCATCCCAGATCTCAAAACGATCTAATGCAGCAGCTAAAACAATCTCTTTTCCAGGTAGAGCAAACTCCCTTAAAGTGGGAGGTAATAATAAACGGCCTGCGCTGTCCATTTCTACCTCGGTTGCTCCCCCTAAAAATTGACGTCTAAACTGACGCACTTTAGGATCAAAGTCGTTCAACTGACTAATCTTATCTAATATCTTTTGCCAGCTTCCAATGGGATAAAGTGTCAAGCACTTTTCAAACCCCCTACTCACAATAAAACGTGTCTCCCCTTCTGACAGCTGTTTTTTCAAACTGCCAGGAACTAGGAAACGCCCTTTAGCGTCGATAGTTGATTGATATTCTCCGTGAAAGCCTGTCATTGTTAATAATTAGTATGATTTTTACCACTTGTTCACACAAAATAACACTTTTTACCACTTTTAAAGCACAAATAGGCCTTTCTAGTTTTCCACAAGAAATAAACCGACCTAAAAGCCTTATGAACAAAGGACTTGAGGGGTATTTAGCAGATTTTCTAGAATTTAGGGTGTTAAGAACTGTGGAAAACCCCCATTTTTAGGTTTATAACTGGTGAATTAGGCTATAAATTGGGACAAATGTACCTTTGCGGCATGTTCAATAAGCCCAAAATTGCCATTCAGGACTTTGATTATACGCTACCAGATTGCAAAATTGCATATACCCCTGCCGCCAATAGAGCAGATAGTAAACTATTAATATGGGACGGAGATATTATTCAAGAAAGTCATTATGCGCATATTGCCAATTATATTCCAAGTAATGCAACCTTACTTTTTAATAACAGTAAAGTAATTGCTGCAAGAATATTATTTGAAAAAATAAATACAGCAAACAATACAAGTGCCATTGAAATTTTTTGTTTGGAGCCCACAATTGAATACACGCCTGTATTGCTAGCGATGCAAGCAAAAAATAAAGTTAGATGGAATTGCTTAGTTGGTGGTGCTAAAAAATGGAAAGAAGATGTTTTGAAAAAAGAGATTTTAATTGATAATATTACTTTTTGTTTCGAGGCAAAAAAAATAGAACAAACAGATGGTAAATATATTATTGAATTTTGTTGGGATCATCCCCACATTTCTTTTTCAGAAATTTTATCCACTATAGGCAATATACCATTGCCACCATATATTCAAAGAAAAGCAAACGAAGAAGATAAAGATAGATATCAAACCACATACGCTATTGAAGAGGGATCAGTAGCTGCCCCTACAGCTGGCTTGCACTTTAGTAAAGAAGTTTTTAAAAGTTTGAGCGAAAAAAATATTCATCAAAAATATTTAACCTTACATGTAGGAGCTGGAACATTTATGACCGTTAAATCCGTAACGATCGACGAACATAATATGCACGCAGAATTTATTGATGTGGACTTAAGTTTGATTCAATACATTGCCAAAAATGCAGGTACCCAAAATAAGCCACTCATAGCTGTTGGCACTACAAGCTTACGTACCATTGAATCTGTTTATTGGATGGGTGTTAAAGCGTTTAAATATGAACAAGAATATAAGCGATCTATTCCATCAAGTGAAATTCATTTAGAACAATGGGAGGCCTATGAACTAGCTTACATAAAATTGACAGTTAATGAAGCAATGCAAGTTTTGATTACTTGGTTAAATGACAAAGGAAGTACAAAGTTGATTGCTAAAACGCAACTCATGGTTACACCGGGTTATACATTCAAAATATGCAATGGTTTGGTTACCAATTTTCATCAACCTAAATCCACTTTACTTTTAATTATTGCTGCAATTACAGGCGATGGATGGAAGAAAGTTTATAACCATGCCCTTGAAAATGATTACCGATTTTTAAGTTACGGCGACGGCTCCCTATTTTGGATTCGCAACAGGTAAAGTGATTATCATTTTCGTACCCTTGTCAAGTTCACTTTGAACTTTTATTTTACCCTTGTGTATATCAATTACCCATTTCACATAGCTCATTCCTAAGCCAAATCCTTTTACATCATGGATGTTTCCTGTATGGGCGCGATAAAATTTTTCAAATATATTTTTTGCGGTCGTTGCATCCATACCTATCCCCTTATCTTCAATAATAATTTGCAATTCCCCAGGCCATGATATGGTGGTAACGGTGATGTTAATTTCCTCCTTTGAATATTTAATCGCATTATCAATTAGATTAGAGAAAACATGCAATAAATACTCTTCGTCCGCTTCAATGATAGAAGGATCGGCATCGAAATTTGTTAGGATATGAGAAGGCTTGGCATCTAATTGCAATTTAAAACTATCCAATACGCCAAACAATAAATCGTGCACATCTACAGGCTGCTTATTTAATTCATATTCCTTTTTTTCTAGTTGCGCTGCTTGTAAAATGACCTCTACATGTTTGTTCATTCTTTCATTCTCTTCTTTAATGATATTGCTAAAATAGTCTAAGGATTTATGGTCGTTTTGTACTTTAGGACTTTTTAATGCATCAACAGCCAAAGAAATGGTTGCGATTGGTGTTTTAAGTTCATGCGTCATGTTATTGATAAAATCCCTTTTTATACCGTTTAATTTTTGTTGCGTCACCAAAGAGCGAACTGTTATAAAAAAGGCCGCTAATACAATTAATATAAATAAGACAGCGCCAAGTATTATCCAAAGCAAATCATGTAAAATATAAGTATTTACTTCAGGTATAATAATAATAATAGTTTCGAATGGTCCGGCGGGCTCAATATAATCTTGTGGTACCACAGAAACTCTTACCTGTAAAGTATTTGAAGTTGTATCGGTATAAAAATTATAAAACTTACTACTTTTTAATTTTATTACGCCAGTTTTATCCGCCAGTGCAAATTCATGCTTTAAATCTTCTAGTCCATTTTTATTCAAAGCCTCCTGAATGCGCTCCCCCAATTCTTTATCATTGTAAATATTGGCAACCGAAGGATCAAAACTATGCACATGAAAATCCTCATTCAATCCTTGTGCACTTTTGGGCAACCTAAATGAAATACCGGTATTCACTTTTTTGCTTACTTCATTCGACACCACTACCGCCGACTGATTCACTTTATCATTCAGCTGATTTCTAGCCAATATCATTAACCCCTGCACCCAAGTGATTTGTATAAAGAATATCCCTACAATGGATAGAGTAATTAAAATAAATATAATTGGGAAAGTCTTTTTCATATGCAAAATTCAATGATGGTATTTGCTTATGTGAATATATAAAAAAATCCCTTGGCAATTGACCAAGGGATTTTGAATTTTATTTAATTAAGTTTAAATTAACTATAAAACACCTTCCACTAAAACAGTTGCCTTGTTGTTAATCACTTCCACAAAACCACCTTGTATTGCATAGGTTTCAGATGCATTGCCTTTTTGTAAAACTTTCACATTACCTACACCCAATGCACTTACAAGCGGTGCGTGTTTATCCAAGACCTCAAACAACCCGTCTATACCAGGCAATTGAACGCCTTGTACATCGCCGCTAAAAAGCTTTTTTTCGGGTGTTAATATTTCTAATAACATGTATCTAGTTTATAAAATAAATTAAGCCATCATTTTCTTACCCTTCTCAATTGCATCCTCTAATGAACCTACTAAGTTAAAGGCAGCTTCAGGATATTGATCCACTTCTCCGTCCATGATTGCATTGAATCCACGAATTGTGTCTTCGATAGAAACGAATACTCCTTTTAATCCAGTGAATTGTTCAGCTACATGGAATGGTTGAGATAAGAAACGTTGTACACGACGAGCACGTGATACAACTAATTTATCTTCGTCACTTAATTCATCCATACCTAAGATTGCGATGATATCTTGTAATTCCTTGTAACGTTGTAAAATCATTTTAACTCTTTGTGCCGTATCGTAATGTGCATCACCAACAATGGCAGGTGTTAAAATTCTTGATGTTGAATCCAATGGATCTACTGCAGGATAAATACCTAAATCGGCAATCTTACGAGACAATACAGTAGTTGCATCCAAGTGCGCGAATGTTGTCGCTGGCGCTGGATCGGTTAAGTCGTCCGCAGGAACATATACCGCTTGTACAGAGGTAATTGAACCATTTTTTGTAGAAGTAATACGTTCTTGCATTAATCCCATCTCAGTTGCCAATGTTGGTTGGTAACCTACCGCAGATGGCATACGACCTAATAAAGCAGATACCTCAGATCCTGCTTGTGTGAAACGGAAGATATTATCTACGAAAAATAAGATGTCCTTTCCTTTTCCTGTACCATCTCCATCACGGAAATATTCTGCAATTGTTAAACCACTTAACGCAACACGCGCGCGCGCTCCTGGAGGTTCGTTCATTTGACCGAAAACGAAAGTAGCTTTTGAATCCTTTAATTCTTCTAAATTTACTTTGCTTAAATCCCAACCACCTTCTTCCATGCTATGCTTGAATGCATCACCATATTTCATGATACCTGCTTCAATCATCTCACGTAATAAGTCATTACCCTCACGAGTTCTTTCACCCACACCCGCAAACACTGATAAACCACCGTGTCCTTTGGCGATATTATTAATTAATTCTTGAATTAATACTGTTTTACCTACACCGGCACCACCAAACAAACCAATCTTACCACCTTTTGCATATGGTTCAATTAAGTCAATTACTTTAATACCTGTAAACAACACTTCGGTTGCAGTACTTAAGTCTTCAAATTTTGGAGGATTCGCATGAATAGGACGACCATTTGTTTTATCAACTTGTGGTAAACCATCAATAGCGTCACCTGTTACGTTAAATAAACGACCATTGATCCCTTCACCAATTGGCATTGAAATTGCTTTACCTAAGTCAATTACTTCCATTCCTCTTACCAAACCTTCGGTACCATCCATGGCAATAGCACGTACACTATCCTCACCTAAATGTTGTTGTACTTCAAGCACCAATTTTTCACCACCTGGTCTTGTAATTTCTAGGGCGTTATAGATTTCAGGAAGTGCTTTCTGATTAGGAAATTGCACGTCCACTACCGCACCAATAACTTGTTTAATTTTACCTGCTGTTGACATAATTTTCGGTTTCGGCTGCAAAGGTATGATTTTACCTCATTATTGCAAAAATTGTAGGTATATAAAAGCAGCTAAAATTCCCCCAATAATGGGCCCAAGTACTGGAACAAGGGCATATTGCCAATCACTAGGCCCTTTTCCCTTCATGGGAAGGATAAAATGCATGATTCGTGGGCCCAAATCCCTTGCTGGATTTATTGCCCAACCTGTGGGTCCGCCCAATCCAAACCCAATACCTGCCACCAATAAGGCTACCGGCAAGGCCGACATGGCTCCCATTTCAATTCCTGCAGGTTTAATGAAGAAAATACCTAGTAAAAACACGAAACTCGCAAGTGTTTCCACAAGTATATTTTGTTTAATATCTCTAATAGAAGGGCCGGTTGAAAAACAGGCCAGCTGATCTCCTGGTTGGTTCGCCTCATTAAATTGAGGACGATAAATGATCCATACTACCAAAGCCCCTATCATGGCACCTAAAACCTGAGCAAGAATATACATAACAACTTTATCCCAAGCAAACTTACCCGCAACTGCCAAGGCAATAGTCACGGCCGGGTTCAAATGCCCGCCACTCGCATCTGCGGTAGTGTAAACGCCAACAAAAACAGCTATCATCCAACCTAACACAATAGCCACCAATCCCCCATTGTTTCCTTTGGTTTTTGGCAGTACTACATTGGCCACTACGCCGTTACCTATAATGATTACAATTGCGGTTCCAAATAATTCAGCAATAAATGGTGTCATCTTTTTTTATTTTTATTGTTTACCAATGATTGGTTGCTTTTATAGCGCGTTGCCAACCTTGAATACTTTCTGCTCTTTGCTCCTCTTTAATATTTGGCGTAAACGATTTATCAATCTGCCACATTGATTGCAAGGAAGCTACATCTTTCCAAAACCCAACTGCCAAGCCTGCTAAATAAGCAGCTCCTAAAGCAGTTGTTTCAACAATTGTTGGTCTTACCACTTTTGTGTTTACAATATCTGCCTGAAATTGCATTAACATATTGTTATGTGTAGCACCACCGTCTACTCTTAATTCTGCAATAGGGATACCTGCATCTCCTTCCATAGCTTTTAACAAATCATAACTTTGAAATGCAATACTTTCTAAAGCAGCGCGCGCAATATGCGCCGCCGAAGTTCCTCTTGTAATACCAACAATCGTTCCCCTTGCGTGTTGATTCCAATAGGGAGCACCCAAGCCAGCAAAAGCAGGCACCATGTACACACCGTCGGTATTTAATACTTGTCCTGCTAAATCTTCTACTTCACTTGAATTACGAATTAAATGTAAGCCATCTCTTAACCATTGAACCACGGCACCTCCTATAAATACACTTCCTTCAAGTGCATAATGAGTAGTGCCATTCATCTGTAAAGCAATGGTGGTTAGTAAATTATTTTTTGATTGTACTGCTTTTTCTCCTGTATGCATTAACATAAAACAACCAGTACCATAAGTATTTTTTACCATTCCTGGCACAGTGCACATTTGACCAAATAAGGCTGACTGCTGATCACCTGCAATGCCTGCAATGGGAATTTCATGATTGGCAAAAATTTGATGTGTATACCCATAAATTTCACTACTGCTTTTCACAGTGGGTAAAATAGAGACAGGTATATCTAATAATGTTAAGAGTTCTGTATCCCATTGTAATGTGTGAATATTAAATAACATGGTACGCGAGGCATTGGTGGCATCGGTTACATGTACTTTGCCATTGGTCAATTTCCACACCAACCAAGAATCGATGGTACCAAAACACAAATCTCCTTTTGCTGCTAAATCTCTTACCCCTTCAACATTGTCAAGTATCCACTTTATTTTAGAACCAGAAAAATAGGCATCAATAACGAGACCGGTTTTTTCTTGGATCATGTTTGCCTTCCCTTGTGCTTTTAGGCTATCGCAATATTCGGCAGTTCTTCGATCCTGCCAAACAATGGCATTGTAAATTGGCAGGCCCGTTTTATTATTCCAAAGAACGGTCGTTTCTCTTTGATTGGTAATGCCAATTGCAGCAACATCGGTTAAGGATAAATTGTTATGACTAATCACTTCACTTGCTACACCAATTTGGGTGCTCCAAATTTCCATAGCATCATGCTCTACCCATCCGGGTTGTGGGAAATGTTGTGTAAATTCTTTTTGTGCTATTCCATGTATTTGCCCTTGATGATCAAATAGAATGGCGCGACTACTCGTAGTACCCTGGTCAAAGGATAAGATATATTTTGACATTACAATCGTTTAATAGATTGTAATATAAAAAAAGAAAGGCAAAAAATGAAACTTGAAATTATCTTCTACTTCTCAACCAAGACTCAGGATCCAGGGATCTTCCCTCCTTACTTAAAATAAATAGTAAAGAACCTTCTCCTTCTAAATTAATACCCGATTTACCTAATACTGAACCGGCCTTTACTTCCTGACCAACAGCAACGCTTACGCTGCTTAAATGCGAGGACATTGTAAAATATTTTCCGTGTTGAATAATCACCGTTAAGTCACCATTAATGTCTCCAGTATATTTTACCACCCCATTGGCAACACTCTTTACAGATGAGCCTTTGGGTACTGCAATTTCAATATAATCAGCATTTCGATTTAATTTAGTTCCTGGAATATTCTCAACACCAAAATGCACAAATACATTTCCTTTATCTACTGGCCAAGGCAAGGCACCTTTACTGTTTTCAATGGAAATGGATGCTTCTCTTCCTTCTTCGGTAGTCTCTAAAGCTGAATAAGGCCTATCTCCCGATGTTTTTGTCAAGCCTCCTTCCACAGCACCTACTTTCCCCGTAGTTTTTGTTGTGGGTTTTGCATTATCTGTTTTAACCGTAGTGTTTTCATTTGCAGATTTTTGTTTTGCCAAACGTTCTTTTTCTTTTTTCTCTGCTTCGGCCAACTCTCTTTTAATAATACTCATTAAGGCAGCTTGCATTTTTTTTCTTTGGGCCTCTTTTTGCTTTAATTGTGCAGTAACCTCTTTTTCTTTGCCTTTTAATTGAGAAATAATTTTATCCTGTTCTTTACGGTCGTCCACCAAATCTTTGAGTTGATCATTTTGCACATTTAAAACAACCACTCTGTCTTTTTTATTCAATCCCAATTGATTTATTTTTTCATTTAAATCCAACTGAGAAAGGGCAATTGCTTTTGCTTGCGCTTCTCTGTTTTGACGATAGTTTTTTAAATAAGTAATTCTTTTAACTGCGTCATTAAATGTATTGGCAGAAAATAAAAAATTCAAATACTCGTATCCACTTCTATTTTTATAAGCAAAGGCGATGCTCTTTGCATATCTACTCTTTAATGTATCTAATTCAGCATTAAGTCTTGTTACATCTTGTTGATTGGCAGCAATCGTATTGTCGATAAGTGCAACTTGTTGAGCAATGCTATTTACCAATGCTTCTCTTTTTGCAATTTTACTCTTGATCACATTTAATTGCGCCAAAGTAGTTTTTTTATTTTTTTGAATCTGATTTTTAAGTTCATTCAATTCATCCAACTCCTTTCTTAAACTTTGCTCCTGTTTCTGTAACTCATCACGACTAGGGCTAGTTTGGGCAAGCGAAGATCCAAGGAAGCCAAAAAATAACAATAATATAATGGTAGCCCTTTTAGTCATAATTTATTTCCTTTTCGTTTTTGTTTTTGCTTGCTTAGGCATCACAAAGGTATATTTTAATGGCTCATTAAATGCATACTCTTTCACCTCCATATGTATCTCAAACCTGGATTGCGAGGTAACGGCAATATCTCTGTTTAATGGAAACTGATATTGCATGGCTGGTGTATGATTAAAATAAGTGATGTCGCAGGTACGGTGTTGGTTAACATCAATATCATCCAATTTCAAATGAAGCACTTTGCTGTTATCATCACTTAAACTTACTAGGTTTTTAAACAGTTGCCCTACTAATCCAATTTGAAGTTTATTATTATTTACTTTATAACTAGCAATGGAGGCATTTTCTAAAAAAATAGGATTGCCAACTATCAAATCCTCCAACATTGAATAGGTTAAGGGTATTTTTATGATTTCTTGTAAATAGGACAAAGGTCTTACTTCCAATTTTTTACTTAAAGGATAGTAAAGCATTACTGTGTCCTTATTTATATAGGCCCTTAAACCAATAACTCCCATTGATCCTTTTATGATAATATAAATAGCCTCTCCTTTTTCAACACTTACATTAGCAACCAATGCATCCGACTTGTCAACGGTTTCGTAATCTACTTTTAACTTTGCATTCCAAGTGGTATAACTGAGTTTATTTGCAGCGACCTTGTCAAAAATTTCTTTTACAATGAATCCGGAATCTATTTTGTTTTTTTCGGCATTAATTTGATTAGAACTATCTTTTTTTGATAAAGCGTCCTGTATCACTTGCACCTTTCTGGAGGTAGCACATGACGCAAAAAACAGGGCCGTTAAAATAATATAGGATACTTGTTTTTTCATTTTTTATTTTTTGCCTGTATGACCAAAGCCTCCTTCGCCTCTTTCTGTTTCATCGAGCACTTCTACTAATTCCCAATTGGCTTTTTCAACCTGCTGAAAAACCATTTGAGCAATTCTATCTCCATCCTGTATGGCTTGTGTTTCGTTGGATAAATTTATGAGGATGACTTTAATCTCCCCCCTATAATCTGCATCAATGGTGCCCGGCGTATTTAAGCAAGTAAGTCCTTGTTTAACAGCCAAACCACTTCTTGGCCGGATTTGGACTTCGGCATTGGTAGGAATTGCGATATAAAGGCCTGTGGGTACAAGTACTCTTTCGAGAGGTGCCAAAGAAATGGGCTCAGGGAGAAAGGCACGTATGTCCATGCCTGATGATCCGGCAGTTGCATAGGCAGGCAAAGGATGATGACTTTTATTTACAATTTTTACCTGTATAGACATAGTGCGCAAAAATAGGCAAAAACTAAGGAAATTTAGCTTCTACACATACGATTTAACAAAGCCTAAATTAAAAAAAGAATACACTTCCAAAACGCAGGGTATTGGACAAAGGATTTTTTGTAATTCCCCCGCCAGATGGAACTAAATAACTAATGTTAAACTTAGATTGCTGATACTGAAAGCTGGTACCTAACGTAAAATATTGCATGTTCCCTAAATTCTTGTTATTATCTATATAATAACCTCCTCTCAAGTAAAAGCGATCCGTATAATTATACTCTATTCCTACTGAAGCCTTTAAAGATTCTGAGAAAGGAACACCATATTTAGCGGAGAAAGAATTAAAATAACTATTAATAACCGATTGAGTGAAATAATGATTTACCGATTCTGCATCTGTATTATCAGGACTTGCCGGCACCATCAATCTATTTACATCCACCCCAAATTCTACAGAATTATCTGCATCTATTTTATTTAAATAGCCCAATCCGATTCCAATATTTGCGGGAATATAATATTTGTTTTTTGTTTCATTAGAGTAACTGATTTTACCGCCCAAATTAGAAAGCAATAAACCAGCATGAAACCCTTGTAAATTGGCATTTTGTTTGTAAAACAAACTAATGTCACCGGCTACTGTATTACCTGCTTTATAATTAATAGCGGTTGCGCCAAATGAACCTTGCACGAGTCTTGAATGAATGTATCTTAAAGTTGCACCAATACTTAGTTTATCGTTTAACAACAAGCTATACCCTATGTCATAACTAAATTCAGAAGGACGTTGGGAGGGCAAAGTAGCATTTCCAGACTCGTCAGTGAAATCAATATTTCCTAAACTAAAAAAGCGTAGCGATGTATTTATGGTGCTTTGATCATTTAACTGTTTGTAATAACCAGCACTTGCTAAATAAACATCACTTAAACCTAAATCTTTTAACCAAGGAGTGTAATTAATTAAAAATCCCTTTTGTTCTTTCAAATAACTAAGCTTTGCAGTATTACCAAACAAATCATTTGCTTCAGGCGTCATACCCAGTGACAAATTTCCCATACCACCCGATCTTGCATCTGGAGAAATCATCATAAATGGAACTGCTGTACTTTGTAATTTCAATGATGTGCTTTGCGCAATTACTTTCGTATTGAAAGATATAAATGCAAGCACTGCAATTACATATTTTAGCTTATTTAAATTCATGAGGTCGTAGGATTAATTACAGGATAAAGATAGTTAAAGGTCAGTATATATTATAGCTTGATAAAAGAATTAGACAAAATTGAAATGTCGTTATTATTTTGAATCGTAAACCGATAATAATAGGTGCCTGGTGCTAACAAGCTGCCATTATTGGTTCTTGCATTCCAATCAATGTAGAATTTTGTCGCCGAATTTTGAGGAAGGGCTGATTCACTGTATAGTATTTGACCATTTTGACTTAAAATTTCAAAATTCACTTTCAAGGACTTCCCTATTTGATTGGACTCAAAACCAAACCTACTAAAAGATTGTACTGGATTAGGATAATTAAATGGCTTTTTATACAAAGGCTTATCCAATGGTGGCACTTCAAAGTAGATAGTATCTTTTGTGCCATTGCCTAATAAATCCCACGCTTTAATAACTATAAAATGCTTCCCAACGGAGAGTGTTGGAAGTGAAACAGAAGCAGTCCCAGATTGATAAGTATCTAAATCAGCAACAAAATAATTATTGAATAAAATGGGGGTTGGATTATTGTCAATCCAAATACTTAAATCACGCCCAAGTGCATTTCCAGATGATTGAATACCAGCACTATCTTTTAAACGAACAAATAAAACTGGGTTGTTAATGGACCAATCTCCTTGCTTGAAACTGGGCTCATTTAAATAAGCCTCAATAACTGGACCAATTGTATCCTTTTGAAAGTTAATCATATTGGGCTTTACATAGATGGCATCAAAAATTTGAATTGCTGAATGTATGCCGCCCGATGCGGTAAACTGCATTCGAACGGGTTGAGCACTATTGGCTATTTGTGTGGGTAAAATAAACCCAGCTTTAATCACACCATTTTTTATTGTAGAAGTCCCTTTAAAAAGTATTTGAGATTGATCAGCAATGGGAACTACCATACTTGTAGACTGATTTGCTAAAGTATTTTTATATTTTACGGCATCATAAATAGTTAAAGTAAACACCCCATTAAAATCACTTTGCACAATCCCTTTTTGGGTAACAATTGCATTTAATTGAAAACTATTCCCTGCCAATAAAGTATCCTTGTTTTTAAATGATTTGCCATTTAATCCCACTACTTCAATTTCACGATTGGGTCTACTTAAAACCAAAGCCGGATCACCAATGATATTAAACTTAAAATCATTTACTCTATCGCCACCAAATTTCCAATTTGCATTTTTCGCTTTTTGCAAAGCAGCACCAATACTATTTGTATTGCCTGCAGTATCATCCAATAATAACTGCTGAATAAATAAATCATTGATTTGTTTGTTACTATATGCAAACACAAGACGGTTTGCAGCTACTAAACCAATAATACCCTTGCCATTCTTCATAAAAGCATCCCAAGCAATCGCATTTATATTAGGCTGATCATAAGGCGCAAAATTGCAGGATGCAGTTATTAAAAGTGGTAGCTTATCTCTATTATTCCAATTGTCAAATTGGGACTGGGAGATTACACTTTCTTCAGCAAGTCTTAAATAATTTCCATGACCAGTATAGTTTATTAACAGCGTGCCTTCTAAAACTGATTGTTGCAAATTATTATTCAATAACGGATATGCATTTCCTGAAGTAGACGCCACCGCTGGAAATAAATCCAAATATAATTTTTGCTGATTCCATTTACTTGTCTTTGATTGCAAGTTCGCAACAATTGATTCTGCATCTTGTAGGTGTAAATTATAATCTCCGTCGTCTGCAATCCAAGTAATTTTTTGCTCCCATTCGCCACCTACTTTAGCATACTGATAGCGTATTAATTTTTCTATAACAGTATCGGCTTCTCCAATTGACCTTGCAGGAATACGTCCAACTGCCATAGATAATTGCTTGATGGCATTATAATTTTTTATATCATCTCCTGGACTGAGTACTGCAAAAAAATCATCGGTTGAAAAGCTTGACAAAATGGAAGTTGAATTGTCGCTTTCATATACAGGCAATTCAAAATCTAGATTAATTTTTTTAGGATTAAAGTTGCCCATGCCTAACAGTAGCAAGTATTCCGGCACCTTTACCTTGTTTTGTTTAGCTTTATTGTGAAGATGTAAAATAAAATTTCGAATGGCTACAGGTGTGGGTTGACCACCAGAAAAATCGTTGTATAATTCGCGCGCATTTACCAGCATCGTGGATCGACTAAATTGTTTTTGCTGAAACTGCTGATACTTTTTTGCAACTTCCATATACGCTGGTGCTGCAACAATTACATAATTTATTTCACTAGCTACTTTTAACAAGTCCTGATTGGGAACATTTCCCAATAAAATGGGGGATTCAAACGCATTGTTTTTTACTGCAAAAAAGTCTTGGGCAACATCAATGTTTTGTAAAAAACTACCACTATTTCCAGCCCCTGATTGCCAGGTAACTTGAATAGGATTTTTCTCATTGGTCACATTCCAAATTACAGAACCAGGATCAATATCTTGAATGTTACAGTTAATAATTTTACCATTTTGGATATCATTATCTACGCTAAAAACCAGTGCGCTATCCTGCCAAAAACCAACCGGCTTTTTCATCACTAATTCAATGTAATCTATCCAACCAGTTGCATTGGCATTCGCACTGGTATAACTTACTCTAAAAGTGCTTTTGCTAGGCCAAGCCCCAACATTTGTTGTAGAAAAACTGTCTGTAATTTCTCTCGCAATGTCATCAAAAAGCATACCTGTAACTGGTTGAAGCGTTGTAGAATGTGACAAACGATCGTTCCAATAAAAATCAAATTGTGCAGCCGCCTGATAGGATGTGGATGCTAAATGCATAAAACAATTTATTACACTCGCAGTATTCATTCCTTGTGTATTCGCCAAAAAATTAAGCTGGCTTTGCTTTCCAGCACCCAACCCCATGGGCAATCCCCACAAAGTTTTACCACTATTCAAAAAAGAAATAGAATCCTTTTCAAACAGTAAACGTTGGGTAAATTCACTTCTGTTTTCAAAAACGGTAGCTAGTGTATTTTGATTTCCAATTCTTTTTCCATTGCTACCAATGGTTACATAATAAAAAACGGAATCAAGTGCAGTGCGTGAAAAATGATGAATGCCAATTTGCTGATCAATGCGATTCCACTTCACAGGTCCTTGAGCATAAAACAATACATAATCCGATTCATTTATTTGACCATCCCCTCCATCATTTAACATAATCGCATTTTCTGTTAAACCTGGCTCAAAACCGTCAGGTACTTTTTCTGCTAAAAGCGATTGATCTTGACTAAAAATTTGTAATTGTGAAGAAGCAATAGGTAAACTAAAGCCCATTGTTCGTATTTGAGTACCAGTAAGTTTGAAAATACCTTGTTTTTGAACGGCCATTTTGGACCACTTCCCATTGGCTAAAGGGCTATTTTGCGCCAATATCGCTGTGGTAAATGTTAAAAAAAGTACTAAAATGAAGAATTTGGCCCTATTCATGGGCTAAAATTAGGATTTTACTAACATAAGTTTATAGGTTTCCGATGATTATATAAATAAAAAACGAGCTATATTCGCACTAGTATTTTAGTTGACTTTGAATAAACTTTTTATATGAATTTCATTAATAGTATTTTATTGTTTTTTGCGGTTTTATTATTAGGCCCAACTGTACTTTCTACAACTCAGTTAAAAGAGGCGACTGCAGTTCAAATAGCAGCTAAAAATATTGATCCTTTTCAGGATATGGCCCTAGTACGTGGTGGTACTTACACAATAGGTATGAATACCGAAGAAAACGAAATGAGACAATGGAACAACCCTTACAGAAGAGTTACTGTTAGTTCATTTAAAATTGACAAATACGAGGTAAGCAATAAAAAATATAGAGACTATACACATTGGTTGGAGAAATTAGGAAAAGGTTATGAAAACCTAGTTAAGGAAGCTCTACCTGACACATTGGTATGGAGAGAACCACTTTCTTACAATGAGCCAATGGTACAAGGTTATTTTAGAGCAAAGGCTTATAATGATTATCCAGTGGTTGGTGTTAGTTGGGTGCAAGCAAATAACTATTGTAGATGGAGAACAGATAGAGCCAATGAAAAAACTTTATTTAGATATGGATTGATTGCAGATCCTAAAACTACCCCATACATGGGTAAATTAAATGCTGCTACGAATGCACAATCAGGGACAGCTTCTGGAACTGCTGCAACATCTACCCCACCGCCAACAGCAAAGAAGATCAAATCTGATGAAGAATATATTGTAGTTCCTGAATTTAGATTACCCACAGAAGCAGAATGGGAATATGCCGCTAAAGTTGCAAGTTCAAAAAACTACATCAGTAACTTTCAAAATAAAAAAGCAGGTTCCAATTCAAGAAACCCTGGTGCTAGTGTAGTTGAATCTGATTCTCCATATCCATGGGGTGGCGTAGGCATTGAAGATTTAAGAAATACAAAGAAAGGAAAGCAAGGAATGTATATGGCTAACTTCAAAAGTGGCAACGGCGACTACATGGGGATGATTGGTTATTCCAATGATGGTGCTGGATTTCCTGCAAAAGTAAACAGCTTCTTACAAAATAAACTTGGCTTATACAATATTAGTGGCAATGTGAATGAGTGGGTGGAAGATATTTATCGCCCATTGAGTAGCAAGGATATGAGCGATATCAATCCATACCGTGGCGACAATTCATTAGATGGCGATGAACCAGAATTATCAAATTACGAATCAGATGTAACTACCCTTATTTCAAATAAATCCAGAGTGTATAAAGGAGGAAGCTGGAAGGATCGTCCTTATTGGTTAAATATTGGAACAAGAAGATTTTTAGATCAAGATAAATCAAGTAGCTCAATTGGATTTAGATGTGTATCCTCTGCATTTGGCTTAGATGCTGCAAGTGAAGCTGCTGACAATTCAGTTCCTTGGTACAAAAGACTATTTAAAAAATAAGTCAATGAAATTACGCATTGGCTCAGGAATCGATTTTCATCAATTAGTGGAAGGAAGAGATTTGTGGATTGGCGGCATTAAAATCCCACATACTAAAGGTGCGTTAGGCCATAGCGATGCCGATGTTTTATTGCACGCAATTTGCGATGCACTATTAGGGGCATTGAGTTTAGGAGATATTGGCACCCATTTCCCCGATACCGATAATGCATTTAAAAACATAGACAGCAAAATATTACTGGCGCGCACATACGATTTAATCACTGCACAGGGATATCAAATTGTAAATATCGATGCCACTCTTTGTTTAGAGGCCCCAAAAATTAAGCCCTATGTAATTGAAATGCAAAACTGCATTGCAAGTATTTTAAAAATTGGAGATAAGGATATTTCAATCAAAGCTACTACTACCGAAACGATGGGCTTTACGGGCCGACAAGAAGGACTTGTTGCAATGGCAACCTGCTTGCTTACCCAAAATTCATAGTTAATACAATTTAAAATGAAGCTCCCTTCTATTTCATTTTTATACGAGCTATACAAGCAAAATCCTCAAATACAAACCGATACAAGAAAACTAAAATGGGGCGATTTGTATTTTGCATTAAAAGGTCCCAATTTCAATGGCAATG
>JBANFX010000046.1:0-25287 GCA_037975805.1 Bacteroidota bacterium | reverse complement strand
CATCCAAAAAGAGTGATGATCTTCTCTCCTCACCCAGATGATGATATCATTAGGATGGGGGGAACATTCATGCGCTTACACGATCAAGGACATGATGTACATGTTGCTTATCAAACAAGTGGAAACATCGCTGTAACAGACGAGTTTGTTACTCGCTTCTTAGATTTCGCAGTTGGTTTTGAAGATATGTTTGGAATTGATAACAAAAAGAGTAATGAAATTCTTACTGAAGCAAGACAATTCTTATCTGGTAAAAAACCTGGAGAATTAGACACTGCAGCAATCAGATCTATTAAGGGCTTAATTAGAAGATGTGAAGCCAAAGCAACTTGCAGATATGTGGGTATTGCAGAACAAAATTATCATTTCATGAACCTGCCTTTTTACGAGACAGGCGCCATAGATAAAAAACCAATGGGTGAAGAAGATATTCAAATCACCATGGAACTTTTAAGAAAAGTAAAACCACATCAAATATATTGTGCTGGTGATTTAGCCGATCCACATGGCACCCATAAAGTTTGTTTAGAAGTGGTTTTTGAAAGCATGCGTCGATTAAAAGCTGCTGGAGATGATTGGGTGAAAGATTGTTGGGTATGGTTATACAAAGGCGCTTGGCAAGAATGGGATATTTCAGAAATTGAAATGGCCGTTCCAATGAGCCCAGACCAGGTAATGAAAAAGCGTTTTGGTATATTTATACATCAATCTCAAAAAGACTCCGTTCCATTCCAGGGCACGGATGCTAGAGAATTCTGGCAAAGAGCCGAGATTCGAAACGCCAATACTGCAGAATTGTACGCTAAGCTAGGGCTTACTAAATATGCTGCCATTGAGGCCTTTGTACGCTGGCATTACTAGTTTTTTAAGGCATTAAAAGTCAATTATTTAGCCAAAATCCTTTGGAAGAATGGCTTTTTGCGGTATATTTGCACCCCTTATTGACTGGGTTAGTAAGTGAATGGCCCCGTAGCTCAACTGAATAGAGTATTTGACTACGGATCAAAAGGTTTCAGGTTTGAATCCTGACGGGGTCACAAAGCCCGCACAAAGAGTGCGGGCTTTTTCGTTCAAGGAGTCGCATAAAGCTTGCTTTAATGCTGCGACGAGGACGAAAAAGCAAAAACATCAACTCCGTTGATGTTTTTAAAGGGCTTTGGGTATGACCTATGCGAAAAGGATGCGACCGCAGGGAGCAATCATTTAGACAACTTCGAAAAGGATGCGACCGCAGGGAGCAATCCAATACGAAGCAAACATCCAATACTTGATTTCATCTTTCATCCTATTTAAAAACCATAAAATGATCAAATGAATTACAAAAGAAATATAATATCTCAGAAAACTGGATTTTCAATTTCCTATTTAAAGAAGATTTACTAACAACTATTTGATTTTCAAAAACTTGTATCTATAATGACATATAAACACCACTTAAATGAGAAAAAATCTAGTTGTATAATCATACTTTATGACTAAATTTAAAGTAGCTAAACGATTGCTTGCTTATGTTTACACTAACTGAAATAGTTAAGGATGGCATATTAGAAGTTCGCTTTTCATTGGAACATTGTGATACTAAAATATACACTATTACCAATGCACAAGGTGTGGACATTTTGCAAGGCAAAATTACGGGTAATACCCAAAGAACCTGCCTATATGTTGGTGACTGCAAAAAAGGCAAATACACCTTTTCCTTAGGAGATTCTGAAGTGCAAGAATTCACCATACAATAGAAAATCCATTCATCAAAAATTCAGTAAATTTGATGAAATTCATATTACTTGAAAATCTCTTTTGTTTCTGTTGGTAAAAATCATGATGCTTATATTAAGGATGGAGTGAATCAGTTTACCAAACGCATTGCCCATTACTATCCAATAGACTGGCTTCTCATCGCACCTAGTAAACTTTCCGAACCCAATCAAATTAAAAAAGCAGAAGCCGCTAATATTATAAAATCGCTGGCCGTAACCGATGTTTTAATATTACTGGATGAGACTGGTAAAATGTTAAGCTCACCAGGACTAGCCAAACTCATCCAACAAAAAGCCAATCAAAGTGCACAGAAAATTGTGTTTTTAATTGGTGGCGCTTATGGAGTTGATGAGGAAATAAAAAAAAGAGCAAACTTTACTTGGAGTCTTTCTGATCTAGTATTCCCACATATGTTGGTACGTTTAATTTTGGCCGAGCAGGTTTACCGCGCTTGTAGTATCTTGGCCAATGAAAAATACCACCACGAATAAATAAACAATGAGTATAACCATTATCATAACTATTGCTACTATAGCTATTTCCTTATTAGCAATGAACAATGAAGCCCTATTAGATAAAAGTATTTTTCACCCCTACTCAATTGCTAAAGATCCTAGCCAATGGTATCGAGCCATTACCTGTGGATTCATACATGCCGATATCCCACATTTAGCATTTAATATGCTCTCATTTTTTATGTTTGGAGATTTAGTAGAACAATATTTTGAATTCATTTTTGGGTCAAGTGGTCGTATACTTTATTTGTTATTTTATATCTCCGCATTAGTTATTTGTATTATTCCTACCTACTTTACACATTTTAAACAATATAATTATTATAGTTTGGGTGCTTCGGGTGCAGTATCTGCTATTGTATTTGCTGGAATTTTTTTACAGCCTACTATGAAAATTGGCTTTTTCGTGATACCACCAGTTATACCCGGTTTTTTATTTGGCCCCATATATTTAGGGCTAACTGTTTATCTATCAAAGAAAGGAGGAGGAAATATAAATCACAGTGCACACTTATGGGGATCACTTTATGGAATAACCTTTTTAATTATAGCTGCAAAATTATTGGGTATCAATGGGCAGTCAGATTTACTTGGTTCTTTTATTTTTCAAGTTCGTAGCTACTTAGGAAAGTAAGGTACAAAAATCTAACGCATTAATATAAAGGACCCCGTCTTTCGCATAGAAACGTCTTTAAAGGTAACATAGTCAATTAAATAACTATAGGCATCCATTTCTTGCTCATACCCATTATACATTCCATCCCACCCTTTTGTGATATCGTTCGTTTGAAAAACTATTTTTCCGAATCTGTTAAAAATGGTAAAGGTTTTCAATAATTTAACACCTGCCCCGTATTCAATTTTGATTACATCATTTAAATTATCATGATTCGGTGTAAATGCCTTTGGTACAGCAACAACAATATCATTAGAAACTTCCAACTTATAAATGTCCAAAATTTTACAACCTGTTAAAGGATCCACTATTTGTAAAGTATACTCTGTATTTCGTGAACCGTTAAATATTGGATTTGGAATATTGGGATTACTTAAATTAAAAGCTGGCATCCAAGTATACTGTGTATAATTGGGGTTTAATCGTTTAGGACTTAACAGCGTGTCTTGGTCCGCTAAAATAAATAAGGTAAAGTTTTTTGTTGGTAATGGTTCTATTACTTGAATGGTGTCACCTATTAAACCATATTCATATTTAGGGCAGTAATCATTGGTTACATTTAATTTAACAACATACTTCCCTATCTTATTATAACTATGTGAGATTGGATTTGCCCTATAAAAAAAACTACTATCTCCAAAATTCCAAGTATAATGAATTTTGAATTTATCAGCTGCATTTGTTTGAATAAACACATCTCCGTTGGTACATGATAATGTATTATAGCTCATATTAATTGTGGGTATCGTAAACTCAATAATGGGGAATGCGATAGTAGGTATTGAATTACATTTACCATCATTAACAACTAAACTATAATTACCTGCCTTACCTATTCTTAATGAATCACTATTTGTAGTTGCCAAAAGAACAGCATTCATATACCATTTAAATAAACTAGCACCCTCACCCTTTATGGTAACTGAGTCCCCATTACAAATTACGGAGTCTTTAATATTTAACGATGCAATGGGTAAAGTTGGTAAGGTTAAATTTAAAAGGTTATTATAATTATAGCTACAATTTTTAGCATCCAATACTTTCATACCCAAATTCACGGAACCTTGCGCAATACCATAAACATAGTCTCCTTTAACCAATGTGTTTGGCTGATTAGCTAATAAACTGTATTTAAATGGAGATACGCCTCCATTAATTGTAGTTCTTATTAATAAAGAATCATTAATACATAAAAAATCCTTATCTGCTTGCAACACAACATTTGTTATGGGCTTGATTATTTCAATATTTGATACAGCGTCATCATAACAGGTACCTCCGGAAAACGCCTTAACTTTTATATTATATTTATAATTCCCACCTATGTTATTATAAAAATGCTGATATTGATTTCCAATTTTTGCATCATTAATAGTAGTGTCTTTCCCATCCCCCCAAACAATTTGCAATACACCTACTTTACCAGGATATACCCATGAACTATCTCTGATTACAACCACTTCATTACTGCATAAAGCGGTATCCTTTAATACTTTAAAATTCGCAATAGGATTTGATCCATTAATGGTAAAAGCTTGAGCGAGTGAATCTACACACCCGTCGGCAGTGGTTACTTTTAATTGAACTGTATAATCTCCAGCAATATTGTATAAAACCGAAGGATTGGCTTTAGTTTTCTCAATAGCAGCAAAAGTTGGACCAGGTGATAGCGGCAAACTACCTGCGTTAAAATTCCATTGGTATGACAGGCTTCTAACAGCAGCTTTATTTTTAGTAGTGTCTTTAAAAACAGCCATTCCACCATCCAAGCAAACATTAGGTATGGTAAACCCAACCAAAGGCAAAGGGTTAACATCAATCAATTTAACCAAGGTATCACTTTTACATCCTAAACTGGATTCCACCATTAATTTTACAGTATCCTTTCCCCAATTATTGTATATATGTTTGAAAGCAAGGCCGTTGCTGAAATTTAATTTTACTCCTCTACCCATATCCCAATTCCATTTAATTATTTTATCTAAATTGGCTGTTGAAGTATTTGTAAAGAGAATATCATTTTTTTCACAATGCACTGCCTCGTAACTAAAATTAGCAATAGGAATTTGGGTAACATACATGATTGCCTCAACATAATTCGCAATAGATAAGGCACAGCCATTCGAGTCGATAAGGTTTTTGATCTTATAAGTTGTAAAAGAAATTGGATTTACAATAAATGAGGAATCTGCATTCTTTATATTGTTTAGAGTATCATTTTTTATTCCATTGGAATACATTAAAGTCCAAGGAGCAGTACCAGTTAATGTAAAGGGTATTGATTTACTGGCTCCCAAACATGCCGTATCGGTGGGTTTCAAAAGTTGAATAGTAGGCAATGGATGTACATTAATGCGTATACTATCCAATGATGTGCCACAACCAGGAACAGTAGCTTCCAAATAATACATTCCTGAATCTTGTAAACTCGAATTTGGTATCAAAGGATTATAAATGGAACTTGAAAAATTATTGGGTCCTGTCCATTTATAAATTACATTATTTAATTGTCGGGCCGCTAATTGTATATCGGAACCAATACAAGAACTAGATAATAAATTGGGAGCCATGGCAACCTTACTATAATTAGAAAAATAACCCAATCGAGCTCCAGAAGTTGAACTCCCATTTAAAAATCCCAAATGAAACAGGCCTGAACTATTACTTATGACTGTAGCCGCTCCATTAGGAATAAGTGTATTTAAATTGGGCAAATTTACAGTACTTATACGGGCTGCCTTCCAACCTGTTGCACCAGGGACATCAAAAAACAAACTGGCTTTAATAATACCAGTAACTCCGTTTAAATTAAAATTGTCAATATCCTCTGCTTTACAAATAAGATTTAAATAAAATAATTCACTGGTGGAGCGAACAAAACTAACCACATTGGAACCCGTACATTTAATACTTGGTAAAGAAGTTTCTGTCACCTCTGTGCCCACTCCCGTAAATTGTAAAACATATACCGGTTTTGAACTCGTTAGATAAACACTATTTGCGGTGAGTAGCCCCTTATAAAACCCTCCTTTATTAATAGTAGCAGATGGGCCAGTGGATCCATTTTCATATATTGCAGTACCATCTTCAGTTGCAAAAACAAAGTAAAAATCGGTATTGGGAAAAGTGGGTGCATTTAATGCCCCTCTTACTATAATGAATTCTGTACCAGTATTAAAAATAGGTACAATTTGATCGCCTGCTAAATCCAAACTCACTCCAACATATACAGAATCGTCAAAAATAGTAACACAAATTGGCTTATTTGATTTTACTTCTGAGCCGCCTAAATGTGAAATAGCAAAAGTATTACTTCCAATGACTGCATAAGTTTGACCTTTATTCAAAGTAATTCTAAATGTACCAGTGGGGTGCCCATTGCCATCAGGTTGGGTTAAAGTAATATCAATAATAGTATTATCCAGTGTGGCCACTATTACAAATCCATGAGTAGCGGGAGGTGTAATGGTATTTCGGTTATCAAATTGATTTTGTGAAGGTATAATAAAACTAGTCCCCTTTGCCGAATTACCTTTTAAAGTAAATATTTCGGGATTAAACAAATTTCCAACTTCATAATAAGCCGAAATATTCGCAGTAGAAGTAATCTTGATCCCTGTATTCACGATGGTGCCAGACGGCTTCGTTTCAATAGCAGCCAAATAAGTGGTTACATCTTTAGTAATGGTAGAATTACTGCTTAAATTAAATATAATGGGAATAAATGCTGGATTTGCAGGTTGGGAAATTGTGATTACAGCAGGTTTATCATAACTGGTAATTCTAAAAACAATGGGTTTATTTTCATGACCTGGTGTTACTGCAGGTGCGGCAAACCAAAATTCTGTATCCGTTTGAGTAAATGACTGTATGGAAATAAACAGACAAAAAATAATATAAATGAAATTTTTATTCAATTTAGTTGAAAATACTTTTCAAATTTTTTGAAATATTTCTACCTAAATATGTTGACAATGTAAACTCAAGTGTTTGGGGATGTAAATTAGATTGGGTCATTTTATTATTATAAATATCATAGGTTAATCCTAATTTATATTTATTATACAACATACCAACATAAGGTACAAAAGCATCTTGTGTTCTATAAAAGCATCCCACATATAAGCGATTATTATTGTCATTATAGGTTTGTATGGGTAATCCAATGGCACCGCCCACATATATAAACTCAGCTTCTAAGCGATTTTGGTAGTTTGCGTGAACAAAAAAAGTGTTATTATCTAATATTTTTCGCTCTACATTAACTGTGGAAATAAATTGAAAACTTTGATTAACACTACCGTAAGTTTGGGTACTGGAGCTTCTATTAATATAATAAGTACTTCCACCAGCTTGAATAAACATATCTGGATCAACAAAAGAATATAATAAACCACCATTGGTTGAGAATTTTGCAGGAAAATCACCTATGGTTTCTAAACTAGAACTATTAAATAATCTTCCAGAATTATATTGGTCTCCAAATGTTAATGCAGTTCGATCAATATTTCTTGTAATTAAAGTAGAACTGATCCCTAGGGCTAAATAACTGGTTCTATCTTTATTTAAAAACACTCTATTGGCTAAACTTAACGTAATAGCATTTGTTTTTAGCACCCCATTTAGAACTTGCTCTGAAACACCTTGTAATCCTAAGCCAAAGTTGTTAATATAATCATTATCCTCATTTTTAAATAATGCAAAATCCAACCCTACGCCAATGGTTCTAAAAGGATCTCCAACACCAGAAAACTGATTGCGATAAAAACTTTGAAATTGATTATTATCACCAAAACCAACTGCTGCAGGATTATAAAAATTGGAAGCCACAAAGCTTTGTGACATAAATGGCGTTTGACTATAACTATTTCCAAAAACAAAAAAGGAAATAAAAAGGATCCGTATTTTAATATGTAATTTTAGTTTTATCATCTTAATAAAATAACGGAGCCTGTTTTTGTAATATGCTCATTTTTATATGTAATATAATCAATTATATAAGTGTAAGCGTCTGTATCCTGGTCTCTCCCATTTACCTTCCCGTCCCAACTTGCATTCACATTATTGGATTCAAACACCAATCTCCCCCACCTATTAAATATTTTGATGTAATTAAACTGACTCAACCCTGCCCCATATTCAATTTTTAATACATCATTTAAACCATCATTATTAGGTGTAAATGCTTTGGGTATAGTAACAACAACTTCATTTGAAACAATAATATGATAGTTATCGGCTATTTTACAATTACTAGAGGTATCGGTTCGGGTTAAAATATAATCGGTAGAACGTAATGCAGTAAATAATGGATTAGCAATATTTGGATTAGATAAATAAATTCCTGGAGACCATGCGTATTGTGTATATCCTGAGTCCATTTTAATATTAACAAGAGTTGTATCAATTCCCGATAATACAAACATGGTATAATCTGAACCAGATAAAGGGTCTACCACTTTAATAGAATCACCTAAATAAATAGCATTGTACTTAGGACAATAGTCATGAGTATAAGCCAAACTAATTTGATACGTACCCTTTTTGATGTAATTATGGGTTAATGGATTAGTCGCAGTTGAGCTTGTACTGTCTCCAAAATTCCAAGAATAGTGTATCCCCTTTGCATTCGTAGTATTACCAATAATTTTAACAGGAGTATTTATGCATATATATTTGGTATTGGTAAATGTATATTTTGGAATTAAATACTGATATATTTGAATAGAGTCGGATAATAAAGAATTACAAAAACCGTCATATACGCGTACCTGATAAAAACCAGGTGAATTGGTCAACAATGTATCTACAATAGAAGTTGAAAATTCTTTTTTATTTAAATACCAAGTGAAATCGCTGCTTCCAGCCCCTTTTAAAACAATTGGATCCTGATTACATATATTGGTATCTTTTGCTTGTATCGTTGCAATAGGGATATCCCTTACCTCAATGGTCTTTAAATTATCATAAGTGAAAATACATTGCTTAGCATCTTTTACTTTAACAGAAATGTCTACTTTGCCTTTACTATTTCCATTTAAAATATTTTTGTTGAACCCTGCACTTGTATTATTTACAATCCACTCATAGGTAAAATTGGGAACACCTCCACTAATATTTGGTGTGAAAGCAATAGAATCCGCAACACATAAATAATCCTTACTTGAACTTATTGAAAAATTCTGAGGGGGTGGCAAAATTGAAATGGAACTTGATTTTTCATCATAACAGCTTCCTCCAGAATAAGAAGCTAGTTTAATATCATATTTCATTTTATCGGGGTATCGAAAATTCGTATAATTGTGTTTATACACTTTATTAATGGATGGGTTTTCATCAATGGTAGTATCCAATGGATTATTTGTATAGTCCCAATAAATGACCAATTTACCAATAACGCCAATATCTACAGTTGAAGTATTATTTAATTGAACGGGTAAATTAGAACACAGTGCTGCAGAATCAATGATATTAAAACTAGCATTAGGAATGGATCCATTTACTGTAAAGGCTAAAGTGGTGTCCGAAATACAACCATTTGCACTGGTTACCCTTTCATTAACTAAATAATTACCGGGGTTGAGATACCTGTGTTTTGGATTTGCTACGGTACTTGTATTTGGCGATTGTGTATTATTTGGTTCACCAAAATTCCACAGGTATTTAAATCCATTGGTGCCATCTGCAATTTTTGTGGTGTCCGTAAATTCTGCAAAAGCATCTTTTAAACAAATTTCAGGAAGGATGAAACCAACTATTGGATTAGGATTTACTTTAATGGTCTTCACTTTATCTACAACACAGCCATTGGCGGTTTGTAACGTTAAATGAACATTATATGTTACAGCAGAATCGTAAGTATGATGAACAGGACTATTGTCAGATAAGCTATCCACTTTACTGTCTCCATAATCCCAGATCCATTTTGAAATAGTAGTCCCCATTTTTGCAAATGAACTATCCGTAAAAAGTATGTCCTTCCCAACACACTTTAAATTTTGTACTATAAAATTATCTATTGGAGTACTATCCACTTTTACTTCAGAGGTAATTACATCGCTTAAACAACCAATATCAGTGATAACAAAATATTTAATGGGAATGGTTCCTGCGGTATCCATTTTGAGCGTATAATTTTTTGCATTCACAATAGCAGCATTACCTACTTTCCAATTATAAGCTATTAATTTCCTATCATCGGGACCAACATAAGTAGTATCATTTAAAAACAAACTATCTCCTAAACAATTGGCAGTTTTTAATGTAAAACCAGCTACAGGTGGTGGATAAACCACTAAATCAAAATCAATAATCTGCTCACCACTACAACCATCACCAGTTGGATTATATACTTTTAATTGAATTGTATACGTACCTATACTATCATAGGTCAAATTTTGATCTAATGTATACCTGTATATTGTTCTCCCATTCACTACATAAGTTGAATCATAGGTAGGTGCATAATTGGGAGGAATATTTGGATATTTTGGAATATTCCACACTAAGGATAAAGGCTGATATGGTAACGTAATAGAAGCTTTAAAAGGAGTTCCGCGGCAAGTAGCTGGCAACTTAACGGTTGCATATTCATTATTTACAGTAAGTTTTTGATATAAGTCTATTACATTGGTTCCTGCATTGTATCCATAGGTTTCAACGCTTCCATAACCATATGCAATAGCATTAAAGCCGGAATCTGAAACAATGGTGTGTGAACCCGAACGTAAATTAACTTGGTAATAAACAAAATTTGGGTCCCCAGGATGTACAATAGCATTAGTGGGTGTAACACCATCTACTTTTAAGGAAGTTGATGATGATTTTGGTAAAACAATATTTACATAATGTAATGTATCTATAATTTTTGCATTGGGTGTTGAATTGATTGTAACCTTATTTATTGTTTGCTCAATAGGGCTTAGGTAAATCATTTCGGGATCGCCATTATTGTTATTATTGTTCCCATAACTTCCCGTTGTTGTTATATACTGCGCTACCATTATAGGTAAATTTGCTTCTATAGCATTGGCTGTACTAGATTCAAATTCATAATAAAAATTATTCACCAATGAACTAGGTGGTAATGTACTTCCATTAAATTTTACAATGGCTGCAGGATCACTAACAGCAATTCTATAAATATTGTTGGTCATCTTAGCTGTAGGTACAGTTAAATATTTTTTACCCCATGCATTTGCAGGCAAGGCTTGTTGAATATAATTATCGGCAGTCCTTGAATTATTATTGTAAATACCAATTTTACCAGAACCCGAAAAAACGGCAATTCTTTTACAAGTACTTGTAGCAGTAGCAACTGATCTTATTAAGGTCCCGGTTAAATCCTCACCGGTTGAAGCAGTATTACTAGTAGCAATCACTTTTCCAAAAACATTATAAATTTCACCTTTATTTAAAGCTACTCTAATGGTATCCCCTTTTTTAAATCCCCCTTCCGTAGGCGCACTTAAAATAACTTCAATATTTGTGGAATCTTCGGTGGCAATTGCATAGGCATAGCAATATGAAAATGGGCTATTGGATTCCTGTTTATAATTAATAGAATAGTAAGATCTACCTAAAGTATTTGTTGGAAATAATAAAGTAGCACCTGAAATACTATTATTATAAATATGCGCGTAAGCAATAATTGAATAATCCGAAGTTATATGAATCCCTTTATTAGATTTTCCTTCGGCAGTAAGTCTTGCATCTTCGGTACCCGTTTTAGGAATGGGTTCGGAAGTAGTAACTGAATTGGCTAAAACCTTATAAGTTCTTGTATATCCAACGGATGGAATTTCAACTTTTACAGTTGCATCATGATCGGAAGTAAAGTACAAAACTAAATCCTGAGGTCCTCCTGTAGCAATTGGAATTCCTGTATTTGCATACATAGATACATGGGTTCCATAACCCACCCAAAAATCTTTACCCTTATTAGAAAAGTCCTGCGCAGATGCATAGTAATTACCTAGCAAGCAGATAAAGCAAAAAACTATATACTTATTAAGCAGGTTTATACGCATTATATTAAATAATATTTTTATATTATTGTAGCATTATAAAAATATCGAAATATTGTATAAATAGTGAGTATTTACAGGTTTTCTTGCCAAGTAATTCGAAGTGTTAATGGCGCATTTGCCATTATTTTAAACCTATCGTCAATTCTTTTGCCAACCACCCATAAAAGTTTGTCCCCAGTGCATAAAACATTGGTTCTTTGCTTTTGAATGGGGCTCAACTTAAAATTGGATAAAAACTGATTAATTTTTTTCTTTTTACCCAAACCAAAAGGATAAAAGTAATCAGAAGGAGCCCAGTTTCTTATTACTAAAGGCCATTCTATTTTATTTGCATTTAAATAAGCAGTATTTGCATCTTTTGAAATACTTTGAATGTTTATGTTTTCAATTATTTCGAAATACAATTTCCCATATTTTGTTTCAATCACTTTAAGTTCATCATTGGATGCTAAAAGTGATTTTTCAATAATTAAATACTCCCCACTATCCTGTTTATTTATAATTTGAATTTGATCATCCCATTTAATAAACTGATGGGAACTAGAGGCAATATAGGCACCATTGTTTGCCATTAAAATTTTTCGTACTTCATCAATTTGAGCAGCATTAAATCCAAAATTTTTAATGAACCCCCAGATATAGGTATTATTATGAATCACTTTAAACCAATGCTTGATTGAAATGGATAAAATACCTTTTTTAATTTTTAAACCCTTTTTCCAAAATGCATTTACAGTTGCTTCTACAATTTGTTCCGATTCCTTTAGGCGTTGTGCAGTGGCTAAAATATTTTCATTCACATTCGGATACATTTCTTCCACCTGTGGCAAAATGGTATTGCGAATAAAATTCCTTCTATAATCGTCCTTCTCATTACTACTATCTTCCACATAACTTAACCCATTGGCATTAGCATATGCTTTTATTTCCTCCTTCGTAAAATTGAGTAATGGTCTGGCTATATTTAATATATCTTTTCTACGCATTGGAATTCCGGTTAAACCATGCAATCCAGTACCCCTAAACAATTGCATTAAAATAGTTTCCACCTGATCATTGGCATGATGTGCTGTTAATAAAACTACTGGTTTAGGTTGCGGAGATAATGCATTTAATTTTTCCGTCTCTTCTCTTTTATTTTCAGCAGCAGCAATTTCTTGCATAATTGCGCCGAACCATGCATATCTAATTTCCCTAGCAGCTTCCTGTATACCCATTTTATAAGTATCCGCATACTTTTGGGTCTCTACTAATTGTACTTGAATGGGAATATTATATTGGGAAGCAAAATCACGGACAAATTGTTCGTCTCTTTTACTTTCCTCCCCTCTTAGTTGAAAATTAACATGCGCTATAGTACATTTAGCGTTTAAGGAGTGCATTAAATGCGCTAATACTACACTATCCACACCCCCGCTTATCGCCAATACAAAATGACTTCTACGTAAACGCACATCTGGAAACTTTTTATCCCAATCTAACTTAAATGTTTCCAGGGTTAACATGTATATAAATTAATGTGGTTTTCTATTTTTTTTGTTCTTTCGCCCAGGTATCTTTAAGGGTTACTGTTCTATTGAATACCAATTTTTCCTTTGTACTATTAGTGTCCTGATAAAAATATCCTTTTCTTAAAAATTGAAAACGAGCATCCAAAGCATCACTAGCTAAAGCAGGTTCGGCATATGCTTCTACTTTTTTTAGTGAGTCAGCATTAATATAATCTTTAAAGTCTCCTTCGGCACTAGCAACATCCTCCACTTTAAATAAACGATCATATTCATTTAAAACAACAGGTATTGCATGTTTTGCACTCACCCAATGTAATGTACCTTTTACATGAATGCCACTAGTATCTTGACCCGATTTACTATCTGGATTATAAGTAACATATACCGTTGTTACATTTCCTGCTGAATCCTTTTCAAAACGCTCACAAGTAACAATATAGGCACTCTTTAATCGTACCGATAAACCAGGCCCTAATCTAAAATATTTTTTAGTAGGCGCTTCCATAAAATCTTCTCGTTCTATCCATAGCTCATTACTAAAAGGCACTTCACGTGTTCCACCATTTGGATCCTCAGGATTATTTTCGGAATGTAAAATTTCTTCGCCTTTGTCATAATTGGTAACAACTAGTTTTATAGGATTGGTTACTACCATTCTACGTTGAGCTATTTTATTTAAATGTTCACGTACACAAAACTCCAATAAACTTAAATCAATAATATTTTCTCTTTTTGCAATACCTATACGATCACAAAAATCTCGAATACTCTCCGAAGTATATCCTCTTCGACGCATACCACTAATAGTTGGCATTCTTGGATCATCCCAACTTTCAACATGACCTTCCTCTACTAATTGCAATAATTTACGCTTACTCATTACTGTGTAAGTCATATTTAATCGCGCAAACTCATATTGATGTGAAGGATAAATATCTAATTGTTGAATACACCAATCATAAAGTGCACGGTGTGGAATAAACTCCAAAGTACATATTGAATGGGTAATATTTTCGATAGAATCACTTTGACCGTGTGCAAAATCATACATTGGGTATATACACCATTGATCACCTGTACGGTGATGATGTGCGCGTTTTATACGATACAATAAAGGGTCGCGCATATGCATATTAGGACTCGCTAAATCTATTTTGGCTCTTAACACTTTTTCACCATCTGCATATTTGCCGGCTTTCATACCCGCAAATAATTCCAAATTTTCTTGAACAGTTCTATTTCTAAAAGCATTACCAGTTCCGGGCACTGTGGGTGTACCTTTTTGTTGAGCAATTTCTTCGGCTGTGCTGTCGTCTACATAAGCCAATCCTTTTTCAATTAATTGAACTGCAAAATTATATAGTTGATCAAAATAATCGGAAGCATAACATTCTTTGGCCCACTCAAATCCTAACCATTTTACATCGGCTTTGATACTATCTACATATTCTATATCCTCTTTAGCAGGGTTCGTATCATCAAAACGCAAATTTGTTTTTCCTCCAAAATGTTTTGCTAAACCAAAGTTTAAACAAATGCTTTTGGCATGTCCAATATGCAAATAACCATTAGGCTCCGGAGGAAACCTTGTTAATATAGATTGATATTTCCCTGACGCTAAATCTTGGGAAATAATTTCTTCAATAAAATTCAGACTTTTTTCTTCACTCATAATAATACACGCTATTCGTGTAAAGGTACAAAAACCTACCCCAAAAACCTACCTAAAATGGCAGTTTCATTAACTCTTGTAACCGTATAACTTTCTAACTTCTTTTACAAATATCTCTATTTGTTGATCCTCCCCATTGGGTTCATATTTTTGCTTTAAACTGCTACCAAACAAAAACGCTACCGTTTGCCAAACACCTGCATTTACCCCACCCTTATAGTCCTTAATTAACTCATAACAACTATTGCCAGTTTCTCTGTTAATTAATTTCATTAAAACCTTTCCTTGGTAAACACTTAACTTGGTCACTTTATCGGCAAAATCACGCTTTAAATCCTTTTCTCTGGATTTTATGATTTGTTTTCTTTGTTTAGGATCGGTTACACCCCTTAATTGAGCATTTACGTCATTAATAACTACACCAGCAGTTAAGGCATAGGGGTAAGTTACATACACCGCATTTCTCAAACGTGTCCAGCTAGCCCATTTTTCTTTATTTTCTGCAGATTGTTTGGTGGTAACTTCAACAGTTGGCAACCAAGATTCTGGAATGGTATCCCCTTGCGCCGTTATAAAAGCACTTACCCTGATGGTATCATAAATTCCTTTTTGCGCATTTAATTTATTATTTGCGCAGATACATAAAAAAAATCCAATGATGTATGCAATTACTTTACTCATACTTTTTAGCATTTGCTGCTAATATTTATACCCTAAAATACAAAAAGTAACCTTTTACAAATGCTTTTAACATTTGATTAATAATTACCCTATTTGCTTTTTAGTTGCTTAACCCTTGCAAAAGTACTCATACCAAACCCAATAGTCATTACAATTACCCCTAACCAAAGAATATTGATAAAGGGAAACTCAAACACTTTTAAAGTAATTAGGTTGGTTACTGAACTAGATTCTTTAACTCCCACAATTAAAATATTCTTTTCATTATCCGCAACTCCATTAAAATTTAAAATTAAATTTTGGGCACGAACCGTATCTGGGATCATTCGAATTTCTTGACCATCTATTTTCACTTTTGGATTTGCTTCATAAACAAATCCTTCTTTGCTGTGAACAGACATTTGCAAATTAACTTCATCTGCTCCCATCTGTTCTGCATTATTGGATTTCTTAATTACATTTTCTAATTTAATATAGCCATTGCTATAAAAAATTGAATCTCCTACTTTTATATTGTTTGGCTTAAATTGAACAGTGTCTTCGTCGGAATGATCCTGGAATGAAGTTACATATACAAAAATGTCTTTATTCCAATAATGTTTTGAAGACGGATTGGCAGAGAACCCTTCCATTCCTTTATTATTTTTTAAAACATCGGGATATAAATAAAAAGAATCTTTTACAACATTGCCATTGGCTTTTTTCACAAACTTTAGTTCAAAAAACTTTTTCTCTAATTGATCAATGGTATCTCTTACATAAGTAACCTGATAATTAAATTTTCCAGACACCTGATCCCTGTCCATATCGGTTGCAATCCCTTGAAATAAAGTAATGTTTTCCATTGGATTTCCTGCTGGATTTTTATCCTTAGGATTACTTTGCAGAACATTAATTCCAGTGGTATTCCAACTAAGTACTTTTTTATTGGAAGATGAAATTAAGATGCCCATCAATACCATTCCAAAACCAATATGTCCTATGCTTGCACCCGCCGATTTTAATTTACCTTTTAATACTACCAACCAATAATGTGCATTGGCAATTACTGCAAAAATAGAAGCAACTAAGGCAATGTATAAATTTACTTGAAAGGCCACAGTTTTTTCCTTATAGTCAATCCCAATAAATACAATAACAATAATACTAGCAATAACGGATATAATAACCGGAACCCGTATAGTCTTCCAAAATCCTCCTTTAATTGCGCCACCTTTGTAACTTAAATATTGACCTAAAGCAGTTAGTAGTCCTATTATAATTGCAACAAAAACCTGTATCTGATTGTGCGCATAGGCAGGATCTTCAGGGGGTGCCACTTTTTGTCCAAATAATTTATTGTAAACGGGAATAGATGTAATGGAGATGATTACTAAAGCTGATAAAAACAGAACCAATGAACCTACCAACATCCAAAACTCTCTACTATCTATTTCATCTTCTTTCGTTGGCTCTTCAATGCTTTTGAATCTTACAAAATATAAAATAAAGAAAGGAATAACCAATATTAGTAAAAAAGAAAGTAATTGCGCATTCATTCCTAAATCGGTAAAAGCGTGCACCGATGTATCTCCTAAAATGCCGCTACGCGTTAGAAAAGTGGAATAGATAACAAGTAAAAAACTAATTCCAAAAAACAAATAAGTTACTTTTAAACTCCTACCTGTTTTTTTGTAAATCATGGCTGTATGAATGGCTGCCACTAAAGTTAACCATGGAACCAGTGAAGCATTTTCAACCGGATCCCAAGCCCAATACCCCCCAAAAGTTAAACTTTCATAAGCCCATGCAGCGCCCATCATAATACCCAAACCAAGGATACCAGCCGAAAATGTAGCCCATGGCAATGCAGGTGTAACCCATTGATGGTCTTTTTTCAGTAAGCCTGCAACTGCAAATCCAAAAGGAACAGTTGTTGATGCAAATCCTAAAAATAATATGGGCGGATGTATTACCATCCAGTAATTCTGCAACAATGTATTTAAACCTGTACCATCTTTTAATAAGGATAAATAATCGGGCCTTGATAGAATGGGCCAATTCATTTCGTTGCGTAATAAAATAAAAGGACTACTACCTACTTTAAAATCAAAGAAATAAATACCTACCACCATTGTAGCCAAACAAAATTGGGTAAAACTTAGTACCATTAATGCACCCAATGAATCCTTTTTCCATTTTGCCGATGACTTCATAATTATCAAACCCAAAACACAATGCCAAAAGCTCCATAATAAAAAACTTCCCTCTTGACCTTCCCAAAAACAACTTAATAAATATTCAACAGGTAAATTTTTATCGCTATGCATGTATGCATACTTATATTCAAAAAGGTGATTTGAGATCACATAAAATAAAACCCCAAAACATGCAAATACACAAACCGACTCAATAATAAAGGCAAGATTGGCTAAACGCTGCCAACGGCCTTGTTCATTAATTTCATTAGAATAAAATGCTTTTGTAAAACTAAATGTGGCTAATAAGGATGCCACCACCGATACCATTGTGAAAATATATCCTAATTGTCCAGGCAGTAAGTTTTCTCCAATAAATTGTGCTGCTGCTTGGTTGGTTGCTGTATTCATTAATAAATTTTAAAAATTACTCGGTAATGGTAACGGGTTGATTCATGTTGGCATTAGGATTGTCCTTGTATTTGGAAGGGCATTTTAATACGATACTTGAGCATTCAAAAACATCTCCCTGCACTTTTCCTTTTAACACCAAACGTTCCGATTTTTCCATATCTGTTGGCATAGTATTATGATATACCACCGAAATTTTTCCACCCAAGCTATCTTGTACCCCAAATTTCAAATAGTTAGGGTCCTTAACCGGGTCATACTGCACTTTTACCGAAGTATCCATTTTAACAATTAAATTCAGAAATTTTCCAGGTTTTTGCTTCGCGGAACCCACTGTTTCATAACTACTTAAATCCCCAGTATAGCTTATAAGTACTACTATTGACACCGCAATGAGTACCAATAATATAATGTGTGTTTTCTTCATAGTGCAAAGTTAACCAAATGGGCTTAAATTGCACCAAAATTTACCTATCTCATAAATACATTTTATGCGTCTATTTGACTACATCATTGTTTGCAAAAGTCCTGATTTTAAAAACGTTGACCGAATTAGCCAGTTTATGTTGCTTTTAAGCGTTTTAGGCTTTTCATTCGGCCTATATAAAGGTTTTTTTAACACACCAAGTTTGGTTTATGCAATTATCACATCCATTATAAGTTGGGGTATTTATTGTTATTTTCAAAAGAAAAATGGAGGTATTCCCTATTATCGTTTGGGCCTCTTATTTGCAAGCTGGGGTTGGGTTTTATTACCAAAAGCATTAATCATATCGGGTATATTTTTAATAGGTGCCTTATTTGAAAGACAGGTGAAATTCCCTTATGAAATAGCATTTGATCCTACAGGGATTGTGATAAATACCTTACCAAAAAAATTCTTTCCTTGGAATGCCATTCAAAATGCAATTATCAAGGACGATGTTATTACCATTGACTTCAAAAACAATAAACTTATCCAAAAGGACATTAATGAACCTGTGAGTGAAAGCATCACATCGGAATTCAATGCTTTTTGTGCAGAACAAATTGCCATGGCAAAACAATTAAATGCACAATAACTCGTTACCATTAAAAGATCGAAAAACAAGCCAAATCCTAACATTAAGCTATGTCATTAACAAATTCACCTTTTTTACTATACTCTGATGGCGAAGGCCAAATTTTTGAAGACACTAGTTTATACACTGTAGGGCGCGCTGGATGGGATGCTTACCCAATTCCAGTGGAGGATTGGATTGAACTTCCAGAGGGTGGAAATTTATATGAATTACCAGGCCGAAGAGGTATTGGAATAGATGTTGAAACAGGCGAAATGAGGCTTTGTGAGTTAGGCTGGGCCGTAGCCGCATTTATTCCACCAGCTCATACTGGATTGTATGTCTCTGCTTATGAAACATTAGAAGCTGACGCTCCTACCTTACCCCTATTTTGTTATACCGCTGTAGGATGGTTAGATGGAAAAAATTATGTGCCTGCTGTGCGTATCGAAAAAGATATTAGACAGGATTGCGAAGGTTATGATCAAGATACGATTGATGCTGGTACTCAAAAACTCCTTTCATTATATAGTCAAAATCGTTTGGTAAAACACTTGATGGAGAATTGTTGTCAAACTTATACCTGTCCTGCTGCACGTAATTTAGCCATGGGCCGTTGGGAATGTCCTATCCCTATTTCACCAGCTTGTAATGCCAATTGCATAGGTTGTATTTCCTTTCAACCGCAGGAGGAAGAAATTATTTCAACCCAGGATCGCTTAACTTTTAAGCCCACAGCCGCAGAAGTAGTTGAATATACCGTGCCACATTTAATGAGTGCCCCATTTCCTATAGTAAGTTTTGGTCAGGGATGTGAAGGTGAGCCATTGTTAATGTGGGAGACAATAAAAGAAGCAATTATTGAAATAAGAAAACACACTCCAAATGGAAGTATAAATATTAATACGAATGGATCTAACCCAAAAGCGGTTGCCGAATTAGCTGCAGCTGGCTTGGACAGCATTCGAGTTAGTATGAATTCGGTTCGTGAAAATATATATAATGCTTATTACCGTCCCAATAATTACACATTTGCGGATATTAAAGAAAGTGTTCGCGTAATGTCCGCAGCTGGCAAATGGACCAGTATTAATTATTTTGTATTTCCTGGAATGACGGACAGTGTTGAAGAATATGAAGCCCTAAGAAAATTTATTAAAGACACTGGATTAAAAATGATTCAGTGGAGAAATTTCAATATTGATCCAGATTGGTATTTAGGGAAAATTGGATTTAACGAAATGGGTGAAATTATGGGCATCAAACAAATGATGGAACTCATTCAGGAAGAATTCCCCGATTTAAAATTCGGATATTTTAATCCACCCATTGAAAGGATCAAAGGAGACTTCACACAAAATTTTGCGCATCATTGAGAAGAAATAATCAAATAGGCGCTTTATTAGCCATTATCGCTTGTGTGATTTGGTCGGGCAATTTTGTCATCTCCAGATATGCCATTCACTTAGCAGGCCCTATTTCACTTGCCTTCTTTAGGTGGAGTATTGCCACCATCATCTTATTTCCAATTGCCTATACAAATTTCAAAAAAGAATTGCCCATATTCTTAAAAAATAAGACATACTTTTTTTGGATGGGTATGATAGGTTTTGCAATTTATAACACATTAATATATACAGCAGGGCATTTTACAACAGCTATAAATATGGCATTAATTGGATCGGTAATCCACCCTATTGTAGCTACTGTTTTGGCCTCCATTTTTGTAAATGAAAAATTACATTGGAAAAACATTGCAGGTATTGTAATTGGAATTATTGGTATTGTTTTTCTAATTACCAAAGGCGAAATGACCAGTATTGTTCAATTTAGATTTTCAACCGGAGATTTATGGATGGTAGCTGCAGGTTTTTGTTTTGGTTCTTATAATGTGTTTGTAAGAAAAAAACCACAAGGCATTTCGAGCAATAGTTTCTTATTTGTATTATTTGCAATTGGCGCTATAATGCTTCTCCCTTTTAGTATATATGAATCAGCATACGTGCAACCAGTAGTTTATAATTTACAGTTTCTATATGTAGTTTTATACCTGAGTATTGGCAATTCTATCATTGCTTATTATTTATGGAATATTGCAATTCATAAATTAGGTTCAGGCAAAACATCGTTGTTTGGCACACTCATTCCTTTATTAAGTTCAATAGAGGCCGTTTGGTTGTTAGATGAAAAATTTAATACCTTCCAAATCATAAGCGGACTCATAATTATTTCGGGTATTGTAATTAATACCTGGCCCTCAAAAAAAATCAATGGATAGTACTACTATAATTTTATGTGTGATTGCTTTTTTTGCAGGATTTGTGGATTCCATTGTTGGGGGTGGCGGATTAATACAAACACCTGCTGGACTCATACTGCTTCCAAATAATCCGGTAGCCCAAGTAATTGGTTCCTTAAAAATCCCATCATTTACCGGTACTTTTTTTGCAGCCATTACATTTTTGAAAAAAGTTAAAATTCCAATTATACGATTTTTATCATTTAGTATAACCGCATTTTGTGCTTCTTATTTAGGTTCATTTTGTTTAACAAAAATCAGCAATACCTATATGAAACCAGTTATTTTAATTGTACTCATTGGGGTTGCTATTTATACTTTTACCCAAAAAAACTTTGGGCAGGAAACCAAAAATGAAAATTTAACTTTTCCTTTGTACAAAGGCATTCTTATTTGTTTGTCCTTAGGATTTTATGATGGGTTTATTGGTCCAGGTGCTGGAAGCTTACTTGTTATTGCATTTATTACCTGGCTAGGATTTGATTTTTTGCAAGCCAACGCGCATGCAAAAGTTGTTAATTTAGCCACGAACTTAGGTTCCATTGTTTTATTTACACTTAAAGGCGCCATTTTGTGGTCCATAGCTATACCTATGGCAATATCCAATGCTTTAGGAGGCATCATTGGATCTAGGCTTGCCATTGCAAAAGGAAATAAATTTATACGCACTGTTTTTATTTTTGTGATTATTGCAACACTTTGCAGATTGGGTTATGATGTATTTTTACATTAATTTTATAGTATGCAACTTAATTTTGAACAACAAAAAAATATCAAAGCCAGTGTATACACTACAATCATTTGTATTGTATTGGCAAGTTTATTTGTTGTTTTAGAATGGAAAAAAACAACCCCTATCATTACCCCACCCGAGCCAACTTACATGGAAGTAAACTTGGGAAATAGTGAAACTGGTGCAGGTGAAGTGCCTCCTTTAAGCCAGGATGCTCCTGCTACGGATCAAGGTGCTAACAAACAAATTGAAAGTGCAGGTGTAAATGCAGAAAATATAAATACCAATGAGGCGAGTGATGTAAATGACGAGGCTATAAAAACAGCCAAGGATAAAAAAAATAATACCCTTACTACACAAAAAGCAGCAGCTAAACCTAAAGCCATAATGGGTAAATATACAGGAGGTAATGGAAAGGGAGGCAATAACCAGGATAGCTATAATAATGTAAAAGACCAAGGCATCGCTGGCGGCAAAGGAGACCAAGGGGTTGCTGGGGGTAGTATAAATGGACAGGCGTACAAAGGCGCTGCAGGACCATTTGTAACCAAAGGGGATCGTAAAATTGTTAAAGTTTACTCTTTTAATGGAGATATTGAACCTGCAACAATTTATGCCGAAATTCAAGTTAGTCCCGAAGGTGCAGGAACCTTTTCACAAATAGCAAAAGGATCTTCGTCCAATGATGGAAAATATAAAACAGCTATAAAAGAGTATTTAAAAAAGATAAGTTTTGATAAAGCAGATCATAGTTCGGTGGTAACTGTGAAATTTAAATTTGATGTTCAATAAATAATTACACTACTCTTTTTTATGTCCTATCAAGATACCATTGACTATTTGTACAGTCGTTTACCTATTTTTAGCATAATTTGTGCTTCTTACATAAAAAAATATTTAGACAATACCATATCCATATGTAATTTCTTAGGGAACCCTGAAAAAAAATTTGCAACCATACACATTGCAGGCACCAATGGAAAGGGTTCAACAAGTCATATGTTGGCCTCAATTTTTCAAGAAGCTGGGTATACTACTGGCTTATATACATCTCCTCATTTATATGATTTCAGAGAACGCATTAAAGTAAATGGGGAAATGTGTTCCAAAGAATTTGTAACAAGTTTCACCAATAGAATGAAAGGATTAATTGATGAGATTGAACCTTCTTTTTTTGAACTCACTGTTGGCATGGCATTTGAATATTTTGCAGAACAAAAATGTGATATTGCCATCATTGAAACCGGTTTAGGTGGAAGACTAGACAGTACCAATATTATTAATCCCGTTTTAAGTATTATTACTAATATAGGATGGGATCACATGGCATTACTTGGAAATACACTTCCTGAAATTGCTATGGAGAAAGCAGGCATCATTAAAAATGAAACGCCAATTATTATTAGCGAAATAATCCCAGAAACAAAAAGTGTTTTTGAACAAAAAGCTAAAGCCGAAAATGCCCCCATTTATTTTGCAGAAGACTTTTTAACGTTTAAAAACTTTCAAAATAATTGGGGCAATGCTTTGTTTGAATTTCATCAACCCCATATCCATTTGTTAGACGCCCCTCTATTTACCAAAAATTTTACTGTGGAATGCGACTTGCCGGGTAAGTATCAATTAAAAAATTTGAAAGGTGTTTTAGTAGCTGCGCAATTGTTATCTCAGATGGGCTGGACTTTAAAAGCCCCTAAGGTATTGGCTGCCTTGAGCAAGGTTAAAAAAAATACAGGACTAATGGGACGATGGGAATGTATACATGAAAATCCAAGAGTGGTTTTAGATGTTGCCCATAATGAACCTGGGGTCAAAGAATTATTAGAACAATTAAGCAGTATACATTACAACCAATTACATATTATTACAGGAATGGTCAAGGACAAGGACATTTCTGCTGTTTTATCACTATTACCAAAGGAGGCAAAGTTTTATTTTACACAATCACATATTCCTAGAGCCTTGCCTGTAAATGAACTAGCTTCTATAGCCAACGAAATTGGAATAACCGGTACTGCTTTTGACCATGTGAATACTGCCCTAAATGCCGCCAAAGAAAATGCCAACCCAAATGATTTAATCATTGTGATTGGCAGTATATTTTTAGTGGCTGAAGTAACTCGAAACTAACAAGTAGAATTTATATTAAATTTTAATTAATAGAATTTAATACATTCATTACCAACCTTTTTGATTTCTTAAAGCTTTTATATGGGCTATATGGTGTTTGCCATGCCATGCATAAATGGTAAACAAGTCCCAAACTGATACTTCGGCATTGCGAACAGGGTGAAATAATTTGCGCTCCCACTGTTCTGGCGTTAAACTACTCAATAAATTTGCCCAACGTTCATGCAATGCATGTAACAAGGTAACTGAAACATTCAATGGGGTTTCTGCAACGTCGGCAGTTAGCACCCAAGCATTTTCATCATAGGTTTTAATGGTTGGGAGCTCCTCGGTTAAGGCTAATTTAAATCGAATAAACGCATTCATATGACTATCCGCCAAATGATGTACTACTTGGTTTACAGTCCATCCACCCTCTCTATATGGTGTATCTAATTGCGCCTTATCTAAATTTAAAAGTACATGTTCTAAATCGGAAGGAACAATACGTAAGTTCTTTATCCAATTATTTTTAGTTTCCTCACTATAAGCGGTAACTTGATATTTTCCAATGGGATATCTAGGGTCATTAGTCATATTGATTATTTAAATTAAATATTTTAATTGTCTTGTAAGTTTAAAACTTATTCAGCTCTCCATTCCTTACCTGTTA
>JBANFX010000038.1:0-19707 GCA_037975805.1 Bacteroidota bacterium | reverse complement strand
GCAGGAACAGGCATTGGATATACAGGGGTGAGAATAAGAGGAACAGATGCTACAAGAATAAATATCACCCTTAATGGGATACCATACAATGACGCAGAAAGTATGGGAGCATATCTTGTGGACCTTCCGGATTTTAGTTCCAGCGCAAATAGCATACAAATTCAAAGAGGGGTAGGAACATCCACCAATGGATCAAGCGCATTTGGTGCAACCATCAATTTAGCAACCAATGACTATAAACCCTTACCCTATTTAACATTAAACAATAGTTTTGGATCATTTAATACACAAAAAAATAACTTACTTTTTGGAACAGGATTAATTAATAATCGTTTCTCAATTGATGGGCGCCTTAGTAATATAATGAGCGATGGTTATATAGACAGAGCTAGTTCCAATTTGAAATCTTTTTATATAAGCACCACCTACTGGGGCTACAATTCTTCCTTACGTTTAAATATATTTTCTGGAAAAGAAAAAACCTACCAGGCCTGGTATGGCGTTCCCGAGGATAGTTTGCTTACCAACAGAACATATAACCCTGCAGGTACTGAAAAAAGTGGAACCCCATATGAGAATCAAACCGATAATTATGTTCAAACACATTACCAATTGTTTTATAATAAAACAATAAACACGAACCTACAATGGAGTACTGCTTTATTTTTAACCACAGGTCGCGGATATTATGAAGAGTATAAAGCCGGCGTATCCCCAAGTGATTATGGTATTAATATTGGCGCCAACAATCCTGTAGATTTAATTAGAAGAAGGTGGTTAGATAATAAATTTTATGGCCAAATTGCATCCTTAACCTATAAGAAAAATAAAGAACAAATTATTGTTGGCGGCGGATGGAGTATTTATGATGGGTTACATTTTGGGGAACTGCCAAGCAATAATGCAATTTTGGAAACACTTGATTTATTGCAATTCAACTATTATAATAATGATGCTGTCAAAAAAGAATACAATAGTTATGCGAAATGGGAACACGCATACAATAAACAATTAAGCAGTTTTGTAGATCTTCAATTTAGGCATGTTCAACATACAATGAATGGATTTGATGGCAACCCCACTCTACTTGTAGATAGAAGCTTTAATTTTTTTAATCCAAAAGTGGGAATTAGTTATAAAGTAAACAATACTACCTATTATTCAAGTATTGCTATTGCAAATAAAGAGCCCAACAGAGACGATTTTGAAGCAGGCATTACACAACAACCAAAAAAAGAAACTCTTTATGACTGGGAAACAGGATTTAATCATAAAGGGGAAAAATTTAGTTGGGGCGTAAACCTTTACTATATGAATTACAAGGATCAATTGGTGCTTACTGGAAAAATTAATGATGTAGGCTCCTATACTAGGACGAATGTTCCAAATAGTTATCGTGCTGGTATTGAAATTGAAGAAAGCTGGCAGTTAAATAAGTATTTAACAAGTATTGGCAATATTACTTTTAGCAATAATAAAATAAAGCATTTTACTGAATATTTTGACGACTATGATAATGGAGGCCAAGTATCTATTGCGCATCATAATACCAATATAGCGCTCTCCCCAAACACTACTGCATCTCATCAATTTATTTATAAAGCATCCGATAAATTAAATATAAACTGGACAAGTAAATATGTGTCAAAACAATATTTAGACAACACACAAAATGAAAAGCGAATTCTTAACGCCTATTTCACAAATGACTTAAGTATTGCATATACATTAACAAAAAAGAAAAATTGGAATGCATTATTACAGTTTTATGCATTAAACTTGATGGATGTGAAATATGAACCTAACGGCTATACTTATAGCTATGTTTATGGAGGCGTGACAACAACTTCCAATAATTATTTCCCAATGGCAGGTCGAAATTATTTATTAAGTTTAAAAATAGATATTAAATAGAGCCATTTTCTAATCCTAAACCATACATCAATTACTTTTCTAATCCTTTAATAAACTTAATTAACCCAGTAAAATATGTTTGTTGATCATCATACATGGACATATGTGAACCTTTAGAACAATACAAATACTGGCCATTAGGTACAAGTTTTGAAATTTCTTCCATAGCCTTAGGATCCATCGTGTCAAACTCACCGCCAATACTTAAAACAGGTACTTTAATTTTATTTAAATCTGGTTTACGATTCCAATTTTTTAAAGATGCGTCCCCTACAATACCAAATTCAGAAGGACCTTGCATTTTTAAGTATAAAGGATAATTCATTTTTGCAAATGCTCTTTTTACAGGATCAGGCCAGGTTGCAGGTGGCATTCTTAAAACATGCTCAGGATAATAATTGTCCTCAATCAACTTTAAATAAGCAGGATTGGTATAATCACCCTTCGCTTCATAAGATCTTATACTTGCTAAGATATCCTTTGGCAATTTTGGACCCAGTACGTTATTTGCATACGCATTATATTCAGGAACAGAAGGGACCATATTTGAAATAACTAAGCCTTTTAAATTTTGTTGATATTTTAAGGCATATTCAGTTGCCAAAATACCGCCCCAAGAATGTCCTAATAAAATAAAATTCGTGGAGTCCATTTTTAAAGCCTTACGAACCGTTTCTACTTCTTCCACAAATCGCTCTATTGTCCAAAGGGAAGAATCTTTAGGATTATCAGAATAAGCTGAACCTAACTGATCATAATAATAATACTCAAAACCTTCTTGTGGAAAGAATGAATCAAAACATTCAAAATATTCATGGGTGCCACCAGGACCGCCATGCAATAATAAAACTTTTGTTTTTGGATTGTTCCCTACTCTTTTAGTCCAAACATTAAAAGTTCCTATTGCAGTTTGAATGGGGATTATTTGAACACCACCGGTGAAAATATCTGTTCTGCCGGTTGTGTCGTGATAGTTACTAGCCGAATGGGCCGTTTTAGTATCATTGGATTTGCATGCGCTAAAAAGCACAATGAAGCATAAAAAAAGATTCGCTATGATTTTCATATAAATGATTTTGAAAATAAATAAATGCCAACAATCTATTAACCTGGAAATTGCTCTTGCCAAGCCAACATTCCACCCGTCACGTTAATCACGTTTTTAAAACCATAGGGCTCAAGCATTAAACAAGCTTGTCCACTTCTATTACCACTTCTGCAATAAATATAAACAGGCTCTTCTTTCAAATGTTCAATTTCATCAATCTGTAAAGATTGTACTAACCCTAAAGGCATTAATTGACCTCCAATGTTGAAAGCTGCATGTTCGTGAGGCTCTCTTACGTCAAGTAAATTAATTTTTTCACCAGCATCTATTTTTTCTTTCAATGCAGCTACGGTAATGGTTTGCATATTATATTAGTTTTTAATGGTATCGACAGATTGTATAACAGGAGCAGTTAAATCTATAGTAAGATTGATAGGTGTCTTGATAGGCACTCTATTTCTTATTGGCATATTTAATGAATCTAATTTAGAAGTTAAGGATACAGGATTTTGAGCAATTACAAAAGCACTCGCAGTATCTTGTATCGCAGCATTAGAAGAGAAACTACCTACTACAAATCCAGCACCTTCAATTAAACTTCTCGCAGTGGCAACATCTAATCCAACTAAATCAGGAACCTCCAACAATACACTCAAGGTTCCATCACCAACAAGCAAATTAATTATAGTTCCTGAGGAAATTTTGGCACCCGGTGCAATATGAACCCCATTCACCAATTGATCTAAAATAACTCCTTTATTTTTATCCGGCTGCAAAGTAGTAGTGCCCACTCTTAACCCTAAAACTTTCAAATACATGATAGCGCTTTGTAAAGAAAAGCCAACTAAATTAGGCATTTCAATTTGAGGTGCTAGCACTCGATTAATGGTTAAATAAACTGTTCTTCCTTTTTTCACAACTTCATCGGCATCTGGTGTTTGTCTTAAAACAGCAGTGCGCGCCAATGTATCTACATAAAGAGAGTCTTGAATAACAACATCAAATCCCAACTCCGTTAAATTATGTTCAGCAGTAGTAATATCAAGCCCAACAACAGAAGGTACTTTTTCAGTTTTCCCATTTCCTGTGATAACCCCTAAAGCAAAGAAAACCAAAATCAATAAAAATAAAAATGCCCCAATACCTACTAAGATATTTACCCATAAAGGCTTTTTTAATAATTTATCTATGGCTTCCATTTGAATTATAAATTGGTTTTATTGGCTAAGGCATCTTCCACTAAAGTAGCATAAAATTGGCTTAAATCCCATCCCATCGCCTTAACTTGTTGCGGAATCACGCTTGCCTCACTTTGACCTGGTACCGTATTTACTTCTAACATATAAGCTTTTCCAGCAGCTTCATCATAAATAAAGTCAACCCTTACAACACCTCTACAATTTAATGTTGCATATACTTTTTTAGCAGCGGCTGTTAGGTCATTAAACATTTTTTCAGAAATAACAGCAGGCGTAATTTCTTTGCTCTTGCCTTGGTACTTTGCTTCAAAATCAAAAAATTCATTGTCGGTAGTAATCTCTGTAATTGGTAATACAGTTAAAACGCCTTTTGATTTGAATACACCAATCGTAAATTCTCTTCCACTTATAAATTCTTCCACTAATACTTGACGGTCCTCTTTAAATGCTTTTTCCATAGCAGCTGGTAGCGCTTGGGGAGTATTCACTTTACTAATACCTAAACTACTACCGCCATTGTTCGGTTTTACAAAAACCGGCAATTGTAACTGTGCTAATATTTCTTGAGGGGTCATTGGATTTTCAGAAAATAAATGCAATGATTTAGCCACATTAACGCCTCCAAATCCAGCAACCGCCACCGTGTATCTCTTATTGAATGTTAATGCCGAAGTAGCTGTGTCACAACTTGTATATGGCATACCAATCATATCAAAATAGCCCTGCAATTTACCATCCTCACCAGGTGTTCCATGTATGCACATTAACGCAACATCAAAAGTAATTTTCTCACCTCCTACTTCAATACTAAAATCGGCTTTGTTAACCGCAACTTCTTCGCCCACTATATTTTCATACCACCATCCGGTTGGATGTATGTCAATTAAATAAACATCATAAATATTTTTGTCCAATGCGTTCATAACAGTCTTTGCACTCTTATAACTTATTTGTGCTTCGGAACTTAATCCTCCGGTAACCAATGCCACTTTCTTTTTCATCATCAACAATTATCAATTATTAATTCATAAATATATCAAATAAAAAAAGGGAAAAACTTCCCTTTTTTTATTTTGAAACTAAGCGTGTAGTTTATCTTTTTTCGCCAGCAATGCGTCTACCGTTTCTTGGTATAACTCATCGTGAACACAACAGTCTACAGGACAAACTGCAGCACATTGAGGTTCTTCATGAAAACCTTGACATTCGGTACACTTATTAGGCGTAATATAATAGGTGTCAGAAGCAATTGGTGCGATTCTAGCATCCGCATCAACAGCTGTTCCATCTAATAAATTAAAACTTCCTTTTACAGTAGTGCCGTCAGCCATAGCCCATTCAACACCACCTTCATAGATAGCATTATTTGGACATTCTGGTTCACAAGCTCCACAATTGATACATTCGTCGGTGATTTTTAGTGCCATAAAAATAATTTAATAATTAGTGACGTACTTTTGCCTTACAAATATAAAGAACTGACATGAACATTCAAGCAAGAATTAATGCTTTTTTTACCCTTGGTGACAAATATTTAAACCCCGAAAATGATGGGTTTCAGGAAGCAAAATGGAGGGCTAATAATCAAAATGCATGGTTCTTACCAACGTTCATTGATCAGGCAAGTGCACAAATTAAAGCACAATATCTGTCAGTTGAAGCTTTACAAAATTGGGTAAACTTATATGATAGTATATCTAATACCCCCACTCAAAAAAAAGTAGGTATCGTTATGGCGGGTAATATCCCCATGGTTGGTTTCCACGATTTATTAAGTGTCCTTATAGCGGGTCATACTGCAGTGGTTAAATTATCCTCAAAAGACACCGTTCTAATGCAATATATAATGGATGCCTTAATTGAAATTAATCCTGCTTTTAAAGAATTGATCTTGGTACAAGATCAATTAAAAAATTGTGACGCCTACATCGCAACTGGAAGCAATAGTGCTGGTCAATATTTTGAACAGTATTTTGGCAAATATCCCAATATCATTAGAAAAAATAAAACTTCTGTGGCCATCTTAGATGGGACCGAAACCCCTGAAATGTTGAATTTGTTGGCCGACGATATGATGTTATACTTTGGTATGGGCTGCAGAAATGTTACTCAAATTTGGGTACCACATGAATATGATTTTATTCCCTTATTGAACGCGCTAAAAAAATATGACTATTTAAGAGACCAGCATAAGTATAAACATAACTATGATTATCAATTGGCTTTATTGATGATGAACAGACAGTTTTATATGGACGCGGGAGGTATCTTGCTTAGTGAAAATCCCTCCCCTTTTGCGGCCATCTCTCAAATTCATTACCAATATTATACCACAGGTGAATACCCAGTATTAAACGCTAATGATATTCAATGTATTGTGGGCAAAAATGGATTGCCCTTTGGAAGTTTACAAAAGCCACTTTTGGTTCAATATGCCGACGGGGTGGATACCCTGGAATTTTTGTCTAAAATTTAATGACAGAAAGAACAGATTTTATCAAAAAACGAATATTTTCGTAAATATTTTGTTAAAGCAAGTAGCACAATTTGTGACATTCTTTCATCTTTGTTATTTTGTCTTTAATTATGGCATATAATTTGTAAAATCTAAAATAACTTCAAAAAAATAAATGAATATGAACTTTAACTACAAGAATGTTTTAGCCATCATTGGCATTAGTGCTTGTACCACATTTATAAGCATTTGGGGTTTTGCAAAATGGGCAAGATCCAATAGCAATTCAGTTCAAGAATTGGGTAAGTTGCCAGCGAACTATGCCAATTTTGTCAATGGTGCTGTGCCCACTGCATCAACAGACTTTACATTAGCTGCTGCCGCAGCTTCACCAGCAGTTGTGCATATAAAAACAAAAACCAACGCAAAAAAAATAGATAACGGAACTGCCCCAAGACAAAGAAACCCATTCTTTGATTTCTTTGGAGAAGATCCTTTTGGCGATTATTTTGGTGGACCAAGAATAATGCCTGAACAAAGAGCAAGTGGAAGTGGCGTATTAATTACAGGTGATGGTTATATAGTAACCAACAATCATGTTATTAATGGAGCAGATGAGATTTCAGTTACACTCACAAATAAAAAAGTATATAAGGCAAGAGTAATTGGTGCCGATCCCAATAGTGATATTGCAGTAATTAAAATTGAAGCAACCAATATGCCCTATTTAGTATACGGAAATAGTGATGATGTAAAATTAGGACAATGGGTATTAGCAATTGGCTATCCATTAAATTTAGATGTAACCATTACTGCTGGCATTATAAGTGCAAAAAATAGAAGTATAGATGTTAACTCAAGACAAGGTGATAAGCCTATTGAGTCCTTTTTACAAACCGACGCTGCAGTAAACCAAGGAAATAGTGGTGGCGCATTGGTAAACATCAATGGTGAGCTAGTTGGTATTAACTCTGCAATCATGTCCCCTACTGGATCATATGCTGGATATTCCTATGCAATTCCTGTAAATATTGTAAAAAAAGTGGTAACAGATATCGTGAAATTTGGAACCGTACAAAGAGCCTATTTAGGATTATCAATGGCACCAGAAGAGATGAGTGAAGATCAAATTAAAAAATTAGAAGCAGAATTAAACATAAAATACAAACCAGGTGAAGGCGTTTTAATTACCAATGTAATTGATGGTGGCGCTGCTGAAGCAGCTAAAATAAAAGCAGGTGATGTAATTACAAAAATAAATGGCGTTGTTGTTAAATCAGCTCCTGAGCTTCAAGAACAAGTATCTAAATATAAGCCAGGTGATAAAATTACACTGACTGTAAAAAATAATGATAAAGAATCCACAGTAGAAATTGTATTAAAAGCCAAACTAGGAAATACCGATGTTGCAAAAAGCAGCAAGATGATTGAGAAATTAGGTGGTAAAATTGAAACCTTGGATAAAGCTACTGCCGAAAAAAATGAAATCAATGGAGGTGTAATCATTAAAGACATAGGAAACGGCGTACTTGCAAAAAGTAGTATAGAAAAGGGCTTTGTGATTATGACCGTAAATGATAAAGAAGTGACTAATTTAAGTGAATTTTATGATGCCATAAATAAATCCAATGGAACCGTAAAACTGGGTGGTTTTTACCCAGGCTATTATGGTACTTATGCCTTTATAATTAATTTAAGAGACTAACATTAAATATTGAGAAGTAATAAATAAGAATGCCCTCCAAGGAGGGCATTCTTATTTATTTTTTGGATTGCAACCAAAGCTCGTGTTTTTCCATAAGGCTCATTTTTGATAAATCAAGGCCGTTTTCATTGGCATACTTTTCCATCAATTCAAAACGATACTTAAATTTTTTATTTGTTTTTTCTAATGCTGTTTCTGGGTCAATATTCAAATAACGAGCATAGTTAATCATACTAAATAATACATCTCCAAATTCCTGCTCCATTTTTTCTTGATTATTGGCAATTACTTCCACTTTTAACTCAGCTATCTCTTCTTCTACTTTATCCCAAACCTGCTCCTTGTTTTCCCACTCAAATCCTACATGTTTTACTTTTTCTTGAATCCTGAGTGCTTTGACCATGGATGGCAAACTATTAGGCACCCCACTTAATATTGTTTTTTTTCCTTTTCCTTCTTGAAGTTTTAATTGCTCCCAGTTCCTTTTAACATCATCATCATTTTCTACTTTCACATCACCATAAATATGGGGGTGTCTATGTATTAATTTTTTTGCAATCGCTTCCATGACTTCGTCTAGTGAAAATTTACCTTGTTCTGCGCCAATTTTAGCATAAAATAATACATGCAACATAATGTCGCCTAATTCCTCTTTAATGCCCTCCCAATCTTCTTCCACTATTGCGTCCACCAACTCATACAACTCCTCAATCGTATTGCTCCTTAAACTATGTATAGTTTGTTTTTTATCCCAAGGACATTTTTCACGGAGTGTATCCATGATTTCAACTAGTTCTAGAAAACGTTGCGCCACTAAAGATTGGTTCATTACTATAAATTAAACAGAGATAATAAAATAAATGTAAGCATTAAAAATCCCATTAAAGCAGTTGTTAAAAAATTTAAAATGGTAAATTTTAAAATGGTTTTTCGCCTCGATTGATTGAAATGATTTTTCAAGGCTTTATATAAGTAGAAGCATAAAATAAAAGGAGTTAATATAATAATTAAATCATACGTTTTATTTAAAACAAATTCTGTAAATATATTTATAAGTTTCACTGCAAAAAGAATAATGAAGAATGCACAATAAATATGTATGCTAAAAATAAGATGATCAACAAAATAATGATTTTTATTTCTTCTATATAATATCCATAAAAAGAATGCGAATATAGGAAGCGATATATATAACATTCTTGAAAAATAATGTTCAAATTTTTCAATGAGTGCTTTGCCAATTTTGAATTTATCTCCATTGTATTTTTCATTTAATTCAATTCCTTTCTTTTTAACAATAGCATCTAGCCATCCGTCTCTTTTATTTTCTGGTAATTTTTGTTGCTTTGCTTTGTATTCTGCTAAGGTCTTGTATTGAACAGTATCATCTCCTAATTCCATTCTAAAACCGTCATTCAAACCTGTTGCAATGTCTTTTGGAGGGGTTCCATTCGACAATGCACCTTTGGGCTTGTCTGGCACATCCCCTGTAAACATAAATAAGAAGAAAACAGCAGAAACAAATAAATACATTCTAATGGGATGGATATACATTGTACGTTTACCATCCATATAATGTTGCGTTAATTTTGCAGGCTTAAACAATAATAACTTTACAGTCTTCCACAGCTTGCCATCAAAATGAGTTAAGTCTTCTAGAAAGTGTCTTATTAAATGTAAAAGGCTTTCCTTTACTTCTACATTTTCCTGACCGCATTGTTGACAAAACCGACCTGCTACTTCGGTTCCACAATTGAGGCAGTTTTTTTCGGTTCTTTCTTTTAAATGTGACATAGGTGGTACTAAGATACAAAATTTGGGACTGCTGTATTTCGCTTTGCTCAAAACGTATTTCCAATCAAATCGGTTTTAAGCTTAGCCTTTCAATTAAAATGCTTTGCATTTTAATTGACTTTTTTTATTGGGACTGTCGGCTCATTTCTTTCGCCGTCTTCCCAATCGAGTCGGGTTTACCCAAAGCCTTTCAATTAAAATGCTTTGCATTTTAATTGACTTTTTTTATGCTCGCCCGCTCTTTCAAGCAAGCTTGATTCGCGGTCTTGCATAAAAAAAGCCTCTCACTTTCGTGAGAGGCTTTGTGCCTCAGGCGGGAATCGAACCCGCACGGGCGTTGCGGCCCACAGGATTTTAAGTCCTGCGTGTCTACCAGTTCCACCACCAAGGCGTCTATTTAAAGACTTAAAAAAAAGCCCGAACCGAGATTCGGGATTTTGGAGCGAAAGACCGGGCTCGAACCGGCCACCCCGACCTTGGCAAGGTCGTGCTCTACCAAATGAGCTACTTTCGCTTGTATAAGAACTATTTTTAGGAGTGCAAAAATAAGGATTCAAAGCACACCAACAAAATTTTTTCTACTTATATTCAGGCTTATACTGAGAGCTTGTTTGCACATCTGGAGTAGTCTTTTTAAAACCGCTGCTAAATACTTTTGAACAGTTACCTACTACTAAGGACAAAATAGCAAAAATAGATACGTAAAATAGGAATCTAGAGGAAGTAACCCAATTTGAGTTAATATCCTTAGAAACTTCTGGCTGATGTAAATCTTGTGACATATTGTATAATTACGGACGCAAAAATAATAACTAGTTCTTAATAAAGCTTCAGTTATTGGACAATTTTATTAAAATAATGCTTCTTTTTAATAAAGTATTGATAAACCAAGGATCCGGTATAAACCCCATCCAATTTACTCAAATGGGTCTGGGCATGGGAACGCTTAATTTTACCCTGAATTATAAAAATAAATAAAGAAAAATGGGCCTTTGCAATAGCGGTGAAAAAGCTAGCATCACCTGTCAATAATCCTTTCCATGCCGACAAAGCATCTAGAGAAAACCTAAACGGCAGCTTCCACAATAGTTCCCATAATGGCAAGTTCTTACAAAGCATAGCCAAATTGTTCCTAAAGTTTAAATACACTTTTTTACCCCCTCTTGGAAGCGTTCCTGCACCAACATGAAATACAGTTGATTTTGGACAACAATATATTTTATAGCCTTTTAATTGAATTCTCCAACATAGATCAATTTCCTCCTGATGGGCAAAAAAGTGAGGATCAAACCCATTTAATTCATGAAATACAGAAGCTCTAATCATCATTGACGCACCAGAAGCCCAAAAGATAGGGGCACTATCTTCGTATTGTTGGCTATCTATCTCACAATAATCAAAAACTCTTCCTCTTGAAAATGGATATCCTAAACTATCTATCCAACCACCTGCCGCACCAGCATATTCAAAATAGGTGGGTTCTTTGAAGGATAATAATTTTGGTTGACAAGCTGCAATGTTCAAATTTGACTCCAATAAATCAACCATTGGATTTAACCAATTAGGCGTCACTGAAACATCGGAATTCAATAAAACATAATAAGGTGCTGTAATTAATTTAAGGGCCCAATTATAACCACCAGCAAAACCTTCATTTGTTGTAGATGAAATAATTTTAACAGAGGGGAAAGCAGATTGCAAAATAGATAGTGAATCATCCGTTGAACCATTGTCTGCAACAACAACCTCAAAATTTTCATATTGCGTAGCCAATACAGAAGGCAAAAACGACTGCAAGTATTTTGCTCCGTTAAAATTGAGAATAACAATGGATACTAAAGGTTTCAAACAAATTTGTTTTTGCGAATGTAAGTCCAAAATATCGGAATTTAAAGAGAAAAACATAACTTAGACCTATGAAAAAGGCACATATCCTTGTTTTGAACTTAGATTTACTCAATCATCCCTTGGGGTAATTGAATTACATACTACATTTTCATGCTCGGTTTAATATAATATAGAAAATCCGACAATTCACATTTTACTTCTTTTTTAAATAAAAACTTATGTCAACTAGCCATACTGTTAGTGCAAATGCTGCAAAGTATTTAGCATTAGAAGATCAATTTGGAGCCCACAATTATCATCCAATTCCTGTTGTATTAGAAAAAGGCGAAGGCGTTTTTCTATATGATGTAGATGGAAAAAGATACTTCGATTTCTTAAGTGGATATTCGGCAGTGAATCAAGGTCATTGTCACCCTGCCATTGTAAAAACCTTACAAGAACAAGCTGCCAAATTAACATTAACATCACGCGCTTTTCACAATAATCTACTAGGAGAATACGAAGCCTATATAACCAAGTATTTTGGTTATGATAAAGTACTGCCCATGAATACAGGAGTAGAAGGTGGAGAAACTGCAATTAAATTAGCACGCAGATGGGGTTATAATGTAAAAGGAATTGCAGAGAATAAAGCAAAAATAATATTTGCTGAAGGTAATTTTTGGGGGCGTACTTTAGCAGCCATATCTTCATCCACCGACCCAAGTAGCTTCAAAGGTTTTGGTCCCTATATGCCTGGATTTGGATTGGTTCCTTACAATGACTTAACTGCTCTGGAAAATGAATTAAAAGACCACAACGTTGCAGCATTTATGGTTGAACCCATCCAAGGGGAAGCTGGTGTTGTATTGCCAGATGATGGCTATTTAAAAGGTGTCAGCGTTTTATGTAAAAAGTACAATGTATTATTTATTGCAGATGAAATTCAAACCGGTTTAGCCAGAACCGGTAAAATGCTTGCATGTGATCATGAAGGGGTAAGACCTGATATATTAATTTTGGGGAAAGCATTAAGTGGAGGAACATTACCTATATCAGCCGTATTGGCTGATGATATAGTCATGATGCAAATAAAACCAGGTGAGCATGGTTCCACTTATGGAGGAAATCCTTTGGCATGTGCAGTTGCCATGAAATCATTGGAAGTTTTAAAATCCGAAAATATGGCGGAAAATGCAGCAGCTATGGGAGCAATATTAAGAAGCGAAATAGAAAAATTAAACTCGCCACTCATTCAAATGGTACGTGGACGTGGATTATTAAATGCAATTGTGATAAATCATAAAGACCCAGAAGTTTCATGGGAGCTTTGCTTGCACTTAAGAGATTTAGGATTACTTGCAAAACCAACACATGGTGATAAAATACGTTTTGCGCCACCATTAATAATTACAGAGGCGCAAATTAAAGAAGCGGTAGGTATTATTGGAGAAGCATTAAAAAGATTATCCTAATGCACATGACTACAATAAAAAAGCCTTGCAATTTGCAAGGCTTTTTTATTATTACTTACTTATTTTTATCTTAGGTAGAAAAGTCATTATTAAAATTCCGCATGAAACAATTACACAAGCATATAAAGCCCATTGCTTTTGAGGGCATTCTCCCATTTGGCAAGTTGATAAAATTAAAAAGTTCCTAAAACTCCAAGCCACTAATAGTGCTCCCATTATCATATTAAATCTTTTTGCCCATAAAAAAGGAAGTATAAATAAAATCAAAGACATGCATCCAATATAAGCAAAGAACTTCCCAGGTTGTCCATAGTTGCTGTTTGCAGTTTTCCAACCTGTAATAATCCATTGTTGACTTTCTATAAATACTAAAGGCTGTGTGCTAAAAAAGAACAAGGCTAAACAAAAAATAACGCCAATGGTTTGTGAGTGCTTCATATTGTAAAAATACAGTAAACTATTTTATAATAAACCCATAAATATCAACATCAAACTTATTAAAAGCATCAAACTCATTTAAAATTACAGCTAATTCAATTCGGGAAATGGGCCTTTCCATATCAAAATTAGTTAAACCTAATGTTGCCCATTTGTCCTCAAATATTTTTTGCACTTTACTTGAATTTTCTACTTTCATTATTGATGTAAAAAGGACTGCATCCATTATGGTCATTTCATCTCTATCATACTGTTTTTCAGAATTATATTTTAACGCCCAGGTTTTTAGAAACTCATTAATGGAGACCATTTTATTGGGATAAAAGTAAGTTGCATTGGCCCAACCACTAGGAACTCCTACCCCACGTAATAAACCCGTTGCGCCAATTTTTTGAACAGCTTTAAAATGAGGATTATTTTGATCAATATCTATATAAGGCATTATGTAACCCTTTTCTTCTAAAAGTGATTCTTGTATTTTTCGAACTGAAATATTTTTAGGACTAACATTTTCTACAATACTTTTTGCGGCCAACAAACCTGCCGCCTGACCAATTTGCATTACACAAGGTTGTAACCTTGTAGTACCATTCACTATATTAGAAACGCTGATTGATTTCTCGGCAATAATTAAATTATTAACTTCTTTCGGGATCAAAGAACCCAATGGAATATTAAATGAGGGTACTGGGAAAAAATCAAGATGCTGTGGCGCTTTTAGATTTTTTTTATGATGATGATCAATTGGATAATCGCCCACAGCAATGCCTGTTCTATACAAGGGCTGTTCTGTTTCATAAGGTTTGGAAATATGATGCACCAACATTCTTGTAAGTCCATGCATCCGTCTTGATTCTCTATAATATGGATACAAAGCAAGTTTGTCTTTAGTGGGAAACTCATCATTTGCCAATGCAAAATTGGTAAACCCAAGATCCTTTTGTATAAAATAAACAAATCTTAAAGTTTGTTGCTTTGCTGCTTCTAATAAGGAATCTCTTTGTTTGGGGGTTTGCTCTACTACATTTAAATAAATATCATTCCCATAAATTGGCCAATTTAACATGTATTTATTGCCCGGCAATTTCCCATAATTCAACATCTTCATTGCATCCACGTTTGGTTTTTTCCTAGTAGTATCCTTATAAAAAGAAGTATTGCTTGCATCAAATTCTGAGGAATCGTAATTCTTAGGTCTTTCAATAAGTGGCTGGGGTTTCCCATAATCCTTTAAAATGGCTACATAAGTAATATCTTGAACAATGTCACATGCACCATGCATATTTACCTGCTCTTTTGTAATTTCATTGGACTCCATTCCTAAATCATAAGGAATTTTGGCAGCAGCTAATACATCGCCAAGTTCAGTGGCATCTATATATCGCTTGGCTTTTATTAAAACATTTTTTTGACTGAGTTTGTCAAAAAATATAACACCCGTAATTGAGTCTTCATCTCTATTAACTTTCACAAATTCATAGTGATAATAAATTTGAAGTTTCTTTTCATTTTGCGCCATAGATTTAAAAATACTATCACCAATATGGGGTTCAAATAAAGTATTACTTACCCAGCCGGTTGAAACTTTTTTTCGTCCGCCATAATGTTGGTATAATCTATTTCTAAATTCACCGAAAATGCCAGCTGGCATTGCTTCGTTTCCATCAAATGCGGAAACACCTGCAGCCGTTAACATACCACCTAACCAAGGTGTTGACTCTGTTATAATGGTACTTATTCCTAAGCGGGCAGATTGTAGTCCCGCGCATATTCCACTTGCGGTGCCGCCTATCACAAGCACTTCGGTGGATTGGGTTTGGGAAATGGTTTGGGTGAATGCAATTTGACTTATTGCAATTAGAAAGCAAGGAATTAAAAAGATGGACTTCATGGATTTAATTTCAACATTAAAATAGGTAAAAGTGTTGGGGCAGCAAAAATTTACTTGGATTGTTAGCTCTCTTCTTTCGCTAACATCCGCTACGGTAGACTAGGATTAACTCCTCGCTTCGCTCGTCGTTGATCGGCCTCGACAAACTCGTCTTACCCAAAGCCTTTTCAACACAAATCTGTGATTTGTGTTGTGCTTTTTTAAAAATCACCCCGCTTTTACAAGCCCATTCGCTTCGCTCATTTGTTCATTTATCTCGTCTGTGCTTCGAAGCAAGCTTCAAGCACTGTCTCGCTAAATTAACTGCCACTTCGTGGCGCTTGTTTCGTTGGCTCGTAACAAAAAAGCCTCTTCACTTTCGTGAAGAGGCTTTGTATCGAGGTCCCGAGCGGATTCGAACCGCTGTAGAAGCTTTTGCAGAGCTCTGCCTAGCCACTCGGCCACAGGACCCTTTTGGGACGCGAAAATAACACAAAGAAGTTAATTATAAAAGAATTTTACAACTAATACGATTTAAACGACATTTGTACTATAAATAATAACAATATGTCGGCAATTGGCGCTTCTGAACTCATTATTAACGACCGCGGTGCGGTTTATCACTTAAATGTAAGACCCGAGGAAATAGCGGATACCGTTATTACTGTTGGTGACCCCGAAAGAGTAGCTAGTGTAAGCAAATATTTTGATCGTATTGAATTCAAATGCGAGCACAGAGAATTTATTACCCACACTGGTTATATTGGCAATAAGCGAATTTCAGTTTTAAGTACTGGAATTGGCCCAGATAATATTGACATTGCTTTAAATGAAGTAGATGCGCTGGTAAATATTGATTTTAACACAAGAACGCTAAACAAAGAACATAAATCAGTTTCAATTATTAGAATGGGTACATGCGGTTCCTTGCAAGGTGAAGTGGGCGTAGATCAATTAGTAGCTGGCACACATGGTTTAGGCATTGACAATTTATTACACTTTTACAAGTTAGAAAACAATTCCGAAGAGCAAGCTATTCTCTCTGCATTTGAACAACATACTCAAATAACCAATCATCATATTCATCCCTATATTGCAAGCGCTAGTGCTGGATTAATTAAACATTTTAGTGAAGGATATAGTCATGGCATTACCGTTACATGTCCTGGATTTTATGGACCACAAGGACGTATTTTACGACTTCCATTAAGTATGCCAAAATTGGTAGATCAAATGACAAGTTTTAAATACGGCAACCACCATATTGCAAATTTTGAGATGGAAACAAGTGCGATTTATGGCTTGTGTAATTTATTAGGACATCAATGCTTAAGTATCAATGTGATTATAGCAAATAGAGTGAAAAAGGAATATAGTAAGGATATGGCAAGTGCAGTGGATCGCATGATTCAAAAAACTTTAGGTATTATAGCAACCATTTAATTTGTGTTTATGAATATTAATTTCTCTAAATACCAGGGTACAGGAAACGATTTTGTGATAATTGATAACCGAGATGGAAGCATTTCATTATCGAATGAACAAATTGCTTTCTTGTGTGATCGCCGATTTGGTATTGGGGCAGATGGATTAATGTTATTAGGAATCGCAAACGGTTATGATTTTTCCATGACATACTATAATGCTGATGGAACGGAAGGAACCATGTGTGGTAATGGAGGAAGATGCCTGGTTCAATTTGCACACGACAATGGAATTATAAAGGAACATTATACATTTATTGCCATAGATGGTCCACATGAAGCCTCAATTCATGACAATGGATGGGTGCACTTAAAAATGAGTGATGTAATTGCAGTAGAAAGTGGTGCCGATTACTTTGTTACAAACACGGGATCTCCCCATTATATTAAATGGGTAGATGATATTGAAAACTTTGAGGTATTTAATGAGGGTAAAGCCATTAGATACAATGAAAGATTTAGCAAAGAAGGTATAAATGTAAATTTTGTACAACATCAAAAGGATCATTTATTTGTGCGTACTTATGAAAGAGGCGTTGAAAATGAAACCTATAGCTGTGGAACAGGAGTAACTGCAGCAGCTATCATTTCCTGTCTCCAAAAGGAAGGCGAACATGATATTCAAATACAAACTCTAGGGGGGAAATTAGCAGTACATTTCAACAACCTTGGAGGAGGACACTTTAACCATATTTGGTTAAAAGGACCTGGTACTTTTGTTTATAAAGCGAGTATACAATTAAAATAATTTTTTCAATGGCATTGTTTAACGTGAGGGTATATGGAATTTTAATTGACGAACAAGAAAGATTATTAGTGAGTGATGAATTTATTCGTGGAGCCTACATTACTAAATTACCTGGAGGCGGACTTGAAATTGGCGAAGGTACAAGAGATGGCTTAGCAAGAGAATTTATGGAAGAGGCTAATTTAGCAGTTTCCGTTGGCGACCATTTTTACACCACGGATTTTTTTCAAATATCTGCCTTTAACAATACCGATCAAATTATTTCTATTTATTATTATGTACACGCAAGCGACACAAATAAAGTAATCGCAAAAGAAAAAGCCTTTGATTTTTTACCAGAAGAGGTTGCCGATAAAAATTCCACAGCCGAGCATTTAAGATGGATTCCATTAAGTGAATTAAGCGTGGCTAGTATGACGCTACCCATTGATAAAGTAGCCATTAAAATGCTATTAGAAATGAAGGGTTTTTAAATTTCATTTTCAACCCCCATCGCTGCCAATTTCATTTTTTTAGCAGTGTCATGTCCTACATATTTTTCAATGCGTGATTGTATGAAGGCAATAGCGGGTGTTAAAATGATGGCCATTGAAAATTTGTACATATAATTCACCACACAAACTGCCATAACAAAGGCCCAGGACCAATTGTTTCCTAGTTTAAAAGCAATTACCAACACTACAAAACTATCTACTAATTGTGAAACAAGGGTTGAACCCGTTGCTCTTAGCCATGGCATTTTCTCTCCTGTTACTTTCTTTATTTTATGAAACACCATTACGTCAATTAACTGACTCACCAAAAAGGCAACCAAGCTTCCTAAAATAATCCACATACCTTGACCAAAAATGGCTTCAAATGCATTTTGCATACTAGGCACCCCGTTATCCACTTTTGAGCTTACCCAAAAAGCAGCGGGTGCAATGCGCATGGCTAAATAAAACATTAAGAAAGCATAAACAATTAAGCACACGGCAATGATACTGATTCTTTTCACAGCTTTAGGGCCATAATATTCATTTACAATATCGGTAATCACAAATTCTAATGGCCATAATAACACACCACACGTTAAATTAAAGGATAAGCCCGATTGTCCAAAAATAGTAAGGTTTGCAGGGGCAAAACCAAATACCCCTTCTAATGAAAATATCTTTCCACCAATACATTCTGCAATAAGTGCGTTTGCTACGAAAAATGCAGTGATGGCTATGAATAGCTTGGTAGGTTTATCTTTAAGAATGGTGTTAATCATGTAGGATTAAATAAGGGCGAATAAGATTTGTGTTAATAACATACTTAGAACCATAATTGTTTGCCAAATAGGTATATCTACACTTGTTTTTCTCAATTTTGAGACCATTAACCAAATAGCAAAGCAAATATTAACAACAGGGGACATTTCCAAACCCAATACGGCAATAAAATTGGCTAAAAAATCGGGCATTTTAAACCATTTCAATAACATCTTCATTAAGGTAAGCAAAAAGGCAATATTGCAAATAATGGCCAACCTTGCTAAGAAAGCAAAAAAAGATTTATTAAAAACATTCCCCATAATTGTGAATTGTTTACAAGATAAGAAAATTACTTAAAAAGCCTTTTTAGTTGTAGGTTTGTGACTATAATTTATTTGTATGGTAAAGAATTTATTAAAGTCGGCGCTACCCCATTTAATCGCAGTTGCAGTATTTGCATTAGTGGCTATTGTTTATTGTAGACCAGCATTGGAAGGAAAAGTATTACAACA
>JBANFX010000036.1:0-2994 GCA_037975805.1 Bacteroidota bacterium | reverse complement strand
GATATTAGGTCAATCTTAGATGCCAAGCTTAAGAACCTGTAAAAACAAAAACCGACCCAATTGGGTCGGTTTTTTATTATTTTCTAAAACCTTTATTATTTTAGAAAATAACACTTTGTAGAGCGTACGGGAATCGAACCCGTATTACCAGGATGAAAACCTGGCGTCCTAACCGTTAGACGAACGCTCCAGGACCCAATTTGTTAATCGGGTTGCAAAAATAGGATGCAATCGCTTTACTGCCAAATCATTTTGCATTTTTTTCATTGAAAATGGGTCGTTAATGCAAGTTTTTATTCATGATTAAAAATATAATAAACCCTTGTGCACTATGTATTGAAGCAATTTAAACTACCAACAGTTCGTATAAATCCTTGATTTTGTTGATAATTCCTGCGTTTTTTAACCCCATTTTTGTACTAATTTTTTAAAAAGGCAGTACCTTCGCGTCTCCTAATGAAATATAAAAATAAATACTATGAGTTCAGTTAAAGTTGCAATCAATGGTTTTGGCCGTATCGGTCGCTTGGTTTTCCGCCAAATATATAATATGGATGGTATCGAAGTAGTGGCTATCAATGACCTTACTTCTCCAGCGGTTTTGGCACATTTATTAAAATATGATAGTGCACAAGGTCGTTTTGATGCAGAAGTGAAAGCAACAGAGGATTCAGTAGTGGTAAATGGTCATGCAGTTAAAATATATGCACAACGTGATCCTGCTCAAATTCCTTGGGGAGCGCATAATGTAGATGTTGTTATTGAATCTACAGGATTCTTTACCGATAAAGAAAAAGCAGAGTTACATATTAAAGCAGGTGCGAAGAGAGTGGTAATTTCTGCTCCAGCTACTGGTGATATGAAAACAGTAGTATTTAATACCAACCATGAAATCTTAGACGGTACGGAAACAGTTATTTCTGGTGCATCTTGTACTACGAACTGTTTAGCGCCTATGGCTAAAGTTTTAGAAGATAAATTTGGCATCGTTACCGGTTTAATGTTAACAGTACATGCGTATACCAATGACCAAAACACTTTAGACGGACCGCATCCTAAAGGTGATTTACGTCGTGCTCGTGCTGCTGCTGCAAACATTGTACCTAATAGTACAGGTGCTGCAAAAGCAATTGGTTTAGTATTGCCTTCATTAAAAGGTAAATTAGATGGATCTGCTCAACGTGTTCCAACTATTACAGGTTCATTAACTGAATTAACTACGATCTTGTCTAAGAAAGTTTCTGCCGAGGAAGTAAATGCAGCTATGAAAGCAGCAGCAAATGAATCATTTGGTTACACAGAGGATGAGATTGTGAGTTCTGATATAGTTGGTATTTCTTACGGTTCTTTGTTTGACGCAACACAAACAAAAGTAATGACACAGGGCGATGTTCAATTGGTGAAAACAGTATCTTGGTACGATAACGAAATGAGCTATGTTTCTCAGTTGGTTCGTACTGTGAAATACTTCGCAAGCAAAATTAAATAAGCAAAAGTTTATAGTAAATGCCCTCGATTATTCGGGGGCATTTTTATTCAAGCTTTTTCGAGTTCTATAAAAAATTATAACAAACGATTTTAAATAATTAACATGAGTACTTTTAATGATTTTTCTTTTGCAGGCAAAAAGGCCTTGATCCGTGTAGATTTTAATGTGCCTTTAAATGATGCCTTTGAGATTACGGATGATAATCGAATGCGTGCAACAGTGCCAACGATTTCTAAAATTTTGAAAGATGGGGGTAGCGTTATTTTGATGAGCCATTTAGGCAGACCAAAAGACGGCCCTACCGAAAAATATTCTTTAAAACATATTGTGGCACACTTATCTAAATTATTAGGAGTGGATGTGCAATTCGCCAATGATTGTATTGGTGCAGAAGCAGTTGATAAGGCAGGTGCTTTAAAAGCTGGTCAGGTATTGTTATTAGAGAATCTGCGTTTTTATAAAGAAGAAGAAAAAGGAGATATTGCTTTTGCTGAAAAATTAGCAAAATTAGGAGTCGTTTATGTGAATGATGCTTTTGGTACTGCCCACAGAGCACATGCTTCTACTGCGATTATTGCACAATTCTTCTCTAAGGAAAACAGAACTTTTGGATTGGTAATGGAAGGTGAAGTGGTGAGTGCCGAAAAAGTATTACATGATGCACAAAAGCCTTTTACTGCAATTATTGGTGGTGCTAAAGTGTCTGATAAAATTTTGATTATTGAAAATTTATTAGATCGTGCGACCGATATTATTATTGGTGGTGGTATGGCCTATACTTTCTTTAAAGCACAAGGGGGTAAAATTGGAAAATCAATTCATGAAGATGATCGTATGCCTTTGGCTTTAGAAATTTTAGCAAAAGCAAAAGCAAAAGGAGTAAATATTCATTTACCAATTGATAATATTATTGCAGATGATTTTAACAATGATGCAAAAACACAAAATTGTGCGAGTGGTGAAATACCGGACGGTTGGGAAGGTTTAGATGCTGGTGTTGAATCTAGAAAACAATTTGCAAAGGTAATTTTAGCAAGTAAAACCATTTTATGGAATGGTCCAATGGGTGTTTTTGAAATGCCTAATTTCCAAGCCGGAACAAAAGCTATTGCCGACGCTGTTGCGGAAGCTACGCAAAAAGGTGCCTTTAGTTTAGTGGGTGGTGGAGACAGCGTTTCCGCAGTGAACCAATTTGGTTACCATGACAAAGTGAGTTATGTAAGTACCGGCGGTGGCGCTATGTTGGAGTATTTTGAAGGCAAAGTACTTCCAGGTATAGCAGCCATTAAAGGCTAATTTGGCAGAAAATACGTTCTTTAGTTAAGGATAAGTTAATTGGAATCCCCTCAGCCTAGCTGGGGGGATTTTTTTGTCAGCTTTTTAATTCTTTTTTAAGACTAAACGGCAGTTATTGTCTTTGGTACTTCCTTTGCTCTATCTTTATAAACAAATACAAAAACTATGTTACGTAAAAATTTAGGTTTATTTATTACACTAGGCGTTGT
>JBANFX010000034.1:0-4636 GCA_037975805.1 Bacteroidota bacterium | reverse complement strand
GATATTGTATTATTGAATGCAAAAAAGGAAATTTAAAATTATATTTTACGCTTTCTCCTGAAAATCCTGCATTGATTCAGGAATATCATTTAACCAAAGATTAAATAACCATTCATTTACTGTGAAATTAAACTGGAAAGGATGGTTGCTGTGGAGCAATCAATTTTACGGGATATGCGCAGCATCCTTAGCCCTTGCTTCTGGCTTCGTTTTATTGCATCAATTACCCATCCTTTGGATGCTATTACTTATTCATTTAGCCACGGTCCTGTTTTATACGCATGCATATATACAAGAATCAAAAAATGGATTGCTCAATGAAAGAGTGATGTGGTATCAAAAAAACAAACTGTATTTAATTGTTAGACAAATTTTTCTTTCTTGTATTTGCTTATACATAGCAATTATAAAGTTGGATTTGTTTTATCTTTTTTTACAAGCTTCAATTTCTGTTAAGTTTATTTTTTGTACTACCATTTTATTAGCCCTTACTTATTATTTACCTAATTTATCTTTTTCCTTTCTTAAAAGTTATCGCGCAAAAGGTGTATTTAAAAGTTTGGCCATTGCTTGGGTATGGACTGTGATTTGCAGTTTGTTTCCTATTTGGTTGGTTAACAATGCAACATTTAATATATATGACGAAGCCTTCATTATTTATTTTTTACAATTATTTATATATGTATTAGTGTTAGCGATATTATTTGATTTTAAGGATATGCAAAAGGATCAAGTTGACGAGGTAAACACTATTGTGCTAAAATTAGGCTTAAGCACCACCCTAAAAACAATAATTATTCCCCTTTTATTACTTTATTATGGAACAGTAGTTTATTGGTTATATATAACTGGGATGTCTCCCATTAGCTATGTACTTCAAGGCTTTTTAGTGATACTTACTTATCTTATTGCACATAAAGTAATAAAGCAAAAAGCTATTCATGCAAACATTTTGTTAATTGATGGTTTATTAATATTAAAGGCGATACTTACCTTATTATTACTATGTTAGTTTAAATAAAGGGCCGTTTAAATAAATTAGAAGCTGCTTCCACTTTAATTTTATAAATTTGCACTTTCTAAGAAATCAAATTAAAAATTTAATTCATAAAGATGGAGCAGCAACAAAAGCAAAAGAAAGCAAATATTAGAAAGGCAGTCATTGGTATTTTATTGATGGTTGCCCTTTTTTTTGGCATTAAAAAAATATATTTTTCCCTAACGCATGAAACTACCGATAATGCACAAATAGAAACATCTATTGTGCCGGTAATAACACGTATTTCAGGATATGTAAAAAACATATCTATAAAAGACTATGATTCTGTAAATCAAGGACAATTGGTGGTAGCATTAGACGACGCAGAACTGCAAGCCATTTTAGGGGAACAACAAGCGGATTTAATGCAATCTAAAGCCGACCTTGCCAATGCAAAAGCGCAACTTGACAATGCAATTCTTTCTTTAAAAAATAATAAAGGTGTAATTGATTTAAAAACGATCCGCCAAACCAAAGCTGCAAATGATTTGCAAAGAGATCAAAATTTATTTAATGAACAAGCAATTACTAAAAAACAATTAGACGAAACTGAATACCAATCGGCTACTGCAAACCAAGAAGTTATAAATGCACAAACAGAATACGCAACAGCCAATAATAAAATTGCTGTTTTAAGGGAAAATGTGAATAGAGCATCAGCACTTATTCAAATGAAAGAAGCGAAAATTAAAGAAACAGAATTAAAACTTTCTTATACAAAAATTACAACGCCTGTAAATGGTAAAATCGGTAAGAAAAATATTAGCATAGGACAATTTGTTCAAGCAGGTACCCCTATCTTTTCTATTGTAAACGACAGCAGTTACTGGATTGTAGCCAATTTTAAAGAAAGTCAATTAGCATCATTGAGTGAAGGTAAAAAAGTAAAATTACGTGTAGACGCTTATCCCGATTTAGCGATAACAGGGAGCATTGTTAGCTTAAGTGATGCAACAGGGGCTAAATTTTCATTACTCCCTCCTGATAATTCAAGTGGAAATTTTATAAAAGTAACACAAAGAATTCCTGTAAAAATTTCTATTGATAACCAGTCTGCTTTTAAAGATAAATTAAGAGCTGGGATGAGTGTATTTATCACCGTTGACAAATAAATTAATGGCAACACCAAAGGGAATCGCGAAAGCGATTATTGTAATAACAACCGTATCAGCTGCGATTATGGAGCTGATAGATACTTCTATTGTAAATGTTGCTTTAACAGAAATTTCTGGAAGCTTAGGAGTAAGTATCGAAGATATTAGTTGGGTGATTACATCTTATGCCATTGCGAATGTGATTATCATTCCTTTGACTGGTTTTCTTGCAGAATATTTTGGAAGAAAAAATTACTATATCGTCTCCATGATCATATTTACGGCGGCCTCCTATTTGTGCGGTCAGTCGGATAGTTTAGTGGAACTCATTATTTGGAGATTTATTCAAGGTGTGGGTGGCGGTGCTTTACTATCTACTTCTCAAGCAATCCTATTTGACGCATTTGAGCCAAAGGAAAGGCCCATGGCAGCTGGTTTGTTTGGAATGGGTATAGTTTTAGGGCCTACGCTGGGCCCAACATTAGGTGGATGGATTATTGAGCACAATAGCTGGCCTTTAATATTTATGATCAATATTCCTATAGGTATTATAGCAACATTTTTGGCTTATACTTTTATTGATAAGAAGGAAGGAGAAGGTCAAAATAAAAAAGATATTAAAATTGATTATACTGGCATAATGTTACTTGCCGTTGGTATTGGTTGTTTACAATATGTATTAGAAAGAGGTGAGTCGGAAGAGTGGTTTTCGAGTGAAACAATTCGCTATTGTTCCATGATCGCCGTGGTTGGATTGGGTATGTTTATTTGGTATGAATTAAGCATTAAACAACCTGCTGTAAATTTAAGAGTACTTGGAAATAGAAACCTAGCATTCACAACTATGTTTACATTTGTGGCTGGATTTGGGTTGTTTACTTCAGTATTTGTATATCCCGTACTCGCACAAAGAGTAATGGGATTTACTGCATTTGAAACAGGTATATCATTACTACCTCCAACATTGGCGGGTGTGATAATGATGCCAATCATAGGTAAATTAATGAGTAAAGGAGTAAGTCCTATTCCTTTTGTGATTGTTGGATTTACTTTATTTTCGGTGTATGCATTTTATAGTGCTACTATTTCTCCTGATGCAGGAAAGTGGGATTTCTTTTGGCCATTACTTATAAGAGCTTTTGGTATTTCAATGAGTCAGTTGCCATTAATTAATCAGGCAGTGGTAGGCTTAGCATCAAAGGATTATGCTGCTGGTATATCTTTAAACAATATGATTCGTCAATTAGGTGGTGCATTTGGCATTGCCATTGCTAATAATTATGTTGCTCATCAGTACTTTAAACATCGTACCAATTTAATTTCTAATTTACCGGCGGATGGCGCACAATGGAATGAAAGAGTTGGTAGTATAGCTCAGGGTATTGTTGCAAAAACAGGTGATGTAAATGGTGCTGCTACAAAAGCATATAAGCTTGTAGATTTATCGGTAGACAGGCAAGCGTATTACTTATCTTATTTAGATACATTTAAATTGGTGGGTATTTTCTTTTTAATAGTGATTCCATTGGTTTTCTTTTTAAGATCACGAAAAAAACTAGACAAAGCTGCGTTAGAAGCTGCTGCTGAAGCGCATTAAATTAATATGATTATGAAAAAAACAGTACTGCTTGGTTTTGCCTTATTTATATTGTGCACCAAGATAATGGCACAAGAAATTGCAAATGCAGAATTAAAATCTTTGTTGCAAAAATCACTTACTTACTTTCCTAAAGTAAAAGAAGTAGAATTATCGGTTAAACTTGCAGAAGATAAATTAAAGATGGTTGAACTTAATAAGTATCCAGATGTAACTATAGATGCGAGCTATGCTTATGTACAACCTAAAATTGAAGTAGCCTTTGGCGAAAAAACATTTCAGTTTGCACCAGAACATAATGTTTCAGGGGCATTAAACGGTTCCTATGCTTTATTTGATTTTGGTCGGTTAAAAGCAAGTATCGAAAAATCTAAACTAGAATTACAAGCTGCCCACCATGTTGCTGCACAGCTACAGAATAGTTTGTTTACACAAATAAGTCAATTGTATTTTCAAATTATATATGCTAAAAAAGCAATTGCGATTCAAAATGATGTACTGGCTTTACTTAATGAAAACAAAGCCATTGTTGAATCACATTACAAAAATGGCAATGCACTGCAATTAGATATTCTCACTATTCAATCAAAAATTGATAATGAAACCAATCGAAAAATTGATGTAGAAACCAACTTAAGAAAATTATTGAATTTGTTAAATTATGCAACTGGAGTAAGTGATATCCAAGAGTCCAATTTAACCTTATCGGTAAAGGATTACACGCTTGATGAAGCAATGCAGTATGCCATTAATCACAATCCAAGTTTAGCCATTGCAAAAGATAAATTAAGTATTGCTAAAGCAGACGTAACAATCAGCAAATTGACTGAAAAACCTTTTGTAGGATTAAAAGCAAGTGTTGGGTCAAGAAATGGTTATTTGCCTGCCATTAACGATCCAAGATTC
>JBANFX010000039.1:0-7087 GCA_037975805.1 Bacteroidota bacterium | reverse complement strand
AATGTTATTTTCAAAAACCATAAGACAATTTATTGCGCTAGCCATGCTAGTGGTTTTTGCATTTAGTATTACCCCACAAAAAAACATTCACGATTTTGTTGCAAAGCACGTTGATCCTACTTCATGTAGCGTGCACGTTAATTTACCCATTGAACAAGTAGAGCATGCGACCATACATTGTTCTTATGATCAATTAGTTGCTACTTCTCCCTTTATTCAATATAGCTTTGAATTATTTTTAATTACACCCACTACGCAAACGGTGAAAAATGAAGCCACTGTTTCATTTATACCTAGTAGTAGTATCTCTCATTTTGATTCTCGCGGCCCGCCCATTTTATAATTGAATGTTGAAATGCGTAATGAGCGCATTGGTTTTATTTTTCAATTTCAATTTATAATTATGTTAAAGCATATTTCAGTTTTCGTATTTATACTTTTATGTATAATTAAATCGGGTGCAGCACAAAGCACAAAAACAAATTTTATTGTAACGGGTAAGGTAACCGATGAATTAACGGGGCTGCCTTTGCAAGGTGCTAGTGTATATTTTCCAGAATATAAAAAAGGCGTAATCACCAATCAAAATGGTGTATATGAAATTAGTTTACCAAAGGGGGAACATATTGCCGAAGTAAGTTTTATAGGGTTTTCTATTTATTCAAAATCTATTATCGTAAAAGCCAATACCACCGAAAATTTTGTATTGGGACATATTGCTGTTGAAAGTTCTAATGTGACGGTTACTAGTTTTTTACGCGCCACGAGTTCACGCAAAACTCCAACCCCTATTACTATTTTAAAGAAGGAAGATTTTTTTAAATCGGCAAGTACCAATTTTATAGACGCCTTATCTAAAACACCCGGTGTATCTCAATTAAGTACAGGGCCTGCCGTTTCAAAACCCATTATAAGAGGATTGGGGTATAATAGAGTAATGGTTTTAAATGATGGAGTAAGACAAGAGGGGCAACAATGGGGCGACGAACATGGGATTGAAATTGATGAATACAATGTTACTCGCACCGAGGTATTAAAAGTGCCAGCCTCTATTATTTATGGAAGTGAGGCCTTGAGTGGTGTGATTAATGTAGTATCCAATGTGCCGGTGGCCGAGGGTGCCATAAGAGGAAATGTTTTTAGTAATTATCAATCTAATAATATTTTACAAGGTTATCACTTTGATATTGCCGGTAATAAAAAAGGATTGGTGTGGGGTATAAATGCTTCTTCTAAAAAAGCGAGTGACTATCAAAATAAATATGATGGCAAAGTGTTTAACTCAAAATTTAATGAGTTAAATGGGGGCGGTTTTATTGGTATAGAAAAAGATTGGGGCTATTCTCATTTTATTGTAAATCAGTTTAATCAAAAATTAGGCATGATTGAGGGTGATAGAGATGAAGCGGGCCGATTTATAAAACAAGTAAATACTGTAATCGCATCTCCCGCTGTACGCCTTTCCAGTATCGCTTATGTAAATCCAGTTGCCACCGATGCAGATTTTAATTCCACAAATCCATCTATTCCTTATCAAAATATTATACATACCAAATATATTTTAGACAATAGTATTAATTGGGGCACAGGAAAACTAAAAGCCAATATTGCTTATCAGCGCAACCAAAGACAAGAATTTGGAAATATAGTAGATCCTTCCGAGAAAAGTTTATACTTTGATTTAGGTACTTTAAACTATTCTTTCCAATATTTATTGCCAGAAAAAAATAACTGGAAGCATACCATTGGTGTAAACGGAATGCAACAACAAAATAAAAACAAAGGCGTGGAAGTATTAATTCCTGAATATACTTCAACTGAATTAGGATTGTTTTTTTATACACAGAAAAAAGCGGGTAACTTAACCATGAGTGGTGGTGCAAGAATTGATAAAAAAGGGATTGAATTTAAAGAGCCTAATCCATATAGCGATCCCAATATTGCCTACTTAAACAGTTTTGTTCCTACACTTCATCAAAAAAACTATGGTGATATTGCCGGATCTTTTGGATTAACTTATGAAGCCGGGAAGGAATTGGTATTCAAATTAAATATTGCACGTGGTTATCGCGCACCCAATATGTCGGAATTAGGAAGTAATGGGGCACATGAGGGTACCAATAGATATGAATATGGTAACACACAATTAAAATCTGAAAAAAGTTTACAATTGGATTTAGGTGCTGAATGGAGCGACGAGCATGTATCCTTTAATGGAAGTGTTTTTTATAATCAAATCACCGATTATATTTATTATCAAAAATTAGTAAGCGCTGCTGGGGGTGATTCCATAATTGTTAATGAAGATGGGGATGCATTATTTGCATTTGAGTATCGTCAACAAAATGCAAGTTTAATGGGTGCTGAATTTAATTTAGATATACATCCGCATCCTTTGGATGGCCTACACGTAGAAAACACTTTTTCTTATGTGAAAGGTACATTTGCCACTCCCATTGATGGCAGCAAATATTTACCAAATATTCCACCATTAAGATGGATTTCAGAATTAAGGTATGAATTTAAAAACAAACAATCTGCTTTACAAAATTCTTATCTATCTGTGCAGTTGGATAATGTGTTTGCACAAAACAATCCATTTACGGGTTACAATACTGAAACTGCTACGCCAGGGTATCATTTATTAAATGTAGGGTTGGGAACGCATTTCACAAAAAGGGGTAAACAATTATTTAGTTTATCCTTTACTGCTCAAAACTTAACGGATGTTGCGTATCAAAATCATTTAAGCCGTTTAAAATATACAGCCGAAAATTTAGCCACAGGTCGTATAGGTGTATTTAATATGGGCCGAAATTTTAGTGTAAAACTGAATATTCCATTGGTGTTTGATTAAATACAATTTCTTACATTTATCTTATGAAAAAATTAATCCTATTTGCTTTTGCAATAACAATTGTCATGTGTTTGCATGCACAAACCAATAGTAATGCTATAACCAATACTTTAACTAAGGAGGAGCAAAAAATCCTTTCTTATATAGATGCGAATATACCAAGAGCTATTGAGCTGTTAAAGGAGTCGGTGAATATTAATAGCGGTACTTTAAATATTGAAGGTGTAAAAAAAGTAGGTGCATTGTTTGCAAAAGAATTTGAAACTGCTGGATTAAAAACGCATTGGGTGAGTATGCCGGATAGCATAAAACGTGCAGGGCATTTAGTAGCCATGACACCGATGCCAAAAAAACAAAAAGGCAAAAAATTATTTTTAATAGGCCATTTGGATACTGTGTTTGAACCAGACATGCCGGAAAATCCTTTCACCATGTTAAACGATAGCACGGCAACAGGACAGGGTGCGAATGATATGAAGGGTGGAGACGTGGTAATGATAATGGCGTTACAAGCATTAAACGCACATGGTTATTTAAAGGATGCAGCCATCACTGCTTATTTAACAGGCGACGAAGAGCATGCAGGTTATCCGCGCGAAGTAAGCAGGGGAGATTTTATTGAAACTGCAAAGCAATCTGAAATTGCATTGGCTTTTGAAGGAGCGAATGGATTAAATAAAGTAGCCACTGCAAGAAGAGGTGCAAGCGGATGGCAACTAAATGTAACTGCAAAAACAGGACATAGTAGTGGTGTATTTACCGAAGGTGCTGGCTATGGTGCTATTTATGAAGCAGCCAGAATTGTAAATGAATTTAGAACACAATTAAGTCAGGAAAAATATTTAACCTTTAATCCGGGTGTATTTATTGGTGGTTCCGATATGCAATATGACGAAGCCAAAGCAACGGGCACGGCCATTGGAAAAACAAATATCATTTCACCGAATGCAGTTGTAACTGGTGACTTACGTTTTTTAACGGAGCAACAAAAAATAGACGCGCGCGCGACCATGCAAAAAATTGTGGATCAAAGTTTAACCGGTGCTAAAGCTACTATTCGTTTTGTGGATGGTATTCCAAGTATGGCACCCACCGAGGGCAATGAAAGAGTAATGGAAGTAATTAATGGTGTAACTACTAGTATGGGCATAGGTGCTACCGTTGCCGGTGACCCTGGTTCACGCGGTGCCGGTGACATTTCATATGTAGCGCAGTATATGGATTGCATTGACGGACTAGGTGCTTCGGGTAAAGGAGCACACGCTCCCGGTGAAACCATTAACCTAAAAGAGTTCCCTTTTTTAATAAAACGCGCCGCCCTTACAATTTATAGATTAATAAGGTAAGAGGGGGGGTGGTATTATAAGATTAATCTAATGCTTATAAAAACTAAAGCGCGCGCTTTAATAAAATATAATTTATTAAGTTAAACCTTTTCAAAAGAGGATTGTCAAAACTCTGATGAATTGGTTAAAAAGGGGTTTCAAGCAATTTAATGGTAGTATACTATTAAATACATTACTACTTTTTGTAATTGTTAATGTTTTAAGTTTATTACAATTATTCATTTATATCCCAAGGGCTATATTTTATTACGAATATGCAATTGTTCTATTTATAATAATTTATTTTAATAGAATAACATTAGCATTTGTTTTATTCCTTCTATTTTTAATACTCGATTTTTTTGATGCTTTTTCAAGTGTATATCTATTTAATTCTGTAGAATTTTTTAATAATATCGAGTATCTGGTATTATATAAAATATCTTATTTACAAATTGTTGTTACGCTTATTGCAATTATTTTATTAGTATTTATTTATAAACTAATCAAAAAAATAAATGAAAGATTAAAGGTTAATAAAAAACAAAGCCTAAACATATTAATAGGGATATATGCTTTCATCTTTTTATTAGATGTTATAAATGGTTCTAATAAACTTACCGACAATCATAAATCATGGCATCTCACAAATAAGAATATAGCTAGCTATATTGCCAAAAATTACATTTATTATTTTATTGAATTACAACAATCAGCTACGTATAAAATTGATAAGTATACAGAAGCTTCTCCTGTTTTTAGATATTTAAAAACGGATAGTTCACATAATGAAATTGTTATTATTGTTGAGTCCTGGGGTTTAATCAATGATCCTGTTATAAGAAATGATATACGCGCGTTGGTAAATGAAAAAATAAAACAAAATGGATTTTCGCATGAATGGGGGATGACTCCATTTAATGGAAGTACCACTTCGGCCGGATTAAAACAATTTTTAAATATAAAAGGGGATTATCATTATTTTATAAATCATCGTTCTAAAAATTCATCCGACACTTCCATCTTTGATATCAAACAAACACAGGGATATCATACTTCGGGTTTTCATTCCTATACTGGAAGAATGTTTGCAAGATCGGCATGGTGGCCAAATATTGGCATGCAAAATGTATATTTTAGAGACAATTATATAGTGGATCATATAAATGAAACCAATTCCATACAGGGCGATGCACCTTTTCCTGCTATTAAGGATGAGTTGATGTTTGATTATTTATTGAATAAAACAAAGGGCTCTCAAAAAGAGTTTACCTATTTTTTAACGGTAAATAGTCATTTGCCTTTTAGGCATAAAACCAATTCGGTTTATCCCATCCTCACCAATGCAATTAGTAAACTTCAAGTTTCAGAGGAAGCTAAAAATCAATTAATGCTCATACATGAGCAGATTGCTTTTTTCATAGAAAAACTTGCAAAAAGCAAATATCAAAGAATCATTATTATGGGGGATCATATGCCACCATATTTAAACATTCGTGACCGTAACTTTTACAGCGCAAAGCTGGTACCCTATTTATACTTAAGTAAGAATTAAATAAACTCAAAAGCAAGTAAGGGGTTGGGGGTTTAGCATCTAACATAATAAATAGATTTAATATATCCTATTTAAACGCAAAAACCGTATTTTTACATAGCAACTGGGATACAATAAGTTTGTAACATATTGATATTCAAATATTTAATGTATTAGCACCAATATGCCGGAAAAAATTCAATTTGTGGATGTTATGGATACCTTTAAAAGAGGGGTCAATAATGTATTGGCACAATATAGAATGATGCTAAAGGTGACCATTGTTTGTACACTTATTGCATTGGGATACGGGCTATTACAACCGCCAAGTTATAAGGCAGTTGCTACCTTTATTTTAGAAGACAAATCCGGTGGTAAAAGTGGTTTGGGAGCGTTGGCTTCACAAATAGGATTTGATATAGGAAGTTTATCGGGTGGTAATGCAGGCATGTTTGAGGGCGATAATATTTTAGATATTATGCAGTCTCGTTTAATTGTAGAAAAAGTATTGTTATCTAAAATAGATACTACTATAAAAGACGGCAATGTAACCTTGGCTGATTTATATTTAACGGCTAATAAAATAAATAAGAAGTGGGCAAGTGATCCAGCATTAGCCAATTTTAAATTTGATGCTACTCGACCAAGTCAATTACAGGATTCTATTTTATATACCATTGAACAAAAAATTGTAAAAGACAATTTAGTAGTAAGCCGTCAAAATAAAAAAGGATCAATTATTGGGATACAAGTTATTTCCAAGGATCAAAGATTTTCAAAATTATTTGCGGAAAGATTACTAAAGCAAACCAGTGATTTATATATTGATATTAAAACAAGTAATCTTAATAACAATATTACCAAATTGCAAAAAAAGGCCGACTCCTTACAAGCCATTTTAGGAGGTTTATACGGTAAAACTTTTCAGGTAGCACAACAACAATTAATTAATACCAATACCGCGGTAAAAATTAATACGGTTCCTGAAGAAACAACACAAAGAGACAAGACTGTTACCTATACTTTATATGGCGAAGTAGTTAAAAACTTAGAAGCCTTAAAACTTTCTCAAATAAATCAAACACCTGTGATACAGGTTTTAGATACGCCTAAATTCCCCTTGGTGAACCAAGCCACTCCACTTTATTTAATTGTATTAATGGGTGTTGCAGTAGGACTTGTATTGTCTATTTTAATTGCAGTGTATCTGTATACAGACAAAATAAATTAAACTTTCATGCGTCGCCTATTTTTACTAAGAGCATATGGCGATTTTGTAATTGCAATAAGGGCTATTTTATTTAGTCCACAACCTGCCGACACTAAAATAATTGCTTCCATTCATTTTAAGCCATTGTTTGAAGCTATTAA
>JBANFX010000035.1:0-10679 GCA_037975805.1 Bacteroidota bacterium | reverse complement strand
CCTTCTATTTCATTTTTATACGAGCTATACAAGCAAAATCCTCAAATACAAACCGATACAAGAAAACTAAAATGGGGCGATTTGTATTTTGCATTAAAAGGTCCCAATTTCAATGGCAATGAATTTGCATTATCTGCAATAGAAAATGGCGCTAGCTATTCAATTGTTGACGAACCTATTCCATATAGCAATGCTATTGATGATAGAATTTTACAAGTTGACGACGTACTAAGTACACTTCAAGCATTGGCGAAATATCATCGTGAACAATTTAAAATTCCTTTTATTGGCATCACAGGCAGTAATGGTAAAACTACTACCAAAGAATTAGTATATGCTGTGCTTGCAAGTCATTTTAAAACCTATACCACCCAGGGAAACTTTAATAACCATATTGGTGTACCATTAACTTTATTAAGTATTGGATTAGATGCACAAATGGCAGTGATTGAAATGGGGGCCAATCATTTACAAGAGATAGCGAGTTATTGCGAATACGCAATGCCTAATTATGGTTTAATCACTAATTGTGGTAAAGCACATTTGGAAGGATTTGGTTCGGAAGAGGGTGTTAAAAAAGGCAAAGGTGAGTTATATGATTATTTAAGAAATCATAAGGGAGCTGCTTTTGTGATGAGTGATTTTGAATACTTAGTAAACATGTGTGCAGGAATTCCAGAAGTAATTAGTTACGGTAGCAAGTCAGGTAACTTACAAGCAGATGCTGCAACTGTTAATGGGTTTTTACAAGTGAATTTCACCAAGGGTGCCCCTTTTGAAATAATACAATCACAATTAGTAGGAGAATATAATTTACCAAATATTTTGGCGGCTGTAAGTATTGGATTGTATTTTAAAGTGCCTGCCGATAAAATAAAAAATGCGATTGAAAATTACGCCCCTTCAAACAGTCGTTCACAATTATTAAAGTGGAAAGGTAATGATGTAATTTTAGACGCTTACAATGCCAATCCAAGTAGTATGCAATTGGCAATTGAAAACTTTGCAAAATTAGACGCAGCCCATAAGATTGTTTGCATTGGAGGCATGAAGGAATTAGGCAGCACAAGTTTGGCAGAGCATCAAGCACTTATAAGCTTACTAGAAAAATACAATTGGGAACAAGTTATTTTGGTAGGTGGTGATTTTGAACAATGCCAACACAAGTTCATCTTCTTTTCAAATGCATTGGAAGCAAAAGAATGGTTAAGAGGAAAAGCGTTTGAAAATAGATCCATATTAATTAAGGGATCGAGAGGAATCCGAATGGAACAAGTAATCGAAAATTAGTCCCCTCCTATTATTTTTCAATATCTTTGCGGCATGCCTAAAAATATATTGTCAAGTGTATTGACCAATAAATGTCCACGTTGTAGAGAAGGTAAATTATTTGTGTCCAATAATGCTTATGATTTATCCAATATTACAAAGATGAATGAAAATTGTCCAGTTTGCGGACAGCCCACTGAAATTGAAGTTGGATTTTATGTTGGTACAGGTTATGTGAGTTATGCATTAACAGTTGCTTATTTTGTTTCTAGCTTTGTTGCTTGGAAAGTTCTCATAGGTATGACCTTTGATTTAGATGATAACCGAATTTTATATTGGTTGTTTAGTTCTATCGTGTTGGTTATTTTATTACAACCCATTTTCATGCGTTTATCTCGTTCTATTTGGATTGCCATGTTTGTATCCTATAATAAAAATTGGAAAGAAGAACCACTGGCGTACAATGAAAGAATGGATGAACATATGAAGGAGCACTAGAATTTTTTACCAAAGCCTTTCAAACGATTCGGATGGACGCCTCACTTTGTTCGTCGTCATCCCAAGTCGAGCTCTTTTACCAAAGCCTTTCAGAAGCAAACGATGTTTGCTTCTGTCTTTTTTCATTATCGCCAGCTTACGAAAGTGAACTTTCGACGCTGTCTTAATGAAAAAAGCCTGTCACTTTCGTGACAGGCTTTGCAGAGAGGAAGGGATTCGAACCCTCGATACGTTGCCGTATACACACTTTCCAGGCGTGCTCCTTCAACCACTCGGACACCTCTCTATAAGGGTTGCAAATGTAAGATAAAATATGGGATTTGGACTATTCTATAACCCAAACAACCTTTCTGCATTCGCAGTAGTGATTGCTGCTATCTCATGCAAGGGCAAGGCTTTTATTTCTGCTAATTTTTTAGCTACTTCTATCATGAATGATGGTTCGTTCCTTTTACCTCTATATGGTACAGGTGGTAAATAAGGAGCGTCAGTTTCTAAAAATAAATAGTCCATAGGAATATCTTTTACTGCTTCTGCAACACCTGCATTTTTATAAGTGAGCACCCCACCAAGTCCTAAATAAAACCCCATGTCAATAATTTGCTTTGCAGATTCAGCACTTCCACTAAAACAATGAAAGGCACCGCGTAATCCTTTTTTTGCAAAAGGTTTTACTGCTTCAATGGTTTCACCCATTGCGTTACGTGTATGTATCACAATAGGGGTATTATAATCAATTGCCCATTGCATTTGAATTTCAAAAGCTTTGTATTGTTGTTCTGTAAAAGTTTTATCCCAATAAAAATCCAATCCTATTTCACCTATAGCCACAAATTTTCTCTTGCACAACCACGCTTCTACAATTTTTAATTCAGCTTCATAATTTTCTTTCACATAACAAGGATGCAAGCCCATCATGGCAATACATTTATTGGGAAATTTTGTTTCTAATTCCAACATATCTGCAATGCAAGTACTGTCAATCCCTGGCATCAGAATTTTCTCTACCCCACTTAAATGAGCATTGTTTAATATATGATCTATTTCAGGAAGAATAGATTCATCATAAATATGTGCATGGGTGTCAATAAATCGCATAAAACACTGATTATAAATGCAAAAAAACGGTTTTTTTTCCACCCCGCATACTAAAACGAATTATTTCATCGTTTTAGGTTTTGGACGATAGGTCTTATTAGTACAGACTTTATCTTTTTGTTTTTTATAGGGTACGGATTATACAGGCCGAGGTTTCTACCTTGGCCTTCTTTTTGCTTAAAATAAATTTTATGGAATGGACTCAAAACGATAACCCAATTGAGAGAAATAGTCCAAAACCATAGGCAATGCAACCGACATCCTATCCCATGCTTTTTGACTATCATGAAACACAATTATGGAACCTGGCTTTGTATATTTTATAACATTGCGCGCGCAATCATCGCCATTTAATTTTAAATCAAAATCGGCACTCAATACATCCCACATTATAATTTGTTGAGGCAAATTTTTCACGGAACTTAATGCATTAATTTGTCTTTTAGTTATTCTTCCATAAGGAGGTCTAAACAAATTACTTTCTATTAAATTAACTGCATCTTTTATATTTTCGATATAATCATTTGTTGTTGTTTTCCATCCATTCAAATGATCATAAGTATGATTGCCTACCCTATGACCTGCTTTTAAAATAGACTCATAAATATTGGGGTGCTTTAGCACATTATTACCGATGCAAAAAAAAGTAGCTTTTGCATTGTATTTTTTTAATTCTGCTAAAACAAAAGGGGTTGCTTCGGGGTGTGGCCCATCATCAAAACTCAAATAAATCACCTTCTCTTTGGAGGGGATATTCCAGGTACATTTTGGGTAAAATGCACGCAACCAAAAAGGTGTTTTAATTAAATACATACCCAAAGATAAATAGTTCTTTTGCCCGTATGAATATTATCTTTGTAAAAATGATGTAAAGTATGGATGCAAAGGTTAGAGTTCGTTTTGCCCCCTCTCCCACAGGCGGTTTACACTTGGGGGGTGTGAGAACGGTTTTATTCAATTATTTATTTGCGAAGCACAATAACGGAGAATTTATACTAAGAATTGAGGATACTGACCAAACCCGTTTTGTACCAGGTGCAGAACAATATATTCAAGACACTTTGGCTTGGTGTGGACTAACCCCTGATGAGAGTCCTTTGCATGGAGGGCCTTGTGCACCTTATCGCCAAAGCGAACGCAAGCCCATGTACAAAGAATTTGCAGATAAATTAATTGCGCAAGGCAATGCTTACTATGCATTTGATACCCCCGAGGATTTAGATGCAAAGCGAAAGGAAGTTCCTAATTTTCAATACAGTCATGCGCACAGAATGAACATGAAAAATTCATTGTCACTTTCCAAAGAAGTGGTGGATGAATTATTAAAAAATAATACGCCGCATGTTATAAGAATTAAAGTGCCAGAAAATGAGGAAGTGAGTTTGGAAGATGTGATTAGAGGTCATGTAAGCTTTGATACCAATATGGTTGATGATAAAGTTTTATTAAAAGCAGACGGCATGCCAACGTATCATCTTGCGGTAGTAGTAGATGATCATTTAATGAAAATAACACATGCCTTTAGAGGTGAAGAGTGGCTACCAAGCGCTCCTGTGCATGTATTATTATGGAAATATTTATTTGGTATTGATCAAATGCCTAAATGGGCTCACCTTCCTTTAATCTTAAAACCAGATGGTAACGGTAAATTAAGCAAGCGTGATGGAGAACGTTTAGGTTTCCCTGTATTTGCGATGGATTGGTTTGATCCAAATACCAATACAACCACCATAGGATTTAAAGAAAGGGGATTTTTACCCGAAGCTTTTGTAAACTTGTTAGCGATGTTGGGGTGGAATGACGGTACTGATAAGGAAATATATACAATGGAGGAATTGATTGCTGGATTTTCTTTAGAAAGAGTGCATAAAGGCGGCGCTAAATTTGATTATGAAAAGGCAAAGTGGTTTAATAGTGAATGGATAAAGAAAATGGATAACGAGCAATTAGCTGAATTGGTAAAACCCTATTTTGACAAAGAAGGAATTGAAGTGCATGACCCTGCATATTTAGTAAAAGTAATAGGATTGGTGAAAGAGCGTTGTCAATTATTGCCTGATTTTATAACACAATCAAGTTTTTATTTTAAAGCTCCTGAACATATTGACACAGCAAGTATTGCTTCAAAATGGGACGCTAATAAAACTGAATTCTTTACTGAATTAACAACAATATATAGTAGCAAAGTGGCAAATGGTGTAATGTCCGCTCCAGCTCTTGAATTAGAAACCGAATTTAAAGAACTCGTTGCTAAGCATGCATTAAAACCAGGTGAATTGATGTTGCCATTTAGGATTATGCTTGTAGGTGGTAAATTTGGACCTGGAGTATTTGAAATTGTAGAGGCAATAGAATTAAAAGATACGATAGCAAGAATTCAACATAGCTTGAAATTATTATCCTAAAATTGGTGTAACTTGTACACACCAAGGATACTTAAATAAATTAAGAATGAGTGTAGAGAAACCCATTAGAGTTTTAGTGGCTAAAGTAGGCCTGGACGGGCATGACCGAGGTGCAAAAGTAATTGCCACTGCATTAAGAGATGCAGGCATGGAAGTGATTTATACCGGTCTTCGTCAAAGCCCCGAAATGGTGGTTCAAGCAGCATTACAAGAAGATGTGGATGCAATAGGTATTAGTATTTTATCGGGCGCACATATGACCGTCTTCCCTAAAGTTTATAATTTGATGCAAGAAAAAGGATTAACCAATACATTACTCACAGGAGGTGGCATTATACCTGAGGAAGACAATCATGCATTAAACACCATGGGTATTGGAACACTTTTTAGCCCTGGTGCCAATACCGGTGATATTGCAGACTATATAAAAAAATGGGTGACCGAACATAGGAAGTAAATTTATTCATCATTAAAATTGCTAGTATGTCATTTCAAACTTTATTTACAAAAATGGAAGATCATACATTGATCATTACCATTAATCGTCCCGACGTTTTAAATGCTTTAAACAAGCAAGTGATTAATGATTTGGATGCAGTTATGGACCGCGTATATAAATTTCCTGAAATTAAGAGTGTAGTAATCACTGGTGCAGGCTTAAAAAGTTTTGTAGCAGGTGCCGATATTAAAGAATTTGAATCCTTATCCAAGGAGGAAGCAATTGCAGTTGCTAAAAGAGGGCAATCCGTATTTGCAAAAATTGAAAATTCACCAAAACCTGTTATTGCTTGCGTAAATGGTTTTGCATTAGGAGGTGGATGTGAACTGGCTATGAGTTGTCATTTTGTAATTGCTTCAGAAAGTGCCATTTTTGGTCAACCCGAAGTTAATTTAGGAATAATGGTAGGCTATGGTGGATCACAAAGACTTACTCAAAGAGTTGGAAAGGGACGTGCCATGGAATTAATTATTACCGGTAAAACAATTAATGCCACCCAAGCTATGAATTATGGACTCGTAAATTATGTAGTTCCTCAAACCGAGTTATTGGATAAAGCTTTTTCAATATTGAGAGTGGTACATGAGAAATCATCAATTGCTGTAGGCAATTCCATTAAGGCCATTAATGCTGTTTGGGACGAGAAGGCGAATGGATATGATGTGGAAGCTAATTTATTTGGTGATTGTTTTTCCAGTGATGATGCCAAAGAAGGTATTGCCGCTTTCAAAGAAAAAAGAAAGCCCCATTTTAAAGGACACTAATTCCTGTTTTAATCCTATTTTTTACCCATATTTTCGTAAGGTGCCTTACCTTTGCGCTACTAAATTATTGTAATTATGGAATACAGAATTGAGAAAGACACCATGGGTGAAGTAAAAGTACCTGCTCATGTTTATTGGGGCGCGCAAACACAAAGAAGTATCGAAAATTTTAAAATAGCACAGGATATTAATAGAATGCCGAAGGAAATTATTCGCGCTTTCGCCTACTTAAAAAAAGCAGCTGCATTAACCAATTTTGATGCAGGTATTTTACCAAAAGAAAAATGTGATTTAATTGGTCAGGTTTGTGATGAAATCTTAGCAGGTAAATTAGATGATCAATTTCCATTGGTTGTTTGGCAAACGGGAAGTGGCACGCAGAGTAACATGAATATGAATGAAGTAATTGCTTATCGCGCCCATGTAATCAATGGCGGTAGTCTTACAGATAAGGAAAAGTTTATTCATCCTAACGATGATGTAAATAAATCTCAATCCTCCAATGACACCTTCCCAACTGCAATGCATATTGCAGCTTATCAAATTTTAAGAGAGGTAACCATTCCAGGAATTACAACATTAAAAAATACATTGGAAGCAAAGAGTGCCGAGTTCATGCATATTGTTAAAATAGGTCGAACCCATTTTATGGACGCTACTCCGCTTACTTTAGGTCAAGAAATTAGCGGATATGCTAGCCAACTAAAACATGGTTTAAAAGCAATTGAAAATACATTTGCTCACTTAAGTGAATTGGCATTAGGTGGCACTGCAGTAGGCACAGGCATCAATACACCAAAAGGATATTCCGAAAATGTAGCAAAACACATTGCTAATTTAACTGGGTTACCATTTGTAACTGCCGAAAATAAATTTGAAGCATTGGCTGCACATGACGCCATTGTGGAATCACATGGTGCGTTGAAAACGGTAGCAGTGAGTTTAATGAAAATAGCAAACGATGTGCGTATGTTATCTTCAGGACCTAGATCTGGAATTGGTGAATTATTTATCCCCGACAATGAACCAGGATCATCCATCATGCCGGGTAAAGTAAACCCTACGCAATCCGAGGCATTAACCATGATTGCTGCTCAGGTAATGGGCAATGATGTTGCCATTAATGTAGGAGGATCAATGGGTCACTTTGAATTAAACGTTTTCAAACCAGTAATGATTTACAATTTCTTACACAGTGCAAGATTGATTGGTGATGGTTGCATGAGCTTTAACGAAAAATGCGCAATTGGTTTAGCACCCATTGAAGAAAACATTAACAAACATGTAAACAACAGTTTAATGTTAGTGACTTCTTTAAATACAAAAATTGGCTATTATAAATCAGCTGAGATTGCACAAAAAGCACATAAGGAAGGCACTACCTTAAAAGAAATGGCTGTGAAATTAGGGTATGTTACACCAGAAGAATTTGATGCATGGGTGGTTCCTAAGGATATGGTAGGACTATAAGCTTGAATTATACCCACATAAAAAAGGCCTTCCATTTGGAGGGCCTTTTTTATGGAATTAAATATTAAGGCTTAATTCTAATGAACCCTCTCACCATTCAAGTAAGTCTTTAAAACTTTCACTTGCAAAATACTATCCGTAGATACTTTCATTAGGTCCTTGTCCAAAATAATGAAGTCAGCTTTTTTACCCACTTCCAAAGAGCCCACTTGTTTTTCCATACGATTTGCTTTTGCGGCCCAAATAGTCATTCCTCTTATTGTTTCCTCACGAGTTAAAGCATTTTCCATTTGGAATCCACCAGCTGGAAATCCTTTACTATCTTGTCTTACAACAGCCGCTAGAAAAGTTTTAAATGGATTAATTTCTTCTACAGGAAAATCAGTGCCCAATGGCAGCCAATTATTTTGCTCCAACAATTGCTTATAAGCATACCCTCCTTTTAATCTTTCAGCACCTAAACGATCACCTGCCCAATACATATCGCTGGTTCCATGGGTAGGCTGAACCGATGGCACAATACTATTGTCTCCAAACATATGAAAGTCATTAGGATGAACAATTTGAGCATGTTCAATTCTCCATCGTTTATCATTCTTTCCTTTTAAATATTTAGCATAAATATTTAAAATAGTTCTGTTTGCGCTATCTCCAATTGCATGGGTACACATTTGAAAATCGGTATTAATGAGTTTTGCTGCAATGGAATCAAAATGTGCAGGACTACTTAATAAAAATCCAGACCAATCGGGCTTGTCGGAATATGGATGTAATAAACATGCTCCTCTACTTCCCAATGCACCATCTCCGTATACTTTTACGCCTTTTACGGACAATCTTTCAGTTATATAGCCACCACTTGTAAAATATTTGGAAGCATAAGATTCAGGCTTATCACTTAACATCACATACAAACGCATTTTTAAATCATTACTTTTATGAAGTGCATCTATATAATCAATGTCTGAAGGACTTAAGCCGCAATCTGTGATTGTAGTTAAACCAGTTGCAAAGCAATTTTGCTGGGCCGCAGTTAACCAATCCTTGTAATCATTTTTTGTGGCATCAGGCACATTTCGCTCCACCACACCCACTGCATTATCAATTAATAAACCCGTAAGTTTTCCATCCTGCATCATAAACTGTCCGCCTTCAATCGATTGACCAGGTTTTACACCTGCAATATTTAAAGCAAAATCATTGGCAATACTTGCGTGTCCGTCTACCCTTTCTAAAATCACAGGTCTGTCAGGAAACAATGCATTTAATTCCGCGTTGGTTGGAAATTGTTTTCCTGGAAAACGGTTTTGATCCCATCCTCTTCCTTTAATCCAACCTTTCCCAGGGTGCTTGGCTGCAAAATCTTTAACACGCTCTATGGCTTCCTCCCAGCTAGGCACAAACATTAAATCTACTGCATACAAGGATTGTCCATACCCTAAAAAGTGTGCATGTGCATCAATAAATCCAGGATATACCGCGGATCCTTTTGCGTCTACTAAACTATCGGATTTGTACTCTTTTAATATTTCATCATTAGTTCCAACTGCCACAATTTTTCCGTCTTGCACAGCCATGGCTTCAGCCGTTGCAAATTCATTATTCACTGTATAAATTTGCGCATGGTGCACAATTAAATCTACTCTTTGGTTAATACAAGAACTGCATAAAAAAAGAACGGCAATAGCCAATACGTTTCGCATGATAATAATTTGAGAAAATAAAAATAACTAAAAAAGAAAGAATTAGTTCAATAATTCGCAAGGCTTTAATCCCGTATGTTTTTTAAAGGCAGCAGAAAAATGGGAAATGGAAGAATATCCCAACAAAGCGGATACATCTGTAACACTTAATGCCTTTTCATACAACAAATACTTAGCATGTTCCATTCTTTGTTGTTGATAAAAATCAAATATAGTGGTGCCAAAAACCTCTTTAAAGCCTTTCTTTAAATAACACTCATTCATAGCCACTTTACGACTTAATTCTTTAATCGTAATGGGGTCTCCAATATGCTGCAATAAAATTTCGCGCGCTTGATAAATACTTTCTTTGCCTCTGTCGTCTGCTAAAAATTTACAAGTAAAGCCTTCTTCCTTTTCATCATCCACTAAAACATCCAAGCTTTGCAATAACAACTCATGAATCTTAGCATTGATGAATATGTTTTCCAAGGATCCAGTATAACTATGATTTAAAACGCTATCCAAAGTGTTTCTTTTTCGAACACTCAATGGAAATATTTTTGTAAAAGCATTAGGATGTCTAAATGCCAATACTTCGTCTTTTGTATTTGTCAACTTTACATTATGCATAAACTGATGCAAGAAAGTAGCCGTAAAATGAAAACTAAAAACATCTACAGTTCTTAATGGCCCTGCACAATCTTCGGTAGGTACTTGATTACAGTTACCACATAATTTATTTTCACAAAACCGATTGCCAGCAATACAAAATCTTAATTCTAAAAAGTTTTCTTTAGGATGGTCGCCATTGTAGTGATAAACAAACATACCAGTGTCCTCAGTGGTCCAAGTGTCCTGGGCAGCATAACGGCGAATACTGTATTGAGTAGATCCAGGGATATGCTGATCCTTATGCCATAACAAAGCCATTCCGTTGTATTCGGATGGGCGGTTTGCGTATTTAAGGACATCTAATGCTTGCATAAGGGTG
>JBANFX010000031.1:0-2543 GCA_037975805.1 Bacteroidota bacterium | reverse complement strand
TGACCTGGAGGGTTGCTGTTTTTACCCAACCATTTAGCGTTTCCTAAGATAGGTTCGCCGAAAATGCGGGAGATTTTGGTTTTGGGACCTGTGTAACGTGCCATAATTATTGTTTTTGATTTTTTGGTGACGGTAAAGCATCAGTAAAAATCTAAAATGAATGCAATACCCGGTTTAAATAATATTGTTAGTGTTATACTCTTCTTTGTTTTGGAGGACGACAACCGTTGTGTGGCATAGGCGTCACGTCGCGGATTGAAGTTACTTCGATACCTGATTGAGAAATAGAACGGATAGCGCCTTCACGACCAGAACCTGGACCTTTGACGAAGACGTCTACTCTTTTAACACCAGCGTCTAATGCTACTTTCGCTGCATCCGCTGCTGCCATTTGAGCTGCATATGGAGTGTTCTTCTTAGAACCTCTAAAGCCCATTTTACCAGCACTGCTCCAGCTAATTACTTGACCTGCTTTGTTGGTAAAGGCGATGATTAAATTGTTGAAAGTTGCGCTAATACGAACTTCTCCTGCTGCGTCGATTTTTACGACTCTCTTTTTTGCAGCTGCTTTTGCACTATTCTGTGCTTTTTGTGGTTTAGCCATTGTGTTTGAGGTGTGCCCCTTTACTTATTTTTCACTTGTAAAAAGAGCGGGTTATTTAAATGATAATTCCGCCGAAGCGGAAACCTTATTAAATCTCCCCTGAAATTCAGGATCCAATTCTAATAGGGATTTTATATAGCAAAGGGTAAAACACTTTTTACAGTGATTTACCCTTGGTTATTATTTCTTAGCTACTTTCTTCTTACCAGCAACTGTCTTACGCTTACCCTTACGAGTACGTGAGTTTGTTTTAGTTCTTTGGCCACGAACAGGTAAACCTTTTCTGTGACGTAAACCACGGTAACAAGCGATATCTAATAAACGCTTAATGCTCATAGAAACTTCACTACGTAAAGCACCTTCTACTTTGAATTCTGCGTTAATGATATTACGAATTGCTGTTTGCTCTTCGTCGTTCCACTCATTTACTTTTTTATCGTAACTGATGTTTGCTTTTTCTAAAATGTAACGAGCAGTTGAATGACCAATACCGAAAATGTATTGTAGTCCTATTTCTCCTCTTTTGTTTTTTGGTAAGTCGATACCGGCAATACGAGCCATATGCTAAAACTTGATTTTTGTTTAATTTTTTTTGTTTTCTAAAACTTTAGCGTCTCCGCTAAAAGCCTTACTATCCTTGTCTTTGCTTAAAGCGAGGGTTCTTTTTGTTGATTACAAATAATACACCTTTACGCTTCACGATTTTGCAATCGGCACTACGTTTTTTGATAGAAGCTCTAACTTTCATCTTTTTGTTTTTAAAATATTAATTCTATTCCTACTTATGTCTAAATATAATTCTTCCCCTTGTTAAGTCATATGGACTCATCTCCACTCCTACTTTATCACCTGGCAAAATTCTGATGTAGTGCATACGCATCTTTCCAGAAATTGTTGCTAAGATTTCATGACCATTTTCAAGCTTTACTCTGAACATAGCATTGCTCAGTGCTTCAATAATTACTCCATCTTGTTTAATCAGCGGTTGTTTTGACATACTTATTTTGGGGTTGCAAAGATATGGAATTGAGTGGAATTAAGAAAAATAAACCAAGAAATATTGAAAATTCCCTAAAATAAAGGGGAAAGCAATGCTCTCCCCTTTAAATATATTGAAAATCAATAAGTTGTGAACTATCGTATTCCTGGGAACAAAGGTCTTGCTATTTCCCCCCTAAACGGCCAAGGGATGGCTGCAAAAATGAGTAATAAGGCAATAATGTATAAGATTAAAGTGGTCTTTTGAGCACCCCCTTTTTTGTATTTAATATGACCAATGGTAATTAAAATAATAGCAATTAACATGGAGAAAATATGCTCCAGAGCCCAAAAGCGCACCACTTTATCCTTCATGGCCTCGGCCATACCCATTGTTTTGATAAAAAAGAAGCCTACCGGTCCAAAAAAGTACTGATACAAACCCAATAATAATGTGGTATGGGCACTGATTAACAATACTTTACTCGCTTTTAAAGCGTCCTTTTTAAGCAATAACTGTACAATTGCAAGTACCATTGCAACTAGAATTACCCATCTTAATAGGTTATGTAAATGAAGTAAGCCTGTAGCCATATAAAATTGGTTTTAGATTTTAGCTAAAATACAACTTATCTACTTATTCTAATTAATCTACCCAATCTGCCACAAACAAATTGGTATCTCGGGTGCCCCCATTGTTTCGGTTGGAAGAGAACATGATTCTTTTTCCATCGGGGCTAAACATGGGGAAAGCATCAAAACCCTTGTCTCGGCTTATTTTTTCGATATTCTTTCCATCTAAATCCATTAAGTACATATTAAAAGGAAAACCTCGCTTGTACTCATAGTTACTGCAAAATATAATATGCTTGTCGTCCGGCGTGAAATTAGGGGCCCAATTGGCCTGTCCTAAATTGGTAATTTGTTTTGCATCCGATCCGTCTGCATTTGCTACAAATAC
>JBANFX010000028.1:0-5273 GCA_037975805.1 Bacteroidota bacterium | reverse complement strand
TAGAAAGCTACCCAGGCGCTACCATTGATGTATACAACAGATACGGACAACCCGTGTTTAAATCTATGGGGTATGATAAACCTTGGAATGGACAGTACAACGGAAGCCCACTACCCATTGGTACTTACTACTATATTATCAATCCTAAAAATGGACGAAAAATAATAACAGGTTCTGTTACTATTATAAAATAATTAGAGAAAGCATTAAACCCTTAAAAGTCCTGCTTTATAAAGTGTTGTAACCGGTTTATTGTCCCAAAAAAGTTCAAAGTCTTCGAGCCCTGCTGCTTCATAACTTTCTTTAACAGCCGCATACGTCATACCAGCATTTACGCCAATAGTTAAGGCTGCAAGGATTTCAAGTAACCACTTCCCTTTAGCTGGATCAATAGCAATATTTAATGGCGCTTTATTGGTTTGAAATAGAAAATTCATTTCTTCCCACTGATTGCCTTTTTTAGAACGCTGTACAATACTTGTTTCTGGAGTCCCCCCTAACCAAATGACTCTATAATTTGTATTGATATTATAGTCAGGTGTTGCTAATGCTGTAGCAATGTAATTAGGTGCAATAGATGTTTTAGGTGTTTTGAAATCAAACCATTTATGTAATGGAAAATCAAAACAGGCACCATGCATGTAATTAAGTAATGCCTTTTTTAATCCGTATCCATACATTTCATGATCTGCTCCTGTTGGATCGATGTGTACGATATCATTGTTTGCAAAAGTCCCAATTTCATTGGTTTGCTTGATTACTTTATACTTATCAGGATCAAGACCAACTGGACTATGCGCTGTCATGGTAAACAAATGCCAAAACGCCGATTGCAATACACCCGTTTCAAACATTTGACGCACCATTTCTAGTGAATCAATTGTTTCTTGATCAGTTTGCGTTGGAAATCCATACATTAAATAGGCATGAACCATAATGCCAGCTTCTGAAAAATGCTGGCTTACTTTTGCCACCTGCGCTACTGTAATTCCTTTATCAATTAATGTTAAAAGTCTATCTGAAGCTACTTCTAGCCCCCCACTCACGGCAATACATCCCGCCGATTTTAGTAACTGACATAAATCGCGGGTAAAGCTTTTTTCGAACCTTACGTTGGCCCACCAACTCACTACTAATTTTCTACGTATAATTTCTATCGAAAGCGCTTTCATTAAAGATGGTGGCGCTGCTTCATCTACAAAATGAAATCCTGTTTGACCTGTTTGTGCAATCAGTGCTTCCATCCTATCCACCAGCAATGATGCTGTAACTGGCTCGTAAGTTTTTATATAATCAAGTGAAATATCACAAAAAGTACATTTACCCCAATAGCATCCATGCGCCATGGTTAATTTATTCCAGCGTCCATCACTCCATAAACTATGCATGGGATTGACTACCTCTATAGCTGAAATATACTTGTCTAATAAAAGCCCCGAATAATCGGGCGTACCCACATTTGCTTGTTTATAATCGGGCCAAATAGAATTATTGATATACTGCACTTTACCATCTATGAGGGTAAAACAACGTTTTAATTCCTGTGCAGCTATCTTACCATCTAAATGATTGATTAATACTTCAAGCGGCGCTTCCCCATCATCAAGTGTAATAAAATCATAAAACTCAAACACGCGTGGGTCCGACAATGAACGGAGCTCGGTATTCGCAAAACCGCCACCCATGGCCACTTTGATATTTGGGTACTTATTTTTAATATACTGTCCACACCTAAGCGAAGTATATAAATTTCCGGGGAAAGGAACCGACAAACAAACAAGTGAAGGATCAACTTTAGATATATGCTGCTCTATTATTTGTAGCAAAATAGTGTCGATATATGTTGCCGGTGCATTTAGCGCTGAATATAATTCATCAAAACTATTAGCCGACCTTCCTAAACTTTCGGCGTATCTACTAAAACCAAAATAAGGATCAATAGTGTCTTTAATTAAATTACCCAAATCCTCTAGGTACATGGTAGCAATATGCTTTGCCTTATCCTGTTTACCCATGCTACCAAATGCAAAATGCAAATCATCCATTTGATCAAAAGCACTTGCCTCAGGTAAAAATTGTCGGGTAGCAATCAAATGCGCAAGTGTAGGTTGCTTGCCTTGTAAAAAAAGAATAACACTATCAATGGTATTTATATACCGTTCCTTAAGTGAAACAATACGAGCACAATTTGCATTAAAAGAGCCAGCATGCTTAGCCTCAATAGCTGTAAATAATTGGACCAACCCTTCTTTACAAAAAATAGCTAGGGTTACTTCTATACCGAGGTCTGCTTGTTCACTTTTAATATTTTTAGTATTAAAAAATCCTTTTAAATAAGCAGTTGCCGGATACGGCGTATTAAGCTGCGTAAAAGGTGGCGTAACTAATAATACAGGTGCATCCAAGGGTTTCTAATTATGGAGTAAAATTAGGGTTATTTTTTCTTGGCCCCTCTTTTGATAGGCTTCTTGTATTTTTTTTGCATCAGGTCCCTTCTGCTCGTTTTTACATTTGACTTGCTGTTTTTTGCAGATTTTTCATGAAAGGCAGGACCCGCAGTGCTCACCACTTTTTTAACTTTCTGAGAGATTTCCTTCATAATTACTTTAGGAATTTCGTCTTCTGTTAATACAGTAGAAATTTCAACATCCGTAGGGATTTCAATAACTGGAACATGATACTGCATCAGCGATTCGATGGCTTCCAATAATGGCGCTTCTTTGGGTGTTGTAAACGTAATAGCAATACCCTTTTTATCAAATCTACCTGTTCTACCAATGCGGTGAATATAGTTTTCAGGAACATCCGGTGTGTCAAAATTGATAACGTGTGTTACTTCTGCGATATCAATACCTCTCGCTACAATGTCCGTTGCTATTAAGAACTGATAGACGCCTTCTTTAAATAGCTTTACAGTATTAAATCGGTGATTTTGTTCTTTATTAGAATGTATTATTCCTACTCTACCTTCAAATTTTGAAGCAACAGATTCATACATCTGATCTGCTAACTTTTTGGTGGCTGCAAAAATCAAAACCTTTTGCATGCTTGCATCTCCCGTAATTAAATGAGCGAGCAAATTTACTTTGGTATTAAAGTTAGGAACCTGGTATAATTGTTGTTCAATATTTTCAAGTGGTGTTCCGGCAGGCGCTGCTTCTATAATTTCAGGTGCATTAAAAAACGTATCCATCAGCGCGGTAACCTCTGGGGTAATGGTTGCAGAAAATAAAAGATTTTGTCTTTTTTGAGGAAGCAAATCCATGATATTTTTGAGTTGGGTACGAAAGCCTAAGTTGAGCATTTCATCCATTTCATCAATCACCAATTTTTTAATGTACTTGGTTTTAAATGCACCATTCATGGCTAAATCATAAAGCCTTCCTGGAGTTGCAACAATTACATCCGCTCCTTTTTCTACTTCAATTTGTTGAGTATTAATATTAACACCTCCATACACCCCTATCGTCACCAAACTCATATAACTAGACAACTTATTAATAGTTTCAACAACCTGGGCAACAAGCTCTCTGGTTGGAACAACAATTAATATTTGAGGATCTTTATTTTTATCAAATTTCCACTGACGGAGACAAGGCAGTAGATAGGCAATGGTTTTACCCGTACCCGTTTGTGCAATACCACAAACGTCTTTACCAGACATAGCCACAGAAAATACTTTTCGCTGAATGGTAGTAGGTGTTGTATAACCTAGGTCATCAAGAGCCGAAAATAGCGCTGTATTTAAATTTAAGTCGTTGAATGTCATGAGAGCACGAAGTTAGCGCTATATTTTAATGATTAGGTCGTATTTATGCAATAGCCCCATAGCACCTTGTACCGAATGCTTGGACTTTTTAACTCTGTTTGCATCTGCATCGATTAAATAGTTGTAGGATGAAGTAAAATCTACTTTTTCAACTATAGAATTATCAAATTTTGCATTTAGCAAATCACAATCATCAAATAGGGCTGAATTTAAATCGGCGTTTGAAAAATCAACCGATTTAACAGAGGACTTTACAAAACGCAAGCCTTTTATTTTAGTACCGTAAAAAGATGCATTATCAATAATGCAGTTGTTAAATGAAACATCTAGGCCATACTCTTTGCATGAATCAAATAAAATACCAATGAGTTTACAACCTTCAAAATGCGTGTCATTAAAAACAACCTGATTAACTTTAACAACACTCATGTCACAATCGGTGAATGTGCAATTGATAAAAATTGATCCGCTCAAATCGATGCCAATAAAACTGCATTTGATAAAACTGCAGTTTTCATATTCGCCAATAGTAAATGGCTGAACTTGAAAATCAATTTGCTCAAACTCTTGGTCTTCGGTTAGTTTCATAATGTTTTTATTAAAGGAATTGCCGTCACTACGTTCCGGCACCCTGGGTGGGGTGTGATAACCACAAATTATTCTATTTGCTTTTTATTACATCATAGGATTGCCGTCACTGCGTTCCGGCATCCTGGGTGGGGGTGTGATAACCACAAATTATTCCATTTGCTTCGCAAATGTCCTAGGCTTTGGTTTTTTTCACTCGCGATTTCAAGCTGGGCTTGAATCGCTCGCTTATAAAAGCCAAAAGCCTCAGCTTTCGCTGAGGCTTTATTTGTGGTTGTCGGGAAGACAGGATATGAACGACATTGATTATCAATGAGTTACAAACCTATAATACCCTTTCATACCCAAAAAAGGTATGAAACATACCCAAAAAAAGTCATCAGTTCTAGAATGAAATTATGATTAAAAATTCACTTAAAATATAATAGTTAAATTTATGATATAAGAAACACCTATGGAAGTATTTAATATAAAGAATAATAAAGTTGAGGTAGTAGAATTGGACCCATTCAAATTAGAGAAAGACATACAAGAGGTTATAGAAAAAAATACTGAATCCTTCTTTGGTTTAGAATTCGTTCGTTCTGAGTTCCCTATTGGTGAGTTTAGAATAGATACTCTTTGTTATGATAATGAAACCAATTCTTTTGTTTTAATTGAATATAAGAAAGGAAGTAGTTATTCGGTAATAGACCAAGGATACTCCTACCTATCTCTTATGTTGAACAACAAATCAGAATTTATAATTGAGTATAATGAAAGATTAAATAAAACTCTTAAAAGAGATGATGTGGATTGGACTCAATCTAGAATTCTATTCATATCTCAATCATTCAGTTCATACCAAAGAAATAGTGTGAACTTTAAAAATTTACCATTTGAACTTTGGGAAATCAAAAGGTTCAATAACGATACT
>JBANFX010000002.1:0-3215 GCA_037975805.1 Bacteroidota bacterium | reverse complement strand
CCTGTAAAGGTTCATCATTTGTGTCATCCACTCTACGATAACCCTCCTTCCATAAGATGTTAGTCAAAGTTACACTTTTGCGTATAATCGCTTTTTCATCATCCGTTGGGTTCAACAAGTGTAATACTTCGTGCAATAGAATTTCAAGGTGTTTCTTGCCCTTTAAACGTAAGTCTATATAAACATTCCCATCACTTTCGGCAATGCCGTGTGCTTGTTCTCTGCCTAATTTCTTATATATAATTTTAATTCTCATTTTTTAAAACGGCTTCATCAGGTCGGTCAACTTCTTTTACTATCACTTTGTTCCCACCACGTATTTTTGATAACATACGTTTTACATCCTCCTCCATTTTATAATATTCTAATAATTTCTTTACTAGATAATTTTCTTGTTCGGATAGTGTCATTTTATTAAATGCTTTGGGTAATTTAATCATATCTAGTGAATTTTATTATTGATAATTCTTTTATTTAAGACCTCAAAATTACCATCTTTTTCTACTAAAATATGAGCAAATCCTACATTATGTTTTGTATTGTGTGGGTCGTAATCAGGAGCAAGTGTGCAAAGGCATCCTGTACTCCAGCAACTAATAGGTTCTTCTTTAATGTTTGTTTCGGAATGGTTTGATGTGGAATGTACGTGTCCTATAATCATTGAACTTTTTGCCCTTATAAAAACCCCACGTGCTGCGTTTACAGGTGCAAACATTCCCCTAACTATTGTGTGTCCGTGTAACATATGGAGTTTACCTGCTCTTAACACAACAAATTGGTCATAAAAATCAATATTAAACTTCTTTAAATCTAGCCTTTGTGGTAGTTTGTAATAATCATCGTTAAATAACATTGGTGCTTTCTTCATCAAATAACGCATATACCAGTTATCGTGGTTGCCCTCTAACCAAACAATATGCGCCTTTGGGAACTTTGTCCTTAAATGTGAAAGGAATATTGTACAATACTCAAACCACTCAACAACATCATCTGGACTTGGTGGTGGTGCATCGTGGCTAGTAAACGGAGTGTTATCTAATATGTCCCCACCTAAAACAATACAATTTACTTTTTGTTTAGTTCCGTAGTCAATGGCTAATTTAATAGCATCGTTATCTTGGTTAGGAATATGCAAATCCGACATCCAAAGAATGTTATTTGAACTCACTGGAAGGTCAACGAATTGTCTTGCTTTAATCTTTGTAGGTGGTAAATCAGGTGTGTGCGTGATTTTGTATTTCTGACTTTTAAATTTACCCATTGAACCGCTTACATACCTAATAAACGTTCTTGCATCTTCTACATTATTAAATAGATGCGAATGGTCATTGTATAGTTTAGCAGCAATACTGCTTTTACTAATAGATGGGAATTTAGCCACGTATTCCGCAGCTAGTTGTTGTTTTTCCATATTATATTTAGTTTAACAAATACTATCTCGTACCAAATCCGCTTCGGCTTCCCTTCTTATAACCAAGCCATCCATTCCCTTATTTTCCCAAAGCCTTTTGCTCTTTTCAATTTCCTCTGCGATTCCGTGATAATCTTGTTTAGCAACTAAATCAACTATTGCCCTCATTTCGGTTCTTAAATCGCCATCTAATTTCATTCCCCTATTATAAACCATAGAAACCAATGCTCCTTGTGTGTCCTCGTTTAAAGTTTCTAATTGCGGATAAATCATTTTTGTCATATTGAAATATCTAGGAATTGATACTTTAACGAAAACATCATAAGCCATATTGTACGGAATCCTAACATTTAATATTTCCCCTTTCATCATTGACTTGACTACTTCGCCTTTAATACCGCAAAATCTTTTAAGTGCGTTTAGGTAGTTTAGGTTTAAATCCTTCCAATCGCTAAAAAGCGTTTTCTCGGTGCAATAGCCTATATCGTAGCCTATTCCGATAGTGCATCCGCTTTGCCCACCTGCCCACGTAGGTTTGTTGTACTTCTTTTCGTACACATTTCTTCCACCAATTTCGTGCTGGATAATTAGGTCTATTGAGCGTTTACTTATCATTCTTTTTAAGTATTGAATCAGGACTAAATACTAAACCAACCCCAAGTGTTATAACAATAACCGCTCCAGTCCAATCCGACTTACCCATAAAAACACTTGCTAAACCGCCCAAAATGATAACCAAACCTATTAAGGTGGTTCTCCAATCCATTACGTTTTTCATAATATCTTTTTTAAATATCCTATTTGAAACTGATTTGTTGTTGCAGAAAATTGAAATAAGTCGTTTTTAGCCGTTTTAAACCCCAAGCCAACACCTACACCCACTTTTTCATCAAACCGCCTTAAATCGCCTATAAACCCCAAATAAAGCTCTTTTTTAGGCTTTGAGTATATCTTTTGCTCAATTACTATCGTTCTATTCTCAATTTCAGCCTTAAATCCCCTTCCTTTTATCTTGTTTTCACTTATTGTGTCGCTTATGTATGCGTATCCAAGTGAATCTATGCGTATTGTATCATTGTAGTTTCTGACCGCTTTGTAATCTTCAATTATCCTTATTGTGTCGTGAATAGTTGTAGTATCAACACCCAAAACGACAAAAGGGATTGAATCCCCTTTGCGATATTTAAAGACCTTTTCTACTTTTACAATAGTGTCAACTTTGGTTATTACTATTGGTTCAACAGGATTTGGACTAAAAAAAAATATTAGCACCACTATTATTAATATGGTAACTAATATTGTTCTCAATCTCTATCTTGTTTGTTTTGTAAGGCAATAGCCATTTTATTAATCTCGGCTAAAATGTGGTCTAGTTTCTTATAGATTTGGTCATCTTGTTTTTCAACCATATTAACCCTAATTTCTAACTCTTTAAGTTTTAACGAAATTTTAACATAGATTCCTATTAAACCTCCAGCTATTAAGATGGATTGACCGATAATAAAACTAGATATATTTTCCATTACAATTCTTCTTCTTCTTCTTTAACAAATGTGATTCCTGTTGTCCAATCGGCTAAAAAGTTAAAGTTCTCTAACCCCTTTGGATTTAACACCTCAATAGGTTTAAACTCAAACTCTTTGTTTCCTAATTCTTCAACTTGTTTGGTTAGCTTTTTGATAGCTTCTTTAGTAAACTTGTAACCACCTTTTTCATCCAATAAAAGAATGTCTTTTTCATCGGTTGATGCGTTGTCAAGGCGGAGTTCTTCAACTTGGGCTTGGTAGCTTTCGTGGTGGGATTT
>JBANFX010000048.1:0-43291 GCA_037975805.1 Bacteroidota bacterium | reverse complement strand
ATGGCTGCCGAAATGAGCACTGGCTTACTTGCATTTGGTCATATATATAATAGATATCCTAAAGTAAGCATGTTGGTAATAAAAATGGAGGCCGAGTATTTAAAAAAGGGAACAGGTAAATTATGTTTTACCTGTAACGACGGAACAAAGGTAGAAGAAGCCATTAATCGAGCCATTGAAACAGGTGAAGGGCAAACACTTGTTTGCAAATCTGAAGGAAAGAATGAAAATGGTGAGATTGTTGCCAATTTCCATTTTACCTGGAGTTTTAAAGCAAAAAAAATAATTTCAGAAATATAAAAAGAGGGGCGTTTTAAAAACGCTCCTCTTTTTTAAAGATACTTTTTAATATTTACTTAAAAAGTTTTGCTCCCGTTGGGTTGGAAAGCATATCGGAAAGAATAATAACGTTGTTTTGTTAATTTCTCTAAATCTGATGCAGTTGCAGGCAATGTTGTACCTCCTTTATAGTATGATGTAATTTCTACTTTTGCATACTTGCCAGACGCTGTTCTTATCACCAATACTCTTCCTGCTAAGGGAGTAATTAAATTATTTAAACCATCATAGGTATACCAACCTTTTCCACTACCTGTTGTGATAGCATAAGAAGTGGGTGCGTTATCTGTTTTAAATACCGAATCTGTAGGAATTGTTTTTAAATTATCGAACAATCCGGTAAACACAAATGCTCCGCCTTGGCCTTTCCCACTGGTTCCTCCATTGGTAATGATGCGTGTTGCCATAAATGCAATATCCCATTTAGTAGTTGCACTATCCGCAGCCGGAACAACAGTATTTTTTTCTAAACTATAATAAGTATACACACCGTTGGTGATGGGAGCGCCTTGTGCACTTAAACCTACTACAGTGTCTGCAGGTATATCCTTAACACTTACTGCCGAAATAGGCAACACTTGGGTAGTATCAGATTTTGAACAAGAAAGGATGGCAACTGTTAAACTAATAAATAACACTAATTTTTGTACTTGATTTTTCATGGGGATTTATTTTTTAAATATTTGATATTTGATAGTTGCAAAAAAAGTTCTACCAGGCAGATTAGGCAAATTCAATGGATCATTGTAGTTGGTTATATTGTCACAACCTATTTGTAACGAAAATCCGCTTTGATACGTTTTACCAATAGAAGTATGCAATGAAATATAGCCACTTGCAAATTCATCACCTTTATCAAAAACCTCATTGCCATTGGTATTGCTAACAGCCCATTTGCTTCGGTATAACATTCTAATGTTTGCAAAAAAGCCATTATGATTGTTATAATTTAGTTTTATTTGAGCTTTATGTGTATTGTTATTTGGCAAGCCTACATAATCATTTAGTGATAAAAGCCTGCTATACCCATTAGCATCTCTTGTATAAACTTTATTTGCCTTAATTAAATTTATTTGATCCTTATCACCTGTTTCTAAATACTGATAAGCCGCAGTGATATTGAAGTTTGTATTTAACTTTTGTTTTAGCTCCAACTCAACACCTTGTGTAAATGCACTCCCAATATTCAAATAACTAAATAGTTGTGCACCGGTTACATAGGAACCTACTTGCTGCACCTGAATTAAATTTCGAATGTCATTGCGAAATAATTGAACGCTCAAATAACTGTTCAAACTTGGCTCGTATTCCCATGAAAGGTGCACTCCTGTTGAGAATTCTGGCTTTAAGGTTTTTAATTGATAATAACTATCATATAAATTTCCAATCTGACCCAAACGCATTAATTGACTAATTACTTTTTGTGCTTGCGCAGTTCCAAACACACTATAACCACCTGCCGCTGCATTGGTAAAGTCTAAATACAATTGTCTAAAATCAGGTGCCTTAAATCCTTGTCCAATACTTATTTTAATTTTTTGCTTTTGGTTAAGCCTATACAATGCAGAGAATTTTGGACTAAAAGCAGAAGCAAATGTTTCATTTTTGTCAAAACGGAGACCGCCAATTAGTATTAATTTTTCTGATGGCGTCCACTCCATCTGCGTAAATCCATATTGAATGGTATTTGTCTTTCTAATTTTTTCACTATCATATCTGCTACTTTTTACACCTTCCCATACAGCGCCAGCGCCAAAAATTAAGTTCAATTGCTTTGTTGCACTCCAATCGGTTTGATTTTCCACACGCTTAAACACATGATTTAATAAATCATAATAAGGCGCTCCAGTAACTGTAACTAAATCCTGTTTGGCATTGTATTCCGTGAAGTAACTTCTAAAACTGGTTTTAAAATTATTTGAGAATCGATGGTTTACACTAACACTCGCATTTTTATCTGTATTGTTTTCCTTTCCAATTGAGTTTATCGTAGTCCCTCCATTGGTTACCGAAATATCATTGGTAATTTTTTCATTGGTAAATCTAATTCCAAAAGCAATATTGGTATTGTTGCCAATATTATATTTTAATTGTTGATTAAAAGAATATCTATCAATTGGTGTAGTAACGCGGCTATTGCTATTAGGTCGAATACTATAACCATTGGTGCTAAAATAATTGTAGAAACCTTGGTAAAAAATAGATTTTTCAGCATAAGCATTATTTACTCCTGCATCTATTGTTTCATAAGTACCGTATCGTAATGATGCTTGTAATGGAATATTAGCAACAGTTTCGGTGATGATATTAATTACACCAGCCATGGCTTCGCTTCCATATAAACTCGAGGAAGGACCCTTGACAATTTCAATTTTTTTAATGTTCCCTAGAGCAATTCGATTTAAATCTAAAACACCTGCAGTCCTTCCTACTAATGGCTCTCCATTAATTAAGATGATGGTATAGTCCGGATTAAGCCCCTGCAATTGCACCCCTGCGCCAAAGCCACTTGTCATATTTAAACCAGGTTGCTCTTTTAAAATATCGGTAAGCCTTAATGCACCTACTTGTTGAATTTGTTTAGCATTCACAATATTTACAGGCACAGTAATATTGCCTAATTTTCGCTCTGCTCTGTTGGCTGTTACCACAACACTGTCACCTTGCATTTGCAGGGTATCATTTTGTAGTTTTACCTGTGAAAATAAAAAAGTTGGTAAAAACAGTATAAGTAAAAGCAGTTTTTTCATGCTGCCGCAAAGGTGGCAGTAAATAAAAAATGTTTACCCAATTAAGGCTAATTATTACTAGAACAACTGTAATAATTTTACAGTTCTATGACAATGGAAAATTATTGTTTAATTTTTTTCTAAAATTCGTTTGATTGTATTTAACTCAGAAGGAGTAATAAAATATTCAAAGAATCTCTTATCTTCTTCTTTTCGGGAACTGCCTATTACGGGTTTATTGGATTGCGTAATAAACTCATATTTTTCGTTAATGGCTTTCATTACATCACTTCTTACTTTTTTTTGTAAGCCAATATTTTTATCCTTGATGCCCAGTACATGGTTTATTTGGTTAATCTCCACATAGTCTTGTTTTTGGGTGGTAGATATTAATAAATTCAATAGAGCCAATTCCGTAGCAGTAAAAGCTTGGTTAACAGTTTTACTCTTTAATATTTTTAATTGTTCAAATTCAAGCTTTCTATTTACAACTCTTGTAAACATCCAATAAGAAAAAATAACAACAGTCACAAGGCCTAGTATTATAAACAAAGCATTATATAGTAAATTGGTAGACCCCCAAATACTAGTTCTTAATAAGTCAAAGTCATTAAGTGTGAAAGGAATAGAAATGAAAGCTTGAGTTGTTTGATCAAAACTATAAATCTTATCACCTAAAATAAACATATTTTCAGCAGAAGCACGACGAATTAAAAACTGATTCAAATTATCATTCTTGGATTTATAAATTTTGTTATGAACAATATCAAAAAGATACGTTTCTTCATTAGCCAAATGTAAATAGCCATTGGCGTATTCAATAAATTCTTCTACTGCATTATCGTTTTGAATAATTTTAATGACATCCTTTTCCAGCTCTCCTAATTTTACCCATTTTTGATTTTCAATATCTAAATAATAACTGGTGTAATTTAGTACCCCTTTTAAGTTTTCTGGACCTGCAAGTCCAGCATTCACTATTTTTTCAAAAGGCAGATACATTCTTCCCTCTTTTGCCGACACCCAAATATAGGAGTTCGCTATAACTTCTTTGTTTAATGGAATTACATCCCATTCTCGATCCTGTTTATTAAATTTTCTTAATATTCCATTATTTTTCCAAAAACCATATCCACCGTAACTAAAAATATTGTCTTTATAAATGAAGTTTTTGCAGTTGATATTGTAGTTTATATTAACGGTTTTGTCCAACCTTTTATAAATAATGCTATCGGGGCTTTGGCTTATAAGCTTGTACAAAAAGCCAGTTTGCATAATAAAAATATATACATCATCCCCTTGTTTTAATAAATGCTGTCCATTGACATCAATAACCCCATCTTTTACTGGAATTTGTTTGGTTGCTTCAGATAAAATAATATTGGCATTAAGCTGTTTAAAGGATAGTATTTGGTTTATAAATGGTGTTTTGGGGACAATATAAACCGAATCTGGCCCTTGCGCAATAGCATAAAGGCTTGTAAGTAAGGAGAATAACATCAAAATAAGTAGTTGGGGGCTAATTTTATATTTCATTGATTTTCAATAATTTAATAGGTAAATAACTTGTATTTAGCAATCATTAATATATTGAAGATAAGAAATTACCTATTTCATTGCGCGATTGGTAACTCAATTTGCTGTATTAAATTGAGGTATAATGAATATTTGCTCAGCTTTTAGGGGAAAGCTAAAGGATTTTATAAAGGGAGGCTTCATTGCCTCCCTTTTTGTGTCTATTTGTTAACAATTTGGTAATCTAGCAAAAACCCTATTTAAGGCCTAAAAACGGAAATTTACGCAATTCAAAAAATATAAAAAATTAGTTATGGGCTTAAATTCTATCATGAAGATTTTCTTACCAAAAGACAGGGTATTTTTTCAATTATTTGAAGACGTAGCAGATCATGTTTATCAAATGGGAGGAAAATTAAAAGAAATGGTAAACGAGCCCGATGCCGATATTAGAGCGAATATTCTTGCTCAAATTGAGAACTTAGAACATAAGAACGACGACTTAACACATAATATTTTTACCGAACTAGGAAGAAATTTTATTACCCCTTTTGATAGAGAGGACGTTCACTATTTAGCCACTTCTTTGGACGATATTGCAGATTATATTTATGCATCTGCTAAAAAAATAAATTTTTATAAAGTAAACCCAAATGATACTGGCATACACAAGTTAGCTGAACTCATTTTACAAGGAACCGCAGAAACTAAGAAAGCGGTAATGGGACTTCGTAATATGAAAAATGTGAAGGAAATGACCGAGGCAATGATTAAGGTAAACAGTATCGAAAATCAGGCCGACGATGTATTTGATATGAGTATTGAAAAGTTATTTGAACAAGAAAACGATTTTAAAGAAGTAATTAAGAAAAGAGAAATTTATCAAGTACTAGAAATTGCAACTGATAAAATTGAAGATGTTTCCAATGTGATTGAATCAATTATTATCAAGTACGCTTAATTATCTGAACGATGACTTTACTTATTATAATCATAGCGCTTGCGCTTATTTTTGACTATATCAACGGGTTTCACGATTCTGCCAATTCTATTGCTACAGTAGTTTCTACAAAAGTGCTTACACCCATGCAAGCAGTGCTATGGGCGGCATTTTTTAACGTATTGGCATTTTGGATTTTCAAAGATCATGCAGTTGCAAATTCAATTAGCAAAACAGTTTATAAAGATTTTATTACCCTTCCAGTGATTTTTTCGGGATTGTTGGCGGCCATATTTTGGAACTTACTTACCTGGTGGTATGGCATCCCCTCTTCATCATCTCATACCCTAATTGGAGGATTTGCAGGCGCAGCCATTGCTCACGCGCTTACAACAAAAGGGATTGGATATTCTTGGGCAAAAATCGTGGACGCTGAAACTATTATTAAAACAATATTATTTATTTTTTTAGCGCCTATAATTGGTATTGTAATATCTGTATTTATTACACTCGTAACCATTATGCGTAATATTTGGTGGCGCATTGCAATCATATCATTAGCTACTTTCGCTACCATATTAATGTTTGACCATTTTGAAGCCAGTAAAATTCAAGAGAACGTTCAAAAGTTTTATAGTATCGATAAGTACAGTAAGGAAATTTCGACCATAGAGGCTGAGCTTAAAACAAAAAAAGAAGACTCGGTATTGTTAAAAAAATTAGCACTCAATAAAGAAAAATTGGAGAAGGCAAACAATTACTACAATCAAGTACTTCCTTATTTATTACAATATGACAAAACAGGTGGCGCCTATATTGCGAAGGTTGCCCAGGACAGTGGTTGGTTAAAAAACGTAGCCATAAGTAAACTTAAAGACGCCGCGCGTAATGCAAACGATTTTTTGGTGATGGAAGCTAAGGCACCGTCTGATAAAAACATTAAGGCTGAATATGAAATTGCAAAAGAAAAAACCGAAGGATACAAAGAGCCTTTAAAATTATATTATGCGAATCAAATTAGTATAGACTCGGCGATTATTGCAATGAATTTAATTTATCCTATTCAACCAAAAAATATTGAAAAGGTAAAAGCAAAAATTGAAAAATTTAATATAGAAAAATCATTCGAAAGTGAGGTTTCAAAAGCAGATAATGCAATCGTTGAATATGGAATAATTGGTGCCGCCATTTTATTTGTGCTCATCTATTTATATGTTGAAAAAGTGAGAACACCTTCGGCATACACCATGGCTAACATGTTTAAAAAATTGCAGTTATTTAGTTCAGCTGCATTTAGTATAGGGCACGGTGGTAATGATGCTCAAAAAGTAATGGGTATTATTGGGGCTGCGTTAATTGCACATGGATCCATTCAGGATTTTGGACAATTACCAAGTTGGGTACCTGCAGCTTGTTATATAGCTATTGGATTAGGTACGATGAGTGGGGGATGGAAAATAGTAAAAACAATGGGCACTAAAATTACCAAGGTAACTCCTTTAGAAGGTGTTGCAGCTGAAACAGCTGGCGCTTTTACTTTATTCTTTACTGGCCAAATGGGTATTCCTGTTTCAACCACACACACCATTACAGGTTCAATCATTGGAGTGGGCGTAACAAAACGTATTAGCGCTGTTAGGTGGGGGGTAACAACAAACCTATTATGGGCTTGGATTTTAACAATTCCTGTTAGTGCTATTTTAGCTGCATTAACCTATTTTATTGTAAGTTTTATACTGAAGTAATTTGTTTACTAAAGCAAAAAATAAAATTAAATCCCTCTACCATTGAGGGATTTTTTATACATGTTCGTTAGTTAAATTGAACAAATTTCTTGGGTTACCTTTTTAAAAAAGGCGTATTAATGGTATATTCTAAAAAGCAAGATTATGATTGAAAAAAAATATTTTAAAACTAAGGATTACGTAAAAGTTAAATTCACTTTATCTGCAGATGCTAAAAAAGTGGAAATTTTAGGCTTAAACAATGAATGGAAAAAAGGCCTTTCAATGACAAAGAAAAAAGAAGGCATTTTTGCGGCTGAAGTAAATTTACCAAAAGCGTCTAGTCACGAATTTAAATATTTCTTAGATAAAAAAACATGGTTGAACGATAATGAGGCAGATGGCGTAATCGCAAATGTATTTGGAACTACAAATAGCGTAGTTACTATTTAAAATTTATTGCGTATAAACAAAAAGGCTCTTTGATATAAGTCAAAGGGCCTTTTTGTTTTACAAATGGCGTGCACTAATCAAAAGCTATAGGAATTATTTTAGTTTGTCTTCCGTCGATATATGAAAACTGCTTTCCATTATAACAACCATTTTGCTCTAACGCAACTCTCACTGGACTTTCCCAATCACTTAAACGATGTATTGCATTTAACTCAATAGAGTAACAAGTATTGGGATTCATTTTATAATCACCAGATCCTGGAACACCGTTTTGCATATCCCACATGCCAATGGTAGGACCTGCAGCATGTCCATGCATGCCAATAGGATGGGTATATATACTAGGAGTAATTCCTTTAGCTTTTGCAGCTGATAATGCACTTGCTAAAATTTCATTCCCAGTTTTGCCAGTTCCAAAATTACTGGTTAAAATATCTTGTAACAGATTGGTTTGTTCAAAAGCTCGAACCAAATTTTCAGGAACAGATTTTTCATTAGGCATAAGCACATAGGCTTGTTCTTGAACATCAGAATTTAGTCTTAAATAAGAAATACCAAAATCAACATGTAAGAAATCGCCTCTGTGAATTATTGGGTCGGTATTTTTTGCATTTCTTCTTTGAATTTCAACTGAAGGATGAAACCAAGTACTCAACCCCAAATCACTTAATTTTTGTCTAAACCACCATTCCAAATCGGTGGTTGAAGTTTGATCAACTTTAATTACTTTATTACTAAACCCTTCTTTTATAATATCATGTGTGATTTTCAATAAAGTGGGATAGTATTCCATTTCTTTTTCAGTTCTGGTTTCCAACCATGCCACAGACAATGGCTGTGCAGAAATCACTTTAGCTTGTTGCTCCTTACTTAAACAATCCATAAACTCAACATATTCGGTATGATCCAAACCATCGGCATGTCCAAAATCAGAGGACATGTTTAATGCAATTTTAGTGGGTTGCTTTTCTTGTAATAACCCTGCCAGTGCTGCCCATTGATTAGGCGTTTTAGCAACATCCCATGCCGCTTGTATTTCTTTACCAACCGCGTATCTTGCTATTGCATACTTTTCTAATTTGCCCGTTTTAACATTATTATAAAAAACTAAAATGGTGCGCCTTCTTGCCGAAAGCCATTCGGCTGGCAACATGGTTTTTACAATTGGGTCTTCATTGTACTCTCTTGTAATTAATACCCAACAGTCAATATTATGTTTACTCATTAAATTGGGTAGTAAATTATTTAAACGATCGGCAAGTAATTCATTAATAATACTTGCTTGTTCTCTAACTGTTTTTACTTGTGCTGTAGCGGAAGACAAAAAACCAAACAATAATAGAATGCCCAAAACTCTTTTCATAATTGGTATTTTATAGTTCATGAAGGTTAAACTAAATTAAGCACTATTTTTACAATAATGAAGATTTGCCACCTACTATTATTTATTTCTTGTTTATGCCTACATGTTAAAGGAAATGCTCAGGATGCTGGCAACAATCAATTGGACAGCGTTGTAGTATCTGCTAATAAATTAAGTCAAAAACGAAAAGAAGCCCCTATCGCAATTTCCATTATAAATGACAATACGTTAAAAAAAGAAAACGCAACTAGAATTGATTTTTTACTGAATAAGGTAAGTGGGGTCTACATGCCTAGTATTGGCAATGAACAACACATGATGTCTATTCGTCAACCTATTTCTTTAAAAGGACTTTATTTATATCTCGAAGACGGTATGCCCATTAGAACAAGTGGACTATTTAGTAACAATGCATTAATTGAAATTAATAATGCATTTACAAATCGTGTCGAAATAATTAAAGGTCCTGCTTCGGCATTATACGGAGCTGAAGCTATTGGCGGTGTGGTAAACTTTTTTACAAAAAAAGTGTCTGATAAAAATGAAATAGAACTACTAAGCCAAATCAATAGCTTGGGATATAAAAAAATAGATGCAAGTATTGGTTTGCCAAAAAAGAACGGAGGGTGGTTTTTAATTACCCATTGGGGCGGTCAGTATAAGGGACCCATTGATTATAGTGATTATTCAAAAAAGGCAATTAGCATTCGTCACGATTTTTCAATAAACGAAAGATGGAAGGGCTATCAAACCCTTCAATACATTGATTACTTTGCGCAAATGACAGGTTCGGTAGACAGCATTCATTTTGCTGATAAAAATTTTAATTCCTTGCAAACCTTTACTTATCGTGGTTTAAATGCATTACGTTTAAGACAAAATTTTGTATATAAATGGAGCGAAAAAAATGAGACCGTATTTAATATTTTGTATAGGAATAACCGAATGGATCAAAATCCAACTTATGCAATTGGCAGTACAAGTAATCCTATTAAGTTTAAGGGGCAAACCAATAGCAATATATTTAATTCAATAGTTTTTGATTTTCAGCATATATTATCAATGCCTTTACTGCATAGCAAACTCATTATAGGAGGAAGTATTGATAATACGAATCAAGCATTAAAAGCCAAGTATATTGATATTGTAAAGGATACCAATTTAGGGAAGTATATTGCTTTTACATATCCTATTAAGGACTCACTGCTCACTCATTACCAAACAGATATTCAAAACGCAGCGCTGTATTTAAATATGATTTCTAATTTGGGCCAATATCTAAATATGAATGTTTCTATGCGCTACGACGTATTTGAATATATTTTTAAAAACCAAATGAGCACAGGCACACCTAGTAGTAAAAATAATTTTAATCAGTTCACACCTAAAATTGGAATTACTTATAATAAGCGTCATTGGGGAGGATACCTTAATTATAGTAAGGGTTTTGTGCCTCCGCAAATAACGGAAATATACAATGCTATTAAAGTACCTTATTTATTACCGCAGTATTTTAACAATATTGAGTCAGGGTTTTGGTACAGCAATCATAAATGGTATACGGAATTTAGTATTTATCAAATGAATGGGGAAAACGAAATTGTTTCGGTTCGACAACCCGACGGTATTAATCTAAATCAAAATACAGGAAGTACCCAGCATATTGGTATTGAATATCAAATAAAATATAAAGTAAACAACGAATTGGCATTAATAGGTTCCGGCACAAATGCAGAACATAAATACATTACAACACTCATTAAAGGCGTAAATGTTAGTGGGAATCAAATGAATGCAGCACCAAGGTTTTGGGCAACATTAACTGCAGAATGGAAGCCAATTCATACACTATTCATCATGGCTGATTGGCAACATCAATCTAAGTATTTTATGGATGAAACCAATTCAACTAAATACCCAGGCTTTGATTTGTTGAATTTGAAAATAAATTTAGTGCATAAAAAAATCACCTATTGGCTTCATATTTTAAATGCAACCAATACTTATTATTCAACCATGGCCACCAAAAATTTTAGTATAAAAGGAAATGCTGCGTACTCCTATTATATTGGGGAGCCACGCAGCATTGCAATAGGTTTAAAATGGTCTCTTGTAAAAAACCCTAACCTTTTTTAGTTATTGTTCACTCTAATTCTCATTCCACCCATTCCACCACCTCTTTGCATATCTTCCATTAATTTTTTCATTGCGTCTTGGAATTGAGCTCTATTCATTTTATCACCTTTAGTGGGTTCTACCAATTCTTTCTTTGGATATTTTGAAGTCACTTCGGTAGCAGTGGTTACATTCGAACCATTGTCCACATCTACTTCTAAAATAGCACCAGGTAATCCCATATAATTATCAGGACCTACGGATGCAACAATGTCCTCTGTATACCAAACTGTAACTTCGGTCTCCTTGGGTGTAATTGCAGTATTAGATCGGTTGGTCGTGTCATTATTGTTACGGCCCATTCCTCTTGCGCCACCACCGCCGCCAATTCTTATGTTTTGAGCGGTAATCATGGTAGTTGCTTTTTTACAAACATGCTTTGCAATGGTTTTAGTTTCTTCTGAAAGTTTCCACTTTAACGGTTTTAAAGAATCTACAACTAAGAATATTTTTTCAAACATAGGTCTTGACTCATATTGCATTTGTGTGGCAATATTAGTATAGGTTGTAGTTTCAGGCATTCGGAATGCAAAACGCATACCGCCTCTTTCTCCTCCACCTCCACCACTATTGGCAAATGGATCGGGCGCTTCATCCTCAGGTACGGAACGAAATAAACTAGCCTGATCATTAAATAATAATTCAAATTCAGAAGTTCTAAATTCTGGAATTCTAGTTCTCATTTCAGGATCGGTAATCATTTTCCACATATTAATTTTACGCTCGTAAACAATTTTACCCTCCTTCATTTGTGCATTGGCAGTTACAAAGGCTAATAAGCCAACCAACAAGGAAATGGTTATTTTTTTCATACTATTATACTTTTTATATTTTTTAAAGTTAAGTTGTTTTATAGATCAATATAAAGAATTACATTCTTATGGTCATTCTAGGACCTCCGCCAGCACCTCCAGCCAATCCTGACTTTTGAAGACTATATGTAAATCCAATTAGGAAATACTGATTAATTACATTGTAGGATTGGTCTACGATTTGGTTGGCAGATACATTTCTTGATACACCCACATTCTTATTTAAAATATCAAATGCGCTAATTTTCAATTCCGCTCTCTTATTTTTCATAAAATATTTTGAGATGCTGGCATTCCAAATAGGCACAGCAGTGTTAAACCCAGGTGCGCGACCTTCATTAATCGTATAATTTAATGACTGATTCAATACAAGATTAAAAGGTAAGTATCCAATTACATCAGCATTGTATACTCTTGTAACATAATTGGTGTTTAATGCTTTGTTAATGGCATTATTTGTGTTGTTGTAATTATGTCTTGCAACTAAATTAATATCAATCACTTCGTCTAAGCTAAATGTGTAATTAATGCTTGGTGCAAAAGATTTAATAATAATCGTATTTAAAACTCCATTTGCATAATTCACATTATTATTATAACCGGCATTCAAACCAAAGTTGATTCTTGAATACAATTTTTTAACACCAAATCCGTAGTTCACACTACCATTCACCCTATATATACCATTTACGTTTACTGGCTTTGACAAGGTTTGTCTAGTTGGCAAAATACTATCATAATTTACAATGGAATTATTTGCAAACTGTGCATTTAATAAGGCAAAGAAATTTCGTTGAGACAATATTTTAGTAGAGAAGAATCTTAAGTTTAAATTATGATTATACGTTCTCTTTAAATTTGGATTACCAATGGTTTGGTTATTAATATTACTTTGATCTAATACAGGCTGTAACTGTGTTAATGAAGGTTGGTTCGTAGAGGTACGATAATTAAAATTCAAGTTTTGCGTTTGTGAGAAATTATATTGGAACATTGCAGACGGCAAGATGTCTTTAAATTCTTGCTTTATTTTTGTATTAGCGCTTGTATTAAATCCGTTCAACATGGCATCCTGTAGTGAAAAGCCTGTTGAAAAATTATATTTCTTTTGATTTAATCTATAGTTCATTCCACCGCCGGCATATGTATACTCTGAATTAAACTCATTGGTTAGCCTTGTATTTAATAAATCATATTGCCCGTTAGCAGCATTTTTATCAAAAACTCTCTTGCTAGTGTTGCTATTATTTTGATTTAGAAAAGCGTTGAATTCTAATAAAGATCTTTTTGAGATTGGCTCCGTATACACAACATTAGCAGAATAAGATTCGGTATGCCCTTTTCTTTTGTTTTGCTGATCTAAAATGGAGTCCTTAGTTAAAACCCCTTTCGTATAAAAAAGCTGATCAGTAAACTGACTACCATTGGACAATGATTCATTATATCCTTGTGTAATGGTAGAGGAAATAGTACGCCCTTTTTTCTCAAACTTTTTTCTCAACAATAAGGTATTATTGAAATTTGTTGCATCTGAAACACTTGATGATTTTGTGGCGGTTCCGTTGGTTGGGGTGCCATCAGGTAGCGTAGTGTTTGTAGTAGACTCGCTATTAGAAGTATTATGTTGTTGAGAAAAACTAGGTGTGTATTTATAAGAGAAGGTTTCAGAAACTTTATTGTCAATAGTAGCATTGAATCTTTGTTGTTGATTTCTACTATTTGAAACCGAGTTACTAGTTCTATTAAAATTATTTCCAGGTATTAAATTCTGCGTATAGGAATTGCTTGTATTATATCTGCTCACATCACTACCATTGGCGTTGGTATTAAAATCCATTTTTTTGTCATTCAATACATTGGAATAATTTCCTCCTAATGAATAAGTGTCTGCAACGCCTCTAGCATTGGCATCGGTACCATCGCCACCCGAAAAATTAATGGTAACGCCTCCGCCACCTCTTCCTCCGCCACCACCAGAAAAATTAGCAATATCACCGTTGTTAAAATTTTGCTTGTTTACATTATTGGCCGTTCCAATAAATGAATATTGTTCATCATTATTGATTCTGTTTACATTGCCTTGTCCATCAAAACGCCCAGGGGTTCCAAATGCAGAACCAATTTTCCCAAACGTAGATTGCTTTCGATCTTTCTTTGTTTTAATATTAATAGCCGTTTCTTCATTTCCATCATCTATGCCAGTGAACATGGCCTGATCGGACTTTCGATCATACACTTGTATTTTATCCACTGCGTCGGCTGGTAAATTCTTAGTGGCCATTTTAGGATCGCCTGTAAAAAATTCTTTTCCATTCACATAAACCTTAGTTACAGATTTACCATTCACCGTAATCCCACCCGCTTTATCTACTTCAATACCCGGCATTTTCTTTAACATATCTTCAACCACTGCATTGGGAACAGTTTTAAAGTTTTCAGAATTAAATTCAATAGAGTCACCGTTTATAACCACCGGTGGTCGACGAGCCGTTACAGTCACTTCCGATAACTTACTAGCATCCATCATGTAAATATTGCCTAAGGACAAAGTAGGTGTTGCCCCTACTTTAATGCCTAACCATAAAGGTGCATATCCAACATAAGAAACAGATAGTAAGTACTTACCGGCTGCAATGTTTTTAAATCTAAAAAAGCCGTCTTCATCGGCTCTTGTAAAGTTTAATAAGGAAGAATCCGTAGCATTGGCTATAGAAACCGTTGCAGCAGTGAGTGTTTTTTTAGAAACGCTATCCATAATTGTACCCTCTATAGTTACGTTTTGTGCTTGCGCATCATTAGCAATCCATAAACTGGCCATGAAAAGCAGTAGAAAACTGAATTTTTTAATCATAGGGGTAAAATTACGACCGTATTCGTAAATCCCGAAAAAACAGGCCAAAATAGAGGCATTTTTACACCAAATATTGGATGAATGGATAAACGGTAACTTAATAGGTTGAAATGTTCGGCACTTATTGCAGGTTTTACTAACTTTCATTAAAATAATAATGTTATGAGGATTGCATGTTTGACCCTTTTATTATGCCTGGGTTTAATGCAGGCAAATGCCCAGTCTGCGCAAATTGCTAAAAAAGACAGTACTGTTTTTTCCAGCTTTAAAGGGCTTCCTTTAAAACCAACGAGAGCCGTTCCTTTAAAAACAAACGAAGGCACTTGGACGTCGGTGAATATTAGTCCCGATGGAAAAACCATTGTATTTGATTTAATGGGTGATATTTATACACTCCCAATTGAAGGAGGTAATGCCACCCCCATCACAAAAGGCTTACCCTATGACAACCATCCAAGCTTTAGTCCCGATGGAAAAAGAATTTTATTTATCTCTGATCGAAGTGGTGCCGAAAATTTATGGTACATAGATTTAGAGAAAAAAGATACTATAGCATTAACCGATGACAATAACCAAAACTTTCCAGGTGCTGTTTATACACCCGATGGAAATTATATTGTGTATACAAAAGGACGAAGAAATACAAAATTGTATTTAATGCATAAAAATGGTGGTGCGGGTACACAATTAATTGCAATGCCACTAACCTTAAAGACAATTGATCCAGCGGTAAGTGCCGATGGACGATATATTTATTATTCTGCAAGAACTAGTGCGTGGAATTACAACGCCATGTTGCCACAATATAATATTGGCATTTATGATAGAGAAAAGGGAACAACAAGAACAATTGCTTCTAGATATGGATCGGCTTTCACACCAGTATTATCTAAAGATGGTAAATGGTTAGTATATGGTTCAAGATTTGAGGATAAAACAGGTTTAGTAAAAAGAAATTTAGCAACAGGTGAAGAAAGCTGGTTAGCCTATCCCGTGCAAAGAGATGATCAAGAATCTATTGCAGTATTAGGTGTTTTACCCGCTATGACTTTTACCCCTGATAGTAAATTCTTATTAACTTCTTATGGAGGAAAAATTCATAAAATAAATATTGAAAACGCAGCACAGGAAGAAATTGCCTACAATGTTAATGCAACTATTGAAATGGGTGCCGAAGTATTATTTAAATATCCTGTCTCTGATACCCTTGCTACCAAAGCAACACAAATAAGAGATGCAGTTCCTTCGCCAGATGGAAAAAAATTAGCATTCACTGTTTTGAATCGTTTGTATGTAATGGATTATCCAAATGGAACACCAAAAAGATTAACAAAAAATAATTTTACCGAAGCGCAACCAGCTTGGCATCCAAATGGTAAAACAATTTATTTTTCATCATGGAATATTAAAGGAGGAAACATTCATAGTATTGATTTAATTACGAATAAAGAAACAATTATTACCAAACAGGCTGCCTTGTATCAAGGTATCGCAGTTGACCCTGCAGGAAAAAGATTAGTGTTTAACCGAACTTCTGCTCAAAAGTTTTTAGACTCAAAAGATCCTACTTATAATGATGATGAAGATGAATTGTGTTGGTTGGATTTAGCAAACGGAGAAATTCGTGTTATTGATAAAGCAAACGGAAGATCTAATGCACATTTTGTAAAAAATGATAATAGAATTTATTTAAACAATAACGGCAAGCTTTTATCTATCCAATGGGATGGTGGGGACGAAAAAGAAATTGTAAAAATTACGGGCATCACTACATTTGGAAGTGTAGCTAGCCGAAACGGAAAACCAGTTGGTGATCCATGCATGGTACCACAAGTTTTGGCAGAAGACGATGATGCTGCTAAAGAAAATAATCCGCCGTCTAACGCTGCGAGTATTTTAATGTCGCCGGCAGGTAGTGCAGCTATTGCTCAAGTAAATAATAATATTTATTTCGTTACCATACCTCAAACAGGTAAACTGGTTGAAATATCTGTAGCAGAAGCAAAGAACGCTGCATTCCCAAGTAAATTGTTAACGGAAATGGGAGGTGAATTTCCTAACTGGGAATCCAATGGAAAAATAATTCACTGGAGTTTAGGCGCAGCACACTTCACTTATGATATTGATAAAAGTTATGCTTTTGATGATAGCTTAGCAGCTGCAAAAAAAGCCGAGGACTTGGCTGCTTCATTGGCAAAAAATGATACCACTAAAAAAGATACTGCTAACAAAGAAAACCTTGCCAAGAAAAATGATAAAAAAGAAACTCCTAAATTTAAAGCAACTGAAAATTGGGTGACTGTTTATTATGATAAGGACATTCCTAGCGGTGCAGTATTATTAAAAAATGCGCGCATTATAACCATGAATGGTGATGAGGTAATTGAGGGTGGTGATGTTTATATCGTGAACAACAGAATTAAAGCCATAGGAAAATCTGGTACCTTACAAACTGCCACAAATACACAAACAGTGGACGTTTCAGGCAAAACAATTATTCCTGGTTTTGTTGACACGCATGCGCATATGTGGCCAAGCTGGGGTATTCATAAAAATCAAGCTTGGGTGTACGCTGCTAATTTAGCATATGGTGTGACTACAACACGTGACCCACAAACTGCTACTACCGATGTATTAACTTATGGCGACATGGTTGAAGCAGGTAATATGGTAGGGCCAAGAATTTATTCAACCGGACCGGGTGTGGGGTATTGGTCATATAATTTAAAAGACTCTGCTCAAGCTGAATCGGTATTATCACAATATTCTAAATACTTTAATACGAAGTATATTAAAATGTATTTAGTAGGCAATAGAAAACAAAGACAATGGGTAATACAAGCAGCACAACATCAAAAGCTAATGCCTACTACCGAAGGTGGCTTAGACTTTAAATTAAACATGACCAATTTATTAGACGGCTATCCTGGTCACGAGCATTCGATACCTATTTATCCATTGTACAAAGATGTGATTAATACCATTGCAGTTTCTAAAATGACGGTAACACCAACCTTATTGGTTTCTTATGGTGGGCCATGGGCTGAGAATTATTATTATGAAAATGAGAACCCATATAGTAATCAAAAAATGCAGTTCTTTACGCCTTATGAAGAATTAGCATCTAAGTCACGACGCAGAGCTACTTGGTTCCTGCCTGAAGAACATGTTTTCCAAAAGCATGCTGCCGGAATGAAAGACTTAGTAGAGGCGGGTGGCTTAGCGGGTATTGGAAGTCATGGTCAATTACAAGGATTAGGTTATCATTGGGAACTATGGTCAATGCAAAGTGGTGGTATGCGCAATATTGACGCGTTAAAAACGGCTACCATTTTAGGAGCTACAGGACTTGGTTTAGATAAGGATTTGGGAAGTATTGAAACTGGGAAGCTAGCCGATTTAATTATTTTAGATAAAAATCCTTTGGAAAACATCCGCAATACCAATAGCATTAAATACGTAATGAAAAATGGGCGCTTATACAATGGTGATAATTTAAATGAAACCATTACAGGTACGCGTCAATTAGATCGCTCTGAATGGTTGGAAACAAAACCAGTAAGAAACACAAATGTTAAAGATTAATTTGTAAGTTTAATATCTAAACGATTGCATATGAAAAATTCAAGAAGATCCTTTTTAAAAAATAGCGCCATGGCTTTAGTAGGGGCTGGCTTCTTACCTAAAGTAATTGGAGCAACTCCATTAGCACCTGCTAAAAAAGTATCGTTGATTGGGATTCAGTTATACTCTGTTAGAACCGACATGTACAAGCAACCCTTAGAAACCCTAAAAGCCTTAGCCAATATGGGTTATAAGTATGTTGAACATGCCAATTATGTAAACCGAAAATTTTATGGCTATACAGCTGTTGAGTTTAAAAAAGTTTTAAACGATTTAGGTTTATCCATGCCAAGTGGTCACACCGTAATGAACGCCGGTCATTGGGATAAATCAAAAAATGATTTTACTGACGCTTGGAAATATACGGTTGACGATGCTGCCACTTTAGAACAAGAATACGTAATTAGCCCCTGGATGGATGAAAAATTACGTCGCAGCTATGATGGTTTAATGTTACAATTGGAGGTTTTCAATAAATCGGGGGAATTGTGTAAAAAACAAGGCATGAAATTTGGATACCACAACCACGATTTTGAATTCACTGAAAAAATTAACGGAACACCTATTTATGATTTAATCATTAACAACACCGATCCAGCCTTAGTAATTCAACAATTAGATTTTGGGAATATGTATGGAAGTGGTGGACGCGCGAAAGAGTGGATAGATAAATACCATGGCCGCTTCCCTTCTTTACACGTTAAGGATGAAATTAAATCCGCTGGGAAAGGTGAAATGAATGATGGATATGATAGTACTACCATGGGCAATGGAGAAGTAGACCCTAAAGGTTTATGCCAATTAGCTCAAAAAGTTGGTGGCGCTCATCACTTTATCATTGAACAAGAATCATATCAGGATAAGACTCCATTAGAATGTGCTAAAATCAATTTAGACATTATTAAAACATGGGGTTTGGTTTAAAAGATTAAGTATTCCGCATTTAAATTGCGATTCTTATAAAAAGCACAATCTTAATGGTTGTGCTTTTTTATTTTACTTAACTTTAAGAATACATTTAAATTGATTTTATGAAATATTGTCTGCACTTATTTATCACAGTAACAAGTACACTTATCCTAAATATTGTCAATGCGCAGTCTACAAAAATTAAAGCGCATGATGCAGCCGATTATAATGAAAAGGCTAGATGGGAGCAGCATGTTGCTCAAACTAACATCATAAGAGACGAATGGGGTATTCCACATATTTATGGCAAGACCGACGCTGATGCAGTTTTTGGTTTAATGTATGCTCAATGCGAAGAACACTTTGAACAAATTGAAAAAAACTATTTAGAAATGTTGGGGCGCACGGCTGCAGTTGAAAGTAAATGGGCAGGACAAAATGCAGGTGATGTTTATGCCGACTTAATGATGAAACTAATTCAGGATAGTACGGAAGCCATAAAAGACTTTAACAACAGCCCAGATTGGTTTAAAAAATTATTGGTTGCACATGCCGATGGAATAAATTACTATTTATACAAACACCCAGAAGTACATCCTAAAGTAATAGCAAAGTATAAGCCATGGTATCATTTAATGTGGACGGATGGAAGTGTTTCTCCTACACGCTATGGTGGAATTAAGCGAAAAGATGTTTATGATTTTTATAAAACTCAGGAAAGTGCACTTAATAATATTACGAATAATACATTATTAAAAGAAAATATTAAATCGGAAACTGCTTGGGTATCCCAAGATGATTATGCGGTAGAAGAAAAAACTTTAAAAGGATCTAATGGATTCGCTATTGCACCAAAACATAGTAAAAACGGTAGTGCATTGTTATACATAAATCCACATGTACCCTTTTATTTTAGATCAGAAATGCATATGGTAAGTGAAGAAGGGCTCAATGTTTATGGCGCAGTAACTTGGGGGCAAATGTTCATATATCAAGGATTTAATGAACATGCTGGATGGATGCATACCAGCAGCTATGCCGATGTAGCTGATGTTTATTTAGAAACTGTGAAACAAGAAAATGGGAAATGGTTTTATTTGTATGAAAATAAATGGTTGCCCATAATAGAAAGGGAAATTTCCATTGAAGAGCCTTTAATCGTTAACAACAATCTTGATGCCAAACAAAAACTACACATTTTCAAAACATATGAAACGCATCATGGTCCAATTATGGGAAGCCGGGATGGAAAATGGTTAAGCCTAAGTGAAAATAACAGATCATTAAATGCATTATTAGAATGTTGGTCAAGAACAAAAGCAAATAATTTAAAAGAATACGAAAATGCGTTAAGCCTTTTAGCCAACAACAGCAATAACACTGTATATGCCGACGCAGATGGTAATATTGCATATTGGCACGGCAATTTCATGCCAAAAAGAAACAACCAATTTGATTTCACAAAGCCAGTGGATGGAAGCACAAGTGCTACTGCCTGGCTTGGAGTGCATCCATTAAATGAAATTGTACAAAGTATTAATCCTATGAACGGTTGGTTACAAAATTGTAACGCGACTCCATTTACAGTAGCTGGAAAAAATAGTCCCAACTCCAATAGCTTCCCTGCTTATATGGCACCGGATGGCGAAAATCCAAGAGGTTTAAATGCTGTGAGATTACTTGAAAAAATAGATAAGCTTAGTTTAGACGATCTTATTGAATTGGGGTACAATAAACACTTAGCCGCTTTTGATATATTATTGCCTCCATTTATTGACTACACTAAAACAGTTACATTAACACCAGATCAAAAAAAAGCAGTTCAATATTTATCGAATTGGAACCACGAGGCCGATACGAATTCTATAGCACAAACCATTGCAGTAGAATGGGCTACTAAACTTATGAGTGCGATACCACCTGCCGAAACCGAGGAAGCCGCTACACAATCTATTGTTAGATTTAATAAAATGATTTCGGAAGTAAGCAATGAAAAGAAATTGGCTTTTTTAGATTCTGCCTTAATGCGCATAAAAATAAATTATAGTCCATTGCCATATACGCAAGCAAGCTGGGAAATTCCTTGGGGACAAATTAATAGATACCAACGTGCATATACGAATACTGAGTTCCCATTTTCGGATAATAGACCCAGCCTAGCTGTTGCACAAACCTCTTCAAAATTTGGTCAATTACCTGCTTTTGAAAGTAATAATAGAATGGTTGGTGTACGAAAAAGATATGGATTTTCGGGCAATAGCTTTATTGCTGCTGTGAGTTTTGGAAAAAGACTAGAGGCAAAAACAATTATCACTGGTGGGCAAAGTTTTGATCCCAACAACGAACATTTTACCGATCAAGCGGAGGGTTATATACAGGGAAAATTTAAAACCATTCATTTTTATAAAGAAGATGTTTTAGCACATAAAGTAAAATCATATAAGCCTGGGTTGGAAAGATAGTGGTCATAAAGCTTTGAAGTAAAAGCTATTTTTACCAAGCCGGCTACATTTTTTACATCAAATAATTGCATCATTTTGGTACGATGTCCTTCTATTGTTCTTTTGCTATGTCCCAATTCAAATGCAATAAGTTTGCTAGGGGCTTCTTGACAAATTCTAATCAATATATATTTGTCATATAAACTTAGTTCATTCGCTTTTTCAATCATTTGACCATCATCGGTTTTGTGCATCATTGCAGAAATTTTATTCGCAATATCATTACTAAAATATACCTTTTCTTTTCTTGCCATTTCTAAACCCTTAAGCCATTCTTCTTTTGTAACATTTCTGGAAACAATCACCGAAAAACCATAATCAATTAAATCAGGTAAAATGGTTTCATCCTGCTCATTCAATACTATCATAACTGGCATTTTTTTCTTTAACAAAATCTGTAATTCTTGATTTTGATGATGTGATATTTTAAACATGGCACTCTCAATAACCAAAACCCATGGTGTTGATTGTAGCATAACTTCGTTTAACATACTAAACTCGTTGATGATATTGGCCTGTAAATACGATGGATGATGGTGTATTAACATGGCACTTCCAAGGGCATACACAGGTTGTTGATCACAGATAATAACTTGACTTTGCATAGTTTGATATTTATGCCTAAAACAAATTAAAAAATGCTAAAAAATTGATATACAAGCACTAAGACGTACAATAGGTGGCAAAAATAAGGGCCATTTACCTGTTCAACTTTACGCTAAGCAGTGGTTTGATTGTATAAATTCATAGCCCTTTTTATAGTGATTAAATAATGCCCTAAATAACTTGTCAATGTTATATCTTTTAATAACTTCAAACAATCAATCACTAAACCATTAAGCAGCGCGTTGACAGCACTAAATAAATTATTTTATCCATTTGTCCCTCTTGGACATTTAAAGGTTTGGGTGTTAGCGCCAGCATTGAATAATCCTGATCCGAATTTGGCCTATTATTATGACTTTAGTCAAAGTATTGAAGAATATACGCGCGTATTTACCGATTTAGCCCTGCCTTGGCAATGGCAACCTATAACTCTAGATAATTTCGAAGTAATTATTCAAGAAATTGCGAATGAGAGGCAATCGGGAAAATTCTTTCCAGTAGTACTTAACTTATGTGATGGGGATGAAATGAATGGTGCGCCCGGCATTTCAGTAATTAGTGCTTTAAATAAAAAGCAATTGGTATATACAGGTGCTGACGAATATTTTTATGATATTACAACGTCAAAAATTCCAATGAAAAGAGCTTTTGATGATGCTTTAATACCCACACCTAAATGGGAAGCGATTTTAGATGAAAAAATTGTTCCCGAAAAATTATTTGAAAATTTAAACGCACCTATTATTGTTAAGCCAGCTGTATCAGGAGGAAGTTTGGGAGTGGGTGTAAAAAATGTGGTGGAAACAAATGTTGAATTAATAACGCAAGTAAATAAAATGTTTGAAGGCTACAGAGGCTGGGACTTAGCATCACAGGGCATTGTAGCCGAATCCTTTATTGATGGGCCTGAATATACCATTATGATAGTTGGAAGTCATACTCAACCTGAATATGCAAAAATTTATCCACCAGTAGAACGTGTTTTTCATGCATCCTTACCAGCAAAAGAAAAATTTTTATCGTTCGATAGGCTTTGGGAAATTTATGAAGAAGAAGCACCCATGCCAAAGGAAGAGAACTTTTATGAATACGCAGTAAGTTCAGACACTACACAAATGGCAATTCAAAAAGTTGCATGGGATGCTTATGTTGCAGTAGGTGGTACGGGATATACGAGAGTTGATGTTCGTGTTGACAAAAACACTGGAACACCATATGTACTAGAAGTGAATGCGCAATGCGGAATTAGTGAAGATGAAAATTTCACTTCTATAGGCGCCATATTGCGCTATGCAAATCAAAGTTTCACAGAATTGATTATTCATATTATTAATGATGCTTTCGCAAGAAGAAAAAAAATAAATTAATATGCGCCCCCTCCCCATTCTTGGACAAGCAGGAAGTTTTAAAGATTTAAAAATTTGTGTTTTACAACCCGATTACTCAACCTCGGGAGTAGATTACCAATATTATGATCCAAAACGTGACTTGTCTAAAATAATGCCGGAAGCGATTATTGATCACATTTTCTTAAATAAATTAACTACTTATCAGCAATTAAAGCAGTTAAAGGAAAGAAACTACGATATATATATAAACCTCTGTGAAGGTTATTTGGAGTGGAAAGTGCCTTCCATTGATGTTATTACTAGTTTGGATTTATTAGAGCTTCCTTATACTGGACCCAGTGCTAATTTATATGACCCCGCAAAAACCATTATGAAATATTTGGCTTTTTGCGAAGACGTAAAAACTCCTGCACATATTTTAATTGAAACGGAAGAAGATTTTCATCAACTTCCAGGTAATTTACAATTTCCTTTATTTGTAAAACCTGCTAAAGCTGGTGATAGTTTGGGAGTAGATGACGCGAGTAAAGCAAACAATGTGCAAGAATTAAATATAAAAGTCAAAAATATATTAGCAGAATTTGGTTCCGTATTGGTGGAAGAATATATAGAAGGTAGAGAGTTTACTGTTTTAGTGTGTGCCAATCCCGATGGAAAAACTTGTACACGATTTACTCCTGTAGAATATATATTTCCCGAAGGTTTTGCCTTTAAAACCTATGCATTAAAAACTTCCGAATTGCACCCCAATGCAAATGTGCCAGTAACCAATCAGGTACTCGCAAAAAAATTACAAGATATTGCCGAACAAATTTTTATGTCTTTTAATGGGGTGGGTTATGGAAGAATGGATTTTAGAATGAACGATAAAGGAGAAATCTTTTTTTTAGAAATTAATTTTACATGCTCTGTTTTTTACGCTGAAGGTTATGAAGGTTCGGCCGATTATATATTACAATATGATGGTGCAGGCCAACGCGGATTTTTAGAACGCATCATTATTGAGGGAATGGCGAGGTTTTATCGTAAGCAAAAAAAATATACCGTCAAAGGCAATGCCATTGCAGGTTATGGAATGTATGCAAAATTTGATTTGCCTAAGGGAACACTACTTTTTAAAGGAGAAGAAAAAGCCCAACGTATTGTTACCAAAAAATATGTAGACGATCATTGGGACGAGCGAGAAAAAAATTATTTTAGAAGATACGCCTATCCAATAGGGAATGATGTATATATTTTATGGGCATCAGAACCCGAGGAGTGGTCACCGCAAAATCATCATTGTGACGCGAATTGTGGATATGAAGGTTTAAATGTGTATACAAACAGAGACATAAAAAAAGGTGAAGAGCTTACATTGGACTATGCACAATTTTTAGATCATACCATGGAGCCATTTCATTGTGCCTGTGGATATGAAAAATGTAGGGGTATCATAAAAGGACTTAAAAAGTAAAAAAGCTTCACTGAAATTTTATTATATTCAATTATTAATTTAATACCATGATGAAAAAAATAATTGTAAGCCTATTTTTTTGTGCTTGCATTACCCAAGTAGTAAAGGCGCAAGCTAAATATAAAAACTATCAAGATAGTATTACAGCTGAGGCTGAAAAATTAGAAATTTGGACAAACGTACCAGAAGTGAGTGCTGGAAAATATATAAATGATGCTCCATCCGATGCAATTGTACTATACGATGGTAAAAGTTTTTCTGCTTTTCATGGACGTGATGGTAAACCTGTTGGATGGAAAATTGATCCGGATGGTGCTTTAACAGATGTTAAAGGAGCAGGGGATCTAATCACCAACGAATCCTTTGGGGACTGTCAATTGCACGTTGAATTTAGAACGCCTGCCATTGTGAAAGGTGCGGGCCAATCAAGAGGGAATAGCGGCATCTACTTAATGGGTTTATATGAAATTCAGGTACTAGATTCATATAAAAACCCAACCTACTCAAATGGACAGGCTGCAGCAGTATACAAACAGCATATCCCTTTAGTGAATGCAAGCCGCCCTCCAGGACAGTGGCAGGCTTATGATATTATTTTTAAAGCCCCTGTATTTAAAGAAGATGGCAGCTTAGAAAAACCAGCCACAGTTACCGTTTTACATAATGGCGTTTTGGTACAAAATAATGTGACCATTAAAGGTCCAACTGACTGGGTTATGAAACCTGTTTATAAAAAACACGCTCCAAAATTGCCGCTGTTTTTTCAGGATCATGGCGATGATGGCAATCCAATTAGTTATCAAAATATTTGGATAAGACCTTTATAAAAGAATTAAATTTTACTGGATGGGTAAAATGCATGCACATGAATTTATTGCGCCTTTCTCTCTTTTTTGGTGGGAGTGTATTTTATCGGTTGCATTTATAATATTCGCACTCGTTCTTATTCCTCTGTATTGGAAAAATTTGAAACGTCGTAATTACGATTTATTTATTGCAGGTATTTTATTATTGAATAATATTACCGAACATTGGTATAATTATTCTATTGGCTATTGGAATTTACAACAAAATTTACCTGTACATCTTTGTAGTATTACTAATATTTTATGTATTGTCTTGCTCATAAACTATAAACAATGGATCGCTGAACTCGTTTATTATTGGGGCTTAGCGGGTGGAATTCAATCCTTGTTAACACCCGAATTTACGATAGGAATGGGTGGTTATAATTTTTATAGCTACTTTATAAATCACGGAGGTTTAATTTTAGTAGTAGCCTACATGATTGTACATTTTGAATTTGTACCAAGACCTAAATCCTGGTTATGGACATTGGGGTATACACAACTATTAGCAATTGGAGTAGGCATTGTAAATTACTTTGTGCATGCCAATTATATGTACCTATCAAAAAAGCCTCAGGTTAAAAATCCTTTTCTCATTGGAGAATGGCCTTATTATATTATTATTTTAGAAGCAGTAGCGCTCTTACATTTTTTTGTATTTTATCTGCCATTTTACTGGAGTAACAAAAAAAAGAATGCATTGGCTTTCACAAAAAATGCATAACTGCTCTATAATTCTTCGATTCTTTTTGCCTTGTCGTCAATTACTAAATCAAAATTAGGTTTTGTGGGTCCTCCATTGGGACAATAGCCTGTTATAAGATCATGGAATTTACAGCCCCATTTATTCAATTGAGACAATGTCAATTCCTTTAAATCTCTTTTAGAGCTTTCGCCCCTTCCTGTCCAATAGGTGATATGCCAACCTTCATCATAGAGCTTATTAATTTTAGCAATATTGTCAAAATTAGGCTCAGCTAGTTCATAAACGCGCTTATCCGAATAAAAACAAATAGTTTCATCAATATCAATTAAAGCTTTTTTTGAACCAAACCTTTTGGACTCTATCATTGTTATGTTGTTTATATAATAATACTTGCAAATTTAGATATTATCTATAAATTACCATCCTCAATTTTAAAACCAAATGAAGCTATCATTTTTAAAAACTTTCACATTAATTACTGCTTTCATAATTTGTGTGTTTTCTAGCTATGCACAACTAAATAATAAACCGAATATTGATGTAAGCAAAATCAATATTGTAAGAGATTCCTTTGGTGTACCGCATATATTTGCCCCTACCGATCCAGAAGTTGCTTATGGATTAGCATGGGCGCATGCTGAAGACGATTTTACTACGATTCAAACCTTAATGTTAACCGGCAAGGGAAAACTTGCCACTTATTTAGGTAAAAAAGGAGCACCTGTAGATTTTGTGGTGGGATTGCTAAATACTAAAGCTACCGTTCAAGCACAGATTAATCAAATGGATCCTAAATTTTTACAACTCGTGAATGGCTATTTAATGGGATTAGAAGCATATGCAACTGCTCATCCAAAAGAAGTGCTAAACAAACATGTATTTCCCATTACTATTGAAGAATATTTATCTGCAACCGTTTTTTCAGTAGCCGTATTTTGTGGAGTTGATAAAACTTTACCTAAAATTTTAAATGGTAGCATTCCTCAATTAGCAGGATTTACTGGAGAAGGAAGCAACACGTTTGCCATTCATGCTAATAAATCTACTTCAGGTGAAAATATGTTAGTGATAAACGCACATCAACCTATTGAAGGTGCCACTGCATTTTATGAGGCACATTTACAAAGCGAAGAAGGTTGGAATATTTTAGGGGGCTTATTTCCAGGAGCACCTTTAATTTTTCATGGCGTTACCCCTAATTTAGCTTGGGCACATACTGTTAATTTCCAGGATAAGATTGATGTATTTCAACTGCAAACAGATAAAGCACACCCAGGTGAATATAAAGTTGATGACAATTGGTTGAAACTTGAGAAAAGAAAAATAAAATTAAAAATTAAGGGAGTACCCGTACCAATTTTTAAAACAGTTTACAATTCCATTTATGGGCCAACAGTAGCAACACCTACTGGACAATACTTTTCAATGCGTTTGCCATCCTTGATGGACGCAGGTGCGCTTCAACAGTGGTATGCAATGAACCGAGCTACTAATTTTACAGGATTTAAAAAAGCACTAGAGCAAAATCATTTGCCTATGTTTAACATCATGTATGCCGATAATAAGGATACCATATTTTATATTTCAAATGGTAAAATGCCTTATCGAAATCCAGATACGAGTTATCATTGGAATAGTACGGTTCCAGGTAATACAATGGCAACTTTATGGACAAAATTTAAGCCGCTCAATGAATTACCGCAACAAATGAACCCAGCAAGTGGGTATTTATTTAATACCAACCATTCTCCATTTTTAGCAACTGATACAAAAGAAAATTTAGATCCCAAAAAATTTGATGTAAATGATGGATATGAAACTTATCATAATAATAGAAGTCAACGTGCCAAGGATTTAATTGATCCTTTACAAAAAATTAGCTACGCCGACATTAAGCGAATTAAGTTTGACAGAAGTTTACCCGCAAAAATTTTATTCCCATATGGATTTACTGCAGATAGTATATTTTTAGTTGATGAAAATAAATATCCTACCCTAGCACCCATTATTTCTGCTTTAAAAAATTGGGACCATGCTGCAGTTGCAGAAAGTAAAGGGGCGGCAATTTATAATATTGCCTATTATATAGTTCCACAAGTAATGGAAGGGCGAAAAAATGATAAGCTTACATTGCAAGAAGCTGTGATTGTATATGAAAAAATAGATGAATACCTTAAGAAGAATTTTGGTACCACCAATATCGTATTAGGTGATTTACAAAAATTAGTTCGTGGAGATGAAAGTTGGCCGCAAGGTGGCATGCCCGATGTATTAGCTGCAGTGATGAGTGAACCATACAAAAATGGAACACGCAAAATGAATAGTGGAGACGCTTATATAAATATTGTAAGCTTCCCGAAAGACGGAAGCCTACCACATATTGAGTCCATTAACACATTTGGAGCAAGTATGCATAAAGAAAGTCCTCATTTTGCTGACCAACGTGCCATGTATCAAGCACAAATTTTAAAACCAATGACGCTAGATAAAAACCTGGTATTTAAAAACGCAGAAAAAATTTACCATCCCAATTAACAAAAATAAAATTAAAAGATATGAATAGTTACAGCCTCGCTGTAACTATTTTTTTATCCAACACCGCTTTAGTGTCAAACAAAATAGATTGAGTATTACTTTTTAATTTAGCATAATCCAAGGATGTAAAAAAAGTATGTGCCACAGTAACAACAATGGCATCGTAGGTTTCAAGATCTGTGATTAACTGAATACCATGTTTTTCAAATACTTCAGCTGCATTAGCAAAGGGATCAAAAACAGACACTTCCATAAATTTGTTTTTTAAGAAGTGTACTATTTCAAAAACTTTTGAATTGCGAATATCAGGACAATTTTCTTTAAACGTTACACCCAATAACAAGACCTTTGATCCTTTCACTGGCTTATCTATTTTTTCAAATAAGCGTATTAATTTTTCACCAATAAAATTACTCATGGCATCATTTACTTTTCTGCCCGATAAAATCACTTGTGGTGAATGTCCAAGTTGTGTTGCTTTATAGGCTAAATAATAAGGATCAACGCCAATGCAATGCCCGCCAACTAAGCCTGGCTTAAAAGGTAAAAAATTCCATTTGGTAGCAGCTGCATCTAAAACTTCCTGTGTATCAATCCCCATTTTGTCAAATATTAAAGCCAGCTCATTCACAAATGAAATATTAATATCACGTTGGGCATTTTCAATAGACTTAGATGCCTCTGCAATTTTTATACTCGATACAGGATATGTACCAGCTTGAATAATACTTGCATACAATGCATTTACTTTATGGGCAGCTTCGGGTGTAGAACCAGCAGTAACTTTTTTAATTTTAATAAGGGTATTTACTTTGTCGCCAGGGTTAATTCTTTCAGGAGAATATCCTACAAAAAAATCTTCGTTATAAAGTAAACCACTCGTGCTTGCTAAAACCGGCACACAGTCCTCTTCGGTACAACCCGGATAAACGGTGCTTTCATAAATGACAAGATCTCCTTTTTTCAGTACTGACCCTATCATTTTGCTGGCATTCAATAAAGCAGTTAAGTCGGGTAATTTATGCGCATCAACAGGAGTAGGTACAGTGACTATATAAATAGTACAATTTTGTATAGAATTAATGGTTGCACTAAAAGTTAAATGAACAGCTTCCTTTATTTCAATACTACTGCATTGCAAGGTATCATCCTCTCCATTCAATAAGCTATTAACTCTATTTGCATTGATATCAAATCCAATGACAGGATATTTTTTTCCCAACTCAACAGCAAGTGGAAGACCCACATATCCTAAACCAATAATGGCAATGGGACCGTTGATATGGATTGAAGCACTCATAGTGCTCAAAGTTAATGGACTCCTTAATGATGTCCATAATTTTTTTCACCTGCTTCAATTTTAACGGAAAGCCTATTTTGTTCAGGAGGTAAAGGGCAGGTAGCAAAAGCAGTAAAAGCGCATGGAGGATTATAGGCGTTGTTAAAATCTATAATGGTATTACCAGCTGCATCAGGCTTTGGAATGTCAATAAATCGCCCAGCACCATAGGTGGTTTTACCTGATGTTTGATCGGCGAAAACAATAAACAAATTAGGACCAGTTTCGTCTAAAACATCTAATGAATATTTTACGCCACTGATTTCAAAAATTAATGTTCCAGCATTTTTTGAAGGTACTGTTTGACCAAGAACATTGGTAATCATTAAAAAGTTCTGCCTCGGCTGAATTAATTTGGCCTGAATCCGCCATTTAGATTGAACAGGAAAACGCTCAATCCCTTTAAAGCTTTGTAAAGTTTTAGCATTTAAATTCCTAAATCGAATGCCCACTTTATCTTCTCTTTTAATCACCACCCAACTAAACTGTTCCCAATCCATTATCGCTTCCTTACCATTGAGGTCAAATACTTTATAAGATTTAGACAATTCAACCGGGATTTTATCAATTAATATCGCGTTGGTTTTTCCATTTTCCCAAATCACTGAATCACCTTCATATATAAAATTGCCAAGCAAGGCAGGGAAAGACATATTATCATAATGACAGTCTGCATCTTGTGCACTTCCAAAACTATTTTTTCCCTTATGCAGCCAAAACAATCCCTCTAAATTTAACCAACCATCAGGCTGTTTTAATGCTACAATACGTTTTTGATGCCATTGTTCTATTGAATTAAGGTAATCCAACTCCTGCGCATGTACATTGTTAAGGAAAGCAATTGCAAAAATTATATAAACAATCTTTTTCATAATTAAACATTCAAATTATAGTCGAAATGCAAAACTACATAAATAATTAATGTCTACCAAAATGGTAGATTATATTATATATCAAAGTACTTGAAAATTTTATTGTTTTGTCGTTATGCATCATTGGATAATCGTATCTTAGAACTAGGGAATTGAAAAATAAAAAATTACAGATGAAAATTAAAATTGCTTTACTCTTTTTTGCAATGCTTAGTTTAATGACAGGTTTTTCTCAAGGAAAAATATTAACTAAGCAGGTTATTAAAAGCACAATTTTAAATAGAGATGTGCACTTTACTATTTATCTACCTGAAGGATACGAGACCCATCAAAGAACTTACCCCGTAACCTATTTACTACATGGATACGGTGATAGTGATGACGGTTGGATTCAGTTTGGTGAAATAAATCGTTTAGCGGATGCTGCTATAAAGGAAGGGAAAATTGCACCTATGCTTATTGTTACCCCCGACGGTTTTAAAAGTTTTTATATGAATGCTGCCGACGGTTCCATGAATTATGAAGATTTTTTTATTAAAGAACTTATACCTCATATAGAAAAAACATTTAAGGCTAAAACGGACAAAAGATTTAGAGGCATTGCAGGGCTTTCCATGGGCGGTTACGGAAGTTTATTGTATGCTTTAAAATATCCCAATATGTTTTCGGCCGCTGCTCCATTGAGCGCTGCTATATGGACCAACGAAGATTATGAAAATATGAAAGAGGGTATGTACAATACTTATTTTGGTTCAAGTATAGGGAAAAATTTAAAGGGCAAAGAAAGGCTTACTCCTAATTGGCATGCTAATAGTATATTTAGCATAATTGATAAAAAAACTACCGATGAATTATCGGCCGTTAAATATTGGATTGATTGTGGAGATGATGATTTCTTAACTGTTGGTAACGCACAATTGCATATTGCACTTACGAATAAAAATGTGGCACATGAATTTAGAATGAAAGATGGTATTCACAGTTGGACTTATTGGAGAAATGGTGTAATTGATGCATTATCATTTATTAGTGATAATTTTAGAGCAAAGTAAATTATGGATAAAAATATTCAAGTTTTTATTACGGGTGGCACTTTTGATAAAGAATATAATGAGCTAAATGGTAGCCTTTATTTTAAAGAAACGCATTTATACGAAATGCTTGATTTAGGCAGAAGCCGCCTTGACTTATCTATTCAAACCTTAATGATGAAGGATAGTCTGGATTTTGTAGATGCAGACCGCGCCGCTATTGCTGCCGCTATTAATAATACAGCAAGCCATAAAATATTAATTACACATGGAACAGATACCATGACCATGACTGCCGATTATTTAAAGGAACACTGCAAGGGTAAAACAATTGTGCTTACAGGCGCTATGGTTCCATATAAATTTGGAAGTAGCGATGGACTATTTAATTTAGGAAGTGCTCTAGCATTTGTACAGGTCCTCCCAGCTGGTATATTTATTGTAATGAATGGAAAAGTATTTGAAGCAGGTAAAGTGAAAAAAAATACAGATAAAGGAGAATTTGAAAGTACCATTTAAAACAATAAACATGCAAAAAATAGTACTCATTATTTTAAGTATAATTTTTATGGGTGTAAGTTTTGCTCAAAGCAATACTAAAATAATTGCACATCGTGGTGCATGGAAAGAATTTAACTTACCTGAGAATTCAATAGCTTCCCTACAAAAAGCAATTGAACTTAATTGCTATGGGAGCGAATTTGATGTAAGGCGAACTTTAGATGGTGTACTTGTGGTTTGTCATGATCCTACATATTACGGTGATACCATTGAACTAAAAACCTACCAACAATTAAATGAAAGGAAATTAAGCAATGGCGAGGACTTGCCAACCTTACTTGACTACTTTAAAAAAGGGACTGAAGGGAAAAAAGACACTTACTTAATTTGTGAAATTAAGCAAGGCATTACCAACCCTGTACTCGATAAACTAGCAACAGAAGCTACTATGCAAATGGTAAAGGACTTGGGCATTGCTCATAAAGTGATATTTATAAGTTTCCGTTATCAAATATTAGAGTGGATAAAAGCAATTGACCAAAATGCGATTGTACTGTATTTAGAAAATGATAAAACATTAAATAACATAAGTACAGCTAAATTTAATGGCATTAATTATCACTTTGACAATTATTTAAAAAATAACAAGATTAGTGTAGAAGCAAATGAAAAAGGACTTTTAATAGGTAGCTGGACAGTGAATGATCCAACTGTATTAACAAATTTAATAGCTCAAAAAGTAGAATTTATTACTACCAATTATCCCAATCAATTTTTAGGACTTATTGGTAGATAGTACTTATTTATATCTAGTATCTATTAGGTAGTGTATTTTCCATTCCCCATTTAATTTTACCAACTGAAAAGAGTTCACACCATTATGTGAATACTTGTCCTTATAATAAAATTCATAGGGCGTCCATGCAATCGCCAAGTCCTTATTGGCTCTTACCGTTTCAAAAACAATACGCTCATCTAATGCACCAGCAGGTTGCTTCCCAATGCTATTGAAAAAATCTTGCACTTTTTCATCTTTTACCAATGTCTCGCCTTGTTTAGATATGACTGTTTGAAAAACGGTAGTTGGACTAAAACAAGTTTTTAAAAGTAAGGTGTCGCTATTTTTCATGGCAGTAAACATATTTTGAATCACTTGTTTTACTGCAACTATATCTGCGTCATTTACATTTGTAGTTTGCGCCTGTAAGGCATTTGCAGAAAAAATTAAACCTATTGCAATTGAAAAATATTTTTTATACATAAAAGTTTTTTAATTTTTTTAAGAATTCACATTGAATTCGTATTTTGATAACAATTTATAACACTTTTATCAAAACTATATCATGAAAACAACGAAAATTATTTATTGGGTAACTACTGGGATTATTTGTTTATTCGCGTCCACAGCAATTATGATGAATTCAGAAATGGCCAAAGAGGGAACAACACATTTAGGTATACCAAGATGGCTAGGTTTAGAAATTAGTATTAGCCAACTTATTGGACTTGTCCTTTTAATTATTCCCGCCATTCCAGCGCGCATTAAGGAGTGGGCTTATGTTGGATTTGGTATCTTATATATTTCTGCTGCCATAGCCCATATTGCTGTTGGCGATCCACTTGGCAATACAATAATGGCAGTTATATTTTTTGGCCTATTGCTTACATCTTATACAAGCTTCCACAAACTACAAGCTGCGAAAGCAAATACATAAATTGCTTATACCCCTTATAATTATAAAATAAAGACAAAGGCTCCCAATGGGAGCCTTTGTGGTATTGGTATTAAGTAATTAATGTAGAGTGGCGTATTTATTAGATTATTTCAATTGCTTAGTATCCACTCTCGTAGGAGTGTCTTTTCCAGAAACAATGGTTCTTGAACTTAAAGCAATGGCTTTAATAATTTCATTCATATTATCCATATCCAATGTTTGAAACTCATCACTTGGTTTATGGTAATTAGGCTCGCTATCCATTTTGGACGTTGATATGGTATGTGCTGGAACCCCTAATCTTGCAAGTGTTGCATTATCGGATCGGTAAAATAAGTTTTGTTCAGTGTATGGATCGGGATAAAATTTAAATGCAGAACCTTCTAAATTCTTTTGTAAAATGTCGCCCATATTTGTTTTTTCATATCCTGTAATATAAGCGCTGTTTTTACCCCATTTGCTTTCGGTACCAATCATTTCTAAATTAAACATGGCTTTTACCGTTAATGGGTCAAATTGTTTTGAAAAATATTGAGCGCCAAAACCACCCACTTCCTCTGCTGTAAAAGCAACAAAAATTAAAGTACGTTCGTTGTTGTTTATCTTTTTAAAATATTTTGCAAGCATAATCATTGCGGTGGTTCCTGCAGCATCATCATTGGCGCCATTATAAATTGAGTCCCCATTCACTGCTCTTGCGCTATTAATGCCCAAATGATCATAGTGTCCAGAAAAAATAACAAACTCATTGGCCAATGACTTCCCTGGCAATACACCCACCACATTTGCCAACGCCATATTTTCAATTTTATGAGTAGCTTCAATGCTAAATTTAACAGGTTGGGTATTGGATAAAATAAACACTACATTTTTTTGATCGGCAGTGATATTGGATTTGAACTGAACTAGCCTAGAAAAATTATTCGCAAAACTTTCATCAACCAATACTATATGATTTGAAGTTGCAGAAAGAAATTTTCGAGCAGCTTGACCAAAATTATCATCCTTATTAATTTTTGCAATTGTATAACCACTTGCTTCATTTATACTTAAAGAAGGTTGTGCGGTAATCACAATAACATTTTTTTGATCCAACACAAGACCATCAAAATTCGCTGTAGCGCTTATAAATTTTGCGCTTAATTTTGAAAAGCTTTGTAAATAGCTACCGCTATTGTTTAACGTATTTAATCCAGTTTGCTTAAATTCATTTGCAATAAAATCGGCCGCTTTGTCTATTCCTTTAGAAAAAGTACGTCTTCCTTCTAATTCATCTGATGATAAATACTTTTCAATTCTTTCTGTTTCTACTTTATTAATGATTGCATTTACGTCCTGTGCCATAACTTGCAATCCAATTACTGTACATAGAATAATTAAAAAACTACTTCTTTTTTTCATAACAATTTTCATTAAATATTGAACTTTAAAGATAAAGCATTAAACCTTCCTAGTAAAGTATTGTCTAAATTTGTATATGCATCCCGATCAAGCGCTAGTTATAGAATTTCAGTCGACTACTCACAAAGAGGGGCCTTTTACGCAATTGCTAAAGCGACATCAGCAGCGAGTATATTACCAAATAAAGAGGATGCTTAATAATCATATGGACGCTGATGATGTAGCACAGCAAGTATGGATAAAAGTTTGGAATAAATTAGATGGCTTTAAAATGGAAAGCGAATTTTCTACCTGGTTATTTAGAATTGCCTACAATGAAACCTTGAATTTTATTCAAAAACAACAAAAACAATCCGGATTGAACGAGGATGCCGATAAACTTAGCTATGAAGATGCCCCAACAGGTTCGGATCACCCAAAGTCTAGTCAAATTCAAATTGCTTTGGACAGGGCCATAAAACAACTGCCTGAAAAACAACGATTTGTATTTATGTTGCGCTATTTCGAAGAGATGAATTATGAGAAGATTGCAACTATTACAGGTACCACCGTGGGTGGCGCAAAGGCTAATTATCACCAAGCCATAAAAAAAATGGAGGAAATTTTGAAACAGGATTAAACCTTAATGAAAAAAATAAGTCAAATGATGGAAATGGAGAACAACTTTAAAGAAAATAATCTTGAGCAAGACAAGGCCTTAGTAGAAGCCCTTTTTGGCAAGGAAACCTTGATGGATTTTGATGAAAATCAAATGCAATCATCGGATACTTTTTTCCAAAAACAACAGGCTGCTATTTTAAAAGCCGTTGGTAAGCCAAAATCCAAAATTATATTATTAAGTAACTGGAGTAAACTAGCAGTTGCCGCATCCTTTATGGCGATTGTTGTTACAAGTTACCTAATCATACAAAGAAATACACAAACTGAAAGCGTTACTGAGTTTGTAAAAATTGAAGAAATTCCTTCGGAAGAAATTGAGCATTATGTAAACAATAACGAAATGATTGCTGAAATAGATTGGTCTTCTGAAATAAATGAAGAAGCTGAAATTTATGATGATGTCATATTAAATGACATTACAAATAAAGACACCAATAATACCCAATAAATTTTTTATAAATAAAACACAATGAAAAAGATTTTCCTTTTATGTTTAGTTATTTTAATCACTATTGCTTCTAACGCACAACCCCCAATGAGACAAGATGGTGGAAGAGGTCCTGGAAAAGGCGGAAGAGGAGTAAATAAAGAAAAAATTGAATTGTATAAAATTCAATTTATTACCGAAAAATTGGCTTTAACTGCGACAGAAGCTGAACAATTTTGGCCCGTATATGAAGCGCACAAAAAAGCAATGAAGGAGATTATAGATACAAAGTTGGGAGACGAAATTCAGCTACAAGAAGCAAGTTTGGCTGCCAGAAAAAAATATAAAACTGACTTAAAAGCAGTTTTAAAAACAGATGATAGAATTAATAATGCACTAAAAGTAGAGCGTGAATTTTTAAAGAAGATGCGCTCGGAAATGAATAAAAGAAAAGGATTTCGAGCATAAGCAATTTTTAGTTAATAAGAGCGCCTCCAAATTTTGGGGGCGTTTTTATTTATGCATTTCCTTTTGTATATTACAGTTACAATAAAGAATATGAAAAAAGTAATTAGTATAATTGGAATTATCTTATTGGTGACAATGATATTTATTGGAATTAAAACCATTACCAATAAGCCTGTTAACCATACCAAAGTGGTAAGCTTAATGGCCTTACCAGAAAATGCATTGTCACATATGAGTGCTGCTATTCAATTAAGAACAGAAACACCGAATGATGATTATCAATTTGATACTGCAACTTTTATGAGTTACCGAAAATTTTTAGAAACTACATACCCATTAATTCATAAAAATTTGACAAGAACGATTATTGATAGTTTTAACTATATCTACGAATGGAAAGGGACCGACCCATCCATTTTACCAATGGTTTTGATGGCGCATTATGATGTAGTTCCTGTGGAGGAGTCGGCTGTAAAGCTTTGGCATGCCAAACCCTACGGAGGTGAAATAAAAGACAATTATATATGGGGTAGAGGGGTATTAGATGATAAAGCGAGTATGATTAGTATTTTAGAAGCTGTTGAAGCACAACTGGGAAAAGGATTTACACCTAAACAAACAATATTATTATGTTTTGGGGCCGACGAAGAGTCAAGTGGAAAAGGTGCTACCGCCATGGTGAAATATTTTAAACAAATGAATAGAAAATTTGATTTAGTGGTGGATGAGGGTGGAGAAATTTCAACTGAACATAACAAATCGGTTAAAGCGCCAATTGCTTCTATTGGAGTGGGTGAAAAAGGATATGTGACTTTGGTTTTAACTGCTCAAAAAGAAGGGGGTCATTCTTCCATTCCAGCAGCAGCAACAGCCATTGATATATTGAGTAATGGAATTGCAAAATTGAGTCAAAATCCAATGCCTACAAAATTAACACCACCTATTGAAGCTTATCTAAAAAGTATTAGTGCTTACAATGAAAACTTCTTGGACAAAATGTTTTTATCCAATATGTGGTTGTTTAAAAGCAGTGTAGTAAATTCAATGACAAAAGATCCAATGAGCAATGCATTGGTTCGTACCACAATGGTCCCCACCGTTTTTAACAGTGGTGTGAGAGACAATGTAATTCCCACTTTTGCAACGGCCTACGTTAATAGTAGAATCCTTCCAGGTCAATCTAGCAAAGATGTTTTTGATTATGTTCAAAAAACAATTAACGATACCAATATAAAAATCACTTACTACAAAAATTACATGACCGAGCCATCTCCCACAACCGATGTGAATAGTAAATATTATAAAAGGGTAGAAAAAGCTGTACGTTCAGTTGTAAAGGATGTGGTCGTTGCACCCATGTTAATGGTAGGTGCAACTGATTCTAGAAATTATCGAGAAGTGAGTGATGGGGTTGTTAATTTTACACCATTGACAGACGCTAAAGGTTATCATGGCATTGACGAAAGACTTCAAATTTCAGACTTTCAAAAATGTTTTAACTTTTATACTATTTTAATAAAAGGCGAAGAAAAATAAAAAATTATGAAAAAAATATACACAGCAGTATTACTAATTATCACTACATTGTTTTTAAGCAATGAGATAGTTGCTCAAAAATCTATTTTAATAAAATGCGGCAAATTATTAGACACGAAAACAGGAAAGGTATCAGAAAATCAATTTTTATTATTAAAAGGGAATACAATTGCATCTATTAGCAATACGGCAAGTAAAGCAGATAGTACAATTGACTTAAGTGCATATTTTGTAATGCCTGGTATGATTGACGCACATACCCATGTTTTATTACAAGGAGATATAACTTCTGAGGATTATGATGTGCAAATTTTAAAAGAGTCCATTCCTTATAGAACTCTAAGGGCAAGTAAAAGTGCTGAGAAATCTATCTTAAATGGTTTTACTACCATTAGAGACCTAGGTACTGAAGGTGCAGGATTTGCCGATGTAGATGTTAAAAAAGCAATTAACAAAGGAGTCATAACTGGTCCAAGAATGCAGGTAGCAACCCTTGCAATGAATACTACTGGTCACTACCCTATCAAAGCTTCCGACTATGCATGGGAATTAAAATTTCCTAAAGGTGTAATTGAAATTACAGGTGCCGACGAAGCAAGAAAAGCAGTACGTCAACAAATTGAACAAGGAGCAGATTGGATCAAAATTTATGCCGACCGAGGATATTATCGTTTAGCGGATGGGTCCTTCAGATCACTGCCTAATTTTACGACCGAAGAAATTACTGCTATTGGTGATGAAACTTTAAGAAGTAGAAAAAAATTAGCAGCACATGCAATGACCCGTGATGGAATTTTGGCAGCAATTAATGCAGGTGCTATTTCTATTGAACATGGTTCAGGAATGGACGAAGAGTGTATGAAGCTAATGGCTGCAAAGGGTATTTTTTGGTGTCCGACTTTATTTGTAAATGAATATGTAGCAGAAGGAAGAGCAAAACTTGGAAGTCCTATAAATTTATATTTTCAGCAATCTATTGAAGCAACTTTTAAAAAAGCAATTCAACTAGGTGTGAAACTTACGTACGGAACTGATATTGGTGGATATGATTGGAATTTACCACAGGCTGCAGATTTTACCTACTTTGTTAAATGGGGATTGACACCTATACAAGCCATACAAACGGCTACCATTACTGCTGCTGAACTATTGGGTATGCAAGGTAAGTTAGGTGAAATTAAAGAAGGTGCTTTTGCCGATATCATTGCCCTTAAAAAAGATCCAACCAAAGATATCAATGCCTTACAAAATGTGGATTGGGTAATGAAAGACGGTAAAGTGTATAAGAACTAATTTTCTAATTTCACTTTATACCCTTTCCATCCAAAATAAGCAACTACTAAAAAGCAGCATAAAGGCACTATATAACCTAATTGTATATTGCCTGTGCCATCACTTATGAGTCCAAAAATTCTAGGGAGTATTGCACCCCCTACAATGGACATTACAATTAAACTACTCGCCATTTCGGTATCAGAACCTAAATTTTTGATGCCAAGGGAAAAAATAGTAGGAAACATTATAGACATAAAAAAACAAATGCCAATAAGCGCATAAATGGTAATTATTCCTTGGCCAGTTATTGCAACTCCACAAAGTAGAATACTAACAATGGCATAAATCATCAATAATTTATGTGGTGCAATAAATTTCATAATTGCAGTGCCGGCAAAACGTCCAATTAAAAAAGCAAGTCCGCCAATACCTAAATAATCTGCTGCTTCCAATTCCGTGATGTTGGCTGCCTTTGTAGCATATAAAATAAATAAACTGAAAACGCAAACCTGCGCGCCTACATAAAAAAATTGTGCAATTACAGCCCAAGTTAAATGCGAATGTCTAAATGTTTTAAATAAACTTTTCGAACCCTCTTGCTCATTTTTTCTTAAATCTGGTAACTGTATAAAATAAAATAGTATGGCTACCAATATTAAAACAAAGGCTAAAATGGTATAAGGTGTTTTTACACTATATGCCTCGGTTGCCAATGCAATTTTTTTGGCTGCTTCGCTCATTGTTGCTAATTCAGCATCGCTATGTCCCTGGGTTAATATTACTCTTGCGCCAATTGCGGGTGCTAATGCTACTGCCAATCCATTAAATGACTGCGCTAAATTTAATCTTTGTGTTGAAGTAGAAGGATCACCTAATGCTGATACATAAGGGTTAGCCGCGGTTTCTAAAATGGTTAGCCCACAAGCAATTACAAACAAAGCCACTAAAAAGTAATTATAGGATTGATGGTTTGCGGCAGGTACAAATAAAAAAGAACCTACTGCAAATAATAATAAACCAGAAATGATACCCATTTTATAGCCACATTTTTTCATAAGGTACCCCGCAGGAAGGGCCATGAAAAAATAAGCAATAAACACTGCTGAATCAACCAATGTAGACTGTGTAGTGCTTAAGGTAAACGACTTTTTTAAATGAGGGATTAAGATCGGATCTAAATTGTGTGCAAAACCCCATAAAAAAAATAGACAAGTAATTAATATAAAAGGGGTTGTGTACGTTTTTGTTTTTTGCATGCCATCGTAATTATATATAAATATAATAAATATTCATTGTTGTAGACAGAAACACTACATTTGAGTTATATAAACGATGCATATGAAAAAAATATTTTTGTCCATTACCCTAGCCTTAACTATTATGCTAGGATTCAGTGATATTGTGCGCGCAACACCACGTGAATTTTATTTGATTCAAATATACCATTGCAGCACAAATCAACAAATTAAGGGCATTGATGCCTATTTGCAAAATACGTATTTACCTTATTTACATAATAGGGGTATCAAAAAAGTAGGGGTATTTGCACCCATTGCTAATGACACAGCAGTAGATAAAAAATTATATGTTTGGATTCCTATGCATTCTTTAAAGATTCTTGATCAGTTAGATCAGGATGTAGAACAATTGGACCCAATGGTTAAAAACGAAATTGTAGATTTAGAAAATGCAGATAGTAGTTTGCCTTATAATAGAGTAGAAAGAATAATTTCCAAGGCATTTAAATTTCAAACTCAATTTGAAAAAAAATCAAGTTTAACAAAATCTCCAGACCGCATATTCGAATATCGTAGTTATGAAAGCCCTACCGAAAATGCACACTTAAGAAAAGTGCATATGTTTAATGAAGGTGGAGAAATTACTTTATTTAAGCGGCTTAATTTTAATGCTATTTTTTATTCAAAAGCCATCGTTGGAGACAGGTTGCCAAATCTTATTTATATGACCAGCTTTAACAATATGGCGGACCGAGACGAGCATTGGAAGGCATTTGGCGCTTCACCTGAATGGCAAAGCATTTCCAATATGCCAAAATATATGAAATCTGTTAACAGAAATGAAACCGTGTTAATGACTGCCAGAGATTACGCTGATTTTTAATGAATTAATTCTGCGCCTATTGTTTTTATCAATTCAATTTGAGCATTACATAATTGATATTGATACTGCAATTGATTGAATAAAGCTTTTTGATAATCGGCATTGGTTGAAGTTATTTCTAATGGAGTAGCAGTACCATTTTTTAATTTTGTTACACTTAATTTTTGAGCCAATGCTGCTTGATCTATTTGGCTGGCTGCATTCTTAATTCTATTTTGGTTACTTGCAATATCAATGAGTGCTGCTTGAATATCTTTTTCAGTATCATGTATTAATACATCAACATTGGACGCTGTGAGTTCCATACCTCTTTCTTGAACCTTTATTTGTTGCTTAATTTTTCCTCCATTAAATAAAGGAATGGTAAACCCAATACCAGCATTATAATTGAATCTTGGATCGTTAATGGCAGGCAAATAACCATTTCTTGACCCAACACTTGCTTTTAATCCTACAAAAGGTTTTTCAGTCAATTTGCTGATTGTTACGTCTGCTTTAGCAATACTTAAT
>JBANFX010000042.1:0-28553 GCA_037975805.1 Bacteroidota bacterium | reverse complement strand
TCGGTTTTCAAAGTATTTACAACACCTACTACGGTAAAGAAAATACTGCACTAGGTTATCAAGCGCTGCTCTCTAACTACAGCGGATCAGGTACTACCGCTATCGGTTTCCAAGCAATGAGCAACGCTTACAACTACAACGCTGCAGCTTATGACTTCATCACTTACAACACCGCAGTTGGCTATCAAGCTATGCAAGGTTCCGCAACGCCCGCTAGCAACTCCGGTTACAATAACACCGCTATCGGATATCAAGCACTTAAAGCAATGACCTCAGGTTATGATAACACCGCTTCAGGTAACGCAGCACTTTACTCCAACACTTTAGGTTATGATAACACTTCCATAGGTAACTACTCCGCTTACTCCAACACCTCCGGTAACTATAACACCGTACTCGGCTCTAACGCACTCTATAGCAACTCCACTGGTACAGGTAACACCGCCATCGGTTATAACACCATCGCTTCTAACTCCACTGGTAACTATAACACTGCATTAGGTTATAACGCTAACATATCTGGTAACGTCTCCAACTCAACAGCCATCGGCTACGGAGCATCTGTATCTACTGCCAACACCATACAACTCGGTAATAGCAATGTAACTACAGTAAACACTAGTGCAACAGTAAGTGCAAAACATTTAAAGGGTAATTCTTCAACTCCAACAATCGCAACGTCAACAGGAGCAGGAACATCGCCTACAGGAGTAACTGTAACAGGGACAGACATGAGTGGTGTTGTCGCATTAACAACAGGCAGTTCACCAACAACAAGTGCTGTGTTAGCTACCATCACATACAACCTTGCTTATAGCAGTGCTCCTGTAGTAGTAATTACACCAGCCAATGCAGCAACAGCAAGTTTAATGGCAGCTCAAGCTGTATGGGTAAATATTGGAACTAGCAATTTCACCATCAATACGAATACAACTGCATTAAATGCAAGTACTGCTTATAAATGGAATTACGTAGTAATACAATAATTAATCTCAATAAAGAAAGGCGCTCAAAAAAGCGCCTTTCTTTATTCAATTACAATTTGGTATTTATCTAACAAACCTCCTAATGCGCTTAAATTGTGCTTTGATTTTTTAAGCTTATTTTTTTCAGGATCAATGGCATAATTAATTGCATTTCTAAAGTCACATTTTTCCAAAATAGAGAAAGTGAAAATTGCTCCCAAAAAATCTGAATGAGAGAAAACAGATTCTGTTAAATCGGTCTCAGTAAAATCTACCTCATTTAATTTTGAGTTAATAAACGTAGTCTTCTTGAGCTTAAGTTTAAAAAAAGAAGCATTGTTAAGTATACAATTATCAAAACTTACCGATAATCCAAAAGTATTGGCATCACAAAATTGCAAACCAATCATTTTACAATCATTAAAAGAGATATCACGTAAAATAGTATCATTCATTTTAAGTAAACTTAAATTACAACCATTAAAATCACTATCAATAAATGTATAATGAGACAGATCCAAATTAGATAAATTACAATTCATAAAACTACAAGATTCATACTCTCCTTTTGGAAGTTGCGTTGTAGTAAAATCAATGTTTTCGAATATTTTATCTTCAAATATTTCCATAATTTAAATTATAAAGCAATATAGGATAATATTATTTAATATTAAAAAGCTAAATTTACATCCTACTGTTTTATCCATTTAATTAATTTAAAAAATACAAGAATGTATCTGAGATTTTTATTATTCAATTTATTAATAAGTTTAACAGTTCATGCGCAACGTTCTGGCGTGCCTATTGGATCCAATTCTAATTCTGCTGGCAGCGGCATTAGCATAAGTCTTGTAAAAAGGTTTCAGCATTATAATGCGAATACAAAAAATCCGGATGATATTTTTGACATTGCGATCAATTCACCAAAATCAGTGAATATACTCAATAGCAAAAACAAATTTTATGTAAATTCTTTAGAGGGTGAAGCAACAGCCGTTTATGATATGACCTCTTATAAAAAGATTAAAACTATTAAACACTCCTTTAACGAACGTAATCAATATTTATTTAAAGGAAATGAGAATGCTAACTTTACATATAGGACAAAATCAAATAATCTAAATTATTTCAATGGGAAGCCTGTTGAAAGTTGTTTTTCTCATAATGGAAAATATTTGTGGATTACGTATTATAGAAAATCATTTGATGCAAATGCCATAGACCCTTCGGCAGTTTGCATTATAGATACGGATAGCGATTCTATTGTAAGAGTTATGACCACCGCGTCACTTCCTAAAATGATTGCCTGCGCTCCAGATAGTAAAACCATCGCCATTTCACATTGGGGGGACAATACCGTATCCTTAATTGATATAAGTTCGGAAGACCCTCAGAAATTCTCTTTTGTAGACAATATTGTGATTGACTATAAAATGAATTTAAATTTTTCGGCAGAGACAAAAATTGATCGTGACAATAATTGTGGTAACTGTTTACGCGGCACTGAATTTACACCGGACAATAAATATATTTTAGTGGGCAAAATGGGGGGAAATGGTATTGCCATCATTGATATTGAAAAAAGAAAATATTTAGGCACTGTTACTGGAATGAAAACAAATACACGTCATTTGGTTATTAAAGACGGATGGTTGTATTTAAGTAGTAACAAATACGGATATGTTCAAAAAACATTACTCAATGATTTTGTAAATTATGTAGCAAGCAACTCAAAATTAGGTGCTTATAACAAATGGCAAAGTGCCTTTGTAGGAATAGGAGCAAGAACCATTTCCGTAGATCCCTCAGGTAAATACTTATTTGCTGCGGTGAATAATGAAAGTAAGGTAGCTATTGTAAGAACCAGTGATATGAAAGTACTGGCTAGTTGTAATGCCGATAGTTATCCTGTGGGCATGGATATTAGTGATGATGGCAAAACATTAATCGTTACTGCACAGGGGAAAACGGCAGGTGGAGGAAATAGCGTGATGGTTTTTAAAGTGGAATACGGGGATTAGCTCCCTTCGGTTGCCACTCTAAGATCGCCGCCGCTTCGCTCCGGCATCCTGGAGTGGGCGTCGCAAATTCAAGCACGCTTTTTTTGAACCGTCCAAAAAACACAAAAGCCTCAACATTGCTGTTGAGGCTTTTTTCGTGTTTGTCGGGAAGACAGGATTCGAACCTGCGACCCCTTGGTCCCAAACCAAGTGCGCTACCGGCCTGCGCTACTTCCCGTTCCATTACAACCTACGTTATAAATATTTTTAACCGGCGAATTGATCTAAATAAAAACCAAAAGAACAAAAGTAAAGAGCGGAGAGGAAGGGATTCGAACCCTTGGTACAGTTTAACCCGTACGGCAGTTTAGCAAACTACTGATTTCAGCCACTCATCCACCTCTCCTCCGAACCTCATTCGAGGGGTGCAAAAATAAGCACCTATTCTTTAAATTCCTAAAAAAAGACCGGAATAAACTAAATAAAGTTTATTCCGGTCCCTTATATTTTTCAAGCACCTAGTTTTGTGCTATTTATTTGATTTTAAATTACATAGCAGCTAGCTGAACTTTCTGTGTTAACTCCATTACATTCTCTCTAAACATAGAATCTGTATCCATTAAATCCTTCACTGTTTGGCAAGAGTGTATTACCGTTGTATGGTCTCTTCCACCGAAATGTTCGCCAATGGTTTTTAATGAGTTTTTAGTGAATGCCTTAGCCAAATACATGGTAATTTGTCGTGCTTGAACTATCTCACGCTTACGTGTTTTTTGCAACAACTTATCATATGGCACTTCAAAGAATTCACATACCATTTTTTGAATCGCGTCAATAGTGATTTCCTTACTACTTGTTTTAACAAAGTTGCGTAATACTTTCTTTGCCAATTCAACGTCAATCTCTTTCTTATTCAATGAAGACTGCGCCAATAATGAAATCAACGCGCCTTCTAATTCTCTTACATTGGTATTGATATTATAGGCCACATACTTCACAACTTCCTTTGGCATTTCTAAACCATCGGCCTTCATTTTCTTCTCTAATATCTCGATACGTGTTTCGTAGTCTGGAACTTGAATATCCGCACTCAAACCCCAACGGAAACGACTTAATAACCTTTCTTGTAATCCTTCCAAATCCTTTGGCGCTTTGTCAGATGTTAATACCAACTGCTTTCCACTTTGATGTAAGTGGTTGAAGATGGCAAAAAAGGCATCCTGAGATTTTTCTGCTCTGTTAAAGAATTGAACGTCATCAATAATCAATACATCTATCAATTGATAAAAATGTATGAAGTCATTAATAGCATTATTGCGACTATGATCTTGGAACTGATTGATAAATTTCTCAGAACTAACGTATAAAACTACTTTGTTTGGATGAACGCGTTTAACGTCATTACCTATTGCTTGGGCTAAATGTGTTTTACCTAAACCTACCCCACCGTAAATAACCAAAGGATTAAAAGAATTTGCTCCTGGTTTTTCTGCCACGGTTTTACCAGCACGGCGCGCTACCCTATTACAATCTCCTTCAATAAATGAGTCAAATGTATAATTATGATTTAATTGAGGATCAATTTGCATTTTCTTTAACCCTGGAATCACAAACGGATTCTTCACTGGGTTATCAATCACCAACGGGAAATTCATCTCATTGTTATTGTATGTTTTCATGCCACTCGCTGGCACATCCATTGAACCTTTTTTATTATTACCGCTGTCTACCATAATGCGGTACTCTAGTCTTGCTTCCTTTCCTAATTCACGCTTTAAAGTCTTAGCCAATAAATTAACGTAATGCTCTTCGATGTATTCATAAAAAAACTGGCTAGGCACCTGTATCATTAAAACGTTGTCCTTTAGGTCAACGGGTTGAATTGGTTCAAACCATGTTTTAAAGTGTTGCCATTCGACAATATCTTTAATGATTTTTAAACAATTGCTCCAAATTAATTCTGCGCTCTTAGCCATTTTACTTACGAACCCTTTATATAGTGAAATAAGATTATTCTAATTTTCTGCCTGATCATCGAATAGTTAATCAGAATGCGAATATTCAAAAGAATTGTTGAAAAAAAAACTTTTTTATTTGGTTTTTTTTACATGTCCTAAAAACATTCATTATAATCCCTATTTCGATAAATTATCAGGCGTTCAAGATAAAGTAATTTCTAATAAAAAGGGACTTTATCCACTTTTTTTTCAGTATTTTTTTTATGCCAAAACGAATGACTATTTGCTTTTTGAGGCAGACCCTCCATGTTTTACGCTTTTACCCTACCTTTACCAACTTAATCATAACTATGAGCTACGAATTAACCGGTAAATTAATTGCCAAATACGAGACTGTACAAAGAAAAGAAACCTTTAAGACAAGAGAATTTGTGATTGAAAAATCAGATGATATTAATGGTAAGATTATTACCAATTACGTGAAATTTCAGTGTGTACAAGACAGAACAAGCATGCCTGACCGTTTTAACCTTGGCGATACCGTAAAAGTGTTGTTTAATATTAAAGGTTCAAAATGGAATAAGGATGGTAAGGATAACTATATTACCAATTTAGACGCTTGGCGTATGGAAGCTGTTTCACTGGGAGGCGACACTGCACCAAGTGAAAATACCTACTTTGATATGCCTCCAGGCGAGTCTGGAGACGATTTACCTTTTTAAGGAAATCTCATCAAAGCTTAAAAAAGCTTGAACAACATAATTAAGGCATTTTTTTAGGATAAAAACCTAACCCATGCAAAAGAACATTCAACTCCGTGTTAAACCTGAGGAAGCAGCCAATGCCTCCGTTCTTATTTCTATTCTAGCCACTGCCATTGGTCAGGATCAGGCAAGCATTACGGGCTATTATATACTCAAACAATCAATTGATGCTAGGAGTCGTCAACAGGTTTGGATAAACCTCACCATTTTAGCCTTTGTAAATGAGCCCCCAAGCAATCGGTTTGAGGATAAAATAGAATTCCCATCCCTCCCTCAAAATGCAAAAGAAGTTATCATTATTGGTGCAGGGCCTGCTGGTCTTTTTGCTGCCCTAGAATGTATACAATTAGGAATAAGGCCAATTGTTTTGGAAAGAGGTAAAGATGTAAGATCTCGAAGAAGAGATTTAGCCAAATTAAATAAGGAAGGTATTGTGAATCCCGAAAGTAATTACTGTTTTGGAGAAGGAGGCGCAGGCACCTATAGTGACGGTAAACTATACACCCGAAGTAATAAAAGAGGAAGTATTGAAAAGATCCTTAGACTGTTTTATCAGTTTGGGGCCGACGAGCGTATATTATATGAAGCCCATCCACATATTGGCACCAATAAACTCCCCCATATCATTACTGCCATGCGGGAGCAAATTGAACAATGTGGTGGCAAAGTATTTTTTGAAAAAAAACTAGTAGACCTTGTTATTGAAAATGGGGTGATTAAAGAAACCATTACATCAGACGGGGACCATTTCCCTACCCAAGCATTACTATTGGCAACAGGGCATTCGGCTAGAGATATTTTTAACTTATTAAAAGCAAAAGGAATATTCATTGAAGCCAAACCATTTGCACTGGGTGTGAGAGTAGAACACCCTCAATCCATTATTGATGGCATCCAGTATCATTGTGCTTTAAGGGGGCCCAATTTGCCACCTGCCTCCTATAGTTTAGTAGAGCAAGTAAGCGACCGAGGGGTGTTTAGTTTTTGTATGTGTCCAGGTGGTATCATCGCACCGGCAGCTACAGCACCAGGAGAAATTGTAGTGAATGGATGGAGTCCAAGCAAAAGAGATAACCCCTACGCCAATAGCGGCATGGTAGTTCAAATTGATCTAGCAACAGCAGCCGAATATTTAAGTAAAAAACAAAAAAAGGGCGTTAAAATAAATTCAAGTGTTAATTTAAATGATCCATTATTACTACTTAATTTTCAACAACATGTAGAAATTAAAGCATTTGAAATGGGTGGCAGCAAACAGATTGCCCCTGCAGCAAGACTAGTAGATTTCTGTACTAATAAAATTTCCTCGAATTTACCCGACGCAAGTTATTTACCTGGCCTAAATCCAGCCGATATGGGAAGCGTTTTGCCCAATTTTGTACACCATACTTTACAAGAAGGATTCAAGGCCTTTGGCAAAAAGATGAAAGGTTATTATACCAATGAGGCTATTGTAGTGGCCACGGAAAGTAGAACTTCCTCCCCAGTAAGAATTCCAAGAGACCCAGAAAGCTTCCAGCATCCGCAGGTGAAAAATTTATTCCCTTGCGGTGAAGGTGCAGGTTATGCAGGAGGAATTGTGAGTGCTGCAATGGATGGTCAAAAATTAGCCATAGCTATCGCAAACCAACTTCGTTAAAACAAAAGAGTTACTCAAATAGATCTAATCTTCTTCTTTGGTTTTGGTTTTTTTAGAAAGCAATAAACCATTCTTTATCAATTGATTAGATTTATATGCCTTTAATTCTTCCTCAAGCTGCGAAGACATTGCTCTTGTAGTGCCTAAATCAGGTTTGCCCGCATTTACCCAAGCGGTATAAATGAAATCGGTAAGCATATTGGCAGATGCAATGAGCTGTCCATTAATTGTAGGACCAAGCTCAATGGCATAAGCTTCGGCAAATTCTTTTGTGTAAACCTGCACTTCTTTGCCATACATTTTTTGGGTTTTATACTTTGTTGCTGGAGTAAAATTGGCAGATAATTTTGTTTCCTTGGCAAACATATCTGGCAGTAAAGCATTTGCTTTTCTAATGTTCTTCCACAATGCCTCTGCAGGATTTTTCAGATAAACAGCTTTATGTTGATTATATAAATCATATTGACTTAATGCAAATGAGGGTATAAAGGACTCCCATAAGCTATGCATCCCTTTTTGATCCGTTAATTGACCATCATAATTCATAGTGGTATGTAAAGGCACATGCATGTCCCCAATATAATGGCCTAAATCAGCTGCATAATAAAGAATACTATCCTTGTTTTTAGACTTAAACGCATTGGTTAAGTTATCCAATTGAATAATCACATTATAAGGACCCCAACCATGGCTTTTTAGACTATCAAACGTGTATTTTTTTATAGCCGTATTCAAATCCAATGGCATAGTATTTATGGCATTGTCTCCATATTTTTCTATATCTAAAATGTGCTTTGAACTCTCCAATTTATCTAATCTTTTTCTGTTATCCGGCCTTGGCGCTTGCTCTACCATATACTCCATGTTGGCATGAAAAAAAGCTTGTAATGGAGCTGGTAAATTGTAAATAGCTATTTGATTTACGGTTTTGTGTACTAAGAATCCCCAGCTACTTAAACCAATATAAAATGCAATTAAGAGCATTGAAAAAGCAAATTTCTTCCTGAACATATACTAAATCTTTAAACGAATATAGCCTATTATCCTTTTTTAAAAACGCAATTCCTTTAAATTAACCAACCCTAAAATGAGGCATGGGTTTTATTCAAATACCAATATATTTGGGTTCAAATTCCAAAACATGGATACATTATTAAGATTACAAAATTTAAAGAAACACTATGCCACGCAAAAGGCAGTGGATGATATTTCATTTGATATCGAAAAAGGAAGCATTTTTGGGTTATTGGGACCAAATGGTGCCGGTAAAACTACCCTTCTTAGAATGATTACAGGTATTTTTTATCCGGACGAAGGCCATATCTTACTGGATGGCAATCCCTTTAATCCAATTGAGGATATTAATAAAATTGGCTACATGCCCGAAGAAAGGGGACTGTATAAAAAAATGAAAATTGGAGAACAAGCCCTTTATTTAGCACAGTTAAAAGGATTATCTAAAGCCGAGGCTACCGAAAAAATCATGTATTGGTTTAAGAAGTTGGAAATGGAAACATGGTGGAACAAAAAAGTAGAAGATTTAAGTAAAGGGATGAGTCAAAAATTACAATTTGTAATTACCGTTTTACACGAACCTAAGCTTATTATACTAGACGAGCCTTTTAGCGGTTTAGATCCTTTGAATGCGAATTTGATTAAAGATGAAATATTTGGGTTAGCTAAAAAAGGCGCAACCATCATTTTTAGCACCCATCGTATGGAACAGGTGGAAGAAATTTGCGATCATATTGTATTGGTGAATTTAGGCAAGAAAATATTAGACGGTACCGTTGCAGATATTAAGCAAATGTATAAGGAAAATATTTTTGCAATAGAAACCCATCAAATTGAATCTATCACAGACAACGCTATTTTTTCGGTGGTAAGAAAAGAAGGTAGTAAAGTGCTTGTAAAAATAAATGATGGGTACACTTCCAATCAAGTGCTAACACATATAATTCAAAATAATCATCCTATTGTTGCTTACAATGAATTTCTCCCCTCTTTAAACGATATTTTTATCAAATTGGTGGAATCTACACATGCTACTGCTAGGGCTTTTCAAAATATTTAATTTAAAATTATTTTATGCATAAAATTTGGCTCATCATACAAAGAGAATATTTGACAAGAGTAAAAAACAAACGTTTCTTGCTCGTTACTTTTTTAATGCCTTTGTTAATTATAGGACTCATTTTTGGAAGTGCTTATTTAACTTCCACTGGAGCTGAACATAGAAAGATAGCGGTGGTGGATCCCAATGGTTTTATAAAAACTTCATTAAAAAATACCAGTCAAATTGACTTTGAATTTCCTAATAATGTTGATACTAGTAATTATACAAGTAAAGGGTATACGGATATATTAATATTACCCAATTTTGATAGCGCTAAAAAAACGAATTACATCCTTAGATCTAAAAAATCAATGGGATTAATGATGCAAAATAGTATTAGTGACAAAATAAATAGTGCGATAGAAGACCAAATGTTACAAGAGGCTGGCATAAGACAAAATGTGCTGGATTCTATTCATAAAGCATCTCAATTTGCCGAATTAAAAGCCTATGAGGACAAAGGAAAAGCAAGTAAAGAAAGCAGTGCTGGTCTTGCGATGGGTATAGGATATGCAAGCGGATTCTTAATTTATATTACCTTGTTTATTTATGGCACTATGGTAATGCGAGGCGTAATGGAAGAAAAAACAAATCGAATTGCCGAAGTAATTATTAGTAGTGTTAAACCATTTGAATTAATGTTGGGTAAAATTATTGGGATTGGTGCAGTTGGCCTTACTCAATTTGCGATGTGGATTATCCTTATTACCAGTTTAACAAGCGTGGGAATGAGTATGCTTCCTCCCGACTTACAACATCAGGTCACTACATTACAACAAACCAATGGACAAATGGGTGGTGCAGCAGGAATGGCTCAGGCAAGTGAATCGGCGATGCGTATTTATAATATGCAACATACTATTGCAACCGCAAACTGGCCTTTAATCATTGGATGTTTCATATTTTATTTCTTGGGAGGGTATTTATTTTATTCTGCATTATTTGCAGCGGTAGGAAGTGTTGTAAATGAAGATCCACAGGATGCACAAAGTTTAATGTTCCCTATTACCATGCCCATAATTTTTTCTTACTTAATTACCAATATGGTTACCCAAAATCCAAATACAACGCTCGCATTTTGGGCAAGTATCATCCCGTTTAGCTCACCAATGGTAATGATGGCCAGAATTGCATATGGTGTACCTAGCGCGGTTTCCTATTGGGAATTAGGCTTAAGTATGATATTGTTAATCGCAGGCTTCTTATTTACAACTTGGTTAAGTGGTAAAATTTATAGGACAGGGATATTAATGTATGGAAAAAAAGTGAATTGGAAGACTATGTTTAAATGGGCTTTTACAAAGCAATTCTAACATTTACCCCTGCTCTTGTATTAACAATGGGTGGTGATGAAGATATATAGGGTGTAGCTTTTCTTTGATCGAAGAAGAACCTTAAATTAATTTTACTATTTAATACATAATCAATAGAAGGTTGTAGGGTAATTTCTTTTTGACCACCTGTACCATATGCATTGGTTTGATCCAATCTACTGTTGCTATTATAAACATCACGCATAGACATATCAAAACGGAATGTCAAATCATTGCTTAGCTTACTATTGCTTAAACCTGGAATTTTGAAAGGCAACTTTAAACCCTTTTTTCTCCAGCTTGCCCCTACCACCCACTCTTTACTATTGTTTTCACTCAATTGGTAATCCACTAAACTCAAAGACAACATTCTACTTTTCTTATATTCAAAGCGCATTGACCATTGATTCACAGTGGTAATATTCACACCAATCAATGGTTCCATTCTCTCACTAATTGTCACATTAGGAATTAAAAAATAGGGAATATAATTTTTACTAATCGGATCTAAGAAAGTTGGCGTACCTCTTCTCATTGGATCGTCAGCAAAATTAAGTGAACTTGTAAAGCTGTTCATGGCCAAACTACCATTATATCCATTGGTCAAAGTAATATTGGTAAAATATTCCGATAAGCCAGGTAATTTTGAAAGGCCGGTATACATAATACTCCAATTTGGCATAGGCAACATGCCCCCAAATGGATTAGACCTAATATTGCCATTGCTTTGATTTACCAAAGAAACTTTTTTCGGATCCTGACCAGTATAGGCAGCAATGAAAGATGGAATTAGTACATCCTGCGCATATCTACCATACCCTTTTGAATAACCGGCAGCATCCACATTTCCTTCTCCTAATCTTTGCGAAATAATCGTTCTGTAATTTTGGAAAGCCTTAAACTGTAAAGAAATAACATTAGGGTCATGCGATTCAAAAAACGTATTTAACGCCATATAACTAATATTAAAACCTCCAGCCGCTAAAGGATTTGCATGCGTTCTTATACCATTGAAATTAGAACTCGTATCCTTGTATAATTCCGAATACTCTTTAGAAAAAGTCTTATTAAAATTAACATCAATAATTAAGGAAGGAAGCGGCTCAATCATAACTCTTGCTGCAAATTTTTGATCAAAAGTTTGCCTAAACATCATATTGAATGCAGGATCTCTGGTTAGATTTCCTCTTTTTTCTTGCAAATTTAACCAGGCCGTATCAGGTTGTCGTCCAAACATATAATCTATATTAGGCGATAGTCCAGTAAATGTTTTATCTACAAACTGAACACCCGACATATAACCCGGTAATCTACTATTAAAATTTTCCGCATAATCCACATTGGCAGTTTGTACCATGGTTAAAAAGCGGGCTAGTGATTTAATTGGACTAGGTACATTGATAGGTTCATTTTCCTTAATAATTCTTTTGGCGATTCTTTCTTGTCTTTTGTCCTCCTTCCATTTTTTATATGCTGAATCTTTCGCTTTACCCGTTAAACCAGCTAAAGCTTCGGCCTTTGTTAATATAAGTTTAGTAGCCAATGGATTATTCATGGTTTGTCTTCCAGTATTAAATTCATTGCTAAGCGCTGCATTTAAATATTTAGATTTTTTATAAAAATTCAAGAAATTAAATTGAGCAGTTACCTGTTGTGACATGGTATTTTCAATAGTATTGCCTAAGGTTTGCGCAAGTCTACTCGCACCAATCCAGTTATAGTTGGTGGCAAAATTATAACTGGAATTAATCCAGTTGGTGAGTGGGAATTTATTTGTAGGCAAATCATAGCGCATACTAAATCTTTGATTGTATAAAGTATTACGTCCTGCACCTAATAACATTCTATTTATAGAATCTCGCTTTGCCTGCGTATTTATTGGCCCGTCTGGCTCATCAATTCTTGAATTCATAGTTGCATTCAAGTCCATATTCAAGGATCTTGTTAATGGCCAACGCAAATTAAATAACCGTACCATTGTAAAATACTTGTTATATGTAGTTTCTACTTTTTCGGTTGTGCCATCATAAGAACTAACAACTCTAGGTGTAAATTCACCATATTGCCTATCTAAAACCGTTCTAAAACTAATTAAGCTAGGCGAAGGATTCACATTTATATCCCTTGCCCATGCAAACCAAGGGGAAGCATTTTTTAAAGCTTTTTTAAAGGGTTCTAAAGACTTACCATTATGATTATAGGTGTAACCAATTGCACCACGTTGTTTTGTTAATTTATTTTCTTCGATTAATGGACTGGTTTGCACCAACTGCGAATAAGAATAACTAAAATCTAAATTACTAATACTAATGAATGAAGTTTTCTTGCCAGGCATAAACCTAACATTGGTAAAATTTAATGTTTTTATAGTAGTCTGATCTGCAGAAGCATTGCGCACTGAATCTTTTTTAGCACCTGACAAGGTGTTTAATTTGTCTTGATACAAAACATCCTTATCAAATGGATCAAACATGGGCGTTTCGGTTGACTTATTAATACTAGCGAACACAGGCAATGATAAACGGGTTTCTTTGGGTAGTAATTTACCAGCGTCAATATTGGTAGCTACGTCTAATTGTGTTAATCCTGTTTTTGCTCTTTGATTCATGCTTTGTTCAATGGTACCAAACCCTGCCGTTCTATTATTAACAGATACAGCAATAGTTCCTAAATCTGCCATCACCAAATCCATTCTTCCCAAAGCAGCCCAAGCACCTCTTTCGTCTAAATCGGATAAACGCATTTCATTAATCCACATTTCAGCATCTATTTGCTGTTGTGAACTCGTATTTTCAAAGGCAATTAATACCCCACGAACTTCTCCTAAATTTGGGTTTCCCATTACCGAATAGGTTTGTATGTTATTGGGGAAAGCACCTATTTGTTGTTTGGAAAATTTAGCAGTATAGGAATAGTTTTGCTTATCTCTTTCTAATTTCAAATTCACCAAATCATTTAAACTTAGGTTTAATTCATTCTCTAATGGCCAAACTAAATTAGACTCAGCATTGGCATACACTTTTTGCTTGGTTGTTGTTAAAGGAATTCTAATTTCATAGTAGTTGTTTTGAAAATCTTGTCCTATTCTAATCACAGCTGTGATTGCCCCTTTTTCAACCTGTGTGATATTTGATTTATTTTCAGCATGTAAGAACATAGATAACTTGCCGTATCTTCTAATGTCTACGTTCATTGTTTTAAATACACCTCTTGGTGTTTTTCCTTTTTCAAAGTTGCGAATTTGAACACTTAAAGACTGTTCATTTTGCAATAAATTCACTCCATTATTACTTAGTAATTGAACACGCTCAATTCCTGGAGGAATTATATAATTAACGGGTGTTCTACTTCCATTTTCCTCAATGCTCACCGCCATGGTGTTTACCAATGTATTACTAGCGGAAAGTGGTGTATAATTTCCCGTACTATCAACATCATACATGTATTGTCTCCACTGATTGCGCACCAAACTTAACTTAGCAAAACGTAGTGTGATGGAATCTTCAAATCCTGTCATATACATTCTTACAAAACGAATGGATTTAAAATCTTTAATGCCACCAACCACATCGGAATAAGATTTAATAGGCACTCTAAATAAATACCAGTTTTCAATACTCTTTGATCCATCTGCCAATGTCACATTTACTGTTTTACTATCTGTTACATATTTAGTAACGCCAACACCCATGCTATTTTTTTGCAGTGGAATTTCGTATTCAAAATAGGCCTCTGATTCATTTAATGTATTATCTCTATTTAAGTCCTCATTATCAGGTAACAAAGTAGCCGCACTACTAAATTGACTTGTTCCTGCAATGGCAGAGTTGCCTTGTGGATTGTTAAAATATTTATACCTACTTAAAATACCAGCATTGGCTACATCATATTGAGCATCTCGGTACCAAATATAGTTATCGGCAGAAGGATCTTTTGTGAATTGTTGGGCAACTACCGAATTTGTGATTTGACTTATCACATTGGAACGCTTTATTTTTTCTTCTTCGTCATTCATTCCATCAATACCTAAATCCTGAAATTTTCTATCTTCTGCATTATTACTAAATGCGTTGGTGACCTGAATAGGATTAATGGGAACCTTTCCCCAAATAGAACTGTCAATTTGTGCAGGTATGGCAGGTGTTGGCATTCCGTTTTCATAAAAACGTCGGCCATCTCTTAAAATATCTTCACTCACATTACCAAGGTTTAACACCAACTTACCTTTACTTGCAGGTGATTTTATAAACGGATCCTGTACCCAAAACTCAACATACTCAATGATGCTTGTTTCAAAATCGGTTTGATCCAAAGCACGCATAATACCACCCCACTTATCTGCTGGATTTGTAAATTTTCCGTTATTGTCTAAATCTTTGTAATTATAATTATACGGGCCTCGATCCTTTGGATAATAGGTTAAATCAAATGTAGGTAACTGCACATCGGTTAAATTGGTTGTTTTATTAGGAAACAACTCATTTGTAAAAACTTGTCTAACCCTAGGATCACTAATCAATGCCTTATTATTATTCATCGGATTATTGGGACTATTAGGATCCTGTAAAGTAGGTTCAATCGTATACCAAGCTAGCCTTGCTCTATTTTTATTGTAATCTATATTATTGGACAAATTACCTTCCGTAAATCGATCCATGGGAGTAGACGCCAAGGCCCATGAAGTAAAAGGGAATCTTAAATCAATGTCGGTTCGGGTTGCTTCAAAGTCGTCTAAATATACAACCCCACTTCCTCCTCTACCTATTTGTTGCGCATGTCCAGGTTGTAAATAGGCTGCTTCACCGTTTGCTGTGATATACGATTTTGCTTTTGTTTCATAAAAAGGCAACTTATTTAACAACCTAGTAATTGCTGGCAATTCTGACCTATAATTAAAATCAAAACCATACATGGAGTTTTTAATAGGATCTGAACCAAAATTAGTTTTAGTAAAAAATGGACGTTCGGTTAATCGTTGCGTTGAAAATCCAAAATTAAAATCCTTACTTGCTACATAATCTAATCGCAAAGCCCTGAATCCTCTTTCTTGAAAACCAAATCCAATATTATTTTCAAAAGAAACATTAACTGGAATATTGGAACTTAAAATACCTGGATTGATAATGCGCACGGTACCTGATCCATAATCAACAATATAATCGGTGCCTTCTTTCAATATTTGTCCTCCAGCCCTTACCGTAACCGAACCAGGTGGCACATTAAATGCATTTAAACTAATTTCAGCACCTCCACTACTACCTTTTACCTGACCCTCCATCACAAACCTATCTAAATTATTATAGGTTTGCGCCTCTGCTTTAATCTTACGATACAACTGAGGAAAAATGTATTTATTAACGGTTGCACTATCTATATCCTTGAATGCAATATTTTTTAAATCTTCTCCAAAGGGCTCAAGCAAAGGAAACACAATGCGCCCCATACTTGATAAAACGGTATATCCTTCAACATAATCAAATAAACCATCTGGTTGTGGATCATTTTGATTGTTTAATCTATCTAATTGTAAAATTCTTAACAATGACTGTCCCTCTACCAACTTACTCGTAACAGGCATGTATCTTTTTAATCCTGCACTAGGTGCATCATACAAAACATTTAATTGGAAGTCCTGTTGTTGAATCGCTCCAAACAAATCCAATGAATAAACGTTCTTCATCATTAAGTCCCAAATAGGCAAATCGGTTCTTTGTGTCGTTGCTTTTAATAATTTTAAAAACATGATTTGCTGCACTCCATTGTCCGGATTTAAAGCAACATTGTCCGAGAATTCACCCACTTGATATAGTTTACCGTTATATGTGTACTGATAGGCCACGCCCAATACCTCGTCTGGTTGTAAAGGAATGTTTAAGGATAAGAATCCAATTTGTGGGTTAAAAAAATACTCATTCTGTGTTAATTTTCTGGCAAAAGTTCTTTCGTAATCTTCAGCTGATCGCATTCCCTCCGAAGTTAAAATAGATGCAATACCTGCAGCATTTCGTGCATTGGGATTGTTAGCAAGGGTTGCATATAAATTATTCGCACCGTTATCTGCATAAGGACTTGCGCTACCCTGCCATTTTGTAGCATGCGGTTTTGGCTCTCCCAAATCGGCTAAACCTACAACATCTCTTGAGTTGGTGGTTTGACCATTTCTATTTGTGACCCAAACCTCAATTCTTTTAATTTGAACCTGAGAATTAATTAATGGCAAAGACGACATTGCCTTATTGTAATTATTTCTAAAAAATTGTGCTAATAAAAAGTGTCTATTCTCCTCGTAGTCATTTAATCGTTTTTGAAATTTTTGCGTAGCGGCACCTCCCTGCAAATTCATTGACTGTCGTTGTGACTTTTGATTTGCAATGGCAGCGGTAATAAATAATCTACCAAATTGCATTTGCGTTTTAACACCAAATAAGTTTTGAGTGCTTGGCACTAATGCACTTCTCGATATATAATTAATATTTCCAGCTTCAATACTTTTAATAATCTCATCCTTTTTACCTTTATAATTTAATTTTATTTGATTGTCAAATCCTAAATTAGAAAGTGTATTAAAATTTACAGGAAACTTTAATTTGTCGCCAATACTTGCATTCATACTAAAATTAGTGCTGGCATCAAAATCAAAACCTCCGTTGGATCTGGCACGTTCGGGTAAGGTTGGATTGCTAACTGTTTGACCCTGGTAACCTGCTTTAATATTTATTTCACCTACAGGTTTAAAATCCAACTTTAAATCAGACCCAGTTTTTCCAAATAAGCGATCAAAATAACTATCAAAGACTTTAACCTTGGGACGAGTAACTTTTCTATTTAATACTCCCAATGAATTAGCACGATAAGAGAAATAAGCTTTTTCATCTTTATCCGCTTTCAATTTCCAGAAATCATTAAAGCTTAAACTAGCTGGCACTTTAGTTAAACGACCGTTAACAAATTCTCTTATAAAATACTGCTTAGTGGCAGCATCATATTCAACATTCCTTTTTATTAAGCTTGTATCCCTTAAATCAAATGGATTATTACTAGGTTGTGAAAGAAAATCTCCTCTTCTATCTTTGATGGCATAACGTAAAGAATCTTTTAAAGTGTTTTTACCCGCAGTATCTATGACCTTTCCAGCTCCAGTTACCTGCGCGCTTAAACACTCATTTAGCAAAAGAGCCAGCGCAATACAAATAAATTTCTGAAAAGGTTTCAATGAAATAACATTACTAATTAACAATTCTTAAGCGCCGCTTTAATGAGCGTCTCTAAGCTTAACTGATCGCCTTCGGCTTTAATGGTTTTATCAACCGCTTTTTCAGCAATTGCTTTTTGTATCCCTAAAGCAATCAATGCCTGAACTGCATCCTGATGTGGATTTGCCTGTGCAACACTAAATCCGCCAAGCGGATTATTATTCATGCTAATTTTTGAAAGTTTATCTTTTAATTCTAAAACCAATCTTTCGGCAGATTTTTTTCCAATCCCTTTTATCGCTTCTAATTGTCTTGCGTCACCTTGCACAATAGCTCTAATAATTTCATCTGGCTGCATGCCGGATAACATCATTCTAGCTGTACTTGCACCTACTCCCGAAACACTAATTAAATGAAGAAATAATTCTTTTTCCTGAAGTTCGTGAAACCCAAAAAGTACCTGGGAATTTTCAGTAATATGCAAATAAGTATGAAGCTGCCCACTCTCCTTTTTGGAAATAGCTTCATAGGTGTGTAAACTTATATTTACTTCATACCCAATACCTCCAACATCCACTAAAAGTTTGGCTGGGGTAACTTGAACAAATTGGCCTCTTAAAAATGCGATCATAATAGCTTCAAAATTAACGTTTAAGATACTAAAAATGAGCTTTTACGCCTATTCTTGGCCAAAATTTAAGATATTTGTAAGCCAAATGAATAAAGAACCTATGTCACAAACACTTAAAGCAGCCATTACCTCGGTTGGAGGATACGTTCCAGAGACCAAATTGACCAATTTTGACCTTGAAAAAATGGTAGATACCAATGATGAGTGGATCCGAACAAGAACAGGTATATCGGAGCGAAGAATATTAAGAGAACCTGGAAAGGCTAGTTCAGATATGGCAGTGAAAGCTGTAGAGGAAATTCTACGCAAAAAGAACCTTGACCCAATGGAAATTGATTGCATCATATGTGCAACCGTTACCCCAGATATGGTATTCCCTGCAACGGCAAATATTATTGGCGATAAAATTGGTGCAAAAAATGCTTTCGGTTTTGACCTTGGAGCTGCTTGTAGCGGATTTTTATTTGCATTAAATACAGGAGCTAGTTTTATTGAGAGTGGACGACACAAAAAAGTAATAGTAGTTGGAGTTGACAAAATGAGTTCCATTATTGATTACACCGATCGTGCTACTTGTATCATATTTGGAGACGGTGCAGGTGCAGTTTTATTAGAACCTTGCACCGATGGAAATGGATTTCAAGATGCCATTTTAAAAAGCGATGGAAGTGGTAGAGAGTATTTACACATCAAAGCAGGCGGTAGTTTAAAACCTGCAAGTGTGGAAACTGTAATGGCAAAAGAACATTATGCTTTTCAGGATGGACAACCCGTATTTAAGTTCGCTGTAAAAGGAATGGCCGATGTAACTGCCGACCTTTTAGAAAAACATAAATTAACAGGCGATGATATTACTTGGCTGGTACCACATCAAGCAAATTTGAGAATCATAGACGCAACTGCAAACCGCGCTGGCATTCCAACTGAAAAAGTAATGATTAATATTCAAAAATACGGAAACACAACCGCAGCAACTATTCCACTGTGTTTATGGGAATGGGAATCTCAATTAAAAAAAGGAGACAATTTAATACTAGCTGCATTTGGCGGAGGATTCACTTGGGGTGCTGCTTGGGTTAAGTGGGCATACTAATAAATTAGCTTATATTCAATAAAAATAAATAAGGAAAATGGAAAAGAAAAATATCAAAGGCATTAGCACTATTACCTTGCACACGGCAAGCCATGAGAATGATAATTTTTCTCACACCACTCCTATTTATGCAACTTCTACTTTCACATTTGGTTCGGCCGAAGAGGGCATGGAGCGATTTAAAGGGGAGGACAAGACAAGATTATATTCACGTTGGGGTAATCCAACATTCACGGCAGCAGAAAAAACAATTGAAGCACTTGAAGCCCGTGGATTAACAAATGATGATGGCACTCCATTAGAAGTGAAAGCTTTTTTACATTCAAGTGGTCAGGCTGCAATGAGCACTTTATTCTTTAGTAATTTAAGCGCAGGTGATGTATTGATTTCACATTACTCTTTATATGGTGGCTCACAGGAATTAATGCAGAAAGTATTAAACGAAGCAGGTGTAAAAATAATATTGATAGATATTCATGATGAACATTTACTGTTAGACACAATTAAAGCAAACCCCAATACTAAACTCATACATTTAGAAACGCCAGCCAACCCCACATTACAATGCGTAGATATTGAAGCAGTTTGTAAAATTGCACATGCGCATGGAATAAAGGTTTCTGTTGATAATACAGTAGCAACACCCTATTTGCAACAACCCTTTGCACTAGGTGCCGATTACGTTTTTCATTCCGCTACTAAATTTTTAAATGGGCATGGCAGTGCATTACATGGTGTATTGTTAGGAAAGGATTTAGAGTACATGCGTACAAAAGTTTGGAAATGGCATGTTTTATTAGGAGGCAATAGCAATGCTTTTGATGCCTACTTATTAATACAGGGAATGAAAACTTTAGAATTAAGAATGGAGAAGCATTGTAGCAATGCAGCCAAAGTAGCTCATTTTTTACAACAGCACCCTGCCATTGCACATGTAAATTATACTGGTTTTGAAAATCACCCACATCATGTCATTGCAAAAAAGCAAATGAAACAACATGCTCCATTAATTAGTTTTGAACTCAAAGGCGGCATTGAGTCAGGCAAAAAATTTATTAACGCAGTTGAAATTTGCACACGTGCTGTTTCATTAGGTACCGTAGATACCTTGGTTTCGCATCCAGCAAGTATGACGCATATGTCTATTCCAAAAGCAGAAAGAGAGAAATATGGCATCACCGATGGGTTAATTAGAATGAGTGTGGGCATTGAAAATATCGAAGATTTAGAATCAGATTTAGCTCAAGCTTTGGCTAAAGCAAATAAATAAATTTCACTTAGGAATATACATGGAAATTAAAATTAGACAAGCTGTTAAAGAAGACTGTGCCCGAATGATGGAACTCATTCATGAACTAGCCGTATACGAAAAAGCACCTGAACAGGTAGTAGTCCCTTTTGAGCATTTTGTTGAAAGTGGATTTGGAGAAAAACCTGTTTGGTGGGCCCTGGTTGCCGAAGTAAATGGCAAAGTGGAAGGGATGGCATTATATTATATTCGCTATTCCACATGGAAAGGACAAAGAATGTATTTAGAAGATTTAGTAGTAGCCGAAAATATGCGTGGAAATAAAATAGGCAGTCTATTATTTGATGCCTTAATCCTTGAAGCAAAAGCAAAGCACTTTATTGGAATGAACTGGCAGGCACTAGATTGGAACGAACCTGCATTAAATTTTTACAGAAAATACAATAGTGGTTTTGATCCTGAATGGGTAAACTGCTCCATTGATTTTTAATACCAATATTAGTCAAAAAGTGTTCGATATCTGTTCTCTTTTCTTTTTTCTCCAAACTTCCTAGATAGTGTAAATTCAAAAGAACTCATTCTTAAATTGGAAGCAGTTAAGTTAGACGAGAAAACGTCATAACTAAACCCATACGTAAATTTATTTCTAATGTACGCTACTGTAGGTATAAAAGCTTCATTCAACCTGTACAAACAACCCACATACAACTTATTGTAATCATATTCATCGTTTCTTACACTCAATCCAAATAAGCCCCCAACAATATATTGACTCTGAGAAGGCCTATTTAAATAATTCAAATACAAAAGGAATGAATTATGATTATACATAGGTAACTCACTATTTACAAAAGCCCTAAATCTTAATCCTTCCGCTTTATTAAAAGGAGAATATGTAAGATTTGGTTTGTCATATAAATAAGTCATAAATCCTGCTTGAATAAATTTAGATTCATCATGCTTCGTATACATAACGCCCGCATTGGTAGTTACGTTATTTGGATAAGACTGAAGGTTCTCTAATGTAGGAAAAGACAATACACCTCTGTAATCATACTGGTCTCCAAATCTTAGTTTAGTCCTATCAATATTGGTAAAAGCATATGTAATCCCTATCCCTAAAGACAAATGACTATACAATTCTCTATCTAAAAAAATATGATACGCTCCATTTAAGGTTAGATAATTATTTTTTAAAGCGCCTTGCATCACTTCATCATCAATATACTGAATACCTATTCCAAAATAATTATAACTTTCTTCTAAATCATATTTAAGCCTCGTATCATATGAAAATAAAAAAGACCTAAACAAATCGGTATTGCCATCAATTAATTGGTTCTTGTAATTTGATTGAAACCTTTGATCATATGCTCCACCACCAGCTGACGAAGGATTTTGATATTGACTTGCAGAGAAAGGTTGAGACAAAATAATTTCCTGACCACTAACCGCAGTCCTAGCACAAAATATAACCAATAATATAATAATTCGTTTCCTCAAAAAAGATTTATTTAATTAACAAGAAAGAACCTCGCTTTGTTAATGTTCTGCCATCCTTGGTTTCAAATGTAGCAATCCAGAAATAACCATCTGAATCCTGCACTTTACCATTGACAGCGCCATTCCATCCATTTTCAATCTCACTCATCGTACAACAAACCTTGGTGCCATATCTATTAAAAATACTTAAACTAGTTACTTTGTCTATTCCCGCGTTTTTAATACTCTTAATCACGTCATTTAAACCGTCATAATTTGGAGTGAAGGCATTAGGTAAATCAAAAATGAAATCTCTTGTAACATCAATGTGGTAGTTATCAGCAACCGTACATTTACTTGTGGTATCGGTTCTAACTAAAACATAATCTGTTGTATTCTCACCATTAAAAATTGGGTTAGGCTTGTCGTAATAATTTAAGTTTAACCCTGGTTGCCAATTGTAAATAACATATCCTGAATCCAATTTAGTGGGTATCACAAAATTATCTTTATAAAATGCTTGATAATTAAAACGCTGAGGCAATACTGGATCGTAAGTTTTAACCTGGAATGTATTTGTATTTTGTGAAACGCAACCATTCATATCTTTTACATTAAAATATACATTGGTCACACCGCCTTTAACCCCTAATAAGTAGCCATCTTTTTGACCCAACACATTGCCGTTATTAGTATAAAAAGTATAACTATAAGGTGGCACCCCTAAAGCAGCATTATTTTTCAAACTCACTCTTAAGCCAGCGCATAAACTAAATAAATCAGGTAATGGTGTTACTGTAGGTACTTCAAAAATCGTTGCAACCACTGGCGATCTTGGTGCACTCGTACAACCATCTTGCAAAGCCTCGGCATAATAAGTGGTAGTGTTTCTAATTAATGGTGTAGTATATTTTGATGCTGTTAGTAATGAAGTGCCGCCAGATGCATTGGTGAACCAGTTAATTACACCTCCACTAGTAGTTGCGCTTAATTCTAAGTAGCCAGGTCCACAATAAGTTGCATTAGTAACACTTGTAATTGAAGGGATTGGTTTAATTTTTGCTAAAACAGCTGTTCTATCAAAAGAAACACATCCTCTAAATATAGCACCTGCATAATAATTGGTACTTGAATTTAAAAAAGGAGTTGTAAAACTATTAGCACCCCCTACAGCAGATCCTCCAGTACTTGCTTCATACCAATTAGGAATTCCTAGGTTAGATTCAGCATATAATTCAACAATACCAGGTCCGCATCTTTCCGCAGGCACCACTTTTGTAACTAATGGAGTAGGTATTACTTCAAGTTCAATAGGTGCGGTATATTCCGTTTTACAAACACCATTTCTAACAGAAGCTCTATAATACTTAAAGGATGAAATAGCACCTGGTGCTGTATTATCTATAGCACTATTTAAGAAATTACCTGTATTTATTGTATTTGTATAATTTAGTGAATTGGCCGTTCCAATAACAGATGAACTGTTTGAAACAGTTGTTATTTGCCATACAATATTTGAACCGGTGTTATTTTTTATTGAGATGGTTGGCTTCTCACTTAAGTTACAAATTGGAGAACTACCTTTTAAGTAATAAGCGTCTCCTGCAACCGTAGCGGCATCTGTTTGAACGGATACAATCTCAGAATAAATTGCAGGACACACTCCACTCGTTACTTGCGCTCTATATGTTGTAGTACCTGCTACATTGGTTAAGATATTTCCAAATGGCAATGTCGCACTTGTTAATCCAGCCATATTGCCATATGCACTTCCTGTACTTGCCGATTGCCATTGTATTGTTCCGGTATATGTTGGTAATACAACACTTGTTGCTGGACTACCAATACACACTTCCTGTGTTTTTTGTAAAGGATCTATCAATCCAACCTGCGAGGTAGGATCTATTGCTACCATCACTTCATTGGTTGTTAAACTATTACAAACTCCACTCTTCACTATGGCTTGATAATAATCAACAACCTGAACCGTGCCTGGTGCACTATTATTAACTACGCTGCTAATACTCGTTCCTGTTTGTGATGGTATTGGATTCACATAAACCGCACTTGCACGTCTTGTTTGCCATTTTATGGTTGAACCTGTATTACCTGTTAACGTAATAGTTGGTGGCGTACTTCCATTACAAATTAAATTTGAAGAACTTGCAATCGTTCCTGCTACCGTAGCTGGATCTGTCTGAACGGAAATTATATCCGATTCAACAGCTTGACATACGCCACTCTTAACAACAGCTTTATAGAACAATGTACCAGCTGTAGTTGTAGGTATATTTGAGTTTGGTAAAGTTGCTGAGGTTTGACCAACAATAGTTGTATATGTTCCTCCTGCAGTGTTTGCGGTTTGCCAAATAATGTTTCCAGTATAACTAGGTAAAGTCACAGAACTTGCTGGACTTCCTATACACCACTCTTGTATTTTTTCTGAAGAAACAATAGGCGCTACTTGTGAAGTTGGATCAACACTAACCAAAATTGGCGCTGAATTATCGGGAACACAAACTCCACTTGTAACTTGCGCTCTATAATATTTGCTAGTTGTATTGTCAATCACTGGCGAATTAGTTCCTCCAGCATTTGCATAGGCACCTGCTAATGTAGTAGATGACTGCCATTGTATAGTACCCACATTTCCTGCCAAAGATATTACAGGCAATGAAGCTGTAGCTGTACCATAACATACCGTAGAAGCTCCAGCAAGAGTTGCTGTACCGGCAACAGATGTGGGATCTACCGTAACCGTGGATGTTACTGTTGCAGAAGGACAAACACCACTTGTTACTACAGCTTTATACGAAAAAGTAGAATTATTGTAAATAGATGCACTAGGAAGAATTGCTGAAGTTAATCCTGCCATATTTGTATATGTACCTCCAAGTGAAGCATACTGCCATTGTATTGTTCCAGTATACCCTGTTAATGTTAAATCTGCTGGAGTACTTGCTTGACAAATTCTTGGAGTTGGATTATTAATACTACCTGCAACAGAAAGCGGATCTACATTAACAACAATTGGAATAGATGTTGCAGAGCCACAAGGTCCACTTGAAACTTTAGCTTGATAATATTTAGTTGCAGTATTATCAATCACAGGAGAGGTTGTACCTGCAGTATTAGTATAAACACCATTAGAAGTTGAAGAAGATTGCCATTGTATATTACCAGAAGATCCAGACAATGTAATTACTGGAAGTCCAGCTCCAGTTGTTCCATAACATACTGTGGAATTTCCAGCTAAAGAAACGTTACCTGGAACAGGGAGTTGGCTAATATTAACGGCAGCTACAATTGAAGGCGTAGCAGGACATACACCATTCTTTATGATTGCTTGATAATATTTAGTAGTTGTGTTATCTATTGAACTAGCAACTAAGCCGTTGTTTGTTTCACCAACCATATTGGTAAATGTACCTGAGCTATTTGTTGTAGAACTTTGCCATTGTATGGTACCCACATAACCTGTTAAACTAATTGGGGTTGGCGTATTACCAATACAAATATCTTGTGTGCTTGGAGAAATATTTCCAGGAACAGATGGTTGATCTACCGATACAAATAATTCATTGGATGGAAGTGAAGCACAAGCTCCGCTTGTAACCAACGCTCTATAATATTTTGAGGTGCCATTATCAATAACTGGAGAGCTAGTGCCGGTTGTGTTGGTATACACACCCCCTTGTGAAGTTGAAGATTGCCATTGTACTGTACCAGTATTTCCAGTTAAAGTAATTGAAGGCAATGACCCAGACAATGTACCATAACAAATAGTTGAAGTACCCGCTAAAGTTGCCGTTCCGGCAACAGTAGTAGGACTTACATTAACTGTTGCAGTAATTGTTGCAGCTGCACAAACTCCATTTGTAACTTCTGCTAAATAATATTTTGAATCAGTATTGCTAATTGACCCAGATGGTAAAGTTGAACTTGTCTGTCCAACAATGTCATTATATCCGCTATTTGGAGTTAATGAGCTTTGCCATTTCACAGTACCCAATGAATTTGTTAGTGTAAGTGCTGTTGGTGTTGCATTATAACAAATAGTTTGAGTTGATAAATTCAAGGTGCCAGTTCTTGAGGCTTGATCCACTGTAACTAAAATTTCATTAGAAGGTGATGCAGTACATACACCACTCTTCACTAAAGCTCTATAATATTTTGTTGCAGTTACGTCAACTGTTGGCGTATTGGTCCCTGCAACTGTTGTATATGTTCCACCAGATGTTGTAGCACTCTGCCATATTACAGAGCCAACATTCCCAGATAGCGTAATTGTTGGCGCTGGACTGTTCGCACAAATCGTTGCAGTACCGGTTGCAGTACCTGCAACTGTAGCAAGATCCACATTTACTGTTGCAGTTAAAGTTGCTGAAGGGCAAACACCATTTGTAACCACTGCTTTATAATATTGTGAAGTAGTATTACTAATTGAACCTGATGGCAATGTTGCATTTGTCTGTCCTGCTAAATCATTAAATCCGCTATTTGGTGTTAAAGAGCTTTGCCATTGAATGATTCCTCTTGAACCCGTTAAAGTAAGTGCAGTTGGCGTTGCATTATAACAAATAGTTTGTGTTGGTAAATTAACTGTTCCTGCACTAGACCCTTCATCAACTGTTACTAAAATTTCATTTGAAATAGCGGAAGGGCAAATACCATTTGTTACTATTGCTTTATAATATTTTGAAGCCGTTTGATTAATAATGGGTGCTGCAGCGCCTTGCGTATTGTTTTGAGTCAAAGTTAGACTTGCTGATGGACGTTCCCACCATTGAACATCACCAACAATACTTCCTGTTAAATTAATTACAGGCCCCGCTGTGTTTGAACATATAGTAGCATTTCCGGATGTAATTGTTGCAACACCTGCAGAAGACAATTCAGTAACATTAACTGTTGAATTAATTACTGCAGGCGTACATACTCCACTAGTCACAACTGCCCTATAATATCCAGTTACAGTTTTATCTATAGCCGTTATTGGCAAAGTGGCGCCAGTTTGGCCTACCATATCACTAGGAGTGCCGCCAGCAATATTTGTAAATTGCCATTGTATAGTTCCAGTATAACCAGTTAATATAATTGCTGTTGGTGTTGCATTATAACAAATAGTTTGTGTAACCTGACTAATTGAACCATAATTTGAAACAGGATCAACTGTAATTAAAATGGGTGCTGTTTCTCTTGTTAAACATACTCCACTTCTTACTGAAGCCTTATAATATCCAGTAGTTGTATTACTAATTGTTGGTGTTAAAGTACCAGCAACAGAAGTATAAGTACCTGTTAAGGTTCCTGACCTTAACCATTGAATTGTTCCTACACTTCCTGATAAAGTAATAGTAGGTGCTGGTGTATTAGCACAAATGGTTGCATTACCGGCTGTGATTGCAGCAGTACCTTCAACTGTTGTAGGATCTACATTTACAGTTGCAGTAATTGTTCGAGAAGGACAAACACCACTTGTTACCACTGCTTGATAATACATGGTTGTTGTATTGCTAATAGAACCCGATGGTAAGGTTGCACTTGTTTGACCAACTAGATCATTGTAACCTCCAACAGCAGTTAATGAACTTTGCCATTGGATGGTACCAGTATAACTTGATATTGTAATAGCTGTTGGTGTTGCGTTATAACATATCGTTTGTGTAACTGGTGTAATCGTTCCTGCATTAGAAGCCTGATTAATTGTAACCAATATTTCATTACTGTAAGCAATAGAACAAACTCCACTAGTAACTTTTGCTCTATAATATTTTGTAGTTGTATTACTAACTGTTGGAGAAGCGCCCGATCCAATATCTGCAAATCCTGAACCCGAAGTAGTTGAACTTTGCCAAACAACCGCTCCTACCTGGCCTGCTAATGTTATAGTTGGTGCAGTAGAACTTGAACATATCGTTGCTGTACCTGATGCAATGGAAGCAGTACCACTAACGGATGTTGGATCAACATTTACGGTTGCGGTAACAGTTGCAGAAGGACATACACCGCTTGTCACCACTGCTTGGTAATACATAGTTGTGGTATTGCTTATTGAACCAGATGGTAAAATTGCACTGGTTTGACCAACAATATCATTAAATCCCCCAACGGCGGTTAACGAACTTTGCCATTGAATAGAACCAGTGT
>JBANFX010000041.1:0-46622 GCA_037975805.1 Bacteroidota bacterium | reverse complement strand
AGTAAATGAATGGTTATTTAATCTTTGGTTAAATGATATTCCTGAATCAATGCAGGATTTTCAGGAGAAAGCGTAAAATATAATTTTAAATTTCCTTTTTTGCATTCAATAATACAATATCCCCTTAATTGGTTTTCGGCAATCATACTATTTACTTTTTCAATATTTCCTACCTCTCTAAATAAATTCGCAGATTCTTTTTTTAGCATATCTATTGGGTAATCATCAAAAAAGTTTTCTGCAAATATGTTGGATTGGGTTTCCCAGTTAGGAATTATTTTAATTAATTCTTGTTGACGTTTTGCTAATATTGGAGATACGCTTATTTGACGAGGTTGCAGTTTTGCCAACTGAACAAGCGTATCCATCACAGCTGTATTTATTTGGGTGGTAGGAGCATAAGTAACATTTGCAAATAAAATTACACCAACACCATAATCGGGTAAAAATTGCCAATTGCTACCAAAGCCCGGCAGACCACCACTATGACCAATATTTTTTTTATGTTCTGCATCAATCGTCCACCTTAACCCATAGGTATAACTTCCAGTGGTAGCTAATTTTTTGCCGCTTGGAAATGTATAATTTGGATTTAAAGAAATGAATCTTGAAGGTTGATGCATTTCTCTTATGGTACTTCTTTTTACAGGCAAGGTTTCGGAGTCGTTTCTTTCAGGCCAAGCAGCTTCATGCATAGCAACATATTTTCCAAACATGTCTATTGAAGTAATCATACCACCCATTGCACCATATATGCCATCTTTAAGCGGCTGTTCTTTTCGCCAATTGTCATTGATATAGCGATATCCAAAAGCAAATTTATCTTTTGGAATTACTGTATACTCATAAGTAGTTTCATTCATTCCTAATGGATTCAAAATATTTTTTTGAATGTATTCATCATATGATAAACCAGATACTTTATGAATAATATAACCTAACATGGCAAATCCTAAATTGCTGTATTCATATTCAACACCTGCCACATTCGAAAATGATAGTTTGCCATTAATTAAGTTAGTTAAATCCTTTTCTGAGTCTGCCAATTGTCGGTCCCCCCAAGGATTATCCTCTGGAAAACCCGCACTATGACTCATTAAATGTCGGATGGTAATAACGGGTGCATCATTGGTTAAGCCCTGTCCTTTTAGTTCAGAGATATACATTTCAACAGGATCGTCTAATTTTAATTTACCTGCGTCTCTTAAATGTAATATGGCCAATGAAGTAAAGCTTTTTGACATGGAGGCTACTCTAAACATTGAGCTAGTAGTTGCAGGAATTTGTTCTTCTAAATTGGCATATCCAGCTGCTCCCTTGTACAATAATTGTCCATCCACCACAATACCATAAGCATATCCTGGAAAATGATGTTTGATTGAAAAGTCCTTATACATTTTTTCAATTACAGGCATCGCATTTTTAATGCGCTCTAGTCGGGATGGATCATTGAAAGCCGATGGAGTAAAATTAGTAGGACTTTGAGCCTTGCTTGTAAATGAAATTACGCAAATAAGGATGCCAAAAAGATATTTCATAACGTATAAATAAGATGATGTAAAATTAGATAGCACTAATTTAATCAAATTATTCCGCAAGTATTTATTAAATTACTCCTGCAATTACAATTTATGAAAAAAGTAATATTAGGATTGGTGGGGGTCATTGCCATACTTGCATTTACTAAACATCAAAAGAGCGAAGTAGCTGGATTTAAATTATCACCAGCACCTCCTATTTATTTTAATTCTTTCGTGGATTGTAATATGGCAGAAGCATGGATAGGAGATACCTTTAGAATATTTCCTGGCAAATATGGAGAGGACCCTTTATGGGGATACTCAAATGAATTAAAATATACTGACGCGATTAGCCCTGATATTGTTTTTGAAAAAAAATATAGCGAATTTATTGAACCTATTATGCCCAAAAATGTAAGTCCCATTGAGGAAGGATTGCATGGAGCTGTTTGGTTTGAAACAATTTATCAAGATAAAAAAGACAAATCAGGAAAAACTCTTTTTGCTTTATATCACAATGAAAATTATCCTGAAACCTACCCATACAGATTCAATAATAAGAAAGGTTACATCAATAAAAATTGGCCACAAGGATTAACAGGTGAAAAAACACCAGCGGCGGTATGCAGGATTGGTATCATGAAATCAACAAATGGAGGAAAATCCTGGGAAAATAAAGGCATTATATTAGAGGATGATCAACCCCGAATGATTTTAAAACCTTATAACAATGCAGTTACTTTTGCAGGGGGTGTAGGAGATCCTTCTGCTATTGCAAGTGGAGATTATTTATATATATTTTATGGAGAATATGGATATCCCGGAAATTATGACTCCTTAAAATATGATGGCTTTAAAGAATACAATGGACAGTGTATTAGTATTGCTCGTATTGCATTACGTGATCTTGAAAATCCCTCTGGTAAAGCTTTTAGGTGGGATGGGAAATCCTTTAGTATTCCTTATGATGGTATTGGAAAACCCATTACCAGTTTACAAATTCCCATTAAGGATGGTGGGGGACCTGCATCAAATGTAAACAGCAAATTTTATTGGGGTCCTTCGGTAAGCTGGAATAATTATTTACAAAGCTGGGTAATGCTCATGGCAAAATCAGAAGGTAGTTCCTGGAAAGGAAGTAGTATTTATATTTCATTTAATAAAAACAAAGTGCTGGATGAAAAAACATCCCAAAACTGGAGCCCCCCTACTTTATTATTAAATAAACCCAATAACATTGTTTGGTATCCTTCACTACAACCAGTTGGCGACAAAGATGCTATTAAAAATAAATACACTTGTTTGTCTATGGGAAAAGAAGCCCGTTTATTTTATAAAGTGCAAACAAAAGACACCTCCTATTATTTTTCAGAGTATACAATTCAGTTTAATAAGTAGATTACTTTTTGTTAATACTTGTTTTTTGAGATGTATTGTGTGGACTTAAATAAATAATATTATCGCTATTTTTTTCAATTAATGATTTAGAAAAATAAGCTGGAAAATATTTATCATTAGCCCAAAGTGGAAATAGATTACTATAATAAGGACTTTTATAATCTCCGGATTGACCGGGGGTATTAATCATTAATGCGCTATCCCAATCTTTTGTATCCATCAATATTCTAAAACTTGCACCACTCGACTGGTTTTCGGCACTACCCGTGGAACCAACGGTGTAGCCATTTCCACCTCTTGGCAAGGGTCCAAGGTTTAATTTTTTTCTTTTAGTAGTGTCTACCAAATGTGCAAGTGGGTGATCAAAACTTATATGTTTATAATTGGCTTGTCCATATTGCCATTTTGAAAAATCAACCGAATTTTTTTCATCGGTCTTAAATTTATTATTCATTTTGTTAAATGCTTGTTCAAAACATTTTGTCAAAAATAAATCTCTATTTGAATGCGCAGATGGAACAAAGTATTTTTCAGGATTTTCTAATCTTTCAATTACTTTCCCAAGTTGCATGGTAAGCATACCTTTTATACTTTCAGGTATAAACAATTTATTCGATTCATTTATTATTTCTTTTTCCAACATCACATAAAATCCGGCTGCAACACTTTCCTTTTTTAAAGTGAAGTCCCATTTTAATATATAATTTTCAAGCATCATTTGCATTTGGGGAGTAGCGAGTTGTATATTTTTAAGCAAGGGGACAATTTTACTTGCAGGAATAGAGAAGTAATCGGTTTGTAAAGCAGCCATATCTTGTAATGAAAGTTTTTCTTTGGCTGCTAAAACAGCATTAATTCGATCTGCTCTAAATGCATCCGCCCATGTGTATCCAATAGCATCCCAATATTTATAATCAGGGGGGGTTACATTATTATTGGCTGTAGCAAAAAATCCTTTTGCAGGATTGTATAAATGTGGTCTTTCTTTTATAGGTAAATATCCCTGCCACTCATATCTTCCATCACCCGGTACAGGCACATACCCACTAAAATTTTTACGAATAGGTACAATGCCAACAGCCTGCCATCCTATATTTCCTTTTTTATCGGCCCATATCATATTTTCACCTGGAATATTACTATAACTACATGCATCTCTAAAACTTTCCCAATCAGTTGCTTGGTCAATTCTTAAGGAAGCCAAATAAGGTGAGCCGCCAGGTTCCATCCATGCACATTTCATGGAATAGGCTTTATGATGTATTCTATCAATATACATAACTGGCCCATGAACTGTATAAAATAAAATATTAGACCGTGAGGGTGCATTTTTTATAAGAAAATTTTCTTTAATACTATCCATTTGTTTCCAAGCACCATTATACCAATATTGATGATAATCATTTGGATTCAAATCATACACATAAATATCTTCACCATCCGTTTCAAAAATGGTTAACCCCCATGCGCCATAATCATTGTGCCCGATGGAAATACCTGGTATAGTTGGTTCTCCTCCACCTATTACGTTCCATCCTGGTGCATTTAAATGAACTATATAACGCAATGAGGGAAGTGCTATTTTTCGATGCGGATCATTTGCGAGCATTGGAAATCCACTTTCCGACTTTGTACCACTTACAATCCAATTGTTACTTCCCTCCATTTCCTGATCGGATAAATAAGGTTCTAATTTTTTTAATTTATTGTTGGGCAATATCATCACATCATCATCATCAATTTCTGTAATATCACTCTTCGTAAATTCTAATTCGTTTCGGTATGCATTGTATAATTCTAAAATATTATCATTTAATAAACTAGCATCTATTGTGCTATCCAATTGTATTTTAGGGTCTTTTGGATGAAACCACATAATATCCTTTACTTTTTCGGAACCTACTTTTGCAACAGCTCTGCCAATATTTAATTCCTGTGTGCTATTGCCAAGTAAACCCTGATGTCTTGATACAACTACCTCTGCAGTCCACTTCTGAGGCTTTATTTTTAATAATTTAAATTCAATGGGTAATAAGGTTGAATCCGCATTTACCTCGTCAATATAAGAATTCACTCCTTTTACATAGGCTTCAATAATCGTTTGTCCACGGGGATGATAGTGATTTAATTCCTTTTGTAAGTCTCCTCTAAATTTAAACAACCTAGCCCCTAAGTCTCTTTTATATTCTCTTACACCAAATATTTCCGCTGTAGTTCCAGTTGCTTGTCTGCGCCAAATTTCAAATTGAAACAGTCTGTCTTTTGCTGCACAATATCCTTGCGTAAAAAATAAATCAGCTTCATTTTTTGCATAAATGTGATTTACACCCCATTGATCTCGAATTACTTTTACAGTTTCTTTAATCCCTTTTACATATTCAGTTTTGGGTGTTTGTGCGAAACTATTTTGGATTCCAAAAATAATTAAGCAGCTGTATGCAAGAAGTAATTTAAGTTTCATAATATATAATTTTACAACATTAAATTAAATCATAATTTACAAAAAACCACCTTAAATAGGTAAGGTGGTCTTAGCGAACTTTGTAATTAAATGCAAACTGCTCTTATAAAAGTAAAGTAGTAGGTGCTTTATATTCCGTAATCTTAAACTTACCCAAATCTTTTATGTCCTTAAAGCCGCCTTTTACATCAATTAAATGGTCAAAACCACGCGCTTTTAAAATAGAAATAAATATCATTGACCTATATCCACCCGCACAATGCACAAAATATGTTTTGTCTTTGTCAATCATAGTCATACTATCATTGATAAAATCCAATGGAGCATTTATTGCATCTTTAATATGCTCGCTTTTAAATTCAGATGCCTTGCGCACATCTAATATCAAAGTGTTTGCATCCTTTTCTTTGTGCGCAGCCAATTCTAATGCAGCAATGGATTTAATTTGTTCTATTTCTTTGCCGGCATTTTTCCATGCCTCAAACCCACCTTGTAAAAAACCAATTGTATAATCATAACCCACTCTTGCTAAACGGGTAATTACTTCCGCTTCACGACCTGGTTCGGTCACTAATAATATTTGTTGTTTTATGTCTGGAATCATAGCGCCTACCCAAGGAGCAAAGCTTCCGTCAATACCAATATTAATTGAGTTGGGAATAAATCCTTGTGCAAAGGTTTGGGCATCTCTGGTATCTAAAATCAATGCGCTTGTTTCATTGGCAGCTGCCTCAAAAGCTTCAGGAGTAAATGCATGCTGTCCTCTTGCAAGTACTTCGTCGATGCTATCATATCCCTGAATATTCATCATCACATTTAATGGAAAATATCCCGGAGGAGCTACTAAACCATCTAAAACAGCTTCAATGAATTCGGCCTTTGTCATATCGGCAGCCAACGCATAATTCGTTGCTTTTTGGCTTCCCAATGTATCCTGTGTTTCCTTGCTCATTTTTTTTCCGCAAGCGCTGCCCGCTCCATGTGCCGGATAAACAATAATGTGATCCGAAAGTGGCATAATTTTATTGCGTAATGAATCATATAAATGACCTGCTAAAATATCTTGTGTCAAATTTTCTTTTACTTTCTGAGCCAAATCAGGTCGGCCTACATCTCCAATAAATAAAGTATCACCACTAAATAAAGCTACTTCCTTTCCTGTTTCATCTATTAATAAATAACAGGTACTTTCCATTGTATGACCCGGCGTATGTATTACTTTAATTTTTACTTTTCCTAAACTTATAAGCTCTCCGTCTTTTGCAGCATAAAAATCAAAAGCAGGTGCAGCGGTTGGACCATATACAATTTTAGCACCCGTTTTTTTTGCTAGGTCAATATGGCCAGAAACAAAATCGGCATGAAAATGTGTTTCTAATACATATTTTATCTGTGCTTTATCTATCAATGCTTTTTGAATATACGCATCCACCTCACGCAATGGATCTATAATTGCTACTTCCCCCTCACTCATAATATAATAGGCTCCTTGTGCAAGACAACCGGTATATATTTGTTCAACTTTCATAACGAATGGATTAATTTGAGTCCACAATTTCAGTACTAAAATTAAGTTTAAAAGTGACAAAAATCACTTTCGGACAAAATTATTAATTAAGTGACAAATAGTACATAAATTGTAGTGCATTTACGAGATTTTTGCTTAAAATATAACTGCATGGAATGGATTGGATATTTGGCTTCCATATTAATTGGAATTTCACTTGGCTTAATTGGTAGCGGAGGTTCAATCCTAACTGTTCCAGTATTAGTATACCTTTTTCATATTGATCCTATTTTAGCAACCACCTATTCCCTTTGCATTGTAGGGGTTAGTAGTATTGCAGGGGTAATTTCCCGTTTAAGACAAAAATTATTAGATATTAAAGTAATTCTTGTATTCGGCGCACCTTCTATTTTGGGCGTTTTTATCGCGCGCAAATTTATTTTAAATGCCATCCCTGCACAATTTTCAATTTTGCCTAATACGCTTATAAGCAAAAGCAGCTTTATTATGTTGTTTTTTGCAACACTCATGCTAGTCTCTGCTTTATCTATGATTTTAGGAAAAAATTCAAAAGAAGTAGCAGTTCATAAACCAGTATACGGACTTACCCTTGGAATGGTAGGACTTATTGAGGGCATAGTTACTGGTATTGTTGGAGCAGGCGGAGGATTTTTAATTATACCGGCTTTAGTGCTTTTAGGAAAACTATCCATGAAAACGGCAATTGCATCATCGTTATTTATTATTACTATAAAATCTTTGGTGGGCTTTGGTGGCGATATATTACATGTTACGGTAGATTGGAAATTTCTTTCCATCATAGTTGCACTTGCAACTTTAGGAATAATTACAGGAAATTATTTAAACAAAACATTAGATGGGGCCAAACTTAAAAAAGGATTTGGGTGGTTTGTCTTAATAATGGCACTGGTTATTTTATATGAGCAGTTTTTTATCTAGTACATAGCTCATTGAAAACACAATGATGTTTACAACGTAAATATTTTTTCCATCAATACCCATTTTTCACCAGGTTTAGCAATAGGTAAAGCTTGTTGATATTCCCACATTGTTTTTTCCCACTGTTGTACAATTTCATTTTTAGCATCCTGCAGTGCTTTTTGCTCAAAACTAAATGCTGCGTTGGTTTCCATAATCATAAACAACCTATTAGATACACGGTAAATTTCTAAAGCAGTAATGCCCGAGGATTTAATTGATTCAATTATTTCAGGCCATACCGACTGATGGTATTCATCATAAGCGGCAATGAGTTGAGGATCATCTTTTAAATCAAGTGCTAAACAATAACGCATTATAATAAATTTTTTCTTCTAATTTTTATTTGAATCGAATTGGCAATAGGACAATCACTTACCAATATTAAATAACCACCGCCACCGGCACCTGATAATTTATGCCCTAAGGTTCCCTTGCTTAATTCATTAATTGTAGACAGTAGATTTTCATCCACCATATTTGGAAACATTGCTATTTGTGCATTATAAGACGCTAAAAAAGATTTCCCAAAAGCCACTTTATCCTTTTTCAAAATACTCTCCCAACATTCATCTGCCGCATCGGACAATGCTTTAGCACCTTCTTGGGTTATATTGGTATTGCTTAGCACATCATATTCATTGTTCCTTGGATCTAAAGGAATTAAATATAAGTGTTGCTCCAACCATAATAACACATCTTCTGTATCAACGGATTCAATTTTATGCGGCCAATATGAATTTTGATAATGCAATTTGTTTAAACCCGGCAACACAATTCCCAATGCATCCTGAGAACCTGCAACACTTTTTGTACCTGGAGGGTTTTCATAACTAAATAAAATTTTAGCAATTTGTACATTGTCTCCTTCAGGTAATTGTGCTTTCCATAATTCAATAGCCTTGTTGCGCGTACTGCTTGACATTCCGCTTCGGTTATTAAACTCAACAGTAGGTTCTATCGAAATTGTTAGTACAGGGCCTGGATGCACTTCATTCACATAAGGTTGGTCCAACCATCCACCAGCAAGATCAATCCTAAATGGAATAATAGAGTTGGTACGTAAACTGGTGGTAGAGCGCGCGGGTAATCCTGCAGATGGAATACGTTCAAGGACTTTATATTCTATTCCATTGGATTTGCATAATGCTGCTTTAGCGGGGGTATTTCCATCCTCATTAACTACAAAAATATCTGGTTGTATGATTTTAATTTCTTGGTCAAAATCAATAATTCCGGATCCTTTATTTATTCTACACGCTTTAACACATTTCAATGCTTGTATCATATATCTTCTCTCGTCCTGTGTGATAATAGGATAACGTCCCTTTAATTCATAAACTGTTTTATCGGAACCAATACAAACATATAAATCGCCAAATGAAGCTGCTTGTTCTAAAAAGGCAATATGCCCACTGTGTAATAAATCAAAGCAACCTGTTACAAAAACCTTTTTCATTCAAAATTATTTTTTAGGCCCATAAACAAATGCTTCCATCACACGCATGGATTGTAAAGCATCTAAAGCAGAACATGGGTTCTTTCCATTTCCTAAAAAGAAAGTTACTACTTTTTCAATTAGGTTTTGTTGATTGTGTAAAGGTGGATCAAAATGAATTTCTTCTTTTATCTTATTACGCTCTAAATATATTGTGTGTCCAAATACCGGAAATTCAATTCTTCCCTTTGTGCCTATTATAATAAAAGCATCCGTTTCTTGCATTTGCACATCTATCGCAAAATTCCAATCCCCCGTAAATTCAATGCCATTTTCCATTTGCATTGTTCCACGAACACAGTCTTCTACCAAATATAAACCAGCATTATTGCTTGCGGTACCCTCGTATTGAATCGCATTGCCAAAAAAATAAAAAACAAGATCCAATTGATGCGGGGCCAAATCATAAAACAAGCCTCCACCAGCACTTGCTTTATTCAACCTCCAATTATTTTCATAATAATTTTTAGGAGCAGCTTTTTTATGCATAATAATTTTTACATCGGTCACTTTACCAATAAGTTCCTGTGCTAATAATTCTTTTACTTTTAAAAACAAAGGAAGCTGTCTTCGATAATGTGCAATGGTTAATTTGCCATTTAGTTCATTCGCCACTGCATGCATATGCTCGCATGCTTTAACAGTTGTAGCCATTGGCTTTTCTACATACACAAATTTATTTGCCTTTAAAGCTTCAATGGCATAAGCTTCATGCACATTGGGAGGTGTAGCTATATATACTGCATCAATTAAATTACTATTTATTAATGCAGATGCGTTTGTGAAAATATGAGGCACTTGATGGCGATTTGCATAATCTCTAAGCAATGCCTCGTCTCTTCGCATCACCGCCATTAATTTTGATTGGGGCACTTTATTAAATGCAGGGCCACTTTTTAATTCAGTGACACTTCCACAACCTATCATACCCCATCGAATCGTATCCATTTAATTTATTAGTTTAAATATTTTTTAAACCACTCCAAATGGCTGTTGTAACGGTGCACTATATAACTTGGTACACGTATGCCATGATTTTGATTGGGATAAATTATAAGTTGTGTTGGGATACCAACCGATTTAAACGCTTGATACATTTGCTCCGCACCTACTACTGGTACATTAAAATCGGCTTGACTAGCCATAAACAAAGTAGGCGTTTTTATTTCTTTTACTTTAAAGAAAGGATAAGAAACGTCTAACCATTTTTGTAAATTTTCCCAAGGCTTTCCCAACTCAGGTTCGTATTGACTTATATACTGATCGGTACCATAAAACGAAAGCATTAAGGAACTTCCTGCACCACTCACAGCTGCTTTAAAACGTTTATCTGTGGCAATAGTATAATTGGTTAAAATTCCACCATAGCTCCATCCGGCAATAGCCATTTTATTTTCATCGGCTACTCCTGTTTTTATCAAATAATCGGCAACGCCTATAATGTCTTTAACTTCTTTATTCCCCCAATCACCATAAATACACTTAGTGTAAATTGCTCCACGTCCGCTACTACCTCTGTAATTTACTGCTGCTACAGCATAACCAGCTGCTGCATAAATTTGTCTCGTTAAATCAAATGAATACTCGTCTTGTGCAACTGGTCCACCATGTATAAATAAAACAAGGGGTAATTTTTTTGCACTGCTATCCGGCAAGTACAGAATACCATTTACTTTATTATTGTCGCTTGCAATGGCAGTAAATCCTTTCACTACTATTTTTTGATAGCTGTTTACAAATGCGTCTTGTACATGTGTGACTTGTTTAAAACCAATTCCATCATTATAGTAAACCTCGTTAGGTTGATTTGGAGTACTAAAAAGTGCTGCCATTTTACCTTTCTCATTCATATGAATACCATTGTAAACCCCTACTTCATTTGTAAATGGAAGGACTGCGCCGGTTGTCGCATTAATTTGAATGATATTTTGTTTGCGATCATCCTCGGCTGTTCCAAAAATATTTTTTCCATCAAGTGCCCAAAAAATATTATCTATGGAAAGGTCATATTTTTTGGTAATTATTTTTTCGGACTTTGTAGCAATATCAATAATTCCCACATTTTGTAAATCGTACATATCATAGGCATCTTCGGAACTGCTTCTTAAAAATGCAATTTTAGTTTGATCTGGACTAAAAACAGGTTTATGATCATTTCCTTTATAAAAAGTTAGCTGAATAGGATTTGCATTTTTTGTTAAGGACAATAAAAAGATATCTGCATTTACATTTTGGTCAAAATCAAGACTCACATTACTTGCATAAGCAACCCAATTGCCATCATTACTAACAACAGCTTCAGTTTCATTATTGATGCCTTTAGTTAAAGTATCTAATGTTTTTGATTTTATGTCAAAAGCGTATAAATGCGTTTTGCGATTATCTAGATAGCCTTCATAGTCGGCTTTAAAATGATAGCGATCTATTTCATAAGGTTGTCTCACATTGGTTTGTGCAGTATCCGCAAAACTAGGATCCTTAATTTCAAACAAAATTTTACTACCATCCTTAAACCATTGATAATTTGAAATTTCTCCTTTAATATGAGTTAGCTGTATAGGTTCTCCGCCTCTACGATCCAATACATAAAGTTGCGTTTCTTCTTTTTCATCCTTACCGGCAGCTAAATAAGAAATATATTTTCCTTCAGGGCTCCACTGATAATTTGAAACACCTTTTGTTTGTTCTGTTAAAGTAACCGTTTCCTTTCCTGATTTATGAACCATGTATAATTTTCCAACATTTTTATCCTTTTTGGCATCTGCTTTAGAAGCTGAATATAAAATCCAATCTCCATCGGGAGAAACCAAGGGACTCCCTAAACTACTTATATCATAAATTGCATTGGGTGTTAATTTACGGGGCGCAATAGTATTGGTTTGTGAAAATATATTGGAAGCAATAAGCACGATTCCACTTAACATTAAAAAAGGAAGACGCATACATAAAATTTTAAGTAAATTAAATGTACGAACTTATTTAAATGTTATATAAAAAATAGGGCAGTATAGAAATACCGCCCGTTTTAACGATTGCTTGCCTATGAATGTTCCAGCTGTCATAGATGGGATCGAACCATCGTTAAGGGTTTTGCTGACCCTTGCCTCTCCACTCGGCCACATGACAATATTGTTTATTTAAATTTGATATAAAGAAGGAAGGAAAAAGAAGATTAAATGCTTGCATGTTTTTTATTTTGACTTTACCTCATCGTATTACCACCGCGGAGCAACAATCTCTCGGTTGGCACCCATTTAAGGGTTCTTGATGACATAACAAATATAGAATATAATTTTACATTGTCTACTATTTTTATAGACTTTTAGGGAAAAATTGACGACTTTTCTCTTATATGCTGATTATTAACATTTTATATATTAATTAAATGTGGTGATTTTAGAGATTAAATAGTAGTTTTTTGATTAACGCAGCTTAAAAACACATCCTTAACTTTGAGGTTAGCAATAGCGTCCACTAATTAAAATGCTCTTCATGAATTTTCAAACCATTTCTAGCAATGTACTCCTCATAATTTTTTTATTTTCCACTTTAGTGATTTGGGTAAGTGGTATCAAACTTACGAAGGCGATTGATGCAATTACTAGCTATTTTAATTTAGGGGAAGCATTCGGTGGGATGGTTTTTTTATCCATTGTCACCAATTTACCTGAGATTGCGATTACAGGTGTGGCAGCATATCATAGAGAATATGATATTGCTATTAGTAATTTATTAGGTGGTATTGCTATTCAAACTGTTGTTCTTGTGTTGATTGATATTTTTGGTGTGGGTCGTGCTGCACCCTTAACTGAAAAAGGGCATTCAAAAATTTTAATGATCGAAGGACTTTCAGTTATTTTTATTTTGAGCATCGTACTTATTGGAAGTCAGTTTCCATCAACACTCATGTTAGCAAGAAGCACTCCCTTTGAATGGATGATTTTATTTATTTGGCTGGGAACAATTTATTTTACTACGCGTATGAGCAGGTCTAAAAAAATAAATATTGTTGCAACTCCCTTAAACTTACGCATTCGATTACCAAAATCTAAATTTCAAGGGACTATTCGTGAAGCCATACTGGTACTTGTTTTGGGAGCAATGATTACACTCATTGCCGGTTGGGCATTAGTTGCTACAGGAGAACAATTAACAGAAAGATGGGGAATGAGTGGGATATTATTTGGAGGAACTATTTTAGCACTTTGCACAGCCTTGCCCGAAATTTCAACAGGCATTGCATCAGCTAAAATTAGAGATTATAATATGGCAGTGAGCGACATATTTGGGGGCAATGCATTTTTACCAGTACTCTTTTTAATGGCATCCTTCATTGGTGGAGATGCAATTTTACCCGATCTTAAACCATCCGATATTTATTTAACAATTTTAGGAATTATACTTACTGGTATTTATATGATTGGCATGATTGTGCATTCAAAAAAACAAATATTTAGAATGGGCTTGGATTCATTTATAGTACTCATTGTTTATCTCATTGGTTTAATTGGTTTGGTGACACTTATATAATTTAACGTAAGGCTATAAAATCCCTTTTTTTAATAGTTGATTATAGTTAACTTAGTTTAACAATAATTACCCTATGGCAAATAGACGCAACTTTGTAAAGCAGTTAGGATTAATGGCTGGTGCATTTTCTGCAAATAGTTTATTTAATCAGGCACATGCCGCCGAATTTGAACATCTTAACTTATTAAAACAAGATGTAAGTGCAAAAGACCTTGCCATGGACGAGGATTATTGGAGTATTATCCAACAAAGCTATACCACAAGCCCAGCCATCATTAATTTAAACAATGGTGGAGTAAGCCCAAGTCCACGCATTGTTCAAGACGCAGTGGAACGTTTTAATAAAATGACCAACGAAGGGCCTTCTTATTATATGTGGCGCATATTGGATCAGGGACGTGAACCCTTAAGATACAAACTAGCACAATTGGCAGGTGCTGATCCCGAAGAAATTGCAGTGAATAGAAATGCAACCGAAGCTTTAAATACGGTAATTTTTGGATTGGATTTAAAAGCAGGTGATGAAGTGATTGGTACCAAACAGGATTATCCCAATATGATAAATGCCTGGAGACAAAGAGCAGAAAGAGAAGGTATTGTATACAAGCAAATAAGTTTTCAGTTTCCTATAGAAAACGATGATGAAATTGTTGCTGGTTTTGAAAAAGCCATCACACCCAAAACCAAAATCATTCATATCACGCATATCATTAACTGGATAGGTCAAATTTTACCAGTTAAAAAAATTACTGCAATGGCCAAGAAACATGGTATAGAAACCATTGTAGACGGAGCACATAGTTTTGGATTATTAGATTATAATGTGCCTGAATTGGGATGCGATTATTTTGGCACTTCGTTGCATAAATTTTTATCAGCCCCTATTGGTAGTGGGATGTTATGGATTAAAAAAGAAAAGATTGAAAAAATTTGGCCCTTGGTTTGCAACGATAAACCAAGAGGTACTGATATAAGAAAATTTGAAACTTTGGGTACTAGAAGCTTTCCCATTGAACAAGGAATTGGCGAAGCAGTAAATTTTCAAAATGGGATGGGTAGTAAAAGGAAGGAGGAGCGCATTCGATATTTAAAAAATTACTGGGCCACTCGTGTGCAAAATATTCCAAAAGTAAAAATTCATACCTCTTTTAAAGATGAATATGCATGTGCTATATGCGGTGTGAGTGTTGAAGGTATGACGCCAGGTGCATTGGATAGCGTACTTTTTTCAAATTATAAAATACATACAGTTGGTATTGTTTGGGAAAATATTAGTTGTGTGCGTATTACACCCCATGTGTATACAAGAATTCAAGAATTAGATAAATTAGTAATGGCCATTGATTCCATTGCTAAAAAAGGAAAATAATTGATGCTCATTTTTGTTTCCTTTCAATAATAAATACAAATTCGGGAAACACTTTTTTTGTTAGCCATACATTTGAAAATGAAATTTTTAATGTATGGCTTATTTTATAAGCAAGTATGCAAAATAATATTGGCATTTTTACTTTTCATTTCATCTAAAAATTTTGGGCAGTTTCAAAGTTCATTTGCAGTAAAGCATTTAGACCCTTATGATATAAGCATAAATGGGGGAACTAAAATATTGAACCAACTACTGTTCGACTGGACTTTAGGAAATATGGGAAACACGATTTCATATACTACTCGTCCTTCAATGATAGTGTCAACTGGTTATTTACAAAATAGTTCCGATGTTTTAGCGTTGTATCAAGAAATTGAAAGTTTTGGTTTACAAATAAAAGTGGGGCCCAACCCATTTCAAAATAAAGTATGGATTCATTGTGCGCAAGACGGCTTAGTTATTATAGCCATTAAATTTTTTAACAGCAATGGATTTATGATCAAACATATATTGGGCCCATTTTCTGGATTGTATTTTGAACAAAATTTTGAAATTCAAAAATTAATTACCCCTATATGCTATGTTCAAGTGCAATATAAAGTTGCTAATGAATTTACCTTTCAAAAAACATATAAACTTTTACAACATTTATAATGATTAAATATTTAATGCTGTTAGCTATTTGCTTTTGCAATAGAGTAATAGCTCAAAACACAAAGGGTATTCATTTTCAAGGGATTGCACGTTCCGAAAATGGGTTGATTATAGCAAAAAAGCAAATTACTTTAAGAATTTCTGTGATAACAGATACCGTTGCAAACAATATTGAGTATCAAGAAATAAAATCAATAACCACCAATGTGTTAGGTTTATTTTACACAGATATTGGTGTACAAGAAGCAGGAAAAATAATTACAATTGGCAATTTGGATAGTATACAATGGCAAGAAAGCGAAAAATATCTTTTGGTAGAAATTGATCCCAATAATAGTTTACATTTTTTGAAAGCGGGTTTTGAAAAAATAAATTACGTACCCTTTGCTTTTTATGCAACACAGGCAAAAACCATAACCACTGTTTTACCCATCACATTAGGAGGAACAGGTGTTAACAATAAAGTAGATTTATTAAAAGGATTGAATTTAGAAAAAGTAAACAACACGGCAGATACCGTCAAGCCAATAAGTATCCCAATGAATATCGCGTTAAATGAAAAGTTAAAAAAAGTGGACACTGTTTATTTAAGCAATAGAATTAATCAAAAACTAAATTATTCCGATACTTTAAAATTATCAAACAGAATAAACCAGAAGTTAAACGTTTTGGATACACTTAATTTATCTAACAGAATTCAATTGAAATTAAATAGCAGGGATACCATTAGTTTATCGGATAGAATAAACCAATTAAGTAATACAATACCGCAAAAAAGTTATGGTATATTTTATGATACCTCTAAGCAAGCTACCCTGCCTTCAACGGCTACAGCAATTAAATTTAATTTTCAACAAGCAAACAATTTTATTTCAGTGGTAAATAATACTAGTAGTATGCCTACAAGAATAATTTTTTTAAATGCGGGTATTTTTCAATTAAATTATCATTTACAATACATAAAGCCGGATGCAGGGACTGATGAATTAATTGTTTGGATTAGAAAAAATAATTCTGCATTGGCCAATTCTAATAACACTTATATAATACAAGGACTGGGTGTAAAAAATAATATTGCAAAAAATTTTTTAATGGAACTTGCTGCAAACGATTATATCGAACTTTTCTTTAGCGTTAGGAATGCAAATACCTATTTACAAGGAACACTTTCATCAAACACAACGCCATCGAGGCCCGCTACACCTTCAGCAGTTATTTGCGTATACAGTATAAATTAAATTATGCTTGTTCTATCCAAAGGGCTGATCAATCGCAGTACTTTGTTGAGTAAAGAAATGAGGACCATCTTCACTTATATACAAACAGTCTTCTAAACGAATACCAAATTCACCGGGAATGGAAATAGTGGGCTCATTGCTAAAACACATGCCCACTTGGATAGGTGTTTTATTTCCTTTTACAAAGTTGGTCCACTCATGGCCTTCCAGTCCAATACCATGACCCGTTCTATGCGGTAATCCTGGTAACTTATATTGTTTTGCAAATCCTGCATTTTCAATGACTGCCCTTGCAGCTGCGTCCACCACTTCACAAGGAGTCCCTATTTTAATGGCTGCAAAAGCTGCATCCTGTGCTTTCTTTTCTAAGTTCCAAACATCAATTTGTCTTGCCGATGGTTTTCCACACACAATAGTGCGTGAAATATCTGAAGCGTATCCTTCGCAACTTGTTCCACCATCTATTAAAACAATATCTCCCTCCTGAATAGTTTGGGGCACTATGCTGCCATGAGGAAGGGCCGAGTACTTTCCAACAATTACCATTGCCCCGCCCGGAAATCCAACCTGCCTGAATGCCTTGCTTATATTATTTGAAAATTCAGACTGAGACATTCCTGGTTGTAAAGTAGGGAATGCAATTTTATAGGCTTCAATGGTTGCATCATTTGCAATTTGCATCAAAGCTATTTCTGCCTTGGATTTAATCATTCTGCATCCAGCAGTCACAGGTGTTGCATCAACTATTTCAAAGCCTTTGGCCAATTGTTGAACACCATTGGCAATAAAAAATCTTACCCTTTCTTCCATTCCTATTTTATGATGTACAACCCCTCTGTCTTTTACTGCATTGAGTATTAATGCATATGGACTCTCATGCTCCTCCCAACAACGAACTTCGGTTCCAAAATCTTTTACAATTAATTCACGAGCTCTATCTTCTTCAAATTTTGGACTTATATAAATGATATCCCCTTTGGCAGGTATCACCACTCCAAATGTTCTTTCGCTCTGTCCCCAACGCATACCGGTAAAATAAAAACAGGAGGTTGTGCCTTCTAAAAATATGGCATCCATTTTATGTTCCTTCATTAACTCCTGTGCTTTTGCAATTCTTAACTTTCTTTCTTCCACTGAAATAGGAACAATATTAGGCTTGAATTGTGACAGGTTTACTAGGTTATTTGAAGCTTGTGCTAATAATGTATGACCAAAGGGAATGCTCGCTGCGCTAAATGTAGCCAATCCTAAAAATTTTCGACGATTATAAGACATATGATAAGTTTTACCTTTTAAAGATATTACTAATTTAATTACACATAAAACTTTAAATTTAACCATTGAAAAATCCAACAGGGTTTATTTACCTATTAAACTAACAATGCTTTGAAATTTTTACCATTTGTACTTTTTTTAATTTTTCTTACCAGTAGTTCACGTACGGAGGCTCAAAAAAAGAATGCACATATTCAGTATCATATACATCCAGCAACCGATAGTATTACTTTAGATGGAAAAATGAACGAGACGAGTTGGAAGAACGCAGAAGTAGCTGATAAGTTTGGAATGGTATTGCCGATGGATACAAGTAAGGCCAATGTAGCTACCGAAGTAAGAATGACTTACGATAAAAAAAATATTTACATCATCGCTACCTGCTTTAAACCACCAGTAGGAAAGGATATGGTTGAATCACTGAAGCGTGATTGGAATTTTGGGAAAAACGACAATTTTATTGTATTCATGGATACCTATGGTGATTTAACCAATGGTTTTGCTTTTGGAACCAATGCGGTGGGGGCACAGTGGGATGGTACCATGTTTGATGGAGGAAGTGTTGATTTAAACTGGGATAATATTTGGACCAGTGCAGTTGCAAATGATAATGAAAAATATGTTTGGGAAGCCGCAATTCCTTTCACTTCCATAAGATATAAATATGGCGTAAAAGAATGGGGCATTAACTTTAGTAGAAACGATTTAAAGACCACCGAAAAATCAAGTTGGGCAAGTATGCCAAGAAATTTCCCAACAGCTTCTTTATCCTATACTGGAAATTTAGTTTGGGATACCACTTTGCCAGCACATCAAAATAATTTTTCATTGATCCCCTATTTTAAAACAAATATGGGCAAGGATTATGTGAATGCGGATGGAAGTAAAGTTGCTATTCCAAATGGCTATAGCGGAAAGGAAATAGGTATGGATGCAAAAATTAGTCTTTCTTCTTCATTGAATTTAGACTTAACCGTTAACTCCGATTTTTCTCAAGTAGAAGTGGATAAACAGGTAACTAACTTGAGCAGATTTGAGTTATTCTTTCCAGAACGTAGACAGTTCTTTTTAGAAAACGCAGATTTGTTTTCTAATTTAGGATTTAATAATGTGCGTCCATTTTTTTCCCGACGTATTGGTTTAAATACGCGTATTGATTTTGGCGCAAGAATGAGTGGCCGATTAGATAAAAATTGGCGCATTGGAGTGATGGATATGAAGACAGCAGAAAACCTGAACGACAATACATGGGCTCAAAATTTTGCAGTATTGGCTGTTCAAAGAAAATTGTTTAAAAAATCAAGCATTGAATTTTTTTATATTGATAAAACAGCTTTAAATGATAAAGCTCCTATCGCCGCAAATCCAAATTGCTTTAATTGTGAATATGTAAACTATGTTTCTCCCTATAATAAAAATTTGGGTTTTGAATATTTAATCGCCCCTTCAAATAATTTATGGTCTGGTAAAACAATTTTTATAAAATCATTCTCTTCTAATAAACCGAATAATAAAGATTTTTTAAACGCAGGTAATTTGCAGTATAGCAATAGGAAATGGATTATTTCATGGCAACATGAAATTGTAGGTAATAATTTTAATGCAGAGGTAGGTTATGTACCCCGTAATAATTATATCAAAATTGCACCCTCTATTACGCGCTTATTTTTTCCTAAAAGTGGCTCCATCTTAAGTCATGGACCACAGTTGATGGGTACCTATTATTATAATATGGACTTAGCCATTACAGACAACACTAAAATGTTTACCTATTTAATTACCTATCGCGACAAGAGTACACTAGCTGGCGTGGTACAAAATGATTACGTTGAATTATTGGCCCCATTTGATCCTACCCGTATTGGCAAACAACCATTGGCTGCGCACACCAAGCATAGTTGGAGTACTGTTGGATTGGATTGGGTATCTGCCCCACAACATCAGGTTACTTTTGCAATGTCGGCGCGAACGGGAGGTTATTACGCAAATGGCAATTTGTTAAGCTTTACTGGTAATATTGGTTATAGATTTCAACCCTATGTAAATTTTGATTTTGCTATAACTTATAATAAAATTAATCTACCTCAACCCTGGGGAAATAACCAATTTTTATTACTAGGGCCAAAGATGGATATTACCATGACGCATAAATTATTCTTTACTGCATTTTATCAATATAATGAGCAAACAAAAAATATTAACTTTAATACAAGATTGCAATGGAGATACAAGCCCGTATCGGATTTGTTTATTGTATATACCGATAATTATTATATAGGCCCTGTATTTATTAAAAATAGAGCAGTTGTTTTAAAATTAACTTACTGGTGGAATAAATAAATTTTTATGAAAAAACTTGTTATTGGAATTTTATTGATTACGATAAGCATTTGTGTAAATGCGCAATCAAAAAAAGAAATTGCAAAATCTATTGACACAATTATGTCAAGATATAATAATGCCTCAGCACCTGGTGCGAGCGTGTTGGTATATCATAAAAATAAAATAGTTTTTAAAAAAGGATATGGGATTAGTAATATAGAAACTGGTTTGCCAATTGAAACGAATACAAATTTTAGATTGGCGTCTGTTACAAAACAGTTTACCGCAATGGCAATTTTACTGCTTGAAAAAAGACGTAAACTTTCTTTGAACGATTCTTTAATAAAATATTTCACGAGTTTTCCGGAGTATGGGAAAGGCATTCGAATAAAAGATTTACTAACCCATAGTGCTGGCCTTGTAGATTATGAGGATTTGATGCCTGCCAACCAAACCATTCAGTTGCAGGATACCAATTGCATGCAGCTTATGTACATGACCGACAGTTTATATTTTCCAGCAGGAACTCAATATAAATACAGCAATACTGGATATGCAATTTTAGCTTTAATTGTGGAGCAAGTGAGTGGTCAGCCATTTGCACAATTTTTAAAAGATAATATTTTCAAGAAAATTGGAATGAAAACAACAGTGGCATTTGAGGAGGGTAAATCTACCGTGGCAAATAGAGCATATGGACATAGTTATATGAATAACAGCTGGGTACAAACCGACCAGAGTATGACAAGTGCAGTTTTGGGAGATGGGGGTATTTATACCAATGTGGAAGAATATAGCAAGTGGATAAAAGCATTGTGGTCCTACAAGTTCCTGAGTCCTACGATGCAAAAGCGAGCATGGTCAAGAACACAATTAGACAATGGAAACATCATAGATTATGGATTTGGTTGGCATGTAGAAGATTTTTTAGGCATCACCCACCCCTATCATGATGGCAGCTCCATTGGTTTTAGAAACTCAGGCGGACTTTATCCAGATCAAAAGTTAATGGTAATTGTGTTAACCAATAGAAACGAACATGATCCAATTGAAGAAGTGCATAAGATAGCTGCTTTGTTTTTAAAATAACCTTCTCATAAAAAACAGGTTTTGCTTTCGTTAGATTGCTTAAATTGTAGGATAATTTTTAGCTATGAAAAAAATTGTCTGCCTTTTTGCATTGTTAATATGCCTTTTACAAATTCAAGCACAGGTAAATGAAACAGTCAATGGCAAATTATTGTTGCCTAATGGTTGGGCATTAAGCCCTGCTGGAAAAAGTTTACCATTGGGGGATCTCCCTTTAAACATGGCCATTTCGAAAAGTAAAAAATGGCTAGCAGTAACTAATAATGGGCAAAGCACTCAATCTATACAGTTAATAAATACCATTACAGAAAAAATTGAGGACAATATTATTGTTGACAAAGCATGGCTAGGATTGGCTTTTAGTAAAGATGAAAAATACTTATACGCATCCGGCGGCAACGATAATTGGATTTTACAATATAGCATTGTTAATCAAAAATTGCATTTAACCGATTCCATAAAATTGGGGGATAAGTGGCCTTATAAAATTTCACCTGCAGGAATTTGTATTGATAACAATAATAAATTGTTTGTTGTTACAAAGGACAACAATACCATGTACACTTTGGATTTGAATTTGAAAAAAGTGGTGGATTCTATAAAATTACCTGCCGAGGCATATACTTGTATTTTATCTAATAATCATAAAGAGCTATATATTTCTTGTTGGGGTGCAAAAAAAGTTTTGGTATATGATATTGCAACGCATACAATAATACATCAAATTGAGGTGGGTAGTAATCCCAATGATTTATGTATTACTAAAAATGGAATGTATTTATTTGTTGCCAACGCCAATGACAACAGTGTTTCCATTATCAATACAAAAACAAAATTAGTTATTGAAACTTTAAACGCGGCCTTGTATCCCAATGCACCATCGGGTTCCACAACAAATGGAGTTGCATTAAGTGCAGATGAAAAAACTTTATATATTGCCAATGCAGATAATAATTGTTTAGCTGTGTTTGATGTTTCTGAAATTGGAGATAGTAAGTCTAAAGGTTTTATTCCCGTTGGTTGGTATCCCACATCAGTAAAAACTATTGGGCAAAAAATATATGTAACCAACGGAAAAGGATTCACTTCATTTGCTAATCCACTTGGCCCAGATCCCTATAAGAAAAATGCACAATTAAGTGTACAGAAAGGATTGTTAAAGTCTACAAAGGAAGTACAGTACATTGGAGGTTTAATGAAAGGTTCATTAAGTATTATCAATACACCTTCCGACAAACAGTTGGGGCTTTACTCAACTGCTGTATATGAGAATACACCCTACAACAAAGAAAAAGAACAAACATCAAGTGCAGAAATAGGATCGGTAATTCCGCAGAAAATTGGAGATCCTTCTCCTATTAAATATGTGTTTTATATTGTAAAAGAAAATAGAACCTATGATCAGGTATTAGGTGATATGCCCATGGGCAATGGAGATACAAGCCTTTGTTTATTTGGTGAAAAAATAACACCTAATCAACATGCATTGGCTAAGGAATTTGTTTTACTAGATAATTTTTATGTAAATGGAGAGGTAAGTGCCGATGGTCATAATTGGACCCTTGGCGGATATGCAACAGATTACCTTGAAAAGAATTGGGTTACAAGCTATGGAGGAAGAGGGGGCACATACGACGCAGAAGGCAATAGAAATATAGCGAATAATAAAAATGGGTTTATTTGGGATTTTGCAAAAAGAGCTGGGGTTTCCTTTAGAACCTATGGTGAATTTGCAGACAACTACAAACCAAATATTCCAGTACTTAAGGATCATTTTTGCCCATATTACACAAGTTGGGATGTAAAAGTGAGAGACACTACAAGGGTTGGGCAATGGAAAAGAGATTTTGATTCTCTATTGGCGATAAATGCAGTTCCTCAATTAAATACATTAAGGTTAATTAATGATCATACCGAAGGAATGAAATTAGGAAGACCTTCTCCCTTTGCTCATGTTGCCGATAATGATTTGGCAGTGGGCATGTTCGTAGAATATTTAAGTAAAAGTCCTATTTGGAAGGAATCGGTTGTATTTATTTTAGAGGATGATGCACAGGATGGGCCCGATCATGTTGATGCACATAGAAGTCCAGCATATATAGCAGGTGGTTTTGTGAAACGAGGATTTGTAGATCATACACCTTATACGACTACTTCTTTTCTTAAAACAATTGAGATGATTTTAGGATTGCAGCCCATGAGCCAATACGATGCAGCAGCCAACACTACTTGGAGGTGTTTTGAAAAAACTGCCAATCCGGTAGGTTTTATAGCTAAGCCCTTACAATGGGACATAAATGAAAAAAATACACAAAGAACGGCAATGCAAAGAAAAAGTGAACTCTTCAATTTAAAAAAAGAGGATAGCATTAACGACCATGACTTTACAGAAGTACTTTGGAAAGGGATTAAAGGGGAGGATGCGATTGTTCCCGCACCTAAACGCGCAGCATTTTTAAAACTGAATGCAGGAAAAGATTTAGATGATTAGATACATATTAATTTTATAGGCAAACAGGCAAAAGGAGTTATCTTTTTGCCTGTTTTTTTATAAATAGGTTAACTTTGCAAGAGCTTTAAAAAGCTTTTTCTTTAAACGAACCCGCTACATATGAAGCAATTTGTCAAATACTTACTTTTAACTGTTTTTACCACTACACTATTGGTTGCTTGTAATAAACAAGAAGAAAGCATTCATCCTACGATTGAAAAAATTACACAGTCGGTATATGCTTCTGGAACTGTAAAAAGCGGAAACCAATATGAAGTGTATGCTAAAGTAAGTGGCATCATTAAAAATGTATTGGTAAAGGAAGGAGAATTGGTAAAAAAGGGGCAAGCCATCATTGAAATAGCTAATACAGCGCAAGCTTTGAATTTTGAAAATGCAAAATTATTAGAAAATTATTCTTCTGACAACGCAAATCAAGAAAAATTAAACCAGGCATTTAACGAGGTTGAACTAGCAAAATCAAAATTAGACAACGAGGCTTCCTTGTTAGAGCGACAAAGGAAATTATGGGAAAATGAAATTGGCACAAAAAACGATTTGGATTTAAGAACATTAGCGTATAAAAATGCACAAACCTTATACAATGCTAGTAATTTAAAATTAAGTGATCTCAAAAAGCAAATTGCTTTGCAATCTAAACAAACAAAAAATAGTGCAGCTATTTCTTCAAATTTATTAAACGATTTTAAAGTAGTTAGTGAAATAGACGGTAAGGTATACAGTATTGCCAAATTAGTAGGCGAAATGGCAACCCCTCAGTTTCCTATTGCCATCATTGGAAATGAAAGTGAGTATTATGTAGAGATGCAGGTAGATGAATATGATATTTCAAAAATGGCCTTAGGTCAAAAAGTATTTATTACTATGGACAGCTATCAAGGAAAGGTTTTTGAAGCGACTGTTAGCAAGGTATACCCTTTAATGAATCAAAGAACTAAATCTTTTAAGGTAGAAGCCGTGTTTACCAATAAACCGGAAAATTTATTTCCCAATATAAGTGCACAAGCAAATATTGTCATTCAGGTGAAAGAAAAAGCCATGACTATTCCTAGAGGATATTTAATAGACAATGAATATGTTTATTTGAAAAACAAAGAAAAAAGAAAAGTGAAAGTAGGGCTAATGGATTATGAAAAAGTAGAAATTCTTTCTGGAATAAAAGTTACCGACGAGCTTGTTAAATCTATTCAATGAGAACAAGGTTACTAATTAATATCGCCAAGTCGCTCTTAATGGCAAGGTGGAAGCAAACTTTGGTAGCTGCTATTGGCGTAACCTTTAGTATTACTATGTTTATAACTTTACTAAGTTTTATGTCTGGCTTAAATGATTTATTAGATGGTCTTATTTTAAATAGAACACCTCATGTTAAATTATACAATGACATTACTCCAAAAATTGATCAGCCCATTAATAAACTTAATGATACCAACACACATCATTTCATTGGTTCGGTAAAAGCTGATGCAACGAGGCAATCTATTTATAACAGCAACGCTATTATTAGCGCGATTGAAAAAGATCCAAGAGTTTTAGGACTATCACGAAAACTAACTGCACAGGTATTTTTTAACGACGGCGCCATTGATATCACAGCCAGTATATTTGGTATTGATCCCAATCAAGAAACAAAATTGTACCATTTTGACGAATACATCACCAGTGGAAATTCTGCCGATCTAAATAAAGTTAATAATGGAATTATATTAGGGCAAGGATTAGCAGAAAAATTATTAGTTAATATTGGAGATGCCGTTCAAATTACAACTTCTAAAGGAAATATATTTCAATTAAAAGTTGTGGGCACTTTTCAATCGGGGATAAAGGATTTTGATAATGTACAGAGTTATGCATCCATCAATACTGTTCAAAAAATATTATCTGTTCCCAGTGACTATATCACAAGCATACAAGTAAAATTAAAAGATATTAAGCAGGCTCCGGCGGTTGCTAAAGAATATCAAAAATTATATGAAACAGATGCTGAAGATATTCAAACTGCTAATTCACAATTTGAAACTGGTAGTTCTATTCGTACTTTAATTTCATATTCCGTGGGTATTACATTGCTTATAGTTGCAGGTTTTGGCATTTACAACATTTTGAACATGATGATTTTTGAGAAAATGGACTCTATTGCTATATTAAAAGCAACAGGCTTTTCGGGAAGAGATGTTAAAAATATTTTTATTTACATCGCCATTTCTATTGGTATTTTCGGTGGGCTGATGGGACTTTTTTTTGGGTTTGGTTTATCGGTGCTCATTGATCAAATACCATTTAATACCGCATCCCTTCCAACTATTAAAACTTATCCTATTAATTATAACCCTCAGTTTTATTTTATAGGTATTGTATTTTCTTTTATCACCACTTACTTTGCTGGTTGGTTTCCTGCTAGAAAGGCAAGTAAAATTGACCCCGTAGTCATCATAAGAGGTAAGTAATATGGAAAAGATATTAGAAGCAAAAAATATCAATAAATTCTTTCATGATCCTGTGCGTATTCAAGTATTGCAGGACTTAAGCTTTAGTATCAACAAGGGAGAATTTGTATCACTTACCGGAAAATCAGGTTGTGGAAAAAGTACGCTACTATATGTACTATCAACAATGGATACCGATTACGACGGAACCTTATTCATTGATGGCGAAGAAATGCCTAAAAAAAATGAAGGCTTCTTGGCTAAAATAAGAAATGAGAAAATTGGATTCGTTTTTCAGTTTCATTACTTAATTAATGAGTTTAATGTATTGGAAAACGTAATGATGCCAGGTTTAAAATTAGCTAAGTATAGTCAACAGGAAGTGGAACATCGCGCTATGGAACGTTTAAAAATGTTGGGTATACAAGATTTAGCTTTGAAAAAAGCCAATCATATTTCGGGTGGTGAAAAACAAAGAGTAGCAATAGCAAGAGCGCTTATTAATGATCCTCATATTATTATGGGCGATGAACCTACTGGAAACTTAGATAAAAAAAATAGCGACCTGGTTTTTGAAATATTTAAACAACTAGCTGACGAATTTAATCAAACACTACTCATTGTTACACACGATCCGGGTTTTGCTGAACGTACACACCGTATTATTAAAATGGAAGACGGAAGCATAATACAATAAGCTAGTCTAGTCCCTTCCGCTTTCGATATGCCGATGGATTTTCTCCGGTAATCTTTTTGAATATTTTATTAAAGTACGATAGGCTCTCAAAGCCAGTGTCATAGCATGCCTCCGTAACATTTGCCTGTTGCATTAATAACTTTTTTGCATGATTAATTCGGTATTGATTTACAAAATCGGTATAAGTTAGTTTTGTGGATTTTTTAAAGTACCTGCAAAATGCTGCTTCCGTTAAATTTACTTCTGAAGCTATATTTGAAATTTTTATTGGCTTTTGAAAATGGGCTTCAACATATTTATAAATAACATGCATTCTTTCTTGTTCTTTAATAACTGCATGTGAAGCAATGGGTCTGGCATTTAATAAATTAAATTCCTTACTCATTGCCAAAATTTGAAACACTTGAATTAATAACAATAGCTGTTCGAAGGAACCCAAGCCATTTATTTTTTTTAATAGCGCGCCGGCTTTGTTTTTTGTTTCACCATAAAATGCAATCCCCGATTTAGCGCGTTCCATTAAATCATAAATTTGTTGCATCTCAGGTTGCTTGTAAAAAGGGTCTTCATAAAAATTTTGTCTAAATTGTACAACAACTGTTTCTACAGTTGTTTTTACACCGTAATCAAAATTTAAATGTGGTATGTAAGAGCCAATTAATGCCAAGTCATTGCCTTCATAAGTACAAATATGATCTCCTATATGTCTTATTCCTTTTTCAGCTTCTACATAAACCAATTCAATTTCAGGATGAAAATGCCAATAGTATATTTCATTTAAGTTGGGCGTAAGCAGTATTTTAAAAGAACTGCCTTCATCGGGTTTTATATTTTCTAAGCTTATCTTCATTGGTACTTAAATAGCTGACTTATGTCCAAATTAATCATAATTTATCAATATAGAGCAAATAATGGCCAATTTAGGTGAAAATAGCAACCTCGCTTACTTTGTACTTTTATCTTATAAAATGAAATATCCCAAAATTAATAACCAAACTAGATTGCTATGAACAACGATCAACAACAAGGTATGGTTCCAACTATGGTTCCAACCATGGCAACAATGGCCACGCCAAATAGTAATGCACACAAGGACATTCCTGGAAATCCATCAACTGCAAAAAGTAGTGCCACAAAATTAAATGACCGTTCTAATGGAAAACCATTGAGGGTACTAAGTGAAGAGGATTGGAACTTTTGGATACACAATGGATATATCGTTATTAAAAATGCTGTGCCTCGTGAACAAGCGTTGGCTACTGCCAATTTTTTGTGGGAGTTTGAAGAAAAAGATCCAAATAATAAAGAAACATGGTATACTGCACCAAGAGCTGAAATGAAGATGAAGGAATTAGCAGGTACGGGTATGGTGGAATGTTATAATCATCAACACCAATGGAACAATAGACAAATGCAAAGAGTGTATGATGCATTTGTAGATATTTGGGGTACCGAAAAATTATGGGTTACTATTGACCGTGCTAATTTAAATTTTCCTATCCGACCTGGTCATGAATACAAAGCATTTATTCACTGGGATTATGATCCTGAAACAAAACCAGTGAATGTGCAAGGAGTGTTGGCTTTGGCCGATCAAACTGATGAAAACATGGGTGGGTTTCAATGTATCCCTGAATTATTTAGAACTTACGACACTTGGAAATTAACACAACCAACAGATCGTGATCGATATAAACCAGATACAACGGGCTTTACACCAACAAAAGTAAAACTAGAAGCAGGCGATCTATTAATTTTTAATAGCTTAGAGCCACATGGTATTCGTGCAAATAATAGTGAGGACAAGGTTCGTATTGCGCAATACATTTCTATGATGCCAGCCGAGGAAGATAATGAAGCATTAAAAGAATGGCGCATTAATTCTTGGAGAAACAGAATCGCACCAGAAGGATATGCATTTCCAGGTGATCCTAGAAATTGGGAACAAACAAAATATGATACTGCCGTATTAACTGATTTAGGGAAAAAATTATTAGGATTAGAAAAATGGTAAATTTATAAATGCAACCTTATTCAATTCCAAACACTAAGCTCAATAATGGTAATCTAATGCCTTTGTTGGGCTTAGGTGTTTATGACATGTATCAAAAGCAAGCTGAAGAAGCAGTGGAAACAGCCATTGAAATTGGCTATCGTTTAATTGATACAGCAAGTATGTATGAGAATGAGAAAGAAATTGGAAATGCAATTAAAAATAGCAGCATTCAAAGAGTAGAATTATTTTTAACAACCAAGTTGAATAATACCGATCATGGTTATGATCAAGCGCTTAGGGCTTTTGATAAAAGTTTACAACTACTAGGGCAGGACTATGTAGACCTGTATTTAATTCATTGGCCTATTAAAACAGGACGAAAAGAAAGCTGGAAAGCAATTGAAAGAATTTATTCCGAAGGACGTGCTAAGGCCATAGGCGTTGCAAATTATACCGTTCCGTTTTTAGATGAATTAAAGCAATATAGCAATATAGTGCCGGCATTGAATCAAATAGAATTTACTCCCTGGTTGTTTGATAAAGCCACTTATGATTATTGTAAAAATGAAAACATTCAATTACAATCTTATTGTCCTATAACACGCGGAATTAAATTTTCAGATGTAAGGTTAAAATCAATTTGTGAAAAGTACCAAAAAACTCCTGCTCAAATTATTTTAAACTGGAATCTTCAACTAGGCGTATCTACCATACCAAAATCTTCACAAAAACAACGACTTCAAGAAAATTTTGAAGCGGCTAATTTTACATTAAACGCACAAGATGTTGATTTTATGAATACATTTAATGAAGGGTTTCGTATATGCGACGACCCTTCTATATTTTTATAACCTATTATAATGTTGAAAATCATTACCACTATAAATTTAAAAACTGCTCTATGAAAAAATTAATCTTATTATTTGTTTTGTCATTGGGTTTATCAACACTTCAGGCGCAAAATCGTGTAGGTGAGTTAAAGCACATTGTACTGTTTACATTCAAACCCACTTCTACCCCTAAAGAAGTTGAAAATGTAGCTAAAACTTTCGCTGCTTTATATGGTAAAGTACCTCAGGTGAAAAAAATGGAGTGGGGCATTAATATGAGTCCCGAACATTTGGACCAAGGTTTTACTCATTGTTTTACGCTGACTTTTAATTCAGAAAAAGATTTAGCCGACTATCAACAAAATGCCGATCACAAAGCGTTCCAAGCTGTATTAAAACCACATATGGACAAGGTTTTTGTGGTAGACTACTTTGTGGAACCTAACAAATAAAAAAGCTCCCTTTATTAGAATAAATTTTTGAGATAAAGATGTTAACTTTAATACAGCCTACTAAAAGGCTGTATTTTTTTATGTCTAACGTAACGAGAAATATAAAACAAATTGTAAAGTATAGTTTAGGCGCATTGGTTATTATTCTTGTACTTGCTTTTTCGGTATTTGCACAAAAAGATATTCCAAAAGCAACGCTCATTAAAAAGTATGCAACGGGCAATTCAAAGTTTATGCCTATTATGGGTATGCAGGTTCATTATAGGGATGAAGGAAATCTATTAGATAGTATACCACTTGTACTTGTTCATGGCACTTCCTCTTCCTTACATACCTGGGAAAAGGTGACATCTATATTAAACGATGCCCAATATGGCAATAAGCGTGTAATAAGTTTGGATATGCCCGCTTTTGGCTTAACAGGTCCCAATCTTGAAAATAGTTATGGGTATGACAATTATACACAAGTTATTGATTCGCTATTAATAAAGCTGGATGTAAAAAAATGTATCATTGGTGGCAATTCTTTAGGAGGAGGCATTGCATGGCATTATACAGTTGCACTTCCACAAAAAGTAAGTAAGCTCATTTTAATTGATGCGAGTGGCTATCCAAAAAAGGATGAAAAAGGTTCACTTGGTTTTAAAATTGCGCAAATACCTATTCTTAATAATTTATTATTATTTATTACGCCAAAATCATTAATCAAAAAAAGTTTAGAAGGCGTGTATTATAATCAAAATTTAATTGAAGAAACAACCATTACGAGATATCACGAACTATTGCTTTGCGAGGGCAATAGAAAAGCAGCTTTGTCTTTATTTAAAAATCCTTTTGTACAAAATACTGAATTGATAAAAACAATTGAAACGCCTACACTTATTATATGGGGTAAAGAGGATGGATTAATCAATTTTGAAAATGCTTACAATTTTAATAAAGACATTAAAAAAAGCAAATTAGTGATTTTCGAAAAAGTAGGACATGTACCCAATGAAGAAGCTCCTCAAAAAGTAGCAGATGCGATTTATGATTTTATTAAAGAATGAAAACAATAAATAAATATTTTATGCAAAAATTTATTACGCTTATATTAATTGTAAGCTTAAGTGCTTGTAGTCGCCAACAATATGATGTAATTATAAAAAATGGTGTAGTATATGACGGTAATGGTGGCGCACCTTTCAAAGCTGATATTGCAATTAAAGACGACACAATTGCATTGATTGGTGATTTAAGTAAAGCAACTGCCAAAAATAATATTGATGCAAAAGGAATGGCAGTGAGCCCAGGATTTATTAATATGCTTAGTTGGGCACCTACTTCTTTAATGATTGACGGAAATTCACAAGGTGATATTCGACAAGGGGTTACTTTAGAAGTGTTTGGAGAAGGAGGTAGCATGGGACCATTGAATGCAAAAATGAAACAGCAAATGATTGATGACCAAACAGGTTCCTTAAAATTACCTGTTGCATGGAATACATTAGGTGAGTATATGCATTATATGGAGAAAAAAGGAATCAGTTGTAATATCGCTTCATTTGTGGGAGCGACCACAATTAGAGAACATGTAATTGGGGAAGACAATCGGGCTCCAACTGCTGCCGAGCTTGTACAAATGCAGGTACTCGTAAAACAAGCAATGGAAGAAGGCGCTTTGGGAGTGGGTAGTTCCCTCATTTATCCTCCTGCATTTTTTGCAAAAACCGATGAATTAATTGCTTTATGTAAAGCAGCGGCACCTTATGGAGGTGGATATATTTCACATATGCGCAGTGAAGGGAATAATTTTATTGAAGCCGTAAATGAATTAATTACCATTGCTAAAGAAGCAAAAGTGCATGGTGAAATTTATCACTTAAAAGCGGGTGGAAAAGACAACTGGCCTAAGATGGATTCGGTTATAAAAATAGTAGAACATGCAAGAGCCAATGGATTAGATATTGCTGCAAATATGTATACCTATACAGCAGGTGCAACAGGTATGACAGCGGCTATGCCACCTTCATTACAAGATGGGGGATTTGGAAAACTTTGGAAACGTTTACAAGATCCAGCCATCAGAAAAGAAATGGTTGCCGCAATGAAAACAAATGCTAAGGATTGGGAAAATTTATACTATGGGACTGGTGGAGCAGATAAGGTTTTATTGCTTGGATTTAGAAGAGACTCCTTATTTAAATATGCAGGCAAAACTTTAGCTGAGGTAGCAAAAATTAGAAATACAAGTCCTGAGGATTGCGCTATTGATTTGATTATACAAGATAGTAGTAGAGTTGAGGTTGCTTATTTTTTAATGAGTGAGGAAAATGTAAAAAAACAAATTGCATTGCCATGGGTGAGCTTTGGATCGGATGCGGCATCTGGTTCAAATGAGGGCATCTTTTTAGAACAAAGCAATCATCCTCGTGCTTATGGGAACTTTGCAAGAGTCCTTGGAAAATATGTTAGAGAAGAAAAAGTGATTCCTTTAGAATTAGCTATTCATAAATTATCAAAAGTAGCAGCAAACAGTTTACATTTAAGTAAATATGGAGAGTTAAAAGTGGGAAAAAACGCTGATGTTTTAGTGTTTGATCCAGCCACCATTTCTGATCATGCTACTTATGAAAAACCTATTCAGTATGCAACGGGTATGATTCACGTTTTTGTAAATGGAAAACAAGTTTTAAAAGACGGAGCACATACCAATGCAAAGCCCGGAAAATTTGTTAAAGGCGAAGGAGCCATTTTATAATTTAGCTAGTCCGTTTTCAAGGTCTTGAATTAAATCATCAACATTTTCAATACCAACCGAATACCTAATTAAACTTTCGGGAATACCTAATTGTTTTCTTTGAGCTTCGGTTAATTCAACGTGACTAGTAGTTCGAGGAGGACCGGCTAATGTACTAACAGAACCAAGACTTGCAGCCAAATGTACTAATTGCAAAGAGGTTAATAATTTTGCTACATTATCATAGCCACCCACTAATGCAAAACTCATAATACCGCCAAAGCCACTCATTTGTTGTTTTGCAATTTCATGACCGGGGTGCGATGGTAGGCCTGGATAAAACACATCCTGAATCTTTGGATGTGCTTTTAAATAGTGGGCTATTTTTAAAGCAGATGCATTTTGTCTTTCAATTCTTAATTCCAAAGTTTTCATGCCTCTTGCAATCATATAAGCAGGATCAGCTTGTAAACTTGCCCCATTAATTTCACGATAATTATATACTTTTTGTACTAATTCTTTTTTGCCCGCCAACACACCCCCCATTGCGTCGGAATGTCCGCACAAAAATTTAGTAGCACTATGTAGTACCAAGTCTGCACCTAATGACAATGGATTTTGATTAATAGGCGTTGCAAAAGTATTGTCTACCACCACTATCGCACCTACTTTTTTTGCAGCAGCCGCTAATCTTTTAATATCTACTACTTTTAAAGTAGGATTGGTTGGAGTTTCTAAATAAACCATATCGCAACCTTTTGCAATTTCAGTTTCAAACGCATCAAAGTCGGTGGTTTCGCATAAGGTTACCTGCACATTATTCAATGGCAAAAAATCTAAAAATATTTTACTCGTTCCTCCATAATTATCTTTCTGAGATACTACTCTTTTCCCTGCTGTTAAAAAAGTATAAAGCGTATTACTAATAGCTGCCATGCCAGTAGCAAAGGAAGTGGCGGCCTCTGCCCCTTCTAAGAGTCTAATTTTTTCTTCCAATGCTGCAACTGTTGGATTGGTATTGCGACTATAAATAAACCCTTCTGCATTACCTAGTGAAACCTGATGCCATTTTTCAACGTCATTGTATGCAAATGCAACACTGTTCACAATGGGTGTTGTTACCGCACCACTTACATTTAAATCACCTTCTCCACCCCAAACTGCAGTGGTACTTTTTTTAAATTTTGAAAAATCCATTATAATCTATTTTATTTATTTAATAAAAGTGGGTCTATTTATTTTTTTGAAAGTATGATTCCTTCAATATTTATTTTTTGAATTTTACCTACCTCATTCATCATAAATTGAACCATTGATTTTCCTTCCCATTTTTTATTCCATGTAATTTCAAAAGTATCAAAGTTAAAATGAGACAGGGCACCATCACCTAATTTAATATTGGATGCGTATAATACTCCATTTTTTATGTTTATATTAATCAAGCCATAAAGCGGGTCTTCGTAATCTCCTATATATGCATCCAAACTCAAGCTGGGCTTGGTATTTGGTACACGTTGTGCAGCTTGTGCAATTTCCGCATTTAATGCCTTTTCTTTAATGCCCCCATATAGCTTCAAAAATTCATTACTCCAATCGGTGTCGCCTCCTACTGCATATAAATCCATGGCTTTGAACATTAATGCGTGTCTAGCTTCTGCATGATCTAAATTGGCAAAAATATACACTCCTGTTTTTAAAGATGGCATTTGTCCGTGTATAGCAATTTCTCCCGCTAAAGAACCTGTATGAAAATTTAATTTTTGTCCTTTGTAATCTTGTTGAAACCACCCTAATGCATAGGTTGTAAAATTCGGTTTTGTTAATTGGGCGGTAGGATAAAATCCTTCTTCTGTGACAAATGTTTGAGGTTTTAATAAAGTTTTCCATGTAGCGGCACTTACTAATCTACCTCCATCATATTTGCTACTATCAATCATACATTTTACCCAAATTGCCATATCGTCAATCGTAGAATAAACGCTACCGGCAGCTCCAATTCTATCGGCAGTGTCTCGGGTGATTTTTTGTACTTTATCCTCAATAATATAATGTGCTTGAGAAATATTATCATCTACAATACGAGATAATAATGGTACCGTTCGCTTCATACCCAAGGGTTTAAAAATATGAGCTGTTACAAAATCGGCCCAGCTTTCACCACTTACTTTTTCAATAACTTTTCCTGCAATATGATAAAATATATTTTGATAAATAAAGCTAGAGCGGAACGAATAAGAAGGTTTTACCAATTGCATACGGTCAACGGTTTCGTCCCCCGATAAAATATTCATTCCCCATAAAAAATCGGTATTGCCAACTCCAGAATTATGTAAAAATAAATCTCTAACGCGCATTTGAGTAGTCACATATGGTTCATACAATCTAAAATTAGGTAAGTATTTAATGACAGGATCGTCCCAATTTACCTTACCCTCGTCCACCAATATCCCCATTGCAGCTGCCGTCATGGCTTTTGTAGTGGATGCACAAGCAAAATAAGTTTCATTATTGACTGCGGCATTGGTTTCCAAAGATTTTACTCCATATACTTTTTTAAATACCACTTCATTATTATTCACTACCACTATAGCTAAGCCGGGAATTTTCCAATCCGTAATTGCTTTTTGTACATATGCATCAAAAGTTGCAGCCGTATCCTTTATTTTTTTTGTGGATTTAGCAGCTTGTGCAATTACAGAAGTACTCCATAAAAAACATCCTGCTAAAAAGATAAATATTTTTTTCATATGCAAGGTTTGAATACTGAAATTACAATTTTATTCGTAGCTGTAATCCTTTATTTTGAATATATAATAAGGTTTTGTAAATTTAGGAAACAACTATTTTTTATGAAATGTACATTTTTAATTTTAGCTGCTTTTATGAGTCAGTATTTATTTGCCCAGCAAGCAGATTATATTGTTCGCAATGGAAAGCTTATAGACGGCACAGGCAATCAATGGCAAATAAAAGACGTTGCCATTATTAATAATAAAATTGCTGCTATTGGAAATTTAAGCAATTGGAAAGGGAAAAAAGAAATAGATGCAACGGGCTTAATTATAGCACCAGGATTTATTGATGTTCATGCACACATTGAAGGAGGTGAGTCAAAGAATCCCTTGGCTACTAACTTTATATACGATGGTGTTACATCGGTAATCACAGGGAATTGTGGAGGTTCAGCCGATGACATGAAAACATATTTTGACTTTATTGACTCATTAGGTGTTTCCATCAATGTAGCTGCATTAATGGGACACAATAATATTCGTAAACAAGTAATGGGCACCGCAAATCGTCATGCCACTACGCAGGAGTTAAAAGAAATGGAAGCCATTGCCGATAAAGCAATGAAAGCAGGTGCCGTTGGCATGTCCACTGGATTAATTTATATACCTGGCACTTACGCACCTACCGAAGAAGTTGTTGCACTGGCTAAAGTAGTGGCGCAAAACGGTGGTGTATACGCTTCACATATTCGAAACGAAGAAGACAAAGTAGCGGAAGCAGTAAAGGAAGCCATTGAAATTGGAAGGCAGGCAAAATTACCTGTAGAAATTTCTCACTTTAAAGTGAATGGTCAAAATAATTGGGGAAGAAGTAATGAAACTATTGGTTTAATTCAAAATGCAAGAAAGAATGGTATTGAGGTTACCATTGATCAATATCCATATACTGCAAGTAGTACCAACCTTGGTATATTATTACCTGATTGGGTATTAGCAGATGGACAGGACTCCATTTTAGCAAGATTAAAAAATCCAATAATTCGTGCAAAAGTAAAAGCCCATAGTGAAAATATTATTAAAGTTAGAGGCTTAAAACATTTTGATTATGCTTTTGTAGCCAACTTTAAAGCGGATACAAGTTATAATGGTAAAAACATTCGTCAAATAAATATGTTAAGGGGAAATAAAGACAATGCACAACAGGAGGCGGAAACTATTGTGCAAATGATGGAAGCGGGTGGTGCACAAATGGTTTATCATGGTATGAATGACAATGACGTGAAAAATATTATGGCCTACCCTTTTAACATGGCTGCAAGTGATGCTGGTATTGCAGTTATGGGTCAAAGCAGACCGCATCCAAGAGCCTACGGAACCAATGCAAGAGTGCTTGGTAAATATGTTAGAGAAGAAAAGGTAATGTCCTTAGAAGAAGCCATTAGAAGAATGACTTCATTGCCTGCTAATAAATTTAATATAAAAGAGAGAGGTATTATTAAAGAAGGATTTTTTGCAGACATGGTTGTATTTGATGAAAAAGAAGTTACCGATATGGCAACTTTCGAAAATCCACATCAATTTTCAAAAGGATTCAAATATGTGTTTGTTAATGGTGCAATGACTGTTGAAAATGGTACACATAATGGCACTAGAAAAGGAGTAGCCATCAGAATAAAAAGTTAGCTTTAACAAAATATTTTTATGAAGAAAAAACATTCAAGTTTAAAAATTGCTGGAACATTCATTTTGTTTTCATTAGCCATATCATTACAAGCACAGCAATTAAATATGGATGTAAGAGATGTGGATGGTAATATAAGGGTATATGATCCATCGAATATTGCTCATGGTAAAAGTGAACTAGTGGGTTATGCAGACATACAGGGTTCCCCTTATTGGGACGATAACTGGAACCCAGCCATCATCTATTTTAACAATGGTTCTAAAGCAAAAATTAATCAAGCGAAATTAAATTTATATACCGATGAGATCCACTATGTAAATAGCCTGGGAGTTGAATTAGCGGTGGAAAATCAGGGAATTGTTAGATTGGTTTTTTTAAACAAAAATAATTTAACACAGCCTATTGCAAGTTTTGCGAAGCTCATGAATCATACAAGTGGCAATGGAACTGGCTATTATAGAGTATTAAATGGAGGTTTGTATCAATTAATTTTATTACAAAAACAATATGTAAAAACAAGCCCTTATGATCCTATTCAAGGAAAAAGTATTAGTAGTTTTTATAGTAAAAAAAATTATGCAATCTACAACGAAGGAAAAATAATTCCTTTAGAAGATTTAAATAAAAAAAGTATACAACAAGCATTCCTTAATGACCCAGCTTTTGAAATATTATTGAAAGAAAATAAATCTAAAATGAAATCGGAAAAAGATTTCACAGACTTTTTATATTTATATAATGCTACAAAAGAAAAAAAGAATTAATTTTCTTTTAGGCTTGAATAAGTTTAGCAATTGAAAATGCAGTTGCGGCAGCAGTTGCTCCAATTAACATTACTTTTAATCCACCCCACCAAGGATGGATACCCGTTAATTTACTTTTAAAGTATCCAAATATAAATAAACAAGCTAGCGTAATAATCGCTGAAATCTCTAAGCCTTTAATCGAGTCCTCAACAAAAAAATAAGGGGTTAATGGGATCAATCCTCCAACGATATAACTAAATCCTATATTTAAAGCACTTTTGCGCGCGCGCTTAGGATCGGGTGCTTCTAATCCTAGTTCAAATTTCATCATAAATTCAACCCATCTTTTATCATCTTTAATAATTTCCTGCGTAGCTTCTTCGGCTGTTTCCTTGGAAAGTCCCCAACCCAAGAATACATCCCTAACTTCTTGAATTTCAACCTCTCGTTTATGGGTTAATTCCCAATATTCCTTTTTCAATTCACTTTGGTAATGATCTTGTTCGGTTTTACCTGCTAAATAGCCTCCCAATCCCATCGCAATGCTACCGGCAGCAACTTCGGCGATACCTGCAATCCAAATAAGATTAACATGTCCTTCCACTGCACCACTTAAACCAGCTGCCAATGCAAAGGGAACCGTTAAGCCGTCACTCATTCCAATCACAATATCAGTTAATAAATCACTGCTTTGCATGTGTTCTTCTAAATGCAGATGTATTTGACTCATAAATAGTAGATTTTATTTGATAGCCACAAGAGGCTTATCAAATGTAAACTAAAATGAATAAATTTAAGGAGGCATAAAAATTTAAACCACATTTAATACTTCATTTATGATGAATGCAAAAAACAATAGTAGACGAAAATTTATAAAAAGTACTGCAACGCTTTTAGCAGGGTTTTCCATTGTGCCTAGACATGTATTAGGGCGTGGATTTTTAGCACCCAGTGATCAACTCACAAAGGGAATTATTGGTGTTGGGGGGATGGGTAGAGGACATATCCCTTATGCAGGTACAAGAGTAGTTGCTATTTGTGATGTAGATAAAATACATTTAAAGGAAGTTGCCGATAAAATTGGAGGAGGTGTAAAAACATTTCATGATCATAGAGAACTTGTGAATTTACCAGAAGTTGATATTGTACATATTGCTACACCACCGCACTGGCATGGCATTATGGCTGTAGATGCCGCAAAAGCAGGTAAGGATATTTGGTGTGAAAAACCAATGACAAGGACTATTGGGGAAGGTAAAATAGTGAGAGAAGCTGTTGCGCAATATGGTCGCATGTTTAGGTTAAATACCTGGTTTCGTTTTGAAGATAATTTCTATGGAATGAAGACTACGGTTAAACCCATCAAAAAATTAGTGGAGAGCGGACTACTCGGTTGGCCATTAACTGTAACCGTTAGTAAAACAACAGGATTCGATTGGAAATTTTACTGGGTGGGAAAAACCAATTTGGAAACACAAGCTGTGCCAGAACAATTAGATTATGATCGTTGGCTAGGACCCGCTCCCTATAAGCCTTACAACGCACACCGTACTCATCAAACTTTTAGAGGATATTGGGATTATGATGGTGGTGGCTTGGGTGATATGGGACAACATTATTTAGATCCTATTCAATATTTTTTAGGAAAGGATGAAACTAGTCCCATCAAAGTAGAGGTGGATGCCGAACAGCAACATCCTGATGCTTGCGGCACATTTAGAAAAATTACCTACACTTATGCGGATGGTTGTAAAATTATTTTAGACGGAGAAGCAATGGATCCAGATGCTGCCTACATAGAAGGACCCAATGGTAAGTTATTTGCAGGTTTCAAAAGCACCATTCCAAATTTAAAAGAAAAACTAGCCATGATGCCTGATCCTGCTCCACAGGTTACTAATTTTTTAGATAGCGTAAAGTATAGAACTCCTTTTGCCCTTAATGAAAGAAATGGTTTCAAGTCTTGTACATTAATTAACATGGGAAAAATTGCATTGCAACTTGGACGAACTTTAAATTTTGATCCTGTGAATGAAATTTTCATAAATGATACGGAAGCAAATTATTTAATTAATCCACCCATGCGTGGTCCTTGGACAATTTAAAAATTCAAAAAAGAAAAAAATGAAAAAATTTATACTACCCGTTTTTATATTTTCTATTTTCGGATGCATACAAAATGCAAGCGCACAACTTACCCCTAAAGAAGTAATTAGTGTATTTCCCTATGAACAAGTGAGCAATGTGAATGCCGCATTGGAAAGTATGGAAAAGTGGGGGAAATCAGATTGGACTGGCTTTTTTAAATTAGTAGAAGATAGCGCACAGAAAGTGAAATTCACTTACGCACTTCACGCCTATGTTAATAAGGCTTCTCTAGATATTAATAACAAAAATACTTTCAGTGCAATATTGTCAAAACAATTAAAAAAGGCTAAATCGGAGTATGCTAAAATTTTATTTCAAGAAGAATTAAAATTATTAAGTAAAGAGGATTATGTTAATAGTAGGCTTCAATTAGTGCAACCTAAATGGGAGGAAGGACCTGGCAAGACATTTACTAAGACCCATTTAAATCCTGTTCAACATTTATTGGATTTGCAAAAACAATTAGAAAAAGTAACTAACCCAATTCAAAAGAAAAATATTATTTGGGAAGCAAGTAAAATTTCGGGGATAACTAGCTTTATGTTTGTCGCAAAATTTTTACAAGATCAATCGCTAGCAACAACGGTAGCAAACACTTTAGCAAAGATTGCATTAAACGATGTTACTATTCGTGGAACAGAAGTTAGAAATATTTTAGAAAATGCTTTACCTCTAATTCATGGTGAAGACAGCGCAACTTTAGTTCCCGCTTTAATTGCACATTTAAAGAAGATGCCTTACGACTATGGATTTGTTAGTTTATTTAATGGAAAAGATTTAACAGGATGGAAGGGATTGGTAGGCAATCCAATTGCTAGATCAAAAATGAGCGATACGGCACTACAAGCCGCACAAATAAAGGCAGACATTAAAATGAAGGAGGACTGGGAAGTGAAAGATGGATTGCTCAATTACAAAGGAAACTTGCATGGAGAGAATTTAGCTACTGAAAAATTATATGGTGACATTGAAATGTTTATTGACTGGAAAATTCAATCCAAGGGCGATGCTGGAATTTATTTACGTGGTACACCGCAGGTTCAAATTTGGGATACGAGTAGAAGAGAAGTGGGCGCTCAAGTAGGTTCAGGTGGATTATACAACAATCAAAAAAATGTAAGCAAACCATTGGTGGTTGCTGATAATGCAATTGGAGAGTGGAACAATTTTCATATTATTATGAGAGGAGATAAAGTAACCGTGTATTTAAATGGAGTTTTAGTTACAGATAATATTACTTTGGAAAATTATTGGAATAGAACCTTACCCTTGTTTGTAAAAGAACAAATTGAATTACAAGCGCATGGCACTTTTGTATCTTACCGTAATATTTATTTAAGAGAATTGCCATCAAATGAAGCGATTATATTAAATGAACAGGAATTAAAAGATGGTTTTACATTGTTATTTGATGGAACCAACTTAAACGATTGGACAGGCAACAAAGCGGGATATTTAATTCAAGAAGGTGCACTTGTTGTTAATCCTGAAAAAGGCTCCGGTGGTAATTTATATACTAAAAATGAGTATAGTGATTTTATCTATCGTTTCGAATTTCAATTAACACCGGGCGCTAATAACGGAATTGGGGTGCACGCTCCATTAGAAGGGGATGCTGCTTATGTAGGTATGGAAGTGCAGGTATTGGATGGCGAGCATCCTAAATATGCAGAGATCCAACCCTATCAACATCATGGTTCAGTATATGGTGTGATTCCGGCAAAAAGAGGTTATTTAAACCCCACAGGCGAATGGAATAGCGAAGAGATTATGGTAAAGGGTACTAAAATAAAAGTTACTTTAAACGGCACTGTAATACTTGATGGCGATTATGCGATTGCTTCAAAAAATGGCACAATGGATCATAACCAACATCCTGGCTTATTCAATAAAACAGGTCATATTGGTTTCCTTGGTCATGGCGATATTGTAAGATTTAAAAATATGCGTATTAAAACGCTATAGCATTACTAGAACTCTCCTAAAACAAAAAGCCCTACCAATTGTAGGGCTTTTTTATATCATTAGAATATTAAATACTAGTTAAACAGGTATCTAACACCCAATTGAATTTGGTAACGAGAACCTAAACTTGGACTTGGTCTGTAAGCTCTTGAGAAAGGAACTTTATTAACACCATCTAAGTAAGGGAATGTGTACACTGGAGTTTTTCCATCTGTATCAATCTTAGAGAATACCAACGGAGTTGTTGTAGTTGGAATATAGAACACACCCCAATCTTTGTTCAACAAGTTAGTGAAGTTATAGATATCAGCAGTGAAACGTAAAGTATGCTTGTTTTTGCCCACTGTAAACTTAACATCTTGCGTAAAGTTTAAGTCTAACTTATGAGTCCAAGGCAATACGTATGCGTTTCTTTCTGCGAATTGACCACGACGAGTAGATAAATAAGGATTGTTTCTGATGAAATTATCTAATTGATTCCACAATTCAGTTTGAGATCTTGTATCAGCAACACCACTTGTTGCAGCAGCGTTAATCAATCTAATTTGAGAAGGATCCTTTGGAACGAACATCGCATCGTTGAAAGTAATACCATCATTGTTCAAGTCACCTTGTACATAGTAAGAAGTAGCATAGTTAGGCGCGCCCTCATATACTAAAGCAACCGAAGTTAACTGATCTTTGATAAATTCTTTTTTGTATACAACACTACCAATAATTCTGTGAGGCATGTAGTTGTTAGAATTACCAATTGTAAAGTTATTTGGATTATCAGAAACAACTTTAGAACCCCACATTGTATTTGCAGTAGAACCACTCACAGCAGCATCTTTCGCTTCTTGACGAGTGTAAGCTGCAGTTAAGATAAAGCTTCTTGTAATTTTTTGAATTTGTAATGTTCCTGTCCAAGCATAACCAGCACTAGAATTGGTCATGTAAATAGCGTTACCAATTGTTGGGTTATTAGCAGTTGCAACAGCTGTACCGCCCATTTGAGAACCACCAAATGGATAAGAAGAACGGTAAGGGAATCTGTAACGACCATCAGATAATAAAATTAAACCAGTACCAGGTAATGCAATATTTTGGAAAACAGATGCATTAAATTGCTTCGTATAAGTTCCTTCAGCAGTTAAAGTCCAACCTTTTCCTAATTTTTTATCCGCTGCTAAAGTAGATTTAAATACTTGAGGGAATTTATAACTAGGATCAGCTACGTTAATTGAGTATGATTTACTTAATGTAGCTGAAGCTGAAGGACGGTAAGCATTTACGTCTGGGTTAAATACATTGGTGTTAAAGTTTTGAAAAGATCCAAACAATGCCATACCTGAGTTAGACGCTTGGTTTGAAATCCATACAAAAGGAGGTGCACCTTGGAATAAACCAGCACCACCACGAAGTTGTAAGGTTTGATCACCGTAAACGTCGTAGTTAAATCCGAATCTTGGAGAAATTTGAACCGCAGCATCAGGAGCAGCTCCCGTGTTTGCGTGAATACCATTGTAGAACTTAGATAAGGTATCTACAACTGGGTTGTATAAGAAAGTGTTGTAGAACTTAGAGTAATCAAAACGCACACCATAAGTGATTGTTAATTTATCTGTAGCTCTGTATTTGTCTTGTAAATAAATACCTGATTCAAAATCTTTAGGTCCTACTAATGGGAAAGCACCACCACCTAAAGTATAAGATAAACTGTATTCAAGCGATTTTGTACCTAAACCATTTGCTGAGTTAATGAAATCATTTAAAGAAGCAAAACGGTAAGTACCTTGATAGTTAGGAGAGAAACCGTTCAAGTATTTCTTAAATGAAGTTTGTGTTCCTACAGTGAATTCATGTTTACCTGCATATACAGTTAAGTTATCGTTAAATTGATAAACGTCGGTATTTAATTTATTTCCATAAGTAAACAACTCATGACCAAATGAAGTGAATGGTTTACCATTACCGTCTAAGATATCCACCATTGGGAAGTTAGGATTAGAAGTTAATGCATTTCTGTAGTCTCTTAAAGCAGTATAACCTACTTGTAATTTGTTACTTACTTTGTTGCTGAACTTTGTATTTAACTCCGCAATAAAAATGTTTGCGTTATTGTTAATTTCATAACCCGCACCAAAAAATGGCATTGCAGTTACACCTGCTTGTCTTGTTGAAACAGATCCACTGTTTGATGGTGGGATTTGGTTTGCAGATTTTAAGTAGTTATACTTAAATGTGAAAGTATTGTTTGCATCAATGTTCCAATCCAATTTCACAGCTAAACGCTTAGATGAAGCAACATATGAATATCCTTGGTAAGCACCTGGATCATAGTTGTACTTAGATTTTAAGAATGATGCTAATTTATTTAAAGAATCGGCGTTTGCTGCAGAGATAGTAGTACCGTTCGCTGGATTACTAGCACTAGAAGCCTGCCATGTTGTACCTGGAGTAGTAGTTGATTCTTGTTCACCGTTTACAAAAAGGAACAATTTGTTTTTAATAATTGCACCACTAGCAGTGAAGCCTTTTAAATCATAGCTATAATCTTGCTTTGGAACCTTAATAGTATAAGGAGCAGCGTTTACTTCGTAACCCTGCCAATCTTTATTTTTGAAATATTCATAAACCGATCCAGAGTATGTATTCGTACCACTTCTTGTTACAGAGTTGATACCACCACCAACGAATCCGCCATTCTTAACGTCGAATGGAGAAGTGTTTACTTGAATTTGCTCAATCGCATCAATTGATACAGCGTTTTGTCCTGTTTGACCTCCAATATCACCTGATAAACCAAATGAGTTATTGAAGTTGGCACCATCAATAGTGATGTTGTTTAATTGAGAACTTTGGCCACCAAATGATCCACTATTGTAAGTAGGTGTTAATTTGATGATGTCCTTGTAAGAACGAGAAATAGTAGGCAAACTTGTGATTTGATTTCTACTAAATGTTTCTTGAGAACCTGTACGTGCGTTATTGAAAATCTTGTCTTGCTTTTGTGATGAAACAACTACTTCTTTTAAGCTGCTGTTAGCATCTACAAGCGTGAAATTAGCTTTGTATGTTTGACCTAAAGACAAGGTGATATCATCTTGTTTTTCGGTTTTCATACCAACGAAAGATACTTGTAATAAATATGGACCACCAATTTTTAAGTTGGTTAAGTTATATCTACCGTCATTACGACTTGTAGTTACATACTTGGTTCCAGTTGGCTGGTGAACTGCAGTGATAGTTGCACCTGCAACACCTGCATTTCCCACAGTGATTAAACCTTGTATTTCCGATGTTGTTTCTTGTGCGTTTACTTTAATAACTGAGATTAAAATAACCAACAACATTGACAAAGCTTGTTTTAAAACACTTTTCATTTTGTAAGGTATTTGTTTATGATATTTAAAGGGCAAATTTAAACTAAAACTTGTTAATAAACTACTGTTATCCTTAACAAATCGTTAACTATTATCATCCAATGATAATAAGGAATAAATATAAATAATATTATATTTTTAATATATATATAAATAATTGTTTTCCTGTTATTTATGTATTATCAAATTTATACTCAAAAAATATAACAGATTGATTTTTAGTGTTTTAATAAAATTGACTGTCGAATTTAGTAAAAAAAAGCCATTATTCTAGGTTCACCAGCAAATCATAGATTTTTCTAGCAATTGAATCCTGAGAACTTGACGCGTAATAATATTGGTCTATCTGTTGAACGGGGATAATTCTTTTTGTGGAACTGGTAATAAAGGCCTCTTTCGCAGTTTTCAGCTCATCTACGTGAACAGCTCTTTCTTCCACTACAAGTCCATTTGACTTGCACACTTCAATGATATTTTTACGGGTAACCCC
>JBANFX010000018.1:0-55800 GCA_037975805.1 Bacteroidota bacterium | reverse complement strand
GTGAATTATCCAAATGTCTTATAGCTTCATAAGCTGCAATAGATGAATACACATATATTCTACTAGCAACAGGTGGTGTAAATACATCGTATATAATAATTTGAGTTAGTTGATCCTCATTATTGATAATCACATCAACCGCATCTAATTGCTTTTGTTTTACTTGAGTACACCCCATAATCATTGTTGTTGCTAACAACAAAAAGCCAGCAAAAAATCCATACTTCTTTTTCATAACATTTGATTTAACTAACATTAAATTGTTCTCTTATTCCCTTTATTGTCTATTATGGTAATTGATTTTATTTTATCATTTTTTAATATAAATCTACTAGACTGCGACAGGAAGGATTGTCCATAATAAAACTCCTCCTTTCTTGTTTTGCCATTGGCATAAGTAACAAGTGCCGCTACTTCATTGGGCATTATATTAACTGAACCTTGCGCCAATTTAGATTTATAAATTTTTAAAGGCCCCTTGTTTTGAGATGCTGCCATTAAATATTCACCTTTCGCATTGGTAAATTTCACCAATGCTTTTCCATTACCTGGTAAAAACAATCCACTCTCTAAAATAGATTTCGGTGCAAATCCCCCCTTGCCATCTCCTATCATAACAAGTCCATTTAATGCATCATATCTTCCGACTGAAACCTCTGTTCCAAAATCATTTCCATTAATGGCTATATCTAAATTACCATCTCCATTAAAATCATCCACCTGCATTCCATTTAAAGTGGATACCTGTGCAGCTAATGGCAAAGAGGTAATGGTAAATTTACCATTACCGTTGTTTTGTAAGTATGAAGAATTAAAATAGTTTGCTTTTAAAATCTGCGCTTCTTTCATTTGCTCCTTTGTAAACAAGTCATCCAGTGTTGCTCCAGCAAAGGTTTTGAAATTTTGATATTTTGAACGCATACCAATCATTTGCTTAACTGCATCTTCTCTTGTTTGTGCAGGGAATAATTTACGTGTAGTATCTACCTGACTAATAGGCAAGAATAATCCAGGGAAAGCATCATAGGAACCATTTTTATCAAAGTCATTTGCATACATCACAGCAGGATGTTTATCCGAAGCCTTGTAGTATGAGTTAGCTCCAAGGTTGCCCACTATATAATCTAAGTCGCCGTCATTATCAAAATCGCCTGATACAATACTATTCCACCAACCCACTTGCTTATCTACTCCCGAACTTGCTGTAACATTTTTAAAGATACCTTTATCATTCTTTAAAAATGTAATAGGCATCCACTCTCCTGTTAAAATTAAATCAAACCAACCGTCATTATCAAAATCGGAAAACAAAGCATCACATACCAATCCCACTTTATTTAAATCTTTTGCAACCTGTGAACTCACATCAGTAAATTTCACAACACCATTTTGTGAATCATTACGATAAATAAAACTTGACACCGGCTTAGGATACGCCGAAGGATCTACTCTGCCTCCAATAAATAAATCTAAGTCTCCATCCTTATCATAATCCACCGATTTAATACAAAGCTTGCTGGTTTTATTGGCAGGTAATACGTTGTCTTGAACTGTAAAATTACCTTTGCCATCATTTAAATACATCTTATCTAAATAGGCATCCGATCCGGCGATTTGTTCATAGCCCCCACTTGTAATAATTAGGTCTAAATCATTGTCCCCATCTGCATCCATCAACAATAAACCTTCATCCATGGTTTGCTTGGACTGTATTAATGGTTTAGCTAATAAATCCTTTTGTATAAATCCACCATTTTGTTGTTGCAATAAAATTTGAGCACTATTACCAACTGAACCACCAATCACCATATCCTCTAGCCCATTTCCATCTACATCACCTACTGCCACTGCAGGGGCATATTCAGAAAATTTATGTGGTATTAATTTTTGAATATTAAAATCTACATAATCATTTTGAGTATGCACATACTTTACACCCAATGCAGCAGTTACGTCGGTAAACAATGTATTGGATGCTAATAAATTTGAACTCACTACATTTGCGGCATTTGCATTTTTTATAGAAAGCTTAATTGTTTGATCGGCTTTTGTTTGTGCCAATACTTGCTTTTGACCATTTGGCCAAATAACCACTGCAGAATCGATACTTGCAATTTTACCTAATCCAAAATGCAAAGTGTTTTGTAAGGTAGACAAATAACCTCTGTAAGGGCTTTGCTCTGCTACCTGCTTTTTACCATGATCATAGTAAATAGCTATTTCTGCTCCAATGGCATTTAAGTTTTGAGCCTCCCCTTGTAAATCAAATCTTAAATAATGACTTGCTTCAGGCTGCAATTGACGTTGTTTGTTTTCATAAACACTCGCTTTGTCATTAATATTATTAATCACAAAATCCAAGTCACCATCATTGTCCAAATCGGCATATACTGCACCATTTGAATAGGTAGGCGTTTCGAATCCCCAATCTATTGACTTGTCATCAAATGTTAAATTGCCATTGTTCTTAAATACATAATTATGAATCTTTACTTCAGGTATCTCTTTTAATAATTGAGATTTAGAAACATAACTAAAGGCTTTAAATCGGTACATGATAAAATCATGATCGGTCACGTCCTTGGGAAAACCATTGGTAACAAATAAATCGCGATGGCCATCATTGTCTAAATCAGCCAACAAAGGAGTCCAGCTCCAATCCGTTTCTGCAATCCCCGACATATAAGCTATCTCACTAAATATTGGCGCACCAACGCTATCATTTCCATTTACCCTTGGTCCTTGGTTAATTTGTAAAGTATTGCGAACGTATTGATAATTATAGCCGTACAAATCATTGTTTTGAAAAGTTTGATAACTATTGGGATTCATCATCATCTTCTTTCTGAAATTATCACGTGGATTCATATCCAATGTAATAAAGTCCATAAGTCCATCATTATTTACATCCGCTACATCCGTACCCATTGAGTTCACAGAAGTATGTTTAAAATAATCATTCAACTTATCGCTAAACGTACCATCATGATTATTAATGTATAAATAGTCATTAGGCAAATAGTCATTGGTAACATAAATATCTTTCCAGCCATCTTTGTTAATGTCTGTAACAACAACACTATGGCCATATCCTTCTTTTATAAGACCTGCTTTTGCAGTAACATCTTCAAATACAGGATGCTTTAAATTTTCATCCCAATTGTTTTGAAACAATTTAGAAGTACTATACAATTCTGGAAGCTGTGATTTTGGATGATAAATATTGGGGGCGCGCGGATCTTTAATTTCATTCACCACCAAGAACATATCCAAGTCCCCATCATTATCATAATCAAAGAAATTAGCCATGGTTGAATAGGAAGTATCCGCTAAACCATATTCAGCTGCCATGTTCTTAAAATGAGGAGCTCCTTTCGCATCATTTCCCTGATTAATATATAAAATATTTTTGCGCAAATTCGTATCCATGCCTAAAGTGGCGCTAATATAAATATCCGACTTTCCATCATTGTTGATATCTACAACACTCACTCCTCTACTCCATTTGCCTTCACCTTCTACACCCGCAACCGAAGTAATATCTTCAAAATGAAGTGCCCCTTTATTTAAGTATAATTTGTTCGCTACTTTATTTCCGGTAAAATAAATATCAGATAGACCATCTCCATTAAAATCTCCAATACCTACTCCACCACCATTATAAATATTTGAAATATCCAATACGTTTAAAGAATCTGTTTCAATTATTTCATTGTTAAATTCAATGCCAGTTGTAGAAGCATCCAATTTTGTGAAAAGCGATTTTTTAGAATTACAAGCAGTACTCACCAACACTACAAGGGACAAACAAACAGCAACAAAACGCATATATATTGAGTTTAAAACAGGGTAAAAATGCTGTTTAAAGGTACCAAAAATGAGGGAAAATAAAAAGGGCCCGAAACCTCGGGCCCTAAAAAGTCTTTAGCAGTTTTTTAGAAAGTATTTTTATTTTTTTTAAATACTTTCTAAAAAAAGGGCCCCGATTACTCGGAGCCCTTTTAAATATTTATTGAAAATCTAATTCAATTAGTAACCAGGGTTTTGAGTCAACACTGATTTACCATCTTTTTGAGATTTGTCAATTTGAGTTTGTGGAATAGGTAAATACTCAGATTTGTTTGCAGTGTATACCGCACCAACCATTGTATTGTAACCTTGCTTCACCTCAGCAGCTGCATAAGCATCTAATTCAGCTTTAGCAATTGCAGTACCCCAACGAGTTAAGTCATAAAAACGGTGACCTTCCATCGCTAACTCTAATTTACGCTCCATGCGGATAGCAGTCATAGCGTAAGTAGCATCAGGGAATGAAGTGTATAAACCAATCTTATAATTTGTTGGAGAAACATCACCCGCGTTGTTAGCAGGTCCTACAAATCCAGCTGGATTAGAAGCACGTGTACGAACTCTATTCACATAAGCCATAGCTTGTGCTAAAGTACCACCACCGTTAACTTCTGCTTCAGCAGCTAACAATAATACATCAGCAAAGCGGATTAAAGGATAGTTGTTTGCTGTAAAACCATTCGTCCAAGAAGAACCATCGGTATATACACCAACTTGAGATTTGCGGAATAAATGCTTTAATGGCTCATAAGGACCAGCAGAAGCTTGGTCACGAACCCAAGTAGAACCTGGCATGATACCCCAATCTAAATAAGGAACACCACGACGACCAACAGTCCAGTCAACACGTGGATCCATTGGAGTTGTAGAATCTGGAGTATAAGGCTTATCAGCAGAAATACCCATGTCAGATTTAATTGGCTTATTAAAGAAAGAGTTATCTAAGAATGGTAAACCATTCGCATCCACTTGGAACGCATTAGCTAAAGAGAAAGATGGCTGGAAGAATCCGCAACATCCTGTTTGACCTCCATAAGGGAAGTTTAAGGCGTCACCTGAGTTAGCGTTTGCAGCACCAGTACCATCATTTACAGTCATCTGAACTGAGAATACGTGTTCAGCACTGTTCTTTTTAGGAATATCAAATACATCACCAAATTTCGCTACTAAATCGTATTTAACACCCAAAGATGTTTTACCATTAGCAATGATTGCAGTGAATAAAGCTCTAGCTTCAGAGAATTTTTTCTCAAACATATAAACTTTAGCTAAGTATGCAGCAGCAGCCCATTTGTTAGCACGACCTACAGAAGACATTGTCTCAGGTAAGTTAGCATATGCATAAGCGAAGTCAGCTTCAATTTTAGCCAATGCTGGACCATTAGGTACTAAGTAGTTACCAGCAGCATATGTGATAGATTCATCGATATATGGAATATTACCGAAGTTTTTAGCTAATTCAAAATGGTAGTGACCACGTAAGAATCTAGCTTCAGCAGTAATACGAGTAACATCAGCAGCAGAAATATCTTTTGCTAATTTTAAAACTCTCAAAGCTTCGTTTGAACGTTGAACGCCATCGAAACGTTGTTGCCATAATTGATCTAAGTATGAGTTAGAAGGTGTAGCATTCCATCTTTCGATTGGAGTGATCAAGTTTTGGTCACCTGGATCTGATCCTTTGTGAGCGTCACCACCCGCAACAGAACCATATACCCAGTTACTTGAAGAAGTTGCCCATGGACCATTGTTGGTACCTGCAGAGCTACCCTCTCCATCTAACAAAGAGTAAGCACCTACTAATAAGGCTTCCACACCTATTTTGTTCGCCAATACGTCCTGGCTCAATGCGCCGGCCGCTGGTACCTCAAGGTATGATTTGTCACAAGCATATAATATAACCAGTGAAGAAAGCACCGCTGGCATTATATGTTTAAAATTATATTTTTTCATAATGTAATTAATTTATTTTATTGATTAAATTAAAAAGTAAGGCTTACTCCTATGTTGAAAGTTCTAGAAGGAGGATAGTTACCCCAATCAACTCCAAATGAAGTTGAGCTACCAGGAATTTCAGGATCTAAACCAGAATAGTTAGTAAGGGTAAACAAGTTAGCACCTTGTAAATAAACACGTGCTTTGTCGATACCATACTTCTTCAATTTAACTGGATCAATTGTATAACCAACGCTTAATTGTTTAATTCTCATGTATGTACCATCTTCTACATAGAAGTCATTAATTACACCGTTTGTACTGAAGTAAGAGTTATTCTCTACAATTGGATACTTAGTATTTGTTCTTGTAGGCAACCATGATTCAGTTAACAATGGAATACTTTTAGCATTTTGGAACTGAGGATAGAAATCTTGGAAATAACGAGTTTCGTTTAAGATTTCGTTTCCGAAAGAACCATATAATACTGTAGAAACATCCCAACGCTTGTAAGTAACATTTAAGTTAATACCTGCAGTGAAATCAGGATTTGGATTACCGAAGAAAGTTCTATCGGCATCGTTGATTTTACCATCTTTATTAACATCCTCATACTTGAAACGACCAGGAGCCGCATCAGGCATTGTAGGCCATGCAGCTACGTCAGCAGCTGATTGGAAGATACCTGCAATTTTGTAACCAAAGAAAGAACCCACTGGGTGACCTTCTGCGTTTCTAACTTGAGGTCCTGTGTTGTGTGTGTAAGCTGTTTCAAAGAATCCAGCAGCACCAGGAATATTAACCACTTCACTCTTGTAAGCACCAATGTTTACGCCAACTGTATAGCTTAAATCATTGTTTACTTTACCACGGTAGCTTAAACCTAAGTCAATACCAGTGTTTTGCATGTCACCGATGTTAACCTGAGGTAATTGAGAACCCACACCTACTACAGCAGGCGCTTGGTCTTGGAATAATAAACCTTCTACAGTTTTCTTATACCAATCAAAAGTGATATCTAATTTGTTGTTCAATACTGTCGCATCAAAACCGATGTCTAAGATTTTATCTTTTTCCCATCCAGTTTTAGTGTTACCTAAGTTAGTTGCATAGAAGCCCATAACTGTAGAGTTACTAGTACCAAATAAGTCATAGTAAGATGATCCACCACTACCACCATACAAAGTGTATTGGTTTAATGCACCTACGTTAGAGATAGAACCTAAGATACCATAGCTACCACGTAATTTTAAAGTATTGATAAACTTAACATTCTTGAAGAAATCTTCTTGAGAAACTACCCAACCAGCAGAAGCTGACCAGAAGTTACCATAACGATTTTCAGGTCCAAATACTGAAGATCCATCACGACGACCATTTAAACCTACTAAGTATTTGTCTTTGAATGCGTAGTCAACTTTAGCTAAGATAGAGTTTCCAGTTGTTTTATAGTAATCACTATAGTTATTTTGTCCAATTGGAGAACCCGTGTTTAAACTTAAGTAATCAGGATTATCAGAGAAGTAGTTAACTCTTGAACCACCAACTTGACGACCAGAAACTTTTAATACCTCATAACCAGCCATTAATTTAACTGAATGGTTTTCTTTGAATACATTTGAGTAGTTCAAAGTGTTAGTCCAGTTATAGTTGTTGTTATAACCACCATATTGACCGTAACCATTTGAAGAACCATTCTCAGCATTCTCATAAGAACGGTAGTTATGGTAGAAACCATGATAGTTTCCTAAGTTACCACCAAATACAGTTTTAGCAGTGAAATGCTTTGCGAAGTCAACTTCTGCAAATACATTACCTTGAATAACCCACTCATGATTTTGGTTGTCTTTTTGACGCATTTGGTTTGCATAAGGGTTAGATGAGTTACCTAAACCAGCACCAGATGTACCACCAAATCCACCACCCGCATCAAATACAGGGATAATTGGTTGTTCCCAAGCAGTGTTGTTTACAGCATTACCTTCTTGGTTGTTACCAATTCTTGGATTTTGCTTATAGAAAATATATAAATTTTCACCTAAACGGATATTATTTTTAACATTATATGTAGTGTTAATTCTAGCAGAATAACGCTTTAAGAATGTATTTAACAAAGTACCTTTTTGATCAAAATAGTTTAATGAGAATAAGTAAGAAGATTTGTCTTGACCACCTGTAGCAGTGATTGTATGAGACTGCATACCAGCTGGGTCAAACATTACATCCCACCAATCAGTTCCTTTTTTATTTGCAGGAACGATTAAGAAGATATCTCCTTTAGAGTAGTTATTGTTATACTTAGTTAAGTCAACAGCACCGTTGTAACCAGATGCTGTACCATATCTGATATAGTTAGGTAATACAGGAGTTTTACCAGTACCATATTGAGGAGAAGAAACGTTTCCGTTTGCATCTACTGCACCAGAGTTTTTAGCAGCTAAGAAGTATAATTCAGCCATACCTTGAGGATCTAACTTGTTCCAAACGTTTCCAGTTCTTGGAGTTTGAATACCAGCAAAAGACTCATAAGTAATGCTTGCCTTACCTCTACCTCTTCTTGTAGTTACAATGATAACACCCGCAGATCCACGAGCACCATAAATCGCAGCTTGACCATCTTTCAATACTTGGATTGATTCAATATCAGAAGCAGCTAAGTCACGGAAGCTTGATAAATCTCCAGGAGCAGATTGAACTCCATCCACAATTACTAATGGAGTAGAGTTACCAAAAGAAGTGATACCACGTACGAATACGTTAGAAGGTTCACCTGGGCTACCAGAACCAATAATTGTTACACCAGATGCTTGACCTTGTAACATTTGTTCTGCAGTACCAGAAGGAACTGACTTCATATCTTTTACACTTACCACAGATACCGCACCTGTGATTTCTTTTCTCTTTTGAGCAGTGTAACCAGTTACCACAATTTCATTTAATTGTGATGATTCTTCTGTCAAAGAAACTTTAACAGTGTTTTGATCTCCGGCAACAGAAACTGTTTTAGCTGAAAAGCCAACTGACTTTACAGATAAAGTAACTGTTCCAGAAACGTTTACAGCAAATGAACCATCTTCGCTAGTAATAGCAGAGACTTTTGATCCATTAACTGAAATAGTAGCACCAGCAACGGCTTTACCGTCTGTAGCTGAAACTACCTGTCCTTTTATTGTTCTTGTTTGTGCGTTAGCAACAAGACCCAATAGTAGCAAAGGAACCGTAATTAAACGTAGGAATTTTCGCATAGTGTTCGGGTTTGATTTTAAAATATTAATACAATCGTACCTCAATTATATAACAGTTTCTTAACAATCGCAAACGATTACGCAATTTTTTTATAACATTTATTTTTATTGTGTACGATATACGCGAACGCAGATTAGTTATTGTGTATTTATTACACATACAAAAACGCATTTTGTTCATTATCTGCGTGTTAAATCGAAAAAAAATAACATAACTTTTGTTTGGATAACAAAATGAACATGCATAATAAATTTAAAGATTGGACCATTTTTAATTTAGGAGATCATGCAATTGTGTTTGCATTAGAGGCTAAAATGGATGTTTTGATTTTAAATAAATTAAAACAATTGACTGCATTTGTTTCTGCGAAAAAAATAAAAGGAATTTTAGACATCATTCCCTCCTATCACACACTTACGCTAGTGTACGATATCACAGTTTTTTTTTCAAATACAAAAAATGCAAATGAACAATTAGCATTATTTAGCAAGGAAATATTAAGTGAATTTGAAAATACAATTTCAAAAGAAATTATAAATGATACAATACTTTATGAAGTTCCGGTTTGTTACGAAAACATTTTTGCTTTAGATATTGAAAACATAAGTAAACAAAATAAAATTAGTGCAGAAGAAATTATACAAATGCACACATCAAAAATTTATGATGTTTATAGTATTGGATTTTTACCAGGCTTTACCTACATGGGAATGGTAGATGAAAAAATAAATATTGCCAGACATAGTGTACCCCGCAAAATAGTACCTGCGGGAAGTGTTGGTATTGCTGGTTTTCAAACAGGCATTTACCCCAGTGATTGCCCCGGGGGTTGGCAAATTATTGGAAGAACACCTTGGAAGATATTTGATCCACAATCAGATACTTTAACAAAATTTAAAGTAGGAGATCGTATTCAATTTTGTAAGATTAGTAAACATGAATTTGATTATTTAAATGAGTATGCATAAAAAATATGTCAGTTAAAATATTACATAAAGGCTTAGCCGACTCATTACAAGATAACGGCAGATATGGTTACCAACATTTAGGAATACCTCCTAATGGTTGCATGGATAATTTATCCGCTTCATTAGCAAATTACATTTTACAAAATAACGATAACACCCCCGTAATTGAATTGCATTTTCCGAGTAGTAAAATTCAATTTTTACAAGATTCAATAATATGTATTACAGGTGCAAACTTTGTCCCCTTGGTCAATGAAAAAAGCATTGCTTTGCATACGCCTATCTTGGTAAATAAAAACGATGTGCTTACCATGTTGCAACCATTGGAAGGAAGCGTTGCCTATTTGGGTATAAAAGGGTCCTATTTAGCTCCAGACTGGTTAAACAGCCATGCATATAATGGAAAGCGTTTAAATACAAATGATACTTTATCTTTTTCATCACTTTATCCAAATGATTTAAACAAAGTGAAAAATATAAATGAACAATTGAATCATACACTTATTGATAAAATTCAAAGCAATGTTTTTAGCAACAATACCCCTTTAAGAATTTTACCGGGACCCGCATGGAAGGACCTATCTCAAACTGCTTTATATGATTTAATCAACGCATCCTTTACCATTTCGGGACAAAGAAACAGAATGGGTTATCATTTATCCGGCCCTTTACTTCATTTAACTAAACCTACTACTTATTTATCCAGCGCTGTAACTATGGGAACCCTTCAATTGCTGCCTAATGGAAGTATAATTGTATTAATGGCCGATCACCAAACCATTGGGGGGTATGCAAATTTGGGTCAAATAATTTTGGTAGATTTACCAAGGTTTGCACAAATGAAATCAGGTGTTTCATTTAAATTTAACATAACCAATTTAGAAACTGCACAAACATTGTACAAAGAAATGTATGCAACATTTAAGTATTGATATTAACTGTGATATGGGAGAAGGCATGGGTAATGAAACCTATATCATGCCCTATATTAGTAGTGCTAATATTGCATGTGGTGGACATGCTGGAAATGCAGATTCAATTAAAAGAACAATAGAAATAGCATTACAAAATAATGTAGCCATTGGTGCGCATCCAAGTTATAATGATAGAGAAAATTTTGGAAGGGTATCACAATTTGTTTCGGTACTTGAATTGGCTGAACTCATTGCAGAGCAATATTATCAATTTGAAAAAGTTGCAATTCAAATGGGAGTGAAAATTCATCACGTAAAATTACACGGTGCATTATACAACGATTGTGCAAAAGATGCTTTTCTAAGTAAAACCTACATTCAAACCATTCAAGCTATTGACCCTACTTTAATTATTTATGGATTAAGTGGAAGTCATACCATACATGAAGCCATCATGGCAGGGCAACCTTTTGCAAGAGAAGCATTTGCAGATAGAACCTATCAAAACAACGGACAACTTAGTGCAAGACATTTAGATCACTCCATGATTGAAGATGTGGAAGAAGTAAAAAAACAAGTAATTCAACTTATTAAAGAAAATAAAGTTACTACCCTTCAAGGAGCAATCATTGATTTAAAAGTGGATACCATTTGTATTCATGGAGATGGCCCTAACGCTATTGAATTTTCTGAGGCGATTCATGAAGCATTAAATACACATCATATTGAAATTAAAAAATACAAGTAAAGTTGGCGCACTCCCCTCTTTAACAGGAGTAAGTATAGGTGCTGCATTCCTGATGGCAAATTCTTCTATTGGTCCAGGCTTTTTGACACAAACCTCAGTTTATACTGAACAACTATTAACCAGCTTTGGCTTTGTAATTCTTATTTCAATATTATTGGATTTAGGCGCTCAAATTAATATTTGGCGTTGCATTACACTAAGCGGTATGCGTGCTCAAGAAATAGCCAACGAATTATTACCAGGTTTAGGAAATTCACTTTCACTTTTAGTAGTATTAGGCGGTTTGGCTTTTAATATTGGAAATATTGCAGGCTGCGGATTGGCATTAAATATTTTAACTGGCATTTCTTTTGCAAAAGGCGCTATGATTAGTGGCGTCATTGCCATTCTTATTTTTTGGATACAAGAAATTGGAAAAATGTTGGACATCATCACAAAATATTTAGGCATCATTAAAATTGGACTCACTTTAATAATTGTATACGCTGCACATCCACCTATTTTAGATGCAGTACATCATACATTTGTCCCTGAAAAAATTTCTTTGCTTGCTATTGTTACCATTGTGGGTGGAACAGTGGGTGGTTATATCACCTTTTCGGGGGCTCATCGTTTAATTGATGCTGGCATTTCGGGGCCTGAACAAATTCCATTTGTAACCAAGAGTGCAAGCAGTGGTATCATTATTTCATCGGCAATGCGCTATATTTTATTTTTAGCTGCAGTTGGAATAGTTACCAAAGGAATTCATTTAGATAAAAATAATCCAGCAGCTACCATTTTTGAATCGGCAGGTGGAAGATGGGGTTTATTTATTTTTGGCATTGTTTTATGGAGTGCTGCCATTTCTTCTGTAATTGGCGCATCCTACACTTCCTTTAGTTTTATAAAACATTTACAATTCAAGTTTATTCAAAAAGAAAGATTTATTATCAGTGGCTTTATCATTTTCACAACCCTTTTATTTGTATTATTGGGAAAGCCTAAAGAATTACTTTTGTTAGCTGGATTGGTAAACGGGTTTATTTTACCATTTGCATTAGCCATAATGCTTATTGCGAGCCGTAAATTGCCTATACTTAAACAGTACGCATACCCTTATTGGATTCAAATTTGTGGATGGCTGGTTGTATTACTCATGGGAACCATGAGTGTATTTGCAGTGATTGAAAAAATAACTGATTAGTTTTTATCATTGTCCATTTCCAACATATCCATTTTGTTCTCTTTGGGTTTAAAACCAAAATTATACCTTAAGGACAAACCCCACCTTCGCGTATCATTTTCTCTAAAGCCCACCGCATTTTGAGAACCCTGCTTTAATGTGAAATTATTTTTATTGGTAAACAGAAAGTCATTATAACTTGCTGTAAGAACTAATTTCTTATTCAAGAATTGACGATTGATAGACGTGTTTAAAGATCCGAAATTAGACAATTCATAAAACTGCTGTTGCCCACTTAATCTCCAAAAACCATTTAATGTTAAAGTTGAAAGGCTGCCTAATTTAAGAGATTGAAATGTAAAAAAAGTCCATGTGCCCTTATTAAATGCAATAGGCTTCCCTTCATAAAAACCGTTGTACTCATTTCTGTTATACTGAGTGCCTAATACAGCAAAGAACTTTTTACCGGGAGGAATAACTCCAATAATTCTAAAATAGGTTTCTCTACTTTTTCCTAAATTATCATAGGTCCTATAACTCACTTGCTTATTGGTGGGAGATTGATATACCACATTGGTAAATATATCTTTTGTTTCATTCACGCCATATGCAAATATAGGTTTGTCATCAACACTTATGTTTACCTCATAATTATTGGTAAACTGAGGCTTTAAATTTGGATTACCTACTTCATAAAGAAATGGATCAATATACTTTGCAAAAGGATTTAAAAAATCATAGGAAGGACGACTAATGGTTTTTCGATATACCAAAAAGGCACGCATTTCATATTCCATTATCTTAAATAATTTCCTACTTAAATAAACATATGGGAAAGCATCGGTTCTATTTAAAGAAAATGTAGTGTCCTTAGGCACTAATTGATGCCCTTGCATAATGGTTTGTTCAAACCTTGTACCTACTTTTAAAATAACAGGGCCCCATGTTTTTGCACCTTGCACATAAGCAGCATTTATTTGCTCGGTATAGGTAAAGCTATTGGTTCTAAAGGGATCGGGACTTATTACATTCTGTACCGTCTTTGTATAATTTGATTGGTTTTCAAAATATAAGGTGGAAGTTTTTAATCCTGCTTCTGTACTTAGTCCTAACCATCTTTTTTTAAAATCTGTTTGATAAGTAAAATAACTACGGTCGGTTCCAAATGTTCCATTGCCACCAAATAAACCTGTATTACCTATAATTGTATTTGTATAATCTTGATTGGTATTACTATTCGAAAAATTGAATGATAAATCATTTGTCCATTCCCCTCCAACAGTGTCCAATTTATATTTAGCCCTAAAGGATTGATTTATGAATTTATTATTGGCATTATTGTGAACCAATGAATTTAATTCACTTAAATTTTTATTGAGCGATAACACTTTAACAATAGAAGCATTTACTGTATTGTTATCAGACTTATTTTGACTCAATCTTCCATCATAATTCAATTCCCAATTTTCACCAAATGTTTTACCAAAGCCATACCCTATATTAATGGAAGTGTTCGGAGAAACAGTTCTTGCATTTTGCCTTAACAAAGTATCCAAAGTAACACTACGGTCGGAGTTTAATATAGTATACCCGTTGTTATTGCTATATTGTGCATTCACATAAGAATTAAGCTTATCATTGTTATTGGCCAAATTAAAACCAATAAACTGATTTCCATATAAGCCTTGTGCAAAACCCGTATTCACTGAGCCATTTACCCCTAACTTAATACCTTTCATTAATACAATATTAACCACACCCCCACCACCAGATGCATCATATTTAGCAGAAGGTGTTCTTATTAATTCAATTTTTTGAATCGCATTAGGGGGTAAACTTTTTAAAAGAATAGCAATATCTGTAGGACTCATTTTTAAATCTCGTCCATTTATTTGGATGGCAGCAGGAGACAATCCATTTAAATATATATTGCCATCCTGGTCCGTAAATATGCCAGGGGTTTTCTCAATGGTCTCAAAAGCATTGGTACTACTTGCGGCCAATGGTTCAGGATCCACTATAGATTTATCATCTTCTTGACGAATTAATGGCTTAGATGATTTTACAACTACTTCATTCAACATCGTAGCTGCTTCTTTTAAAATAAATTCTTGATCTTGTAATTGAGTAAACTGAATTGTGGTATCAAAATTTTGGTATCCTACCCAAGTAATTCTAATAAAATAACTTTTTGTACTGTCTACGGGCAAGCTAGCAAATCCAAAAGTATCAGTTAAAACTTTTCTAGCTTTTTGCGGTGTAAAAATATCAGTAGTTGTATTTTTTTGCTGATACATGACCACAGCATTTTTAAAAGGCTTATTCGACTTATCTGTCACTTTCACCTTAACTGCAATGGATTGAGCAAACCCATGGTTAAAACATAGAACACAGCCAATGAAAAACAACCAAATCTTTAAATACCTCATATGTGGAGAATAGCGGGTTCGAACCGCTGACCTCTTGCATGCCATGCAAGCGCTCTACCAACTGAGCTAATTCCCCTTAAAGGGTGCAAAGCTAAGCGCAAATGAGGGAATAATGGCAGCAAATTTGATGAATTCAAATAATTTTATTGTATTTTATATAAATTTATAAAGCAATCCATTGTAACCGCCAAAGCCTAATATTAAAGATATATGAAAAAGAAAGAACTTACAGAAAACGAAGAAGTGATTAAAGACATGTCGAAACTACTCTTGTTTTGGATTGGCATTATAATTTGTATTTTATCTATAGTAGGCTTTTTTGTGAGTTCTGAATGGATATCAAGTAGTTATCAAAAATCTTTTTCTGACTATAGTGGCAATGATTCAAATGCAAGTTCATTTTTATTAAATCTAGAATTGTATTTTTTAAAAGTTGCCGGTTGGTTAAAGGAACTCCCAATATGGACTAAAATAATAGGTGTAATTGGGGGTGGTATAATTGCTGCTTCCAATCACGAAGATTAAAAAACGAACATAAAATAAAGCGTATAGCAACAATATATAGTTCACCAAGAGTGCTCATAAAGAACTTTAAAACTGCAAATAAATAGGCTTTATCGCATCTGCTTGCTTAAACTGAATGGCAATGAGAATGCAAATAAAAAGGTACAGAATTTTAACTGGTACAGGCGTTTTTATAAGCAACGCTTGGTAAGCCTTTTCAATTCGGTTTGGGATAAAGTGCAAAGCAAATCCAATGCCAATTAATACAAATACGCTATAATAGTTATTCATAAATTCTGCATAGGAAACCGGCTTAAATTGGAAGATTATTTTTTCTATAAAAATCCAACTATTGGCAAATGTAGATGATCTGAAAAAGATCCAACAAAAACACACAAAGTGAAAAGTAATAATAATCCCAAAGAGTTTTGTGATATTTGTTTTAGGTATAAACCTGCCAAAAATTTTATCAAATAGTTTATCCAAAACGAGTGCTACTCCATGCAAGGCTCCCCAAAAAATAAAGTTCCAACTAGCCCCATGCCAAAAGCCCCCCAATAGCATAGTGATAATTAAATTAATATTTGTTTTAATCTTTCCTTTTCTATTTCCACCCAACCAACGGATGTATAAATAATCCTTTAACCAACTTGATAAAGATATATGCCATCGCTTCCAAAATTCTGTTATAGAACGGGATTGATAAGGTGACAAGAAGTTAATATTAATTTCAAAACCTATCCATTTTGCCATCCCAATAGCCATATCTGAGTAGCCAGAAAAATCACAATAAATCACCATCGCATACCCATATAAGGCCATTAAACATTCAGCACCTGTATGTGCACCTGGGTTGTCAAATATCAGGCGCACAAAATTGGCATTAATATAATCACTGATGATTACCTTTTTAATAATACCGGCCGTAATAAGATACAATCCTTCCCCTATTTGTTCTTTTGTTACACCGGGCTGCTTGTGAATTTGAGGCAAAAAATCTTTGGCTCTTACAATAGGTCCCATCATGAGCTTTGGGAAAAACGACAAGAAAAATAAATAGTCTATAAATTTATTGAGTGGCTTTACTTTTCCATCATAAACATCCAAAGTATAACTCAAGTTTTCAAAGGTATAAAACGATATTCCTACTGGCAATGCTAGCTTTAATAAATTAATTTCCGTGTGACCAATTTCATTCATCATTCCAATGAAAAAATCGGTGTACTTAAAAGTAAATAGCAATAATAAATTCAAAAAGATACTTGTCCACAACAATAATTTTCGTTTTAATCCTTCTGGCATCAAATAAATTAAGTTACTTAATTTAAAATCAACAACTGCCGCAAGGATAATAAAGCCAACATACCAGTTACATGCTTTATAAAAAAAATACAATGAAAATAAAGTAAGAAAATATATCCGTGCTTTACTTGTCTTAAAAAAAAGGGCATACCCCATTAAAAAAAAGCAAAAGAAAAATAAGAAAAACCCGCTATTAAATAAAAGTGGATTTTTTTCACTATAAACAAATGACTCCAATATTTTATGATAGTCGATACCTGTCATTATTTAATTTTATTTTGCTCGTAATAAGCTTTACTGGCCATTAATTTATCATAAAAAATATCTGCTACCTTTTTAGCACCAAGCCCACTAAGATGGGTATAATCCATTGCCGCTAATTTTGGTATATTTTGTGCCCAATTAACAATGGTATTTTCCCCGCCCATTGATGTATAAAGATCCCAAAAAGCAACCTTGTTTTTTTTAGCTATACTTCTTTGCGCAGAGACCATATATGGGACTGCAGGCTCTGTAATCCAAATGCCGTCTTGGTTGTAACCTATGTCACTTGTACTCACTAATAGTATAGGTGTATTGGGAAATGCCGCCTGAATTTTTTTTATAAGCTTTGTTTGGGCATTTTCAAACCAAGTAAATTTAACGTCCCCATGGGAAACTGCATTTAAACCATAATGAACAATGATTAAATCATATTCGAAATATGTATTAAACTGCTTCATTACGTCCTCCGTAATTTTATTAGTTAATAATCCCGAGTTACCTCTAAATCCATAATTGTCTAAATAAATACCATTGACATCCTCAATACTAACGCCATAAATTGGCAATTGATTATCCTTGCTCGTGATTTTAATAGTTTGAATAGGCTGTTTACTAATTGTAGTTTCATTTATTGTTTTTGCATTAACCAATGAAATGTCTTCACTAGCATTGTCTCTTCCAATTAAAACGGAAGGATTGGGTGTGGCAGCTTTGCCTGTATATAATTTCACTAAATTTAAGCTTCCTCCATTCCTAAGTGCATAACTAGTAGTTGCTGTACCATTAGCATAAAATACATGACCTGTTAAACCTAGTAAAGTATTATTTGGACTAGATATGAAATTATTATCTACCCAATTCTTATTGGACTTGAAATTGATGTTTAAATAATCACTTTCAACAATAGATTGCATCGGTAAAAAACCAATTCCACTGCCTCCGTATGCTGCCTGAAACTTTTTCCTTATCTCATCGGTAACATAATCACCTTCAATAAATGAATCCCCAAAATAAGCTATGCGCATTTTCCCAGATTTCGATTTCAAAGCATCTAATTTTGCAAAAAAATGTGTGATGGATGCATTTGAATCTACCCCGTAATCAATGATCATAGTACTTTCCGATGGTTGCTTATAATTGCTATTAACAATTACCGTATCGATATCCATTATTGGCAATGACAAAGGCTTAATAGACTGCTTTTTTCTTAAATCAGCCAGCAGATCAATATTTTTTAGCTTTAAAAAAGGTATGGAACTTAAATTAAAATAAGAAGATACTAGCAATAAGATAATTACTGAACCTACAATTAGGAAGAGTGTAAACAGTTTATCTTTCATCAAATAAAATTCTATGGTTATTTTGATAAACTACTTACAAGTTAAATCACCTCTAATTTTAATTTTCTTCAACTCTTTTGAGTAATCAAAATTTTTATGACCACTATAATTTATTTTTTGCAAAAAGGTATAATAATCCTGTGTCGGATCCTTATACCTTTTATCCTGCCATTCCTTATAATAATCTACACAAGCCTTCCAATTTTTATAGGTGATATAGGTAGCAGTTCTTCTAAAACCAAATAAATTATTTTTTGTTTTGAAGATGTTAGATTTCATATGGCCAGATTCATATATAGCTTGCTTTAAAACAATATCTGGATTTTTAATGCCAATACTTTTTATATAACAATATACTTCATTCTCTGTAGGAGGGTCCGATTTAAAACTACTAAACAGGATCACTAATAAGAATAAAAAATATCGCATATATGAAGATTTATTATTTATCATTACTTTGATTGCTCATCCTCTTTTTTAGAAATCAATGCCATCATTTGCTTTAATGTTTTGTCCATCCCATCTGCGCTGCCGTCTAAAAAGATAACATTCCCCTTTCCATATTCTGCAAAATTCTTTATGGCCTCTGTCCACATGCTAAATAAAATTACATTGGTATCTAAATTCGCTTGCTTCATTTCTTCAGCAGCCTCACTCATTCCCTTTGCAACTTCTTGTCTGAATAAGGCTACTCCCTGGCCTCTTAATTGAGCAGCTTCCTTTTCCGCTTGAGCCGAAATTTTTATGGCATTCCCTTCTGCCTCAGCAGCTTTGGTTTTTGTAATAAGTAAAGCCTGGCCCTCATTTTCTGCAGCAGCTTTTAAATTATTACTCGCCACCACCTTACTCATACTATCCATTACTTGCTGGTCAAATGTGATATCATTTATTTGAAGGTCTTGCAAATGATAACCCCAATCCTCAAGACTATGGTCAATTTGATCCTTCACATAATCTACAATTTCTCTTCTCGCAGTGAGCACTTCAGCTTGCTTTTTAGTAGCCACAAATGCCCTTATACTCCCTTCCACAGTTCTCACCAAAGCCTGCATTAAATCCTTGTTGCTTATAAATTTAAATGCCACTTTTATAAGCGTATCCTCATTGGCGTTTTGAACAGAGTACAATAGCATACTTTTAAAATACACATTGGCTTGGTCAATGGTTACCGCTTGGAATTCCATCTCCAAACTTTGATTTTGGATACTTATTCTTTTATAAATATTTTCAATTAATGGTATTTTAAACCTTAATCCTGGCGTTAAAATACGACGGTATTTACCAAACATGGTAATAACGGCAATTGTACCTTGGTTTACTGTGATTAAACTTGAAAAAATGATAAAGGCTACAACGCTTAAAAATATTATACTTCCCATAGGGTGGATTATTTGATACCACATAAAGTTACGATTAAATTTAATCTAACACTGTTAATTAATGCACCCATTTAATTTTATATAAGTATCATATCGCCTACATTATCAATTAGATAATAAATTGTGTATAAAAAAATAGCACCCGATTGGATGCTATTTATATGAATTTAATAGTAGACTAAATTTCTCCTTTCCCATCCAACCACAACTTTACCGCTTCCGTTGTTACAGATTTAGGACGCTCTAATGGGAATCCTAAAGCTCTGTCCCATGTTAAGCTCGCTAATACCCCAAGCGCGCGGCTCACTGCAAATAATACAGTATAGAATTCGTATTCAACTATGCCATAATGTACTAATAAAGCACCACTGTGTGCATCCACATTTGGCCAAGGATTTTTTACTTTTCCTAATGACTCTAAAATAGGTGGTACTGTTTCATAAATATTCCAAACAGTGTTTACCAATTTATCATCAGGTAAATGTTTTTTACCAAAAGCCATTTGAGCTGTGAAACGCGGATCGGTTTTTCTTAATACCGCATGGCCATAACCTGGTACTACTTTTCCAGAAGCCAATGTTTTTTGAACATAGTCCACAATCTGTTCTTTGGTTGGATTATCTGAACCAATTGCTTCCTGCATTTCAAAAATCCATTTAATCACTTCCTGATTCGCCAATCCATGTAAAGGACCCGCTAAACCATTCATTCCAGCAGCATAACTTAAATAAGGATCGCTTAATGCAGAACCTACTAAGTGTGTAGTATGTGCTGAAACGTTTCCTCCCTCATGGTCCGCATGAATGGTCATGTATAAACGCATTAACTCTTTTGTACTTTCATCCTCAAAGCCCATCATGTAAGCAAGATTACCTGCCCAGTCTAACAAACCATTTGGATGAATGTGTTCGCTATTCTTATATTTTCTACGGTAGATATACGCTGCAATTCTGGGCAATCTTGCGATCAAATCCATTGAATCATCATACGTAAATTGCCAGTAATCTTTTTTGTTCATTCCTTTTGCATACTCGGCAGAAAATTTACTTTCTGTTTGCAATGCCATCACAGCAGCAACATACATTGTCATTGGATGTGCACTAATTGGAAACGCATCAATTACATCAAATACATGTGAAGGAACATGACTTCTTCTTTGCCAGTTATTGGTAATTTCTTTAACATCATCTGTTGATGGAATTTCACCCACCATCATCAAATAAAATAAACCTTCAGGTAATGGTTCATCTCCGCCTGGTGCTTTTGGTAACTTATCTTGTAATTCTGGAATTGAAAATCCACGAAAACGTATGCCTTCCTGCGCATCTAATAAACTAGTTTCAGTAACTAATCCAGTAATGCCGCGCATTCCTTGGTAAACTTGCGCAAGTGTTACGTCACCAATTTTTTTATCACCGTGTGTTTTAATGATTTCTTTTATCTCAGTTGCAGCAGCAGATGATTTCACGCTGAACAAGTCCTTAATTGCTTCCATAAATAACCCTTTAGTTTATGATGATTGCCATTTTTTAAAATGACGCGTAAAGTTAACTAAAAATGGCTTATTTAGGTGCTTTTTTGTACAAATAATACACTACCCAAACAAAAATCATATTAGGTATCCAAGCAGCTAATAATGGAGGTAAATTTCCCTTTGTCGAAAATATTGTGGAGAAACGATCTGTGATTATAAACAAGGCTGCAATTACAAAACCTAGTGCTAAATGTGAACCACTCCCACCCCTTACTTTTCTTCCAGCAATAATGCCCCCAATAAGGGTTAACAGCAATACAGTGATGGGCGTTGCATCGCGACGATACCTTTCAATTTTTAATTCATTTAACCCCTCAGAACCTCTTAATTCCTCCACTTTAATTTGGTTGATTAGTTGAGGCGTAGTGAGTTTATCTTTTGTGTATTTATCTTTTTTAATATCTGCAGGTTTAAAGGGATAAGCTTTTCGAATTTCCATTGTATAACTTACAAATTCCTTATCATCTAAAACCTTACGTTCTACGATATCTGTTAATTTCCAATTTTTAGTGGTCGTATCCCATATAATATTATCCGCTCTTAAATTATTTACCACCTTCCCTTTTTCCACTCTATATGTAAAAAACCCTCTACCTCTGTTATTGGCAGTGTCATAACCATAGATACCGGCATATGTAAAAGAATCAATTCTGAAATAAACGTCTGGTGAAGTAGTTAATAGCGCATTATAAGTAGAGTGTGCATCTACATAGGCCGCTTCAAAACTTCCACGTATGTTATTTGCTTTTGGAACAATCCATTGATTGGAAAACCACAATAATAAACCTAATAAAATTCCACCAATCCAGTATGGACGCAACCATCTATTATAAGTAGTTCCACTTGCGAGTATGGCCACAATTTCGGTTTGACCCGCCATTTTGGAAGTGAAAAAAATAACGGCAATAAATACGAATAAAGGGAATAAGAGCGCAATAATATGCGGTATGAATCCAATATAATAATGTGTGAAAATTTCTGGCCCACTTAATCCTGAGCGCACAAAATCGTCGGTCTTTTCACTCACATCTATCACCACAGCGATGACTGCAAATAAAAAAATAGAGAAGAAAAATACTCTCAAAAACTTTTTTAATATGTACCAATCTAATTTTTTCACTCTATTAAATTTACAATCGTGTTTTTAGTTGTTGAATCATGCCCACTTTCCAACTGCTAAAATCTCCCGCAATAATATGTTTTCTTGCTTCTCCCACCAACCATAAATAAAAGGATAGGTTTTGAATACTAGCCAATTGCAATCCCAATATTTCATCTGCCTGAAATAAATGACGCATATATGCTTTTGTATAATATTGACTTAATTCATTTGGAATGCCAGGATCCAATGGACTAAAATCCTTTTCCCATTTTTTGTTTTTAATATTGATAACTCCATGTGACGTAAAAATCATCCCATTACGGCCGTTACGCGTTGGCATTACGCAGTCAAACATATCTACTCCTAAGTCAATGGCTTCTAAAATATTCCAAGGGGTTCCAACACCCATTAAATATCTTGGCTTATCCGCTGGTAAATGCTCACAACAATGTGCAGTAAATTCATACATTTCTTCCTCGGTTTCTCCCACACTTAAACCCCCAATGGCGTTACCAACTGCATTTTTGGAGCTAATGTATTCGCAGGAAGCCTTTCTCAAATCTTTATTTAACCCACCTTGTACAATTGGAAATAAGTTTTGTGTGTAACCATATAAATCTGGCGTTTCCGCTAAACGATGAAAACATTTATCTAACCAAACATGTGTTAAATCCATACTTTTTTTAACATACTCGTAAGTACTTGGAATAGGCGGACATTCATCAAATGCCATTATAATATCTGCTCCAATACTCCTTTGAATATCCATTACTTTTTCGGGAGTAAATAAATGTTTACTTCCGTCGATATGAGATTGAAAAACTACCCCTTCTGGATTTATTTTTCGATTGTTGGCCAAGGAAAAAACTTGATAACCACCACTATCCGTTAATATAGGTCGGTCCCAACCCATAAATTTATGAAGCCCCCCTGAGGCTTCCAATACTTCAGTACCCGGCCTTAAATAAAGATGATAAGTATTTCCTAGTATAATTTGTGCCTTTATATCGGCTTTTAATTGTTGTTGCGTAACCGCCTTTACAGAACCAATGGTGCCCACTGGCATAAAAATAGGTGTTTCAATAACCCCATGATCGGTGGTAATGGTCCCAGCTCGGGATCCTCCCTGCTTACTACTATGTACTAATTCAAATGCTAATGCAGCCATGAGGCAAAGGTAAGGTCAAATAGTATTACTTTTGTACTATGATTACTAACCTACCCGTATCAAATATCCTGATAGGTGCATTCGCTTGCATAATAGCTATTCAGTTGTTTTATTATCTATTTTTTTTCCTGCGCTTGGCAATTTATAAAAAGCCTAAAAAAGCAGTTCATGTAGAGCACCCTATTTCAGTGGTGATTTGTGCGCGCGACGAAGCAGAAAATTTAGCTAACTTTTTACCTGGTGTTTTAGTACAGCAATATAGCACAACACATGAAGTTGTGTTAGTAAATGATAATTCTGAAGATGAATCCAAATATTTATTAGAAGAATTTAGAAAATCATTTAAAAACTTAAATATTGTTACCCTTTCTCAGGATGCCAAAATGATTAATGGAAAAAAATTCCCTTTATCTATGGGCATTAAATCATCAAAATATGAAACCTTATTGTTAACAGATGCCGATTGTGTTCCAGCAAGTGAAAATTGGATGCAATTAATGCAAGATGGTTATGGTGATGATATTGAAATTGTATTGGGATATGGTGCTTATAAAAAGAAGCCAGGTATTCTTAATAAATTAATTCGTTTTGAAACATTCCAAACTGCTTTACAATATTTCTCATACGCACTTGCAGGTATCCCATATATGGGAGTTGGGCGTAATTTGTCTTACAAAAAAGATGTGTTTTTTAGAAACAAAGGTTTCTCTTCCATTAATCAAATGCCTAGTGGCGATGACGATTTATTTATAAATCAAGTAGCCAACAAAAAGAATACCGCTATTGTAATTGATAAGGAAGCGCATACGATTAGTGAGCCTAAGACGCGATTCAACGACTGGATGAATCAAAAATATAGACATTACACCACCAGCAAGTATTATAAAACACATCATTCGTTTTTATTAGCTTTATATGCTTTTAGTCAGTTTTTAGTTTACCCTGTTTTTATTGCAGCTTTATTGTTTAGCAAACAATACATATTAATAGTTAGCTTGTGGAGTGTGCGTTTTTTAATTCAGGGTATTGTACTAAGAAGTACTATGAAAAAATTAAACGAATTAGACTTATGGCCATGGTATATATTATTTGACATATGGTCTGTATTTTATTACATATTTACCTTGCCTAGCGTATGGAAAGCACCGAACAAAAACTGGAATTAATTACAAAATACTTTGCCGACTTTACACCAACGCAATTGAATCAATTGATGGGCTTAGAAGCTGCTTATAAAGAGTGGAATAGTCAGATTAATGTGATTTCTAGAAAAGATATTGATCAGCTTTATTTACATCATGTTTTACATTCATTAAGCATTGCTGCAATTACGGAATGGGAAAGGGGAACGCAAGTGATTGATATTGGCTGTGGTGGCGGTTTTCCATGTGTACCAATGGCTATATTTTTCCCCGATGTGCAATTTTTAGCGGTGGATAGTATCGCTAAAAAACTTAAAGTTGTAGATGCCGTATGTGAAATGGTGGGGATTACAAATATTACAACTAAACACACACGTGTTGAAGATATTAAGAATAAAAAATTCGATTACGCCATAAGCCGCGCTGTGGCTCCTTTAAAAGATTTATGGAAATGGGCAGGGCCAATCATTAATAAGAAACCCAAGCAACCCAATAGCCTTATTTGTTTAAAAGGTGGAGACTTACATCAAGAAATTTTTGAGAGTGGCGTACGCCCTAAAATGATGTCAATATATGACATTTTTAAAGAGGACTATTTTAAAGAGAAGTTTATAATTCAAGTGAAGAAATAAAATTGTAATTTATTTCTTCACTTGAACCACCTTAAGACCCGTTTAATTAGGGATCTCTAATTTATTGTTACTTCTATTTACATCAGGCAAACGATAGCTTGGATCAATCTCAATTGATTTTAAGGCATTTAATGGCTTTGTAGTTTCAAAAGTATAGGTTGGTTGCACCCACTTGCATGCAGGATGATCAATTCTTACATCCTTCCCTTCTACAACTTTATTGGCAAGCATCAAATCCAATGGAATATAATGCAATTCACTGCTGCCGTCCTTATACGTCACCAATACTTCCAAAGGTGCAGGCATTTTGCCAATACGTTGCAAACTAATCATGGCTCCAGTTGGCGTAGCTTGAATATCATTTAAGCCATAATCAATTGTTTTTGTACTGTTTACCCAATATTCTTTAAACCACTCTAATTGAATGCCACTGGTTTTTTCAGCAACACGTATAAAGTCATTTGCATTTGGATGCTTAAACTTCCAAGTGTTATAATAATTGAGCAATACTTTATCACGAACCGAATCTCCAATTATATAACCTAAAAAACCAAGGAAGGTACCACCTTTACTATACGCGGCACTACTATATGCAAAATTGGTATTATAATGATCGGAGTGTGTACTCATAGGTTCTTCCAATCCACTTTTGGCCAATCCTAAATAACCCATATAGTTTCCATATTGAACAGCAGGTAATTGAGTTTTAGCTCTTTCATTGCCTACTAAAATTTGCGCTTTTTCTCTCTCGCTAATGTAAGGAGAACTTGTAGCAAAAGATTGGTTGTATTCATAAGAAACTGCTTCTTCGGCATAACTTGTAAAGCCTTCATCCATCCATGGGAACAAACTTTCATTGGTTCCTAAAATATGTTGATACCAACTATGCATCCACTCATGGAACACGGTACCTAACCCAGGCCCTTTTAACAAAGTAGCCATTGCATATTCCATACCCCCATCTCCACCCTGAATAAATGAATATTGAGGATAAGGATAAGCGCCAAATTTCTTTTCCATGAAAGGCAACATTTTTTCTGCAGCCCATAATACATTCGCCCAAGCACTATCTGCTCTTGCATCTTTTTCTTTATAGTACACATGTAGTGTTAAACCTTTTCTAACTTCTTTTGATAGATGTTTAAAATGATTATCTGCCGCCCAAACAAAATCGTGAATATTGCTGCCTTTGAAATTCCAAGACTTTAGTCCTTGTGGGTTCGCTGTTGCGGTTGGATTTTGTAATACACCCGTTGCAGCAACCATGTAGTTTTGATCCAATTGCAAAGTCACATCATAATTACCCCATACACCGTAAAATTCTCTAGCAATATAAGGATTGGTATTCCAACCTTGGTAATCGTACTCAACCATTTTAGGATACCATTGACTCATTGAAAAACGAACACCCTCTGCATTATCTCTTCCTGAACGACGAATTTGCTTTGGCACTTGTGCTTCAAACTCAACATTCATTTTGACAGAAGATTTTGGCAGAATAGGCTGCGTTAATTGCACTTCTAAAATAGTTTCGTGCTCAATTAATTTTTGCGTCTTGCCATTAATGGTAATTGAACTTACTTTTTGATATCCTATTTCAGAAGGGGATAATTTTTCTATTCTATCAGTTACACGTGCATCCCAATCTTTTACCACATCACCTCTGCGATTGGTCATTGTATTTTTTCCTAGTTCACGACTCCTAATATCCATTACAGAATTAGGTTGAAACGCATTCCAGTATAAATGGAAATACACCTTTGTTAAGGTATCGGTACTATTATTATCATAAACGATGTCTTCGGTACCTTTTACTATATTGGTATTTACATCCAACCCTGCTTTAATTGTATAATTAATATGTTGCTGCCAACGATCGGCTTGTGCGGATGCTATTGTTGATACCAATAACAATGCCAATAACGATAAAACTTTGTTTTGCATATAATGCTTTTTAAACTTAAATAATTAAAAAAATGTACCCTCAAAGAAGGAATGAATTTAAGACAAAAAGTGAAGCGAAACAACCCTGATGTATAAACGGAAATTTTAAAAAAGCAAGAACCTATTCCTTTCCAGCAACCACAATCACAATCTCCCCTTTTACTTGCTTTGAGCTATAATAAAGGATTAAATTATTCAAGGTGTCGGTTGTATTTTCCTCGAATAGCTTAGTAAGCTCGCGGCTCACTGCTGCTTTGCGATCCCCTCCAAAATAAGTAGCAAATAACTCGAGTGTTTTTACCAAGCGCATAGGACTTTCATAAAAAATCATGGTACGCTCTTCGTTTACCAATGATTCCATTAAAGTTTTCTTCCCTTTCTTTAAAGGTATAAAACCTTCGAAAGTAAATTGGCTAGCGGGCAATCCACTATTGGTTAATGCAGGTACAAATGCGGTTGCGCCAGGCAAACTCGTCACTTCCACGCCCGCTGCTTTACAGGCACGTACCAATAAAAATGCAGGATCTGAAATTCCAGGACTTCCGGCATCGGTAATTAAAGCAATATTTTTCCCTGTTTGTAGTTGTTGTACCAAATGATCCACCACCTTATGCTCATTGTGCTGATGATATGGCGTAAGTGGTTTTTGGATATTATAGTGTTGCAATAATTTAGAAGAAGTACGAGTGTCTTCACATAAAATAAAATCCACTGACTGTAGTACCTCCACAGCCCTAAAGGTAAAATCTTTTAAATTCCCAATAGGTGTTGGTACTAAATACAACATAATTAAATGAAATAAAAATGACTAAGCTTGAACAAATTCAATTTCAAAATATTCCATCACGGCATTTGATAATAACTTCTTACTTGCTTCTTCCGCTAATGCGCGCGCAGCTTCTTGACTACCCGCTTCAATTTGTAAAGTAATATGCTTCCCAACTCTAACATCTTGTACGCCATTCATTCCTAAGTTATGTAAGCCTCCTAATACGGCCTTTCCTTGAGGATCTAATAAATCTTTTAATGGCATGACTTTGATTTGAACTTGAAATAGCATAAAAATTATTTTCTTATTGAGTAATTGTTTTTCGGTAGAACAAAGATACTAAGCAATAGCCAATAAAGCCAAAAGGAATGGCCAACCATCTATAAAAAAATGCCGTTACCATTACTTCCAAAACCACCAATAAAAGAGGCAGTAGGAGTTGTTTCTTATTGCCAAGGCTTTTTAGGGCCAACATAGGCCTTTTCATCACCATTAAAAAGGAAACTAAAAAAATATAGGCAAACCAAAATAATGGGCTTAATACCATTTTAGATATAAGAGGCGAAGGTGATTGCCAATATATTAATGGAAATGCAGCTGTCAAAATTCCAATCATGGGGATGGGTACTCCTTTAAAATAAGTAGTTTGTTCTACATCTAAATTAAATCGAGCCAAACGATAAGCGCCCGCCATTGGGATTAAAAAAGCCGCAAATAATCCAATGGGTTGCTGCGTTAACGCATTCATATCGGACGCTAAAGACAATCTTAAAAATTGAAATACAATAAACGCTGGTGCTAGGCCAAAACTAATTATATCGGCTAAAGAATCTAATTGTTTCCCCATATCGGAGGATACTTTTAATAGTCTGGCAGCAAAGCCATCAAAGAAGTCCATTAAACCAGCTAACCCAATGTATAAACTTGCATAAAAAAGTTTAGCAGGTATCTCTACTATTACTCCACCATTATCATCCATTGCAAACATTGCACCTGCTTCAAATGTGGACATGATAGCCAAGCAGCCAAAATATAAATTGAGCAGGGTAATGAAATTGGGAATTTGTTTTCTCATGTTATTTTTTGCGACGCATTAAGTTTTCAATTTCATCCGCTTTTATAGGAATATTTTTAAACAAATCCTGATTGCCTGTTTTAGTAATCCAAACATTATTTTCAATTCTCACACCCATTGCCTCTTCTTTAATATATATACCTGGCTCTACGGTAAAGACCATTCCTGGTTCAATTGGCGCCGTTCTTGTTCCTAAATCATGCACATCAATGCCTAAATGATGTGAAATCCCATGATATAAATATTTGCGATAAGCAGGATTATTCTTATCCTCGTTTTTAATGTCAGTTTTATTGAGTAAGCCAATTTTCAAGAATTGCTTGGTAGCTTCTTCCCCAACTTTATCGGTATATTTTAAAATGCTAATGCCTGGCTTTAAAATAGATTTTGCATAATCATGTAAGTGCAAACATGCATTATATACCTCTTTTTGGCGCTTGGTAAATTTTCCATTCACAGGAACGGTTCTAGTTAAATCTGCATTATATCCGCCATATGCCGCTCCAAAATCCATTAAGATTAATTCGCCATCTTTACAAACATTGTTATTGTTTATATAATGTAATGTGCGCGCATTATCCCCACTTGCAATAATACTATGATAGGCAGCGCCAGTAGCTCGTTGAGATAAGAATGAATGATAAATTTCAGCTTCAATTTCATACTCATGAACACCCGGCTTTATAAATTGCAATAATCTTCTAAAAGCAACCTCTGTAATATCAATTGCTTTTTGAATCACCACTACCTCTTCTTTGGTTTTAATACCGCGTAAGTCTTTCAAAATTTTAGCAGCACGCAAATACTGATGCAATGGATAACGCGACTTCATCTCATCAATGAATCGGTACTCTGCACTTCTTACCAAATTATTTTTTCGATCATTCTCGTTAGAATCTAAATATATAGCATCTGCTAAATGAATCCACTGCTGTAACATACCATCTAAAACATCCTCCCATACAATGGTTGTCATGCCCGATATGGCGGTGGCCTCATGTGCTCTTAATCTTTTACCATCCCAAATTTCTTTTAACTCCTGTGGGCGTGTAAGTACCAAAACTTCTCTGTACTTAGGATCAGGATTGTCAGGGAATAATACAACCATACTGCCCTCTTGTTCTATACCAGATAACCAAAACAAATCACTGTTTTGCACAAAACCATGTAAGGCATCTCCATTGCTTGGAAATTCATCATTGCTTACAAAAATGGCAATGCTGTTTTTTTGCATTTTTGAAACAAAACGTTTCCTGTTTTGAATAAATATTTTCGAATCTAATGGTAAATATTTCATGCGATGTATTTTTTGATTGCTAGGCATAAAGCAAATGCCTTGCACCTGCCTGCAAGATACTTAAAATTTTAGCTGTTTTAAGCAATCTTGCCCCAGCCAATTTTGGTCTTTTGGGACTGCAAAAAGGCACGTGTTGGTGAATTTTCTGGGGCACTTAAATTGGGATCCTTCTCACAAATGGCATAGGCTTCATTTTTAGCCTCTTCCAAGGTTTGGCGGTCGTTAATAATATTTGCCAATCTAAAATTAAGCGCTCCACTTTGCCTAGTTCCATCAATATCGCCCGGCCCTCTTAATTCTAAATCCTTTTCGGCAATCACAAAACCGTCATTGGTTTCACACATAATTTTTAAACGATTCTTTGCTTCTCTACTTGCTTTTACGCTACTCAATAAAATACAATAACTCTGCTCAGAACCTCTTCCCACACGACCTCTTAACTGATGCAACTGTGACAAACCAAATTTCTCTGCACTCTCAATGACCATTACACTTGCATTGGGCACATTCACCCCTACTTCAATAACAGTTGTTCCAACCAATATTTGCGTGTCACCTGAAATAAACCTTTGCATATTGGTATCCTTCTCTATATTTTTTTGCTTTCCATGCACCATGCTGATTTTATACTTGGGTTCAGGAAAAAAACTTTTTACTTGTTCATATCCTTGCATCAAATCCTCATAACTCATTTTTTCACTTTCTTCAATTAATGGATATACATAATAAGCTTGTCTTCCTTTTGTGATTTCAGTTTTTACAAAGTCCATTACACTAGCGCGTGAAGTTTCATACCTATGAACTGTTTTAATAGGTTGTCTACCTGGCGGCAATTCATCCATTACACTATAATCAAGATCTCCAAATGCAGTCATGGCAAGTGTTCTAGGGATTGGTGTTGCAGTCATAACTAACACATGCGGCGGTACTTTTGATTTTTTCCATAGTTGTGCGCGTTGTGCAACACCAAAACGATGTTGTTCATCAATAACGGCTAAACCTAAATTCTTAAACTGAACTACTTCTTCAATAATAGCATGTGTTCCCACTACAAAATGTATGGTATCATCCATCAATCCTTGTAATATTCTTCTGCGTTCTGCTGTTTTAGTACTCCCCGTTAATAAAGCCACTTCCAAAGACATATCCTTTAAAAGTTCACTTAAACTCGCATAATGCTGTTGGGCTAAAATTTCGGTGGGTGCCATTAAACAACTTTGAAAACCATTGTCTGCAGCAATTAACATAGAGAGTAATGCAATCATGGTTTTTCCACTACCCACATCCCCTTGCAACAATCGGTTCATTTGAAAACCACGTGCAGTGTCCTGCCTAATTTCTTTAATTACGCGCTTTTGTGCGCCTGTTAATTCAAAAGGTAAATGTTTGTTATAGAATGTATTAAAATAATCTCCAACAATTTCAAATTTATGGCCCTTGCTATTTTTATGTCTATCTATTTTAATTAAATTCAATCGAACCTGCGCAAGAAACAATTCTTCGAAAACCAGTCGGGACAAAGCTTTCTTATATTGTTCTTGTGAACTTGGAAAATGAATTTGTCTGTATGCTTCCCATCGCCCCATCCTGTTTTTTAGTAAGTGCGCTGGTAAATTTTCAGGTAAATCACTTTCACTTATTTGTTGAAATAAGGTTTGTGTTAACTTACCTAATTGCTTACCATTTAAACCACGTGATTTTAATTTTTCGGTGGAAGGATACACGGGCTCTAACAAAGTTTTTTGCCCTGCCGTTGCCGCAACATAAGGTTCAATTTCGGGATGTACAATTTGAGCACGACCATTAAAAAAACTTACCCGACCAAATACCAAATAAGCCTGCCCCTCTAGGATGCTTTTTTGCACCCAATTAATGCCCTGAAACCAGGCCAATTCTATTTGCCCCGTATTGTCTTTTAACTGGGTAACCATCCTTTTAGAACGCTTTTCCCCAATAATATCTATACCCTGAAGCACCCCTCTTACCTGAACAAAGTCCATTTGAGGGTTCACTTGCCCAATTGGTGTTACCTGGGTTTTGTCGATATGGCGGTGCGGAAAATGATGTAATAGGTCGCCAAAAGTATATAAATTAAGCTCTTTTTTAAGCATATCGGCCCTCAAAGGGCCTACTCCTTTTAGGTATTCAATGGGACTTTGTAAAAGAGATGCTTGGCTCAAAATATTTTTTTTGAATTGGGTACAAATATCCCAAAAAGATAGCAAAAAATGGGGTCTTGTTTCATTATCTTCGCAAAGCTATGGAAAAGGAAATTGTATTGAGTGGAATCCGCCCTACCGGCTTCTTACATTTAGGTAATTATTTTGGTGCCATGCGCAATTATGTGCGTATGCAAGATGAGTATAATTGTTACTTTTTTGTTGCCAACTGGCATAGCCTTACAACACACCCCGATACCAAAACTTTACAAGAAAGTGTTCTTAGGGTGGTTGCAGAAAATATTGCCTGTGGATTGGATCCTGAAAAAGTGTCTTTGTATGTTCAAAGTGATGTTCCAGAAATTGCAGAATTATATTTGTATTTGAATATGCTAGCATATAAAGGGGAGTTGGAAAAGACAACCACTTTTAAAGACAAAGTCCGTATGCAACCCGAAAATGTAAATGCTGGCTTATTAACTTATCCTGTATTACAAGCAGCAGATATTTTAATACATCGTGCAGTGAAAGTTCCAGTGGGAAAAGATCAAGAACAGAATTTAGAAATGGCAAGAAATTTTGCGGAACGTTTCAATCACCGTTATGGCGAGACTTTCCCTTTACCCTATGCATTCAACTACAATAGCGAGTTGGTAAAAATTATGGGATTAGATGGAAATGGAAAAATGAGTAAGAGTGAAAACCAAATGACTACACTATTTTTAGCGGATGAGGATGATATGATTCGTAAAAAAGTGATGAAGGCTAAAACAGATCAAGGTCCTTTAACACCTAATTCAGTGAAACCAGATTACATTCAAAACTTATTTACATTAATGGGCTTAGTGAGTAGTCCAGATACAATGAAAAAATTTGAGGATGACTTTAATAATAGCTCCGAAGGCAATTGCATTATTCGCTATGGAGATATGAAAAAACAATTGGCGGAAGACATGGTAAATTTCATAAAGCCCATTCGTTCAAAAGCTGCTGATTTACAAAATAACAAAGATTTACTTTTAAAAATCATTCATCAAGGTGCAGATAAAGCGAGAGCGAGTGCTTCTGCTACTTTAACCACTGTGCGAAACGCAGTGGGCATGAACTATTAAACAACTTATATAACAACTCATTCAACTACACCTATAAGATTATGGCAAAAGCGACTAAAAAACCAAAACACGTAGCAATCGCTGGAAATATTGGCGCTGGTAAAACTACACTCACCGAAATGTTAAGTAAACATTATCGTTGGATTCCGCAGTTTGAAGACGTGGACCACAACCCCTACTTAACAGACTTTTACGACGATATGCCACGCTGGAGTTTTAACCTACAAATTTATTTCTTGCATGGCCGTTTAAACCAAATCTTGGAAATACAAAGAGGTACAGAGACGATCATTCAAGATAGGACCATATATGAGGATGCCAATATTTTTGCACCCAACCTACACGAAATGGGCTTAATGAGTAAGCGTGATTTTGATAATTATTTTGGATTTTTCAGTACCATCAAAAGCATGGTACAACCACCAGACTTGTTAATTTATTTAAAAGCATCTGTTCCTACGCTTGTTTCTCAAATTCAAAAAAGAGGTAGAGAGTACGAAGAGAATATTCGTTTAGACTATTTAAAGAAATTAAACGATTACTATAATAAATGGATAGAGGGTTATAAAGAAGGTCCTTTATTGGTAATTGATTGTGATAAAAACAAGTTCGGTGAAAACGAAGAAGACTTTGGTGAAATCATTAGCAAAGTGGATGGCATGTTATATGGCCTATTTTAATTTGTTGTTAATTTTGAACTCTTTTTTGTTATCTAAATTTTGATTGGAATGAACAAGATCACCCCTGCCATTATTGAACAGTTTAAGCATATTGTGGGTGAGGCATTTTTATTAACCGATATAGAGAGTATTGAAAAGTACGGTAAGGACGAAACAGAAAATCTTTTTTATGCGCCCGAGGTTATTGTAAAACCAAGAACAGCACAAGAAATTTCATCCTTACTAAAAATATGCAATGAGCATATTATACCTGTGACGCCGCGCGGAGGTGGCACTGGCTTAACAGGTGGGGCGCTACCTCATTTTGGCGGTTTAGTTATTTCCATGGAACGTTTTAATGAGATTTTGGAAATTGATGAACGCAATTTACAAGTAACCACCGAACCGGGCGTGATTACCGAAGTGTTACAAAATACAGTAAAAGAAAAAGGATTGTTTTATCCTCCCGACCCTGCAAGCAAAGGCAGTTGTTTTATTGGAGGCAATATTTCAGAAAATTCAGGCGGACCAAAAGCGGTGAAATATGGGGTGGTCAAAGATTATGTTTTGAATTTAGAGGTAGTATTGCCAACAGGTGAAATAATTTGGACGGGTTCCAATGTTTTAAAAAATGCAACAGGATATAATATCACGCAACTTATTGTAGGAAGTGAGGGGACTTTAGGTATTGTCACAAAAATTGTATTAAGATTAATCCCACTTCCTAAATTTGATTTATTATTACTTGCGCCTTTTAATAGTTTAGAAAAAGCAAGTGAAGCGGTGAGTGCTATATTCAGAGCGGGCATCACACCAAGTGCAATGGAGCTTATGGAAATTGATGCCATTACCTTGGCTACTAAAATGCTTGATAGTTCTGCCATCCCCTTAACCCCCGAGTTAGCAGCGCATTTAATTATAGAAGTAGATGGCAATAATATGGATGTACTCATGAGTGAAATGGAAGCGATTTCCGAAGTGTTGGCCAATTATGAGGTAGGTGAATTGTATTTTGCCGATGATGCGCAACAAAAAAATGAACTTTGGAAAATACGTCGAAAAGCAAATGAAGCAGCCGTGAGCGCAGGTTATACAATAGAAGAAGATACCGTAGTGCCAAGGGCCGAACTACCAAAATTAATTAAAGGAGTAAAAGCTTTAGGTGATGCGAATGGTTTTAAAGTAGTGTGTTATGGCCATGCTGGCGACGGCAATTTGCATATAAGAATTAACCACCCTACGATTAAGAAAAGTTTTCAAAGTGAAGAAATGCAAACTATTTTAAACGAGTTATTCAAACTAGTATACGCATTGGGGGGTACTATTAGCGGTGAGCATGGAATAGGACTGATTCAAAAAACGTATATGCCTGTAGTCTTTGATCCGATTTCATTGGATTTAATGCGCGGTATTAAAAAAACCTTTGATCCTAAGGGGATTTTAAATGCAGGAAAGATTTTTGATCAAAATAATTAATCTGATGAAAAAAAAGTACTTCGCTTTATGTTTATTTGCATTTTTATTTAATGGTGTATTCGCTCAAAATACAACAGTAACTACCCTTCCAAATTTAGAAACCAAACCTGTATTTTTTGGAGGAGGTGTTATTTTGGGTGGTGGATCAGGTAGTTTTCAAATTGGACTTAACCCCGAACTCGTTAAAAGTTATAATAAATACATTGATTTAGGTGCTGCTATTAATTTATACTACGCATCCTTCAGATCTAATGCAAATATTACAGGAGAAAACTACAGGAGTAATAACACTCAAATAGGAATGGGGGGATTTATAAGATTATGGCCAATTGAGCAATTCTTTTTACAAGTACAACCAGAGTACAATTGGACATTCACCAATGCAAAAAATTTTACTCAAGGAACTTCAGGCAGCTCAAGTGTAAGCGCCCCTAGTGTGCTTGCCGGGATTGGATATGGAAAAAGAAATGAAGACGGTTTTTCTTATTTCTCAGTTATGTTTGATTTAGTAAATGCACAGCAATCTCCCTATAGAATTGGACAAACAACCGCACAACCCATTATTAGAGCAGGATTTGGCATTCCTATTCAGTTGCTAAAGCCAAAGCGTCCTTAAAACTTTTTATGGAATTGCATTCAATTAAACGATTGCGCCATGATTCATACATAAAGCCTTGTGCATCCATTGTGTCCAATAGTTGTATCATGGCATCATAATACCCATTTATATTAATGATAAACACTTTCTTGTTGTGAATTTTTAAGTTGTTCCAAGTGAGCATTTCAAATAGTTCATCCATGGTACCCATGCCTCCTGGCAAAATTACTGCAACATCACATTTATCATATAATAACAGTTTTCTTGAGTGCATAGAATCCGTAACAATAAGTTCCGTTAATTCTTCATGTTGCGCTTCCCATTCTAATAAAAGTTTAGGAATAATGCCAATTACTTTACCACCTGCGACCAAACTTGCATTGGCCACCGCACCCATAATACCTTTATTACCACCACCATAAACCAAACAAATTCCTTCTTGGGCAAGCATGGTACCCAAATCACTGGCGGCTTGCTCATATGCTATATCATTACCGGACTTGGATCCACAAAAAACAGTGACTGCATGAATCTTCATTTCTTTAATTTAAATTGAAAGAGTCTCACAATTTAACTAAAAAATTGAAAGATTGTTATTACTTTGCTATTACTAATTATTTAACCCATGAGCGCAGGATTATTATTTCTATTTGTAGTCATCTATTTTGCCATTTTATTAGGTGTTGCGAAAATTACTGGTAAAAACAGTAATAATATGTCATTTTTTATCGGCAATAAGAACAGCAATTGGATGTTAGTAGCCTTTGGAATGATTGGTACATCTTTAAGTGGTGTAACCTTTGTTAGCGTGCCTGGTGCTGTAGGGAAAGACGGTTTTCATTATTTACAAATCACCATTGGATATTTAATCGGCTACATTGCCATCGCATATGTATTGTTACCCATTTATTACAAAATGAATCTAACTTCAATTTATAATTATTTGGAAACAAGACTTGGATTTAACGCCTATAAAACTGGTGCTTCCTTTTTTGTCTTATCAAGAACTTTAGGTGCTACAGCTAGATTGTATTTAGTAGTTAAAATTTTACAAGTATTTATTTTAGATAGCATGGGCGTCCCATTTTGGGGAACCACCTTGGTAATACTAGCAATGATATTGTTATACACTTATGAAGGAGGTGTAAAGACAATTGTTTATACCGATACTTTACAAACTTCAGGCATGTTATTGGGTTTAATCATTTGCAGTATTTATATACTTTCAAATTTGCATTTGTCAGTTTTTGAAGGATTACAGGCAATGCAAGCAAAAGGAATAGCTACTGTATTTAGCACAGATGTAAATAGCAAATCTTTCTTTTTGAAACAAATTATAGGCGGCGCTTTTGTCACGCTAACGATGACTGGGTTGGATCAGGAGATGATGCAAAAAAACATTTCGGTAAAATCATTAAAAGACGCACAAAAAAACATGATCACTATTGGCTTTAGCATGCTATTGGTAATCACATTATTTTTATTCTTGGGTGGGTTATTAAATTTATACGCAACACAACAAAATGTAAATGCTGTGGGAGATGCCTTATTCCCCACCCTTGCATTACAAAACATGCCCCCCTATTTATCCATTATTTTTATACTTGCACTTATCTCGGCTTTGTTTCCAAGTGCAGACGGTGCCATTACCGCCCTAACCTCTAGTTTTTGTATTGACCTATTGGGCATGCAAAGAAGCAAAGATTGGGACGAGGCCAAACAAAAGAAAATTAGACAAAGAGTGCATTTAAGTTTTGCATTTGTTTTTTTACTCATTGTAATGATTTTTAAATGGGTAGATAATAAAAGCATCATTGACCTCATATTAAAAATCGCTTCCTATACATACGGCCCCTTGCTTGGATTATTTGCTTTTGGTATTTTAACAAAACGAAGTTTAAAAGACAAATGGGTTCCTTTTGTTTGTATACTAGCACCAATACTTTGTTTTGTACTTGAAACCAATCAAAAAATGTTGCTTGGTGGCTTCCAAATTGGTCAAGAATTGCTCATAATCAATGGTCTTTTCACCTTTTTAGGATTATGGTTAATTTCTAGCTCGAATACAGAAAAAAAATAGACATTTGCAAATGGAATTTATCAATCCCATTGCAAATACATATATAGACGCCTATAGTCAGGCAACTCCTAGCTATTTAAAGCAAATGTATGATACTACCCTTGCTACACATCAACATGCGCATATGCAAAGTAGTTGGCACCAAGGAGGATTTTTGAGTTTTATAAGTAAACTAGTGAACCCATCGCATATTTTAGAAATTGGAACATTTACCGGTTTCAGCACCTTATGTTTAGCAGAGGGCTTAACTGAAAATGGACATTTACATACCATTGAGTTAAGAGCAGAAGATGCTAAAACCGCTTCAAATTATTTTATACAAAGTCCTCATGCATCAAAAATCTCTGTTCACAACGGTGATGCCAAAGAAATAATCCCCTCACTATCTAATACATGGGATCTAGTATTTATTGACGCTGATAAAACAGGTTATATTGATTACTATAATTTAGTATTGCCCAAATTAGCCAACAATGGATTAATTATCGTAGACAATGTATTGTTTCATGGCGATGTACTTGAAGAAAATATTTCAGGAAAAAGTGCTAAAGCTATACAAGCATTTAATGAATACCTACAAAATGACGAAACAACTGAACACACTATTTTAACCATAAGAGATGGACTTACTTTAATAAGAAAAAAATAACATGAAGCGCAATATTTACCTTTTATTATTACTAGCAATCCCATTTAATTTACTTGCCCAATCTCAAGCACAAGTAACGATTGATTATATTAAAAAGTACAAAGGCATTGCCATTAAAGAAATGCAAAGAACCGGCATCCCCGCTTCCATTACACTTGCACAAGCCATTGTAGAATCAGGAAGTGGCGAAAGCAAATTGGCAAAAGAAGCCAATAATCATTTTGGCATTAAATGTAAAACAGAATGGAATGGTGAAAAAATGTACAAGGACGACGATATGAAGAATGAATGTTTTAGAGTTTATGACAATGCAGATAGCTCTTTTATTGACCATTCTAATTTTTTAAAATATCGCCCTTACTATGCTAGTTTATTTGAATTAGACCCTGTGGACGATACCGCTTGGGCTTATGGATTAAAAAAAGCTGGATATGCCACTGAAAAAGATTACCCCAATAGTTTATTAAAAGTGATTGACTTATATGAATTATCGCAATACAATTTTCCTGAATTAGTTACAGAGGACTCATTAGAGGAGGCTGATAATAATACTAAATCAATCGACACCATTGTAAAACCTATCGTAAAAACATTGTCGGACAACACCTCATCTTCAAAAGTGGAGGAAATTAAACCTACACCAAATCCTGTGTCTATTAAAGACACGGTCGTAAAAATTGTGAAAATAACCGACACCGTTGTTAAAGTAATGGTTGTAAAAGATACGGTTGTAAAATTAGTTACCGTGAAAGATACTGTTGATAAAACAAATACGCTTAAAGGCACTACCGAAATTAAAGATGCAAGTCAAATAAATGCCAAAAGTGCTGCTGATAGCAAAAAAATAATAAATGAAACTATTGCGGTAAACTATCCAAAAAATAAAAAATTTAAAATCAATGGTATTTCTGCAATCTGGGCAGAAAAAGAAAGGTCTTTTTTAGAAATTGCAGACACTTATAATGTGCCAGTATTTAAATTATTTAATAATAATGAATTGGAAGAAACTGATTTAGTTCAAAAAGATCAGTTACTCTTTTTAGGAGAGAAAAAGAAGGAAAGTGATAAAAAAGTACATGTTGCAAAAAATGGAGAAACTTTTTATGACATTGCTCAAATGGAAGGCATTCAATTATCATCATTAAAATCCTATAATAGCAATATTCAGGAAACTGAAATTAAAGAAGGTACCATTCTGTACTTATTCAATATGCCAAAGGAATCCAGTAAATCAACGACTCCTGAAAAAGTTAAAGCATCCTCTGAAACAAAAGCTGCCGAAAAAAAACAAAGCAATACAACCCCTAAAAAAAATAAATTTAAAATATTCTAGTATGTCAAACATTACTGTATTAGGCAAAGAATTTGTACCCTATATTAGCGAAGCTGAAATACAAGAAAAAATTTCGGCACTTGCTCAACAACTAAATAAAGAATATGAAGGGAAAAAACCCATTTTCCTATCTATCTTAAACGGTTCGTTTTTATTTACAGCCGACTTGTTTAAACAAATTACCATTGACGTGGAAGTTTGTTTTATTAAATTGGCTTCATATAAAGGAACAACTTCCTCTGGCAACGTGGTAACCGCTATTGGATTAGATGCCAATATAAGTGGAAGAGACATTATTATATTGGAAGATATTATTGATACAGGTAAAACCTTACATCATTTTCTGCCTCAATTAGCTTCTAATCAACCGGCATCTATTAAAATTGCAGTGCTATTGAATAAAACAGAAGCTTTAGCATATCCAGTTAAAGTAGACTATGCTTGTTTTGATATTCCCAATAAGTTTGTGGTAGGTTATGGTTTAGATTATGATGGACTCGGAAGAAATACTAAGGCTATTTATCAATTAAAGTAGCGAAGAAAAAATAGAAAAGATAAAAATAAAATAGAGGCTAAATTATATGCCTTACATAATGACGTTTAAAATTTTTGCAAAAAAATTTATGAACGATAGGGATAAATAGAAAAAATCAAAAAGATAAAAATAAAATAGGGGCTAAATTTTATTAGTCCCTATTTTATTACTTAAACGCATCTTTTACTTTTTCGTAAAAACTCTTCTCCCCTTTTGTGGATTTAGGTTTAAAGTTTTCACTTTCCTGCATTTTCTCCAATGCAGCTTTTTCCTCATCACTTACTTGCTGCGGGGTCCATACATTTACATGTATTAACTGATCACCTTTTGCATAACCCTGAACTTCAGGGAAACCTTTCCCTTTGAGTCTAAATATTTTACCGCTTTGTGTTCCCGCTGGAATTTTAATTTTTGCGCGTCCATCAATGGTAGGAACCTCTACATTGGTTCCAAAAATTGCATCTGGAATGGTAATATATAAATCGAATGCTACATTTAATCCATCGCGGTGTAAAAATTCATGTGCCTCTTCCTCAATCATAATGATTAAATCTCCAGACATTCCTCCTCGTTCTCCTGCATTTCCTTTCCCAGACATACTTAATTGCATGCCATCTTGCACACCTGCAGGAATATCAATTGAAATAGTTTCTTCTCCATATATACGACCTTCTCCTTTACAACTTGTACATTTTGCAGTGACGGTAGTTCCTTCACCATTACAAGTAGAACAAGTATTTACCGTTTGCATTTGCCCCAAAAAAGTATTGGTTACTTTTCTAACCTGACCTTGGCCGTTACAAGTAGAACAAGTTTGTAAACTATTTTTATCTTTTGCTCCATTACCGCCACAAGTAGTACATGCAACATGTTTTTTAACTTTTACTTGCTTGGTAACTCCATTCGCTATTTCCTCAAAGTTTAGTTTGAGTTTAATTCTCAAATTACTTCCTCTTTGTCCTCTCGCTCTTGCTCCACCACCACGAGATCTTCCTCCGCCTCCAAAAAATCCACCAAATCCTTCGTCACCAAAAATATCTCCAAACTGACTGAATATGTCATTCATATCCATACCGCCATGGAATCCGCTGCCACCACCGCCTGTTCCAGGTCCGAATGCTTGGTGACCAAAGCGATCATATTTTGCTTTTTTATCGCTATCACTTAATATTTCATATGCCTCTGCAGCTTCTTTAAATTTTTCTTCCGCTGCCTTGTCACCAGGATTTCTATCTGGGTGATATTGCATAGCAACTTTGCGATACGCTTTTTTAATTTCGTCCGCAGATGCCGATTTAGACACTCCTAGTACTTCGTAAAAATCTCTTTTAGACATATGTTTATTTTTATTTGCCTACAACCACTTTGGCAAAACGAATAATTTTTTCATTTAAAGCATACCCCTTGGTTACTTCATCTATGACTTTCCCTTTTAATTTTTCATCTGGTACGGGCACTTCGGTAATGGCTTCGTGAAATTCTGCATCAAAATCCTTTCCAATACTCTCCATAGGACTTAATCCTTTAGCTTGCATAGTACTTCGAATTTTATTAAACACCAATTGAATTCCTTCCTTTTGAACTGCAATGTCATCGGTTGTATTTAATTGTTTCTCTGCTCTATCACAGTCATCCAATACATCCAATAGGGAAACAATCACATCCTTCCCAGCAGTTTGGATAAGCTCCATACGCTCTTTTGCAGTTCGACGCTTATAATTTTCAAATTCAGCCATTAAACGGAGGTATTTGTCCTTTTGGTCAGCAAGATCTGCCTTTAGTTGATCTAGTTCACTAAGGGGCTCTTTTTCCTCAATTGGGGTATTTTCCGCTCCATTTTCTACCTGTTCTTCGGCTGCTTGTGTATTGATCTCTTTTTCTTCCATAATGATTGAGTTATTACCTAATTCGAGCAAATATATTGCCAAAGGCCTAAAAGAGCAAAATTGACACTAATTAGGCCTAAAATGAACAAGTTGTCAGTAAATCCCTGCCTATCTTTGCCTAATGACAAAAGTGTATCTAAATCGTAAAATTACCCAAAGGATTGCCCTTGGACATCCTTGGATTTACAATAATGAAGTGGATCGTATTGCCGGCCCTGTTCAACAGGGTGATATTGTGGAAGTATATTACTTTGACGGCCAATTGGCAGGCAGGGGGTATATTAACCCTGAGTCCCAAATTATCATTCGTTTACTTACCCGTAATAGAGAAGAAATTACAGCTGCTTTTTTTCATCAAAAAATTCAAGCTGCTTGGGATTATCGTAAACATTTAGGATATACAGAAAACTGTCGTTTGGTTTTTGGAGAAGCCGATGGATTACCAGCACTCATCATTGATAAGTTCAATGATTATTTTGTGATACAAACCTTATCATATGGTATTGAAGTTTGGAAGGATGCAATTGTTGATGCATTAAAAAGCATCTTTAATCCAAAAGGTATTTATGAAAGAAATGATGTTCCAGTTAGAGAATTAGAAGGACTTGTGCAACAAAAAGGCTTTCTAACCAACCCATTCCCTACCGAAATCGTTATTTCAGAAAATGGTTTACAGTTTTATGTAAATATTGAAACTGGTCAAAAAACAGGATACTTTTTAGACCAACAAGATAATCGAAGAGCCATTCAAAATATTGTAAAGGATGCCGAAGTGTTGGGTGCATTTACCTACACAGGTACTTTTGAAATACATGCAGCACATTATGGTGCCAAATCTGTTTTGGGTATTGACATTTCAGAATCTGCTGTTGCACAAGCCAATAAAAATGCAGCATTGAATAAACTTGATCACATTGTTAAGTTTGAAGCCATGAATGCTTTTGATGTTTTAAAGAACTGGGGAAAGCAAGGGAAAAAATATGATGTAGTCATGTTAGATCCGCCTGCTTTTACAAAGAGCAGAAATAATATTGACAAGGCAATTACTGGTTACAAAGAAATTAATTTACGTGGCATGCAACTTATTCGCAATGGGGGATTTTTAGTGAGCTCTAGTTGTACCAACCTGGTAAGCCCTGAATTATTTTTAGAAACGATTGAAATAGCTGCGCATGATGCAAAGAAAAGAATTAGGCAAGTAACTTATCAGTCACAATCCAGCGACCATCCCATTATTTGGGGAATGGAAAATACGCATTATTTGAAATTTTTAATTGTGGAAGTTTGCGACAAATAATTACTCCGTAAAATAGACTACATTAAAAAGGCTCCAATTCATTGGAGCCTTTTTTTGAATATTTAGTGTTGAAATTTTGCAGGGTTAATTACGATATCACCTAGCATGATTTCAAATTTCAGTTTAAGGTATTTAACAGGTTTTGAATAGCAGCAAAATCTGGCAAATCGCCAGGAGTTGCACAAACTTCTTCATATTGAACAACGCCCTCTTTATCAATTACAAATGCAGAACGCTTGCTAACTCCTTGCATTTCAAATGCAGGAAACACCTCATATAATACATCAAATGATTTTGAAGCAGTTTTATTAAAGTCACTTAATAAAGGGAAGTTTAACTTTTGCTCTTCTTTAAATTTACCAAGTGTAAATATAGAATCAACGGAAATACCCAATACTTGTGCATTGGCATTATTATACGTTCCAATATTATCTCTGATACTGCAAAGTTCTGTAGTACATACTCCTGTGAATGCTAAAGGAAAGAATAGAACTACTACATTTTGACCTTTAAAATCGCCTAATGAAGTAGCTTTTTTATCGGTATCAAACAATGTGAAAGCTGGGGCTGGTTTGCCAAGTAAATTACTCATATTTTTATTTTTTATTGGGTGCTTAATTTGAGGTCAAAAGTATAAATGTTTATTGAGGGTTGGATTAGTTTAGTTGCCTAAAAAGGGATTTTTTCTCTTTTCGAAAGTTCATTTACCGAATCCATAAGCACTTTAAACTCAACTGGGTGCTTTTCCAAATATTCAATTTGTTTATAAAATTGAACGCGATCTACTTTATTGAGGTCAAAAATTTGTTGATAAAACTGTACATTCTTCTTTTGTATATTCCAGGTTGAATCTAAAGAAGATATACGAGAAAAATGTTCGTCTGCTTTCATTAGTTGTAAAACAACTACTTTCATTTTATCTATAGGTATAGCATTCCCCTCTTTTGCTTTTTCACCACAAGCAAGTAGTAAAATACTTACCATCAAAAAGCTTACACAAATTCTCATTCTAACTTTTCTTTATACTTATTCAAATTGGTTAAATCAATCACTGACAATGTGTTCAACACTTGTTTTTTCATGGATTTGTTGGCATTGTCAAAAATACCTACAATTTCGGAATACTTTCCTTGTAATAAAATGGGTACTACCATAGTATTGGTATTTTCCTCTTGCACTTCTTGCATGGTCATTAAAGCATTTAACACAGCCCCTCTTCCCACTTCAAATTTGGAAGACATTTGATCCAATCCTTCACGATAGTAACCGTAAATGGCGTCATGAATCTTATCCATTCCACTCTTGGTAAGATTGTCAATTAAAATAAAACGATTGCGCTGGCCATCAAATGACTTCCATCCATTTATACCTGAAGCCTCGGGCGCGTTATAAACAATATTTAATGCTTTATTAAAATAAGGCATACCCCCTTTTAACGAAAATGAATCATAGTCTAATCCTAAAATCAAATTAATATAATAAGCAATGGTAGCAGTTAAGTTTGCCTCTAATGGATCTGCACCTTGTACCTTATTCTCATTAAATTCTATGGGCTGTGATAGTTGATATTTGAAAGTAAAATTGGGGTCCTGCATATTTAATACAGGGGTTGAATAACTTGCGTTATATACTGGTCTGCTTGAAACCACACTTAATTTAGCATTATACACCCCTGTTGAAAGCACTGACTCAATGGTGATGAAAAAACTGCAATTAATTTTTTCTTCATTGCCAAATGCATCCAATGACCATTTTCTTTGATTAATAAAATCTCTTAATTGAGATTGTAACTGAACAAATATTTTTGGATCTACCTGATTATCAACCTTATTACTTTGGATGGTAACGGTTGCGGAAAGCTCTTGCGCAAACCCAATTTGGGTAGTTAGCAATAGAAATAAAATAATAAAAAAACAATAACGACGCATATGCTAATTATGGGTACCCTAAAATACAAAAACGTCCTGATACCTTAAAGATTTCAGGACGTTTTAAATAAGAACCTAGTAATTATCTGTAAAGATCAGACTCTTCCTTAGTTCTATGGTATATTTTATCATCAATAAATTCAGCAGTTGCTAAAATTGCTGGGTTTGGCATACGCTCATAGGCTTTGGAAATTTCAATTTGCTCTTTGTTCTCATGAATTTCCTCTAGGCTATCTGTATGGCTTGCAAACTCTTCTAATTTTGAATGCAATTCTTCTCTGATAGAGATATTGATTTGATTCGCTCTCTTAGAAATGATTGAAATGGATTCATATAAATTTCCAGTCTTCGCTTTTAATGCTTTTAAACTTTTTGTTTCGATTACAGCAGGTGTGTTTGCACCCATGTGTCTTCTTAATTTACTCATTTCTTATTATTTAAAAAATTATCAGTTTTTTGTTTTATTTTTTTTGCTTCAGGTAATAATGGACTATCACTGAAACGATCTACAAAATCATTATACTCGGCCGTCACTTTTTCAAAACGCTCTTTTTGCTTATCCTCAAAACTATTTAATGCAAATTTATAATAGGCTTGCACCGTTAATAATTTATATTGATCCGCATTTTTAGAATCTGGATAATTGTCGGACAACAATCCATATGATATCGCAGCTGCACGGTATAACGCAAGATTGTCGTACAATGTAGCTGTTTTGAAATCTTTCAATTCTAACTTTTCACGACATGCATCAATCACTGCAGTAGCATCTTTTACTCTTGGACTCGTGGGATGCGCATCAATGAAAACCTGCATGGTTAAAATTGCTTTATTGGTAGTAGTTTGATCTAATTCCGCTTTTGGTGAACGTTTATAATACGTAAGCGCTCTTAAATATTCTACCTCTTCTGTTTTAGGACTATTGGGAAAATACTCAACAAATGTTTTAAATAAGTTTTCAGCATTTTCATAATCCTCGTCATAGTAATACGAATTTGCAAACTTCACATACAACTCCTCGTATCTTGGAGTTCCTTTTACAAATGGCATTACGTTCTCAAAGAGCTGTTGTGCGTTTCTGTATTTTTTAGCTTCAAAATATTTCTCGGCCATTTTTACTTTATAGTCAATATCCTTGTTCTTTAAAATTTCTTGGAATTTTGAAGTACAAGAGGACAATCCAAAAATGACAAAAAGTGCTACAATGATTCTATTCATACAGGGAGGCAAAATTAACTAATAATCCTCAATTTAGGGCTAAAAAGATTGCGAATAAAGCCTTGAGCGTTAAGAAATTACTAAAAATAAGCTGATTACCAGTATTTTAGAAAAATGAGCGAAGACTCGGGTTTAAAAATTGGGGTATAAAACAAAAAGCCCCGCTTCCGCGGGGCTTTTTAGGCTAAGACCTTTATAACGGAGTTAGATGGATATTATCCTTCCTTACCCTCGTCTAATTTAGCTTTGATTTCAGCTAAAGCGCCTAAATCACCTAAAGTAGATTTTTCTACTTTAGCTTGAATTGATTTAACAGCTTTCTTAGTCTTTTCAGACTCTACTTTAGCTTCTTTCTTAGCTGCTTCTTTTTCTTCTACGATGTTTTGTTCCCAGATTCTTGCATGAGAAACTACAATTCTCTTTTCATTACGATCAAACTCGATCACCATGAATTGAGCAGTTTCTTCTGCTTGAACTTGCTTACCATCTTCTTTTGCTAAGTGACGGTTAGGAGCAAAGCCTTCTAAGCCATGAGGCATTTGTACGATCGCACCTTTGTCATCCTTACGAACGATGGTACCATCATGAATAGATCCAATTGCGAATGTCTCTTCCAATTGATTCCAAGGATCTTCTTCTAATTGCTTATGACCTAATTGTAATTTTCTGTTTTCTTTGTCGATGTTCAAGATAATGATGTCGATTGACTCTCCTACTTTCACATACTCAGATGGGTGATTGAAACGCTTTAACCAGCTCAAATCGCTGATATGAATCATTCCACCAATTCCTGATTCTAATTCAACAAATACACCATAAGGAGTGATATTTTTCACTAAACCTTTATGCTTGCTGTTTTCAGGGAATTTATTTTCGATAGCGCTCCATGGATCTTGTGTCATTTGTTTAATGCTCAAGCTCATCTTACGTGCATCTTTATCTAACGTTACCACTTTAGCTTCATGCTCATCTCCTAATTTGAAGAATTCTTTAGCATTGATTGGCGTGTTTGCCCAAGTGATTTCAGATACGTGTACTAAACCTTCAACACCTGGTTGAATTTCTAAGAACGCACCGTAATCCTCAATGTTCACCACTTTACCTTTTACAACACTACCTTCCGCTAAATCGCCTGGTAATACATCCCATGGATGTGGAGTTAATTGTTTTAAACCTAAGCTAATACGTTTTTTGTCATCATCAAAGTCTAATACAACCACTTGAATCTTTTGATCCATCTTAACCACTTCACTTGGATGTGAAATTCTACCCCAAGAAATATCAGTGATATATAATAAACCATCTAATCCACCTAAGTCCATGAATGCACCAAAGTCAGTGATGTTTTTAACAACGCCTTCTAACACCTGGCCTTTCTCTAACTTACTCATGATTTCTGCTCGTTGTGCTTCAATATCACTTTCGATTAATGCTTTATGTGATACAACGGCATTCTTAATTGTTTCGTTAATCTTAACAACTTTAAATTCCATTGTTTTACCTACGAATTGATCATAGTCTGTGACTGGCTTCACGTCGATTTGAGAACCTGGTAAGAAAGTTTCCATACCAAATACATCAACGATTAATCCACCTTTTGTTTTGCTTGTCACCAAACCAGTAACTACTTCACCAGTTTTGTGTACTTCCATAATTCTTTCCCAAGCACGGAAAATACGAGCAGACTTACGGCTTAAGTGAAGATTACCATCACGGTCTTCTTTTTCTACAACCATTACTTCTACTGTATCACCAGTTTTAACACCATTGGTGTCACGGAATTCATTCAATGATACTAAACCATCACTTTTAAAACCAATGTTTACAACAACATCTGTTTTAGTTAAAGCAACAACTAAACCATTCATGATTTCTCCGTCATTGATTTGTACGAAAGTGTTATCATACACTTTGTCATACTTTACTCTTTCTGCTTCAGCATAATGACTTACGTTACGTTTGTCAACGCTCCAGTCAAAATCATCATGTGCAGTTTGAACCTCAGGTGCTTTTGTTGTCGCAGTTGCTTCGCTAGCTGTAGCGCCATCGAATTCCTGTGCGTCTGCGTTTAAGTTTTTTGAAAATAATTTCATAATAAAACCGGCGTTTTTAAACCGGACGGCAAAGGTATTAAATTAACCTAAAAAAAGCCCCAAAAAGGGCTAAAAAATGAACTTTACTCATTTTACAACTAGTTGATTTTCAATTAAAAATTTACACGATTTTATTCAAGGCTTCGTATTATGCGTCCAATTGACCCATATGTTGTGCTGCCAGCCATCCACTGGTCCATGCATGTTGAAAATTAAACCCCCCAGTAATGCCATCTATATCCATCATTTCCCCTGCAAAATGTAATCCCGGAACAAGCTTACTCTCCATTGTTTGTGCATCTATATCTTTTAAATCCACTCCTCCGCATGTTACAAACTCTTCTTTAAAAGTGGTCTTTCCTTTAATATCTAAAGTATATCTTGTTAACAATTGTATGAGTTGTTGTTGATGAGTACTTTTTAAATCGGCCCATTTTGTGTTGAGTGTAATTCCTGCTTCTTGCAATAAATAATGCCAAAGACGTTGTGGTAAATCAAAAGGATTTTTTGAACCCAATTCTCTTTTACCAAAATCCATTCTAAAATTAATCCATTCCATTTTTAAAGTGGCTTCATTAAATGTGGTTGTCCAATTTATGATAATGGCACCCTCATAATTTGTTTCAGCCATAGACCGCGCGCACCATGCCGATAATTTAATTGCAGCGGGCCCACTTATTCCCCAATGGGTAATTAACAAAGGTCCTATTTCAATATTTTTTTGTCCCTTCCATTGTATACTTGCTTTATCAACCGCAACACCCATGAGTGAAGTAATTTTTTTATCAACTGTATTGAAAGTAAATAAAGAAGGTACAGGGGCTACAATGCTGTGGCCAAATTGAGTTAACCAATTTAATCGATCCGATTTTAACATGCCGCCAGTAGCTAAACAAATAGCATCAGCTTGCATGGCTTCCCTACCTTGCATTTGGATCGTAAAAGCGTTTTGGTTTTTGATTTCATTGCTAGTATTTGTAATTGAAGCATTACTATTGTTATGCTTAATATCCAACATTTCGTGCTGTGTTAACACCTGAATTTTATATTGATGTACTTTTCTTAAAAAGCAATCAATAATCGTCTCAGAACTATTGGTGGTAGGAAACATACGCCCATCTTTTTCCGTATGTAACTGAACTCCATTTTGAGCAAACCATTCAATGGTATTTTTAGTAGCAAATTGATAAAATGCTTTTTTTAAGAACCGTTCTCCTCTTGGATATTTTTTTAAAAGCAGTTCAACATCGGGGCAGGCATGCGTTACATTGCAACGACCCCCACCACTCACTTTTACCTTTGATAAAAGCTTATTGGTTTTTTCTAAAATAATAATGTCCCAATGAGGATGCAATTCGGCAATTTGTATGGCACAAAAAAATCCCGCAGCACCACCTCCCACTACGATTATTTTTTTCTTACGCATACAATATATTTAACACGGTAACCGAATGATGCTTATTAGTACTTATTATTAAAATGAATATTAATAATAAGATGTATTTAAATTAATGTTTGCTTTTTCGGCTGCTTCAATTATAGAAAAATCGGATAAAATTAATGCCTTGCCTGCTTTCACACATACATCATGTTCAAAATGTACCGACACTTTGCCGTCCTGTGTTTTCACTGTCCACCCATCATCATCAGTAAACACTTTATGTGTGCCCATATTAATCATGGGCTCTATTGCCAATACTAAATTTTCTTTCATTTTTAATCCTGTACCACGTTTTCCATAATTAGGTACTTGTGGATCCTCGTGCAATGATGTTCCTAATCCATGTCCAACTAATTCTCTCACTACACCATAGCCATGTCTTTCGGTATATTCTTGAATAGCAAAACCAATATCGCCTACTCTATTATTTACTATTGCTTTTTCAATGCCTTTATACAGCGATGCTTTGGTTACTTTCACGAGTTCAATCGCTGCAGGATCGGCTTCCCCTAAAATAAAAGTATACGCATGATCTCCATGCCATCCATTTAATATAACTCCAAAATCTATAGAAACAATGTCCCCTTCTTTTAAAGGCGATTTATTAGGAAAACCATGCACTACTACATCATTTACAGAAGCACATATATTATGCGGATATCCATGATAATTATAAAATGAAAGTGTGCCCTTGTGATCCTTGGCAAATTCCATACACAATTTATCTATGTCTAAAGTGGAAACCCCTGGCTTTAACATTTTAGCTACTTCCGTTAATGTTTTACTCACTAACAAAGCAGCTTCCTTCATGTAACCAATTTGTTCTTCTGTTTTAGTATATATCATAAACTACAGTTGTTGCTAAAAAAACAAACCTGCCTTTGTGGGACAGGTTTGCAATATAATTCTTTTAACAAATTAAATGCTTGACTCTACAATTCCAGCTCTGCCCTGCACACGTCCCGTACTCATTAATCCATCATATTGACGCATTAATAAATAAGTTTCAATTTGTTGTAAAGTATCTAAAATAACCCCTACCATAATTAATAATGAAGTACCACCAAAGAAAGTGCTAAATCCTTGTGTTACATTTAATCTTTGAGCAAAACCTGGTAAAATACCAACCAATGCTAATAAGATAGCACCAGGTAAAGTAATTCTATCCATGATAGCACCAATATAATCGGTAGTTGGTTGCCCAGGTTTTACACCAGGAACGAATCCATTGTTACGTTTAAGGTCTTCAGAGATTTGCTTTGGATTAAAAATTAAAGCAGTATATAAGAAGGTAAATCCAATAACCATTATAGAATAAATTAACATGTACCATGAGTTACTATGATCACTGAATATTCTAATGATACCTTGGGTTGATTCCATTTTAGTAAAAGAAACCAATGTTGGTAAGAACATAATTGCTTGCGCAAAAATAATTGGCATTACACCCGCACTGTTTACTTTTACAGGTAAGAACTGACGCGCACCACCTACTTGTGCACCACCAATTACTTGCTTTGCGTAAGTTACAGGGATCTTACGAACTCCTTGTACCAATACAATTAAACCCATAATGATCGTAACTAAAACAGCTATCTCAATTAAAAATATTAACAAGCCACCACCACCTTTTTGACTCTTTGAACCGAATTCTAAAATCAAAGACTGTGGTAAACGTGCAAGAATACCTACCATGATAATGATAGAAGTACCATTACCTAATCCTTTATCTTGAATTTTTTCACCTAACCACATTACAAATAAGGTACCTGCAGTTAAAGTAATTACAGTTGATAACCAGAAATAAGGTTGAAATTCCTTAATCAAAGAACCTGCATAAGTAGGGCTATTTAAATAAGCAACATATGCACCTGCTTGGAAAGCAGTTACAACTACTGTTAAATAACGTGTCCATTGATTGATTTTATTTCTTCCGCTCTCTCCTTCTTTTTGAATTTTTTGTAATTGAGGAACTAAAATTGTCATCAATTGCATAAAGATTGAAGCAGAGATATATGGCATAATACCTAATGCTAATATAGAGGCTTGTGAAAAAGCACCTCCCGCGAACATATCAAAAATACCCAACAAACCCTTACCTGTTTGACCTGAGCTAATTGCTTTTTCTAAACCAATACGGTCAATCCCAGGCAATGTAATTTGAGTACCTAATCTATAAGTTAATACAAGTGCTAAGGTTACTAAGATTTTACTCTTTAGCTCGTCGATAGCCCAAATATTTTTTAATGTATGTATTAATTTTTTCATCAGAATTTAGTTAATGTACAGTAGCGTTTTAATATAAAAAGACGCATTGTGCGTCTCAATATACATAAATTTTTAGATAATTTCGATTGTACCACCTGCTGCAACAATAGCATCTTGTGCTTTCTTGCTCGCTTTGTTTACTCTAAAATTGATCTTTGTTTTTAACTCGCCAGTTGCCAAGATTTTCACTAAGTCAGTGCGTTGGATCAAACTGTTCATGTATAAATTCTCTGGAGTAATTTCTGTGAAACCGTATTTCTCAATTAATTGATCTAATTGACCCAAGTTAAATACTACGTACTCAACTCTGTTGATGTTCTTAAATCCACGCTTTGGAACACGACGTTGAATTGGCATCTGACCACCCTCGTGAGCCATTTTGCTTTTGTAACCAGCACGAGACTGACCACCTTTGTTACCTTTTGTAGAAGTACCACCTTTACCAGATGCTTCTCCTCTACCAATTCTAATAGCTTTGTGAACTGAACCTGCTGCAGGTTGTAAATTGTGTAATTTCATTTTTTTGATTTTTACTTTCGGGGAATCTCCCCTCGCTTTAATTAATTAGAAAGAATCGCAATTAAGCAATTTCTTCCACTTTTACTAAGTGTGCTACTTTATCGATCATGCCTAAAATTTGTGGAGTTGCCTCTACTTCTTTTGAAGCATTTAATTTCTTCAAACCTAACGCGATCAAAGTTTGTTTTTGACGCTCAGATCTGTCGATACCGCTTTTTACTTGAGTAATTTTTACTTTTTTCATCTTAGAATTATTTTATGGAAGTAGTATGAACTACCCGTTAAATACTTTTGATAATTTGATGTTTCTTGTTTTAGCAACTTGAATAGGCTCACGCAATAAACCTAAAGCCTTGATAGTTGCTTTAACCACGTTGTGTGGATTAGCAGAACCTAAGCTCTTTGCTAATACGTCGGTAACACCTGCGCTCTCTAATACAGCACGCATGCTACCACCCGCAATTACACCCGCTCCGTGTGCAGCTGGCTTAATTAATACTTTTGCAGCACCTGCTTTTCCTAACTGATCGTGCGGAATAGTTCCGTGCATGATGGGTACTTTCACTAAATTCTTCTTTGCATCTTCGATACCTTTTGTAATAGCTTCTTGTACTTCTTTGGCTTTACCTAATCCTTGACCTACAACGCCATTTTCGTTACCTACTACTACTAAAGCTGAGAAGCTAAAAGTACGACCACCTTTTGTTGTTTTAACTACACGGTTGATAGAAACTACTTTTTCTTTTAGTTCCACATCACCTGCTGCTTTAACCTTATTTACGTTTACTTTAGACATGATTTTCTATTAGTATTTTTTTGCGAATTAAAATTGAAGTCCACCCTCTCTTGCACCTTCAGCTACTGCCTTAATTCTTCCGTGGTATAAATTACCACCTCTGTCAAACACACAAGTTGTGATAGATAATGCTGCTGCTTTTTTTGCGATGGATTGACCAGCTAATTTAGCTTTTTCAATTTTCACCACTTTTTGTGCTGCAATATCTTTTTCAGCTGAAGAAGAAGCAGCTAAGGTTACACCATTTTCATCGTCAATTAATTGACAATAAATTTCTGCGTTGCTTCTGAATACAGACAAACGAGGTTTAGACGCAGTACCTTGTACTTTCTTACGAATTCTGTATCTGATTTTTTGTCTTTGAGCTAATTTACTCATAATCTTTATTTTTTATTTGAGCGATGCTGCCGCTCAAAATGTTTTTTAATTTTTATTATTTACCTGCTGCTTTACCTGCTTTTCTTCTTACAACTTCGTCAGAATACTTCACACCTTTTCCTTTGTATGGTTCTGGTTTACGTAAGCTTCTTAATTTAGCGGCAACTGCACCTAATAATTGCTTGTCACTTCCTTCTAAGAAAATTTTAGGATTTTGTCCTTTTTCTGTAGTAGTAGCTACTTTTAATTCTTTAGGTACTTCAAAAATAATGTTGTGAGAATATCCTAATGCTAAATCCAAGACATTGCCTTGGTTTGCAGCTTTAAAACCCACACCCACTAATTCTAATTCTTTTTTATAACCGTCAGTAACACCCTTCACTAAGTTTGCAATTAAAGAACGGTATAAACCGTGCATTGCTCTGTGACGAATTTGTTCTGTTGGACGCTTTACGATTAACTCAGTTTCAGTGATTTCGATTGTAATATCGCGATCAATTTCTTGAGATAATTCTCCTTTTGGTCCTTTTACAGTAACTACTGAATCTTTAACAGTAATTGTAACTCCTTTTGGGATACTTACTGGTTTATTTCCGATACGTGACATAGTCGCTTTTGTTTTATTGTTCTACTTAGTTGTTTTCAGCCCCGACTAAAAGGCTTAAATGC
>JBANFX010000013.1:0-37048 GCA_037975805.1 Bacteroidota bacterium | reverse complement strand
TAGAACTTAAAAAGTAAAACTGGTTCTATTTTTAGGCGCTGCTAACTCATAGCTCTTGGTTTGGCCATTTGTTTTTGCGTGTATTATATTTATTTGAGAAGGATCAATACCGAAAAGGATTTCACAAAACACATCAAGTTGTTTTAATTGTGTAATGTTTTTAATTTCAAAGTAGCTCCATGTACTTTCTTTCTGAATCTCATATCCAACAAACTCCATTTTTGCTTTTGTTCCATTTGCCGATAACGCTAATCTTTTTTGAACATATAAATTAATATAAGTTTCTGCTTTTGCTTTTTGTTTTGGATCAGATAAATCCAATTTCACATTGTACTCTTTCTCTAATCTGTTTTCAATATCGGTGGTGAAAGTACGCACACTTATTTCTATACTTGCTTCCTTATTGTTATGATTAATATCAATCACCGAAACATAAAATGGGTGTAATAGCGAAATTAATAAGGTGGCAAGTGGTTTATATCCTATCCAAGTCATAATGTTTATATTTGTCTATCGCAAATGTCCTAAATAATTATTAGAATTAAATTTCATTTATGAACGACTTAGGTATTTATTTACATTTAGGTTTCAAGCACATCATTAGTTGGGGAGCCTGGGACCATATTTTATTTGTGCTGGTTTTGACAATACGTTACCAATGGATGGATTGGAAAAAAGTTTTAGTGTTAATTACCGCCTTTACCGTTGGTCATTCTGTAACACTGGCATTAAGCACCCTTAATTGGATTGATTTTTCTTCGGATCTTATTGAAATGCTGATACCAATCACCATTTTATTGACCGCTGTCTCTAATTTCTGGGTAAAAACCTTCGATTTTAAGTCAAAATACCCCCTCATTTACTTCCTAGCCCTATTTTTTGGCTTAATTCATGGTTTAGGTTTCAGTTCCTACCTCAAAAGCTTGTTGGGTATGGAGCAGTCAATTTTAGGACCGCTCTTCACATTTAATGTAGGTTTAGAGCTAGGACAGCTACTGATAGTAGGCATAATTCTAATTATTTCATTTATATTCGTATCCCTTATTAAAGTGAGAAGACTGCTTTATTTACAGATAGGTTCTGGAATAGCAATTGCCTTTTCCCTTTATATGGTAATAGAAAAAATCTTACCGATTATTAAATAGAAAAAACGCACAAATGAAGAAACTATTTTCGCTGTCTTTTCTTTTATTGAGTACCTGCTCAATAATTGTAGCACAGGACATTCGCAACAATCCTACTTCCAATCATGGAAATAAGTTTGAGCAATTAGGAACTATTTTGCCTACACCAAACGAGTATCGTACAGCTAGTGGAGCACCAGGTCCTAAATATTGGCAACAACGTGCCGACTATGACATTAAAGCAACCCTAGATGAAAAGAACTTATTATTAACAGGTGCGGAGACCGTTACTTACTATAATAATTCTCCCGACGTATTAACTTATTTATGGTTACAGTTGGATGAGAATGAGCATAGCTCTGTTAAGAATGCTGGATACGAGGACGCAAGTACATTAGGTAGAGGAATGACACCTGCGGCACTTGACGATTTAGCCAATGCTTCAAAAGACAATGGATTAGGTGATAATATTATTAAAGTAACAGACGCATTAGGAGCTAGTTTAAAATATACAGTGAACAAAACAATGATGCGTATTGAGCTTCCAACTCCTTTAAAGCCAGGTCAAAAATTCACTTTTAAAGTAGATTGGAATTTCAAAATTACCGATCGTATGACCGTTGCTGGACGTGGTGGTTATGAGTTTTTTCCAGAAGATGGCAACTACTTATTTACAATGGCACAATGGTATCCTCGTTTATGTGTGTATTCAGATTTTCAAGGGTGGCAACATCATCAATTTACTGGAAGAGGTGAGTTTGCTTTAACTTTTGGTAATTTTAAAGTAGCTATCACTGTTCCAAGTGATCACGTTGTTATGGCAACTGGACAATGTCAAAATTATCCAGCAGTTTTAAGCGCCGATCAATTAGCTAGATGGAATAAAGCACAAACTTCTTTTACAGAGCCTGTTGAAATTGTTACTTTAGAGGAAGCAAAGAAAGCAGAAAAAACGCAAGTAACTACTACCAAAACTTGGATTTTTAATGCAGAGAATGTACGTGACTTTGCATTTGGAAGTAGCCGTAAATTTATTTGGGATGCTTTGGCTACCAATGTTGAAGGTAAAAAAGTAATGAGTATGAGTGCTTATGGAAAAGAAGCTTATGGTTTATATCGCAAGTTCTCTTCCAAAGCAGTTGCACATACTATTAAAACTTATTCTAAATTTTCAATCCCTTATCCATATCCAGTAGCACAAAGTATTGAAGCTGCAAATGGTATGGAATACCCAATGATTTGCTTTAACTATGGTCGTACCGAAAAAGATGGCACCTATACCGAAGCAACTAAAAATGGAATGTTGGGTGTAGTAATACATGAAGTAGGACACAACTTCTTCCCAATGATTGTTAACTCTGATGAGCGTCAATGGTCATGGATGGACGAAGGTTTAAATACATTCGTTGAGTATTTGACCGAAGAGTTATACGATAATAAATTCCCAACACGTCGTGGGCCAGCCTGGACAATTGTGGATTATATGAAATTGCCTAAGGATCAATTAGAGCCAATCATGACCAACAGTGAAAACATCATTGGATTTGGTCCAAACGCATATGCTAAACCTGGTACTGGACTAAATATTTTACGTGAGACCATCATGGGCCGTGAATTATTTGATTATTCATTTAAAGAATATGCAAGACGTTGGGCATTTAAACACCCAACACCTGCCGATTTATTTAGAACAATCGAGGATGCGAGTGCCGAGGATTTAGATTGGTTCTGGAGAGGTTGGTTCTACGGAATTGAGCCATGTGATATTGCAATTGATACTGTAAAGCATGCAGTTTATGATCCAACAGCTGCAGTGCCAACTCCAAGAGCTGGTTACGGTAGCGGAAGAAATTTAGACAAACCAGCATTGAATCCATTTGAGGATATTTCAAAAATTAGAAACAGAGAAGACAAGTCAATTGTATTCTTAACCGATGCGGATACTACCTTAAGAGACTTTTATTGGAGATATGATAGAGGCATTGAACCATATGATTCAATAACAAAACAACCTGCACCTAATTTTGGCGCTCCAACTCCATTGACAGATGAGGAGAAAGCAAAATATGCAAATGCTAATTTATATGAAATCACTTTCTTAAATAAAGGAGGTTTAGTAATGCCAATAATTGTTGAGTTTGCTTTTGCAGATGGTACAAAGGAAACAAAGCGCATACCTGCTCAAATTTGGAGAAAGAATGAAAATAAAGTAACCAAAGTATTTTATACTAATAAAAAAGCAGTTTCTATTAAGTTGGATCCTATGCGTGAAACGGCAGATATTGACGAAACAAACAATAGCTGGCCTTCTACAGCCGAGCCTAGTAAGTTCACTTTGTTTAAAGCAAGAACAATGAGTCGTGGACAATCAATGGGAATGTCCCCAATGCAAGCCGCTGAAATAAAAAAATAAAATGATGCGTTAGCATCTGATACAAGAATGTATTTGCTTGTATCCATATAATAAAAAAGCCCCTGATTGCTCAGGGGCTTTTTTATTATTTATTTCTCCAAACTATGCGCAGCCGATTTGTAGTTTTTCCATTTTGTAATGGCTGCTTGTATGTCTGAAGGTAATTCGCTTTCAAAACGCATTAATTTTTCGGTAGTTGGATGCACAAAGCCAAGTGTGGCTGCGTGTAAAGCACATCTTGGACAAGCCTCAAAACAATTGTCTACGAACTGTTTATATTTTGTATAAATAGTACCCTTTAGTATTCTATCTCCACCATATTCATTGTCATTAAATAAAGTATGTCCTATATGCTTCATATGAACACGGATTTGGTGGGTACGTCCTGTTTCTAAAATACAAGAAACAAGTGTTGTATAATTGTATCTTTCTATTACTTTATAATGGGTAATAGCATGTTTCCCTACTTCACCCTCGGGATAGGCGTCAAACATTTTTCTAAATGTTTTATGGCGTGCAATATGCGCCACCACAGTACCCTCATCTTGTTCCATATCTCCCCAAACCAATGCAACATATTTTCTTTCAACGGTATGGTTAAAAAATTGCTTTGCTAAATGACTCGCTGCTTCGGCAGTTTTTGCTAGTACTATTAAGCCTGTTGTATTTTTGTCAATCCTGTGCACCAAACCAAAACGTGGCAATACTTCTTCGTTTAAATTTGGATTTTGAGCAAGCAAATGATAAGCAACGCCATTTAATAAAGTACCTGTATAATTTCCAATGCCGGGGTGCACTACCATGTTGGCGGGCTTATTAATTACCATTACGGCTTCATCCTCGTACACAATATCCAAGTCCATTTTTTCTGGCTTTAGTTCGGTGTATTCGGGATTCACATAACTCATATAGGTTACTTCATCGCCTGGTCTTGTTCTATAATTGCTTTTTACAACTTTCCCGTTCACCGTTAAGAAACCACCTTCAATTCCATTTTGTAATTTGCTACGGGTCATACCTTCAATGCGCATTTGTACCCATTTGTCGATACGCATTGGTTCCTGACCTTTGTCTACCATAAAAGTCAGTTTCTCATAAACTTCCTCGTTGTTTTCGTCCTGTATTAAATCTTGTTCGCTTGACATGTTGCAAAAGTAGGATATTGCAGCTTAGTTTGTAACTTTGTTCTATGCGCCAACATGTATATTTTGAGGATTTAGGTATAAAATCTTATCAACCTACCTGGGATTATCAGGAAGAATTATTGGCAAAAAATACCCAAATCAAATCAAAAGCCAGGGAAAAAGAGGAGGATGTAAGACAAACAGTAACAGAACATAGGTTGTTATTTGTGGAACATCCACCCGTTTTTACACTAGGTAAAAATGGAAAGAGGGAGCATGTTTTAGTATCGGAGGAGCATTTACAGAACTTAGGTATTGAGTTTTTCCATATCAACAGAGGTGGAGATATTACCTATCATGGACCACAACAACTTGTAGGCTATCCCATTTTGGATTTAGATAAATTTAAAACCGACCTAGGATGGTATTTAAGAAGTTTGGAGCAAGTTATTATTGATACCATAGCAGAATATGGATTGGTAGGTGAGCGAAGTGCTGGTGAAACCGGTGTTTGGTTACAACCTAATGATCCTTTTATGGCGCGTAAAATTTGTGCGATGGGTATTAAATGTAGCCGATGGATTACTATGCATGGATTTGCATTAAATGTAAATCCGGATCTTTCCCACTTTGAATACATTGTTCCTTGTGGTATTCAAGGTAAAACAGTCACTTCTTTAGAAAAAGAATTAGGGTATAAAGTAAATTATGAGGAGGTGAAGGAAAAATTAAAAAGACATTTTCAAAATATATTCGAAGTTGATTTAATTCCTGTTGTTTAAAATTGCAGGATGCCCTTTGTTAAGGATCTATTTCCTTGTAACCCGCCGCTATGAATTACCAATACTTTACTATTGGGTTTAAAATAATTTTGTTGTACGAGTTGCTCTACAGCATAAAACAATTTCCCAGTGTATACTATATCAGTAGGGATTTTGGCTTGAGCCCATAAGTGATTCATGAATTCAATTTGCTTTGGACTTGTTTTTGCATAACCTCCTTGATGAAAGGAATGCAGCAATTCAAAATTTGAATTTTTATCTTCTAGTAAATTAATTATTTCCTCTTTTATGGAGCCCTCGTTTTTTAATACCGGAATACCAATAGCTGTTTGATGCTTATATTTTGCATTAATAATCCCAGCGATCATTGTGCCGGTCCCTACCGCACAAATGATATAATTATAATCTTGCAGTTCAATTTTAGGATTTGTATTTATATTGGTAACACTATTTGACCAATCGTTTAGGATGGTGCTTGCGCCTTTTGCTCCCAATAAACCATAACCACCTTCGTTTACATAATATATTTTGGTTGTTTCAAATTTATTGAATTGAAGAAGTTCATTTTTCTTTTCTTCAAAATTGCTCCTTCCTAAATGAACAATTTGCATATTAAAGTTCAATGCCTCTTGTATACTAGGGGTAATAGGTTCGCCTTCATTACTTCTAATATATCCAATACTTTTTAACCCTTTTTCTTTTGCAGCATACGCTAGTGCAACCAAATGATTTGAATAGGGGCCTCCAAAACTAGCAATGATGTCTGCATCACTATCTTTCGCACTTTGCAAATAGTACCTAAGTTTATACCACTTATTTCCACTTACAATAGGATGTACTTGATCCAAACGTAAAGTGTGAATAGTAACTGAATTACTACTCAAATAGGGGATGGGTTCAACGGAGGGCTTCTTCTGCAATCTTTTTATTTTTAATGAAAATCAGCTATTTTTGTACACTGTATTTTTATAATAAGTAAAAATACAAAATAAAAAATTGAACAATGGGTGCACCTACATTAGTGATTTTGGCAGCAGGAATGGCAAGCCGATATGGTAGTCAAAAACAAACTGAAGGATTTGGTCCTAATGGAGAAACCATTATGGACTATTCCATTTACGATGCAATACGAGCAGGTTTTGGCAAAGTGGTATTTATTATTAGAGAAGATTTTAGTGAAGCATTTAAAGCAAGTTTTGAGCCTAAGTTGCATGGAAAAATTGCAACAGAATATGTTTACCAATCGCTTGATAAATATACTGAAGGTAAAAATGTAAATCCAGAGAGAACAAAACCTTGGGGTACAGCACATGCAGTTTTGTGTACAAAGGGTGTAGTGAATGAGCCCTTTGCTGTTATCAATGCCGACGATTATTATGGTGCTGCAGCTTTTGCACAAGCTTATCAATTTTTGACAAACGATTGTAACGATCGCACCTATTGTATTTTAGGGTATGAATTATCTAATACACTCAGTGAGAATGGAACGGTAAGTAGAGGTGTATGTAGTATAGATGCACAAAATGTGTTAACTCAAATTAATGAAAGAACTTCTATATACAGAAAAGATGGCATCATTGTATTTGAGGAAGCTGGAGTAGAAACACCTTTGGCTGAAGACACAAGAGTGAGTATGAATTTTATGTGCTTTGCTCCTAATTTCATTGACTTGTGTGAGAAAGAGTTTGACAAATTTTTAACAGAACAAGGAAAAGCATTAAAATCTGAGTTTTATATTCCATTTGTAACTGGGCAGTTCGCAAAGTTGGGTTTAGGCCATGTAAAAGTAATTCCAACAGATGCTAAATGGTTTGGGGTTACATATAAAGAGGATGCTCCAATGGTAAAAGCAAATATTGATGCATTGGTCACTGCAGGAACTTACCCAAATAAATTATGGTAAAATAGACCTAATATCTTGAAGCGCATTAAATAAAAAGGGCTGTCATTATTGACAGCCCTTTTTATTTAAATGAATTTTTTATTAGTTGAAAGATCTAATGTTGTAAATATAATTTTTTAAATTATTGATTTGTTTTTTACGATCTCTTCCTGGTTTAACATTAGAGATTTGTACTTTAAAATTCTTTAAAGTACCATCTGTTTTTTCGCTAGCATTAATTAAATCAAATATTTTATCAGATTTAATCGCAAATGTCACACCTTCTAACTGTTTTTGACGTGTATTTATAATACCAATTAATTCAGCATTTTCATTAAAAACTGGCGCGCCAGAATAACCTGGATTTGCTGCAATTTGCAGCTGATAGGCATTCTTGTCACCTTCAAAACCACTTTGCGCACTTAAATATCCTTTCCCGTATACAATATCATTGTCGTTTCTTGGATAGCCAAGTGTATACACTTCCTCTCCTAATTCAGTTGATTTTTTGCGAATGTTATAGGGAATATTTTTGGGAGCCACATAATCTGAATCTTTAATTTTTAGTAATGCTAAATCGGTTGTATTGTCGGTATAAATTATATCCGCATTCAGCTCTTTACCTTCACTACTTATTACCATTGCCTTATTGCCTTTTAAAACATGCGCATTGGTTATCATGAATCCTTTAGTATCAATTAAAAATCCTGTTCCCCCACTTACAAGTACCGCATTTTCGGGAAGTTTTGTTTTCACTTCATTTAATAAATTGCCTTGTGCAAGCTGGTTGTTTTTGATGAGCTCAATTGCTTTACTTAATTGTAAAACCTGGCTGCCATTTAAACTAGGTGAAAAATATAAAGTCATTATGGTGGTTATCATAGCAATTAAACCACCTACCGTAGCAGCGATTGCTGTCACTTTTTTATACCGATGCCAAAGTTGTATTACCTTATATCTAGTGGAAGTTTCATCCACTGGCGTCCACTCTCCTGCATCAAATAATGTATTAAATGTAATTTCTGATAATTTGGAGAAATTCTTTCTATTTGAATAACGCTCCATTTCATGCAAGAACATACTATGTTCAACAACCATTTGATCAATCTCAGGGGTTGATTTACGCATGGCTTCAAATTGAGTTGCCTCGGCTGGAGTCATTTCCCCAGACAAGTACTTTTCAATTGTTTCTAATAATTGTATATCATCCATTGAGTTCATTACTTTCTATTTAATCACCTATGTTGTATTGCGCAAAAAATAATTTCTTTAAGCGCATTAAACATTTATATTTTTGATTTTTGGCATTGTCTGCATTGGTGTATCCAAACGCTGCCGCTAATTCCTGCATCCCTTTTTTATTCAAATAATATCCTTCCAATAACCCTTTACAAGGCTCACCTAAACTATTTAATGCTCGATCCATGATATCAAAAGCAGCATCCTTATGCGTCGCCTCTTCTATGTCCGTATCCACCGCGATAGCTTCTTCTTCAATATTTAAAGGGCTGCTATATTTGCCCATCTGTTGTAAACGTTTTAGCCATAAATGTTTACATATCGAAAAGAGGTAGGTTTTTATTTGACAAGTAAGTGAAAATGACTCATTTTGTACTTTTTCGTACAAAGCAATCATCGCTTCTTGAAATATATCCCTTGCGTCATCAAAAGAGCCGTTATTGTTGGTAACGAAGTGCTGAACCATCCCAAAATGACTTTTATATAGCGTTTCTATCGCTTTGGAGTCATTTTTTGCCAAGCCCTTTAATAGAGTATGTTCGTTGTATTCAGCTTTCAATGTATTAATACTTAGATAGTTCAAAAGTAACCCAAAATGACTATTTTTTATTTTTTTTAGATTTTTTATAAAATAGGGGGTTACTTTTTATCAATTAGCGTATTAAGGGTATAATTAAACAATTAAAACCTTTCCAAATGAAAAAAGTATTCGCAATTTTCGCTATCGCTGCATTAACTGCATGTGGTGAGGCTGCAACTGAAACTGCTACAGGAACTGCAACTCCAGAAGCAACAACTGCAACTCCAGAAGCAACAACTGCAACTCCAGAAGCTGCTGCTGTAACTCCTGCTGCAACAACTGCAACTGCAACTAAGTAATTTTAGTTCAACGCATTTAGGCAATTGGGAAAGAAAAGACTATGTCTTTTCAAAGCCTGCCACCAATTGTTATTTAAAAAGTTTTCATATGGCAAGCAATCGTTAGAGCCGCCCTGTATCAACAGGGGGGCTTTTTTTTTGTTTTATGTTGCTTATTTTGTTGCGAAGAACAATATGGATTCTAACATGATTACATAACATATGCATACAAATAACACTTGTCCAACTTCCTTTTTCATAAACTATTTTTTTTGCGAAAATAAAATATTTGAGGCCCTTTTCAAAGCCTATTAATACGAATAATTGTTAGTAAAATGTAAAAAACTTTACCTTTTTAGCCTGAAATAGGGCATTTTAGCCTATATTTGTGTCACGATGAAAGCAAATAGCAACTGGTTTTACTTTTTCTTTTATTTCTACTTTAACCAAAGTAGCCGGGTAGTATTTGTAAATGCATAAACGAAATAACTAAATATACAATCCCGGCCTAAACAGCCGGGATTTTTTTTGATATGACGCAGAAGAAAGTAACAATACAAGGTTATGAAGGGAGTTTCCACCAAGTGGCTGCTAGGCATTTTTATGGAAAATATGTGGAAGTGATTACTTGTGATACGTTTAGGGAAGTAGTGAAAATTGGCGCAGATCCTAAACAATCTGATGGCGCAGTAATGGCGATTGAAAATTCTATCGCAGGAAGTATTTTGCCTAATTACAACTTATTGCAAAAAAGCAATTTGAAAGTGATTGGTGAAGTGTACTTGTCTATCAGTCAAAACTTATTGGTGAATCCTGGTGTAAAGTTATCTGACATTAAAGAAGTGCATAGTCACCCAATGGCCATTTTGCAATGTTTGGATTATTTGGAAGATCAAGATTTTAAATTGGTTGAGTCGGAGGATACGGCGTTGAGTGCAAAGATGGTTCACCAACATAAGAGTAAACATATTGCTGCCATTGCGAGTAAGTTGGCTGCGCAGTTGTATAATTTAGAAGTGATTGCGCCGGACATTCACACATTGAAAAATAACATTACGCGCTTTTTGATTTTAGTACCTGCAAAAGCAAAGGTTGAAATTGAAAACGCTAATAAAGCATCTATCTATTTTCAAACAGATCACTCTAAAGGAATTTTATCTAAAGTATTGGCAAAAATTGCACAGGGGGGTGTGAACTTAAGTAAGCTTCAAAGTATGCCTATACCAGGAAGTACTTTTAAGTATGGGTTTTATGCGGATTTAGAATTTGAAAATAATAAACAAATTGAAAAAGTATTGGAAGCTGTAAAAAGCATGACCAATAGTTTTAAAGTTTTTGGATTGTATAAAAAAGGTAAAGTTGTAAAAGGCTAATTATGAACCTAACATTATCAAATAGATTAGAGGGTATTGGGGAATATTATTTCGCTACCAAACTGCGTGAAATTGACGAGCTCAATAAAGTGGGGAAGCAAATAATTAATTTGGGCATTGGAAGTCCCGACTTGCCTCCGCATGCATCTGTGCTAGCTACTTTAAATGAAGAAGCAGCAAAGGATAATGTACACGGTTATCAATCCTACAAGGGCTCTCCAGTTTTTAGAGACGCTATTGCCGAGTGGTATAAAAAATATTATCATGTTGATAATATTAATCCAGCAACAGAAGTGCTTCCATTACTCGGGAGCAAGGAAGGGATCATGCATATATGTATGACCTATTTAAACGAAGGAGATCAGGTGTTAATTCCAAACCCTGGCTATCCTACGTACACCAGTGCAGTTAAATTAGCAGGGGGCACTCCGCTATACTATGACTTGACTGCCAAGCAAAATTGGGCGCCTGACTTTGAAAATCTAGAAAAATCAGATTTATCAAAAGTGAAATTGATGTGGGTGAACTATCCACACATGCCTACAGGTCAAATGCCTACTAAAGCACTCTTTGAAAAATTAGTAGCATTTGGTAAGCAGCACCAAATATTAATTTGTCACGACAATCCTTATGCATTCATCTTAAATGACCAACCTGAAAGTTTGTTATCGGTGGAAGGTGCTAAAGAAGTGGTGATTGAATTAAACTCTCTAAGCAAAAGCCAAAATATGGCAGGATGGAGAGTAGGAATGTTGATCGCTGCCGAAGAAAGAGTCAACGAGATATTAAGATTTAAATCCAATATGGATAGTGGTATGTTTTTACCTGTGCAATTAGCAGCAGCAAAAGCATTAAGCTTAGATAAGTCTTGGTATGATTCAGTAAATCAAGTTTATACCGAACGTCGCCAAAAAGTGTATGAATTGTTAGACACATTAAGCTGTGCTTATTCAAAACAACAAGTAGGGATGTTTGTTTGGGCTAAAATTCCAGCCACATATAAAGATGGATATGCATTAAGCGATAAGGTGTTATACGATGCGAATGTCTTTATTACACCAGGTGGTATTTTTGGTTCTGCAGGTAATAATTACATCCGTGTGAGCTTATGCGGTTCAATGGAAAAATTTAATGAAGCAATTAAAAGAGTGAAAGCATGCGTTTAGCAGTAATTGGAATTGGATTAATGGGAGGTTCATTGGCATTGTCTTTGAAAAAGAAAGGCTTTGTAACCAATGTAATTGGTGTGGACAATAATCCCGACCACCAAGCCGAGGCATTGCGACTAGGTATTGTTGATGAGATTATGACATTGGAAGATGCTGTAAAATTATCGGATATCATTGCCATCGCAACCCCTGTAAATATTGCTGAACAATTATTGCCTTCGGTTTTAGATTTAGTTGACCAACAAATCGTTTTTGATTTAGGATCCACCAAAGAAGCAGTAGCGCAGATAGCCAGTGCGCATGTTAAAAAAGGAAGATTTGTTCCAACACATCCAATGTGGGGAACAGAGTATAGTGGTCCTAGTGCTGCACAAAGCGATGCTTTTGAAAATAAAGCAACGGTAATATGCAATAAGGAACAAGTAGATGCGGATGCACTATTGACAGTGGAGCGTTTGTATAAAACTTTAGGAATGCATATTGTTTCCATGAATGCTACTAAACATGACATTCATGTGGCTTATGTGAGTCATATCTCACATATCACTTCTTTCGCATTGGCTAATACCGTGTTAGAGAAGGAAAAAGAATCGGATAATATATTCGAGTTAGCGAGTGGTGGTTTTGATAGTACCGTGCGTTTGGCAAAGTCGAACGCAACAACCTGGGTACCCATCTTTATGCAAAACAAAGAGAATGTATTAGACGTTTTAAATGAGCATATCACTCAGTTGAGAAAGTTCAAGTCTTGCTTAGAAAAGGAAAACTTTGAATATTTATCAGATTTGATTGAAAATGCAAATGGCATCAAGCGCATCTTAAAATAAAGATGTGTATTAAAGTAAAGAAAAAACAAAAAAAATGAAGAAGACAGAAGATATGGATGTTAAAAATGAATTGATTGAGGCCGTGAAAACGAAAAAGACTTTTGCGGAATTGGGAGTGAATGATCAATTGGTAAAATCAGTTACTGAACTAGGATATACACACGCTACAGAAATTCAAGAGCGTTCTATACCGGTATTAATTAGCGGAACAAAGGATTTTATTGGACTAGCACAAACAGGCACAGGTAAAACTGCTGCATTTGGTTTGCCGTTGATTCAATTAATAAAAACAGCAGATAGACATCCCCAAGCATTGGTGGTTTGCCCTACCCGTGAATTGTGTATGCAAATTGTAAACGAAATTAACTTGTTTAAAAAACACGTAGCCGGTTTACAAGTATTAGCAGTATATGGTGGTACCTCTATCGGCATGCAAATTAGAGATTTGAAAAGAGGGGTGCAAATTGTAGTAGCTACACCAGGTCGTTTAATTGACTTGATTGAACGTAAGGCAATTAACTTAGAGCAAATTGAATATGTAGTATTGGATGAAGCAGATGAAATGTTGAACATGGGATTCCAAGACGACATTGAGTTTATTTTAAAGAATACACCTAATCGTGAAAGCATTTGGTTATTCAGTGCAACCATGCCACCAGAAATCAGAAAAGTGAGCAAGCGTTACATGAAAGAGCCAGTAGAAGTAACCATTGGTAAAGTAAACGCAACCAATAAAAGTATTGATCACCAATATTATTTAACCTCGGCGCAACATCGTTATGAAACCTTAAAACGTATCATTGACTTTAATCCAGGTATTTATGGTATCATTTTTACACGAACCAAAGCAGATGCGCAAGAAATTACGCAACGTTTAACACGTGAAGGATATGATATTGACGCTTTACATGGTGACTTAACACAGGCACAGCGTGATAAAGTAATGGGACAGTTCAGAGACAAATCTTTACAATTGTTAATTGCAACCGATGTGGCTGCAAGAGGTATTGACGTAAAAGGAATTACCCACGTAATTAACTACGAGTTGCCGGATGATGTGGAAGTATACACACACCGTAGTGGTCGTACAGGTCGTGCGGGTAGTCATGGTAATTGTATTTCGATTGTGCATTCAAGAGAGTCTTACCGTTTACGCCAAATTGAAAATATCAATAAATGTACTTTCCATAAATTGGACATTCCTAGTGGTAAAGATGTTTGTAGAAAACAATTCTTCCATTTAATGGATAAGTTAATGTCAACCGACGTAAGTCATGGTGATTATGAAACTTATGTACCTATGTTGGCGGAGAAATTTGCAGACATGAGCAAAGAAGAAATTTTAACACGCTTTGCTGCTTTAGAGTTTAACCGTTTCTTAAGCTATTATGAAAATGCACAGGATTTAAATATTCGTGCTGCCGAAAAAGGTCGTCGTGATGTTGGAGGCATGCAGAATCGTAATCGTGAAAGAGGCCGAAACGAATATGCAGATCGCCGAAGTGGTGGTGACCGCAATGATCGTGTAGATCGTGGTGACGGTCGTGGCCGTTCAGCAAATAGAGCTGCATCGGGTAGCACGCGCTTATTTGTAAACTTGGGTACTAAAGATGGTTTTTATAAAGCAAGTTTCTTGCAGTTTATTTTAGACATGAGTGACTTGAAAAAAGAAGTGTTGGGTAAAATAGACATGAGAGACATGAATAGCTGGATTGAAATTGAATCTGGTTCAGCTAAAAAAATGATTAGTGCATTGGATGGTAAAAGTTATAAGGGGCGTCGTATTCGCATGAATGATGCAGATAGCGGTGGTCCAAGAGGCTTTAATAAAAATGAAGGCTAATTGAAAATAATAAATGAATCCCTAATTGTGTTAGGGGTTCATTTTCAAAATTAAAAAATTAAAAAATTAAAAAATTAAAAAATTAACACTAAACACTAAATACTAAATACTAAAATTGGTTAAACATGGGAACCTTAACTGAACAACAACAAAAAGTAAGCGCATTATTAAAAAAAGCTCCATTGATCATCTCTGGTCCTTGCAGTGCCGAAACAGAAGAACAAGTAATGGCAACAGCTAGAGGCCTAGCAGCTACTGGTAAAGTAGATATCATGCGTGCAGGAATCTGGAAACCAAGAACCCGTCCAGGAAGTTTTGAAGGGATTGGTACAAAAGGTTTGCCATGGTTGCAACAAGCAAAAAAGGAAACAGGTATCCCTGTTGCAGTAGAAGTAGCTACTGGTAAGCAAGTTGAAGATGCTTTACATTTTGATGTGGATGTTTTATGGGTAGGAGCCCGAACAACAGTAAACCCCTTTAGTGTGCAAGAAATTGCAGATGCTTTAAAAGGTGTTAAAGTTCCTGTTTTAATTAAGAATCCTTTAAATCCAGATTTGGAATTATGGGTGGGTGGTATGGAACGTATTGCCAAAGCGGGTATCGAAGATTTAGGATTAATCCACAGAGGTTTTAGTTCTTATGGAAATACAGAATATCGTAATGCACCTATGTGGCATTTGGCTATTGAAATGAAACGTCGTTTTCCCAATGTACCCATGATTAATGACCCTTCTCATATTTGCGGTCGTCGTGATATATTACAAGCGGTAGCGCAACAAGCCATCGACTTAGATTTTGACGGATTAATCATAGAGTCACACGTTGATCCTGATAATGCATGGAGTGATGCAAAACAACAAATCACACCAGCAGTATTAAAAACGATGCTGGATAGTATGCATTGGAGAAAAGAGGCTGTTCAAAACGAAGATTTTAAAAGTGCATTGGAAGCAATGCGTCAACAAATTAATCAGTTAGATGATGAATTGTTACAAGTTTTATCTACTCGTATGAAAGTGGCTCAGAAAATTGGTGAGTATAAAAAGAACAATGACATTACTATATTACAAACCAATCGTTGGAATGAAATTTTAGATCGCGCCGTTTCTAAAGGAAATAAATTAGGACTTAGTGATGAGTTTGTTACTAGATACATGGATGCAGTTCATATGGAGAGTATCAATCAACAAAACAAAGTAATGAATAGCTAGTTGTATAACTACTTTCATAAATTTAATAAGAATGAAAAATTGGAATGTTAAATTTTCGAGTGCAACAGTCACATTTGTATTAGATGGCAAGTTTGCTGCTATTGATAAAATGGTGGACAAAACGCAAGCTATTTATATCACAGATGAAAATGTTTACGCTCTACACGAAAAAAAATTCAAGGGGAAAAAAACCATAGTTATTCCTGCGGGTGAGGAGCATAAGCATCAAGCGACTGTTGATTTTATTATAGAAGCCTTACTTAATTTTGGTGCAACCAGACAGGCCGTGTTAATTGGCGTTGGTGGTGGCGTAGTAACTGATATGGTAGGCTATGTTGCCGGTGTTTATATGCGTGGCGTAGCTGTGGGTTTTGTGCCTACTACTATTTTAGCGATGGTAGATGCATCCATTGGTGGTAAAAATGGAATAGATGTTGGGTTGTATAAAAATATGGTGGGCTTAATACGTCAGCCTCAGTTTTTAGTGTACGATTTTGACTTTTTACAAAGTTTACCAAAACATCAATGGGAAAATGGCTTTGCTGAAATTATCAAGCATGCGGTTATCAAGGATGCGAAGATGATGAAGGAATTAGCAGCACATAATATTGCTTATTATCAAAAAAATACAAAAGCTTTGTCTGCACTAATTGAAAAAAATGTGCAGATTAAAGTAAAAGTGGTTCAAAAAGATGAGTTTGAAAAAGGGGACCGTAAACTATTAAATTTTGGACATACCCTAGGTCATGCCATTGAAAATGAACATGCATTATTGCATGGCCATGCAATAAGTATTGGAATGGTATATGCTGCTAAAATTTCGCAAGTATTACAGAATTTTAGTGGTGTTGGATTATTGGTGGACACATTAAAGCAATATGGTTTACCAACTTCCATGCATTTTAATATTGATGCTGCTATGGAGGTAATGCAAAAAGACAAGAAAAATGCAAAGTCGGGTATGCAATATGTTTTATTAAATAAAATTGGTAAAGCGGTTTATGAGACAGTGCCTCTAAAAACATTGCAAAAATTAATAAAGTTGTATTCTTAATATGATTGCTACTGTATATCCAGGAAAATTATATGGTGCGCAAACAGCACCTGCTAGTAAGAGTAGCATGCAAAGAGCATGTGCAGCAGCCTTATTGCATGTTGGTGAAACAATTATTTTAAATCCTGGTCATTCTAATGATGACTTAGCAGCATTAGATGTAATTCAAAAACTGGGTGCTAAGGTGGAAATTTTAAATCATAAATTAATTATACATTCAAAAGGTGTTCAGCCAATAGGTCCCGAAATGAATTGTGGTGAAAGTGGCTTGGGCATAAGAATGTTTACACCTATTGCAGCTTTAAGTAGTCAAAATATCACCATTAATGGAAAGGGGAGTTTAGTAAAACGTCCAATGCATTTTTTTGATGAAATATTACCCACTTTAGGGGTTAAAATAAATTCCCAACATGGATACCTTCCCATTCAGATACAAGGCCCTTTAAAAGCGCCTGCAACCATTACGGTTGATGGGTCTTTAAGTTCTCAATTTTTAACTGGCTTGCTCATGGCATATGCGGCAAGTAATGCGTATGACTCCTTAATTAAAGTAACGGATTTAAAAAGTAAGCCCTATATCGATTTGACATTAACAGTATTAAATGCTTTTGGATGGAAAGTGCAACATGATAACTATGAGCAATTTTCATTTTTACCTCACGAGCCATTACAAGATGTGATTGAATATACTGTAGAAGGAGATTGGAGCGGTGCTGCTTTTCTATTAGTGGCTGGTGCGATTGCTGGACCCATTAAAGTGAAAGGATTGCAAATGGATTCTACGCAAGCGGATAAGGCAGTTATGAAAGCTTTGCAAAATGCTAATGTATCTATTGCTATGGATGAAGATGGTATTCAAATTGGTTCATCAGATGAAGATGCATTAAGGGCATTTGAATTTGATGCAACAGATTGTCCGGATCTATTCCCGCCTTTAGTAGCATTGGCATCGGTATGTGTAGGTGTGTCCGAAATTAAAGGGGTAAGTAGATTAGCACATAAAGAAAGCGATAGAGGACTTACATTAAAAACAGAGTTTGCAAAACTGGGTATACAAATTGATTTGGAAGGAGATATCATGAAAATACATGGGGGCGGTGAAATTAATAGCGTCACCGTGTTTTCTCAACACGATCATAGAATTGCAATGGCATGTGGAGTTGCAGCTTTAAAAGCGATGGGTCCTGTATTAATCACTGACGCTGAAGCAATTAACAAGTCTTATACCCATTTTTTTGACCACCTAGCAGCCCTTGGCGCAAAAGTAGAAGTTAAATAGAATATATAATATGCTTAACTTGTAATAGAAATAATAATATGAACAGTTTTGGAACCTTATTTAAAGTGCAAATTTTCGGTGAATCACATGGTGCATGTGTTGGTATTGTGATAGATGGTTGCCCTGCAGGCTTGCCTTTACAACAATCTGATTTTGTATTGGATATGGAGCGTCGTAAAGGAGGTAAGCAAAAAGGAACTACCCCAAGACAAGAAGATGATATGCCTATATTTAAGTCTGGCTTGTTTAATGATATTACTACAGGGGCGCCTATTACCATCTTATTTGAAAATAACAATACAAGAAGCGGTGATTATGAAAAGCAAAGAGCGGTGCCTCGACCAGGCCATTCCGATTTCACTGCACATCATAAATTTGGCGGCTTTGAGGATTATAGAGGAGGCGGACATTTTAGCGGAAGATTAACTGCTGCATTAGTAGGTGCAGGGGTGATTGCTAAAAAATTATTAAATAACATTCAAGTTGATTCACATATAGTGAGTATTGGCGGGGAAACCGATTTAGAAATAGGCTTACAAAAAGCAATTGATCAAAAGGATAGTGTAGGTGGAATTGTAGAGTGTGTGGTAAAAGGTTTACCTATTGGATTGGGGGAACATTTTTTTGATTCTGTAGAATCTTTAATAAGTCATGCAGTATTTTCAATTCCTGCAATTAGAGGAATAGAGTTTGGAACTGGATTTGCGGCAGCCAACATGTTTGGTGTAGATCATAATGATGCAATTATTGACGCGTCGGGTAAAACAAAAACCAATCATGCTGGTGGCGTAGTAGGAGGATATACCAATGGAAATGATTTAGTATTTCGCATTGCTGTTAAGCCTACATCCTCTACTCCCAAAGATCAAACTACTTGGAATTGGGAAACCAATGAACAAGAAGTGTTTTCTGTAAAAGGAAGACACGATTTATGCATAGCATTAAGAGTCCCCGTAGTCTTGGAAGCGGTAACGGCTTTAGTGCTTGCAGATTTAATGATAAAAGAACAAAGAATACCAAGAATTCTTAAATAAAAAGGTATAAAATATGGAAAGCGAATACATATATCATGTGACTACATTAGTTGAGTGGGAACAAGCAAAAAAAGAAGGCGAATACAAACCATCAGGTTATGATAAAGAAGGTTTTATACATTGCTCTATCGAAAGACAAGTAGCTGGTGTCTTAGATCGTTTTTACAAGGGGCAAACAGGTCTTGTTAAATTAAAAATAGAAAAAGCAAAAGTAAGTAGACCCGTATTATTTGAATTAGCAGCCGATTTAGATGAGCTTTTCCCACACATTTACGGAACTTTAAACATAGACAGTGTTGTAGAGGTCATTACAATTACATAAGTAAAATGTACAAATAAATAACAAATTAAGAAGCTTAATTTTAACTAATATGAAATCCATCCAATTATGAAAAAAATAATATTCTTCTTTATTACAATTACTTTATCAGTGCAGGTTTTAGCGCAAGACACTGCAACTGTTAAGCCAGCATCCATTGCATTAAGATTTGGCATGTATGATTTTAAAAGAACCAATCAAACAGCGGGCTTAGCTAAGACAGCTGTAAATTATGGGTTCCAATATTTACAAGGTTGGAATAAAAAAGTAGATTTTATTGCAAACCTTGAATTATCTTCTTTTAAATACCCATATTACACTTCTTTAAAAGTGCCTAAAGCACCTACTGCCAAAGACTATGTTTCATTTGATTTTAATTTAAATTATAAATTCTTAACCGATGAACATCCAGTAGTACCTTATGTTACAGCTGGTATTGGTGTGGGTATTGATCGTTTAACCTACTATTCTGCATATGCACCAATGGGGGCAGGTTTACAAATAAAAGCAAATTATGGTTCTTATATTTTTATACAAGCAACACATAATGCAGAAACATCTTACTTAACAAAAAAGCATAATAGCTACTCAATAAGTTATTCGTTACCTATTAAAGGTAAAGATAGAAAGCCGGTTTTGTTGCCACCAGCACCCGTTGTGGTTGACGGAGATAATGATGGCGTGGTAGATAGTTTGGATAAATGTCCTACCAAGTCAGGAACAGCCAAATATAATGGTTGTCCAATACCAGATACAGACAATGATGGAGTGAATGATGAGCAAGATAAATGCCCTAATCAAGTTGGTACAACCAAATATAATGGTTGTCCAATTCCAGATACCGATAAGGACGGTGTAAATGATGAGCAAGATAAGTGTCCTACTATAGCTGGTTTAACTAGATATGGTGGATGTCCTATTCCGGATACAGATAAAGACGGCGTTAATGACGAGGAAGATAGGTGTCCTACAATAGCTGGAATTCCTGCGAACAAAGGATGTGAGGACATTCAACCTATGTTAAATGAAATTGCAAAGGATTTTAAATTTCAAACTGGGAAAGTAGCTTTAAATAAAAAAGCTTTAGCGAAATTAGACGCTGTGATTGCCGTGCTAAATCAATATCCAAATATTAGTATAGATATTATTGGTAACACCGATAACACAGGATCTAAAAAAGTGAATCAGCCTTTATCAGAAAAAAGAGCGAAAGTTGTATATACCTATTTGGTAAAGAAAGGAATATCAATAGATCGTTTAACTAAAAATGGTGTTGCAGATACAAATCCTATTGATACCAATAAAACTGCAAAGGGAAGAGCAAATAATAGAAGAACTGATATGAATGCAAGGTATTAAAATTACGGCGCTAAATAATAAAACAATGAATAAGGGCATCTATTGGATGCCCTTATTCATTTGGGAGATTAAAGATTAATAAACCTAATTGGGATCTACGTCTATAATAATTTGAACTGTCTTATATCTAGGGTGTGCTTGAAGTAGTTGAACATAATTTACAAGCTGCTTTTTGGCAATTTGTAATTGGCCAGCTTGTGTTGCAATTTTAACACATAATTCCCAAATATATTTATTCCTAACTCTGTTTACTAGCGGTTGAGCAGGACCCAATACCGTTCTTTGTATTTCAGGTGTAAGAGTGTGTAAAAAATGATTTGCTGCTTCTTCGGCAATTGTATTTTCTTTATGTTTAAACAGTATGCTTAGTAGTCTGCTAAATGGAGGATAGGCAAACTGCTTTCTGTTTTGAATCTCAAATGTATAGAATCCAAGATAATCGTGTTGCTGTACCAATTGCACTATTGGATGCTGTACCTGACTAACTTGAATGATTACTTTACCATTGCTATTTTTTCTACCCGCGCGCCCGCTAACTTGTTCCATCATTTGGAAGGCTCTTTCGTTTACTCGATACTGATTAAAGTTAAGTAAACTATCCGCATCCACTATGCCTACTAGATCTACGTTTTCAAAATCCAATCCTTTCACAACCATTTGGGTACCTACTAATATGTCAATTTGTCTTTGCTCAAATTGTTGTATAAGTTGATCATGTTCATTTTTACCTTTTACATTGTCAAAGTCCATTCTGGCTACAATTACACCTGGTAAGGCTTGGTTTAATTTTTCTTCAATTTGTTCTGTACCAAAACTCTTTTGTCTAAAGTGTTGTTTGCCACAAGCCTGACAAGCAGTCAAAATGGGGTAGCTAGCTCCACAATAATGACAAGAGAGTAAATTCTTTTGTTTATGATAGGTGAGTGTCACATCACAATGTGAACAATGTGGGATCCAACCGCAGGTTTCACATATTAAGTATGCGGCATAGCCACGTCTGTTTTGAAAAAGAATTACTTGCTTTTGTTGTTCGATTATTTTTTTAATCTCTGCCAATAATATCGGTGTTAATATTGCTGATCCTGCAGGTTGCTTTTTTGTATCTATAATTTGTATACTCGGCAAGGCCGCTTTGCTAAAACGTTCTGTTAAATGGGTATAACCGTATTTTTTATTTTCGGCGTTATAAAAACTTTCAACCGATGGAGTGGCCGATCCAAGTATTACTTTGGCATTTAATTTATTTGCATAGTATATTGCTGTGTCTCTTGCTTGATAACGAGGTGCTGGATCCTGTTGTTTGTAGGAGCCATCATGTTCTTCGTCAATAATTATAAGCGACAAGTTTTTATAAGGTAGAAATAGTGCAGACCTAGCCCCCAGTACTATTTTTATTTCTCCAGTTTTTACTTTATTCCAAATTTCAACTCTCTCATTAGGATTAAATTTTGAATGATAAATAGCAATACTGTTTCCAAAATATTGTTTCAAGCGCCTTATCATTTGGGCAGTAAGGGCTATTTCGGGAAGCATATATAAAGCTTGTTGGCCATCCTTAATCATGTCGTTAATAAGGGCTACATAAATTTGAGTTTTGCCACTTCCTGTGATCCCATGTAATAAGTGTACTGGGTAGGTTTCAAATTGATTTTTAATGGATTCCAATGCCTTTTTTTGCTGTTCCGATAATTCATGCAATTTTTCATTACCTAATGCACCTTCCTTTTTTAATCGGTCAATTTTTCTTTTTTTTGCAACTAAAATTCCTTTGTCAATTAATGCTTTTAATTGTGCATGTGATGCGCCTGATTTTTCGAGAATAGATTTTTGGCTTACTGTACCTTCAGTTTTTTGAAAATGTAAAAAAGAAAGCAATAATTCAAGTTGTTTTGGAGCCCTCGTCCAATCGTTCAATAGTTTTTCAATTTGCTCCTCTGATGTATAGGCTGGAGCCAAATTTATAATTGTTTCCTCTTTTGTTTTGTACTTGTCATGTAAGTTTTCCTGAATAAAGCAAATTCCTTTTTGAATGAGTTTATTTACGATGGGATAAACCGATTTTTTATCTAATAGTTTTTGAACTTCTGAAAGGCTTAATTCTTTTTTTATTTGCAATGCCTCTGTTAAAATATATTCTGTATCAGATAAATGATGACTATCTATGTTTTGGTCCTCATTATATATAAATACAGATTCGCTCGAAATTTTAAGATGACTAGGTACAGCAGCTTGCATTACCTCACCTTCTGTGCACATATAATATTGTGCCATCCATTCCCATAAAGCAAGTTGTTGGGGGTATACAATGGGGGCTTCATCTAAGATAGAAAGAATGGGTTTGGGATTAAAAGACGCTGGTTTTTCAAGGAATATTTTTTTTACAATGCCTGCATAACGTTTGTTATTACCAAGCATTACTTCAACGCGCATTCCTATCATAACCTCATCTAATAAAGTATTTGGAATTTCCCAGGTATAATTTTTGGGTAGGGCTAATGGTATAATAATTTCAGCAAACATAATGGCGTCTACAAAAATACGCTATCAAATTGACACTATTTTCAGAACTTAAGAATGGGGGAAATCTCGATATTTTCTCAATGCCTTGTCCATTATTTCGTAAACCTCATTTTTTAATTTTTCTATATCCTCCATGCCATAGCCCGACACATCAATTGTGTTTAAATATACAACCCTGTTGGGACCTGGGGTTAATGAAAAAACGCTATCATAGTGCATTCTATCTACTGCATCTATCATTAATATGGGTTGAATAGGTACTTGCATTTCTATGGCTAACTTAAAAGCGCCATTAAAAAATGATTTTAACGGTTTTTGGTCAGTCATGCTAAATGTTCCTTCTGGAAAAATAAAAATGGATGTACGTTTATGTAAAGCAGCTTTTAAATTTCTCAAACTTTTAGCTCTTCTCTCAGGGCTGCTCCTGTCCACCATAATTACTGCTGCACGATATACCCAGCCAAAAATGGGAATTTTAGAAGATTCAAATTTCCCCAATGGTCTTATAGGTTGGTGTTTTAACTGTACAATAGGAGGAATATCCATGTATGAGTTATGATTGGCTACAAATATGTGCGGTTTTTTAAAATCATGTGTTGACTCATAAATTTCTTTGTGCCGTACACCAATGAATAGGTACCATGTTTTCGCCCAATATCTACAAACTTTATATACACGCTTACTTAATTTTGCTTTACCAAAAGGGATTAATAAAATTAATGCAATAGCAGACAAGGTAGTAAGAATTGCAAATATGATTAAGGCGTAAATGCAATAAAGGAGCTGTAAAAGTTTATAAAATGGTTTCATCTAGGCACTAATATAATAAAAAAGGCCCGAATAGAAATTCGGGCCGAACGATTGCTTGCTTATAAACTTGAACCAAAATCTATATTATGCCTTAAGGGGATTTCTGCCATATTTTTCGTCATGTTGTGTAGCGTCTAAACCTAATTCTTCTTCTTCTTCAGATACACGTAATGGTAATAATAATGCAATGAATTTAAATATGATAAAAGAAACAGTAAAGCTGTATGTTACTACAATTAACATTGCTTTTAATTGTGTTAGAAAAAAAGCCGCATTCCCATAAAACAATCCGTCATTTCCTGCAGGGTTTACTCCTTTTGACGCGAATATACCTGTTAATAACATGCCTACCATGCCGCCAATACCGTGACAAGGGAATACATCGAGTGTGTCATCTACTCTTGATAATTTAAATGCATGGCTTAAAACGTTAGATATAACGGCGCCAATAACACCAATAAAAATACTTTGAGGAATTCCAACAAAGCCTGCTGCTGGGGTGATGGCAACCAAGCCAACTACAGCACCAATACAAAATCCAAGTACAGAAGGTTTTTTACCTCTCATTACATCAAAAAACATCCAAGCAAGTCCAGCGGCAGCTGCTGCTGTGTTGGTTGTTGCAAATGCATTTACTGCTAAAGAATTTGCACCTAATGCAGAACCTGCATTGAATCCAAACCAGCCAAACCATAGTAAACCTGTTCCGATTAATACATATGGGATATTTGCGGGTGGAATTTCTTGTTGCTCTAGTTTAGCACGTCTTTGTTTTAATACAATGGCACCAGCTAATGCGGCACAACCTGCACTGATATGTACTACTGTTCCTCCGGCAAAGTCCAAAGCGCCCATTTTTAATAAAAATCCATTTGGATGCCAAGACCAATGTGCTAATGGAGCATATACTAATGTGATAAATAAAACAATAAATAGGATATAGGAGGTGAATTTAATTCTTTCAGCAACCGCACCCACTACAAGTCCAGGGGTAATGATTGCAAACATTAATTGGAATAAAGCAAATAGCAATAAAGGAATAGTCATTGCTGTTCCACCTTGTAAGGTTGGTGCACCATTAGCAACGCCCTTAAAAAATAAATGGGAAGAAGGATTTCCAATGAAACCATTAATTGACTCACCAAAACTTAAACTATACCCAAAAGATACCCATATTACCGAAACAATACCTGCGGATACGATACTCTTGATCATGGTAGAGATAATGTTTTTTCGATGCACCATACCGCCGTAGAAAAAGGCTAAACCAGGTGTCATAATAAAAACCAAAGCGGTAGCCACTAAAATCCATGCAATATCTGCAGGGCTAAAAGTATTTGGCTCGCCTACATAGTTAGGTAATTGAGGAATAAACAAAGCCGCAACGGCAACAACTAATAACAGAATAAAGGGGGTGTACTTTTGTACGACTTGGTTTTTCATTTGTGGTATGTTTTAGGATTTTATATTATAAATAATTATATATAATATTTATAAAGCAAATATATGCCAATTAGTATAAAATTTAAAAATATATTATATATTATAAATAAATATAATAATTATAAAAATTTTCACAATGATTTGAAATTCAAGTAATTGAATAAAATTTATCCTTTTTTATAAATTGATAATTTTAAAAAAATGTGGAAAAAAATAGGGATTCGATTAAGAATCCCTATTTTTTTAGGTAATAATGCAATGATTTTAATACATATAAAATACTGCTATATATGATTATGGCTTTTACTCCTGAATACTTGTGGCCAAGAGGCTTGCGTCTTTTGATTCTAATAAAGTAGAACCTGTTAAAAATATATCTACTCTTCGAGCACATTCTCTTCCTTCACTTATAGCCCAAACCACCAAAGATTGACCGCGGCGCATATCACCTGCAGTAAATACTTTATTGACATTGGTTTGAAAAGCCATTTCAGTTGCTTTTACATTACCACGTTCATCTAATTCAATACCTAGTTCATCTAGCATTCCAGTTGCTTGTGGATGTAAAAAACCCATTGCTAATAAAGCTAGCTCGCATGGTATTTCACGAATGCTTCCTTCTTTTTCTGTGAATTTAGCGGGACGTCCGTCTGATGAACTGGTCCATTCGAGATCAACTATTTGCAATGCTTTTAAATTACCTTTTTCGTCTCCAATAAATGCTTTGGTAGCCACTTCCCAAACTCTTGAAACACCTTCTTCATGTGAAGTTGTTGTTTTCAACAACATAGGGTAGGTTGGCCAAGGCATATAAGCTGCTCTTGTTTCTGGAGGTTTAGGTAATAACTCAAATTGCGTTACCGATTTGGCATTGTGTCTATTGGAGGTACCTACGCAGTCACTGCCAGTGTCACCACCACCTATCACCACCACATTTTTCCCTGTTGCTAATAATTCAGCTTCTTCAATAGGTAAGTCGCTTACTCTTTTGTTTTGCTGTTTTAAAAAATCCATAGCAAAATGTACCCCATTTAATGTACGCCCTGGTATTGCCAAGTCTCTTGGTATGGTAGATCCTCCGGCTAAAACCACAGCATGATAATCGCGCATAATATCATTCACCCGCACATTTACCCCTACATTGGCATTGCATTTAAAAACAATGCCTTCCTCTTCCAAGACTTTTATTCTTCTTTCAACAACTGTTTTTTCTAATTTAAAGTCAGGAATTCCAAATCGCAATAAGCCTCCTGGTTTTGGGTCTCTTTCAAATACAGTTACTTCATGACCTGCATAATTTAATTGAGCAGCAGCCGCTAAGCCAGAAGGACCTGAGCCAATCACTGCTACTTTGAATCCACTACGTATATTGGGTTTGCATGGCTTAACAAATCCTTTTTCAAACGCAATTTCAATAATGTGTTTTTCAATTTCTTCAATCGTAACTGGCGGTTGGTTAATACCTAATACACAAGCACTCTCACAGGGTGCAGGACAAATACGACCTGTGAATTCTGGAAAGTTATTGGTAGAAATTAAAATCTCATAAGCTTCCTTCCACTCCTTGCGATACACTGCGTCATTAAATTCAGGAATAATATTTCCTAAAGGGCAACCGCTATGACAAAATGGAACACCGCAATTCATACAACGTGCCGATTGTTCATTCAATTTTTGTTCTGGCAATGCAGTAACAAACTCTTTGTAATTTTTCTTTCTTTCTTCTACGGGCAATTTGCTTGGTAGTTCTCTTATATATTCTTTAAATCCGGTTGGTTTTCCCATAGCTAATAGGTTCAATATGTTTATTCAATCAATTTTATAATTGTTTAATTACCTGCACTTGCTGCTGCTCTTTTTGTTTGTAAAACTTTCTTGTAGTCGCGAGGAAATACCTTTATGAAATGTTTTAACTGGTTATCCCAATCACTTATAATAAATTTTGCTACAGCACTTCCTGTTTTATCAAAATGTGCTTGAATCATTTTTTGTAATTCAGATGCATCTTCAATGCCCACTGGGTCAAGGTCAACCATTTCCTTATTACATAAATTATCAAAATCGTTTTGAACATTATAAACATAAGCAATACCTCCGCTCATACCTGCAGCAAAATTTCTTCCAGTGGGTCCAAGTATTACCGCAATTCCGCCAGTCATATATTCACAACCATGGTCTCCAATCCCTTCCACTACTACATATGCTCCTGAATTTCTTACAGCAAATCTTTCACCTGCTTTACCCCTGATGAAAGCAGTTCCACTTGTTGCACCATAAAAAGCCACGTTGCCAATTAAAATATTTTCTTCAGGCACGAAGCTTGCTTTTTTATCAGGATAAACGATGAGTTGTGCACCACTTAAACCTTTTCCAAAATAATCATTAGCGTCTCCTTCTAACTCAAGGGTAACGCCTTTTGTATTAAAGGCACCAAAGCTTTGGCCAGCAGTCCCCGTGAACTTAAAATGTATTGTGTCTTCTAGTAATCCTATACCCTTATGTACTTTGGTTATTTCATTTGAAACAATAGTACCTACAGTGCGGTCGGTATTTTTTATTTCAAATGCAGCATTAATTTTTTCTTTATGCAAGATAGCAGGTTGTGCTGCAGCCAATAATTTCCAATCCAATACTTCGGCTAACCCTTGATCCTGTAATTCGGTTTGGTATAAACCAACTGTTTCTTCAGCTGGTTCTTTATACAAAACAGCGCTTAAATCTAAATTTTTATATTTCCAATGAGTAACATTATCGCGCATTCTTAAAGCATCGGCTTGTCCAATCATTTCGTTCACTGTTCTAAATCCTAATTCAGCCATGATCTCTCGCAATTCCTGCGTAATAAATTCAAAGAATGTAACAACATGGTCTGGATTGCCCTTAAAGCGTTTGCGTAGTTCAGGATCTTGTGTAGCAACACCTACTGGGCAAGTGTTCATATGGCATTTACGCATCATTATGCATCCTTCTACAACTAATGCGGCAGTAGCAACTCCCCATTCCTCAGCACCTAATAATGCTGCAATAGCAATATCGCGTCCTGTTTTCATTTGACCGTCTGCTTGTACAACAACACGTGATCTTAATTTATTTTTTACTAAGGTTTGATGTGTTTCTGCTAATCCTAATTCCCAAGGTAAGCCTGTATGTTTAATAGAACTTAAAGGTGAAGCACCTGTGCCTCCATCAAAGCCTGCAATTAAAACAACATCTGCTTTTGCTTTTGTAACACCAGCTGCGATGGTTCCAACGCCAGCTTTAGAAACTAACTTCACATTAATTCTCGCCGCTCTATTTGCATTTTTTAAATCAAAAATTAATTGAGATAAATCTTCAATAGAATAAATATCATGATGCGGCGGAGGAGAGATTAGTCCTACACCTGGAGTAGAGTGTCTTGTTTTTCCAATCCAATCGTCAACTTTATCACCTGGCAATTGTCCACCTTCTCCTGGTTTAGCACCCTGTGCCATCTTAATTTGAATTTCATCTGCTTCGGTTAAGTATTGACTGGTTACACCAAAGCGTGCACTCGCTACTTGTTTAATAGCACTGCGCATTGAATCGCCATTTTCCATTTTTTCATATCGAATTGGATCCTCACCACCTTCACCTGTGTTACTTTTCCCGCCTAAACGATTCATGGCAATGGCTAGGGTAGTATGTGCTTCCCATGAAATAGATCCAAAGGACATAGCACCTGTTGCGAAGCGTTTGTAAATAGCACTTGCTGGTTCCACTTCATCAATTGAAATGGAGGGACGAGTTGGTTTGAACTCAAATAAACTTCTTAATGTACAAGCTTTGTCGGCTTGGTCATTTACAAGTTTAGAATATTTTTTGAAACTTGCATAGTCACCTGTACTTGTTGAATGCTGTAATGCATGTATAGTTTGTGGATTAAACAAATGCGCTTCGCCACGTCGCTTCCATTGATAAATTCCACCAACTGGTAATCTATCAATTGCAGCGGATTTTTTTGGGAAGGCAATATTGTGTTTTGCTAAAATTTCTTTTGCAATTTCGTCTAATCCCATGCCTTCTATTCTTGAGGTAGCACCAGTGAAATGTTTCTTCACTACTTCCTTATTAATACCAATGATTTCAAAAATTTGAGCACCTTGATAAGATTGTAAAGTGGAAATCCCCATTTTAGAAAATACTTTGTACAACCCTTCATTCACTGCTTTAATATAATTTTTCTTTAAGTACTTATCGTCTAAGTCAGTTTTGATTTGGTCATTTAATTTCATGTCACGAATACTTGACATGGCTAAATATGGATTTATGGCTGTAGCACCAAATCCAATTAAGCATGCATAGTGATGAACCTCCCAAACATCGCCTGCTTCAACGATGATACCTACTTTCCCTCTTAGTCCTTTTTTAATAAGGTGATGATGCACGGTTGAACATGCTAATAGAGACGGAATAGCGGCATGTTCTGAATCTATAGATCTATCGGTTAATACCAATACTTCAAATCCGTCTTCAACAGCATCCACTGCATAACGACATAAACGGTCTAGCCCTTTTTTCAAAGATCCATCATTGCCATCCGCTCTAAAATAACATTGTAAGGTTTTTGCTTGGAAAACGCCTGTATCAATACTTCTAATTTTTTCTAATTCGTGATTGCTTAAAATAGGATGTTTTAAAGCAACACAGTGACATGCCATTGGATCCTCAATGAGTAAACTTCCTTGACTACCCACAAAAGTTGCTAACGACATTACCATTCTTTCACGAATTGGATCAATAGGAGGATTGGTTACCTGTGCAAATAATTGTTTAAAATAACTTGTGATATGTTGAGGTTGATCACTCAATACAGCTAAAGGGGTATCGGTTCCCATTGAACCAATGGGTTCTTTCCCATCCAATGCCATGGGTATAATTATTTGCTCTAAATCTTCCTTACTATATCCAAAAGCTTTTTGATATTTAAAGATTTGGTCATGCTCTAAATGCGTGAATTGGATTCTTGGTTCAGGTAATTCTTCTAGTCTGATTTTATATTTATTTAACCAATCGCTATAAGGTTGTTGGCTGCAAATTTTTTCTTTTAATTCTGTGTCGCTAATGATACGTCCGGCTTCCATGTCCACTACAAACATTTTGCCTGGTTGTAAACGACCTTTTTCAACAACCGTGGCTTGGTCTATAGGTAAAGCCCCTGTTTCAGAAGCCATGATAACACGGTCGTCATTTGTAACACAATATCTTGATGGTCTTAAACCATTTCTATCCAAAGTAGCACCAATCATTTTTCCGTTGGTAAATGAAATGGAAGCGGGTCCATCCCATGGTTCCATGATGGCTGCGTGGTATTCGTAAAATGCTTTTTTAACAGGATCCATTAATTCATTGCCATCCCATGCCTCAGGAATCAACATCATCATTACGTGTGGTAAACTTCTTCCGCTTAATGTTAAAAGTTCAATTACATTATCCAAGCAAGCACTATCCGATTGACCGCTACCAACAATAGGTAAGATCATATCCAATTCTTCTTTGCTAAAGTATGGAGAGAAGAAACTTGATTCATTTGAACGTAACCAATTTAAATTTCCTTGCAAGGTGTTTATTTCTCCATTGTGAGCAATGTATCGGAATGGTTGGGCTAATTTCCATGAAGGGAAAGTGTTGGTAGCAAAACGAGAGTGCACCAATCCAAAAGCGGATACAACTCTCTTATCACTTAAGTCAGGAAAGTATTCGCGAACTTGATGACTTGTTAATTGACCTTTATAAACAAGTACATTCTGAGAAAAAGAAGTCATGTAAAAATCAATTGTACCTTTTTTAATGGTATTATTGATGGTATGCGAAGCGTAATTTTTTAATATAAATAATTTGCGTTCAAAATCTTCAGCATCTTTAACATGTTCAGGTTTTTTTACAAAAACCTGCTCCATAATAGGCTCCACCGATAAAGCTGTTTGTCCAATTGGTGCTCGGTTTACAGGAACTTGTCGGTAGCCAATGATTTCAATATTTAATTTTTCTGCTGCACGCTCAAAAATTTCTTTGCATTCATTTGCAATTCCTTTTTCAGTTGGGAAGAAAATAAATCCCACACCATATTCACCTGCATTGGGTAAGTGAATGCCTTTATACAACAATTCATCAAAGAAGAATTCGTGTGGAATTTGAATCATTATACCAGCACCATCACCTGTGTTAATTTCGCTACCACTTGCACCTCGGTGCTCCATGTTTTCTAAAATAGTTAATGCATCACCTACATTTTGATGTGATTTGATTCCCTTAATGTGGGCTACAAATCCAATACCACAGGCGTCATGTTCAAATGCAGGATCATACAATCCTAGTTGCTGGTTTTCCATCATACTTCTACAATTAAATAAATAGGATAAATGCTTAGGGTAAGCGATTCGTGGAAAATTACGAATAAAAGAAGAGTTTTACTAGCAGATATGCAATAAAAATACTAACAGTTTGAAAACGTTTAATATGGTAACGTTTTCGTTAGATAATATCAAATAACGAACGTTCGCATTTGATATGATTGAGCTGTAATTATATGAAATCCGTTCTGTACTTATTGTTCATGAACTGAGTTGGCCATAAATAGTTGTTGGGAAAAATTCCAAACAATGAGCTTCCAGAACCACTCATGCTCGCATATACAGCACCCATATTATACAATTCATTTTTAATGTCTTGTAATAATGGATGTGCTAAAAATATAGGTGCTTCAAAGTCATTGATTAAATGGTTCTTCCAATTTTGGATGGGTTGCGCAACAATTTCGGCAATTGATTTTTCTTTTGTGTGTGGATTCAATTGACTAAACGCCCATGCTGTTGAAATATGAATGGCAGGGTGTATTAATGCAATTTTGTAATTTGATAAATCACAATTAATAGGGTTTAGTATTTCACCACGACCTGTTGCATGGCATGGATTATTATGAACAAAAAATGGACAATCACTACCAAGTTGAGCAGCGTAATGAATGAGTTGATTTGTATTTAATCCTAGACTAAATTGGTCATTCAGAAGTTTTAGAATTGCGGTACCGTCACTAGAACCTCCGCCCAATCCTGCCCCCATGGGAATATGTTTATGCAAATGCATTTTAATAGCGGGAATTTGCGGGAAATCTTTTTTTATTATTTGGTATGCTTTAATACAAAGATTTTGCGTTTCATCTCCTGGGATGTAAATGCCAGTACTCGTGAATTGTAATTCTTTTTGTGAATCATTGCTATGAACAATTTCAACCATATCCTGCAATTGAACAGGATAAAATACAGTCTCCAATGCATGATATCCATCAGCTCGTTTAGCAATAATGGATAAGCCTAAATTAATTTTACAGTTTGGAAATGCAATCATAGATAAATGAGTTAGGATTTCTTTTGCTCATTTCTTTTTGCAATTTCGTCACGAATATCAATAGCACGGATATAGTCTTCTTGTTCTAAGACTTCATTTAATAAATCATTTAATTCGCTTAAAGTAAGCGTGGATAAATCATTTTCACTACTGGGTTGAATCGTATCAGCAGATACAGAGATACGTTCTTTGTCGCCCCCTTCATTTTCAATACCTGCTTGATCTAAAATACTTGCATTCACGAAAATTGGACAACCAAAACGAACGGCTAAAGCTAGGGCGTCACTGGTTCTACTATCAATTTCGATGGTATCGTTGGCAGAATAACAAACAAGTTTTGAATAAAATATGCCTTCTTGTAAATCACTTATGTATACTTCATGTAATTGGATATCAAATGCAATCATGAAATTTTTCATAAGATCGTGCGTAAGCGGTCTTGATGGCTGCATATTTTCCAAAGCCACAGCAATTGCCTGTGCTTCGAAACCTCCAATAACAATAGGGAGACGTCGTATGCCACCTACTTCCCCAAGAATAACTGCATAAGAGTTAGATTGGGTAATGCTATGAGAGAGTGCAACAATTTCTAGTTCTATCTTTTGCATTGATATTGTAATAACACAAATTTAAAGATAAAATCTATGCGCCGGCCTTTGATTTTAAAATTGCTGCTGTTAATGTAGGGACCACTTCAAAAGCATCGCCAATAACCCCATAGTCTGCAGCTTTAAAGAAAGGAGCTTCTGCATCCTTATTTATCACTACAATAGTTTTACTTCGGTTTACTCCTGCTAAATGCTGTATAGCACCTGAAATTCCAATGGCAATGTACAAGTTAGGAGCAATTTGAATACCTGTTTGTCCAACATGTTCGTGGTGTGGTCTCCAATCGGCATCTGAAACAGGTCGGCTACATGCTGTAGAGGCACCTAAAGCTTTTGCCAAATCTAATAACACACCCCAGTGTTCTGGGCCTTTTAATCCACGACCGCCACTTACTACTAAACTGGCTTCAGTTAATGGTACTTCTCCTTTTATCTTTTCAACGGAGGTAACTTTTAATTTGCTTGCAGGCACTTCCATTTCCAAATTTTGAATGCTTGCAGTGCCATCTCCAGAAACAATGCCAAAACTATTTTGATTGATTGAAATTACTTTGATAGGTGTGTCAATTTGGATTGAGGCAAAAGCTTTACCCGAAAAAACCGTTTTTGTAACAACAAATCCTGCATCGGTTGTTGGTAATGCACAGGCACCTGTAACAATACCTGCATTTAATTTTACTGCCACAGCAGGAGCAACGGCTCTACCATTAATATTGTGCGCAAAAACAACAACAGAAGCACCTAATGATTTAGCTGCAGTTGCTACTAGGTTTGCATTCACACTTGCGTCAAAAATATTTAATGCAGCATTGTTTACCTGGTGCACTTTACTTGCACCATATTTACCTAATTCTGCAACATTATCTTTCACGTTTCCTAGCAATAATGCTTCTGCACTTGTGCCTAATTGCTTGGCTAATGCAGCACCATAAGAAATGGCTTCGAAACTTGCTTTTTTTATTTCTTGATCATCTTGATCGACGTATATAAGTACCATAAAGTTTTATTTTAAATTACTTTTGCTTCTTCTTTTAATAATCTTACTAATTCATCCATATTTCCTGCGTCTACTAATTTGACGCCCGATTTTGCTGGCGGTGTGTCAAACTTTTTAATGGTTGTATTTGCATTTTTGATAGTAGCTTCTACCACTTTTAAAGGTTTGGTTCTTGCAGCCATAATACCTCTCATGTTTGGTATTCTTTGTTCTGCCATTCCTTTTTGACAACTTAATATGATCGGAAGGGTAGTTTCGCAGGTTTCTTCACCGCCATCAATTTCTCTTTTGATGGTTGCTATGTTACCATTCATGTCTAAAGCAATTGCATTAGGAATAAAACTAGTATCTAGTAAAGCGCATAACATGGAACCAATACTTGCACTATTATAATCAATGGTTTCTTTACCTGTCAAAATTAAATCGTAAGCGCCTTCTTTAGCAATAGCAGCAATTTCTTGCGCCACCACCATGGAATCATTACTGGTATTATTTACACGAATTGCTTCATCACCACCCAGTGCCAATGCTTTTCTAATAATTGGTTCCGTGTCGGCACCACCTACAGTTATTAAATGTATAATCACACTTGGATCTTTTTCTTTTAACTCAATAGCTTTTACTAATGAGTACCATTCGTCGTAAGGGTTTATGATCCATTGAACACCATTTTCATCAAACTTTGTATTACCTTCGGTGAAGGCAATTTTAGAAGTTGTGTCTGGCGTTTTACTGATACAAACTAAAATTTTCATGTGCTCCAATTTTTGTTTAATTTAATTAGTTGTTTATGCAACTAATGCAAATATAAGATAGTTTTTGTACCCAAAAGATTGAATTTTAAATAGGATGAATAGAATTGAAAAAATACTGGAATTTCTAAGTCAACAACCTAAAGACAATTTCTTAAGACACGCACTGGCATTGGAATTCATTAAAATAGGCGAGGATATAAAGGCCAGGGATTTATTTATAGAAATTCTTACCAACGCCCCCGATTATATTGGGTCTTATTATCACTTGGCCAAGGTCATGGAAAAACTCCAACAACGTGAAGAAGCCATCATTTGGTATGAAAAAGGGATGGCTGCCGCAAAACAGGCCAAGGATGATCATGCATATAGAGAATTACAGAGTGCTTATGAGGACTTAGTATATTAGTCGGTCGTTTAGTTTTTTATCAATGAGCTGAAAAAAGTCCTCGGGTTTAAAGGTTCTCCATTTTTCAAACTCCATGAGCTCAATATAGCGATTCAATTTTTTTTGTAAGAAATCATGTTGTGCAGCTTGGTGCATATTTATTAATACAGCCCATCCACTTTCATCGGAAAGTTCTTCATATAATTCTTCATAATAATCCTTATCTCCATTGTGAAAATTGAAAACATTTTCGGCAATGATGATAAATTTATAAATGCCTTCATCCATAAGCTTTTCAAGCAACTCCCTTTTAAAAGTCATGATGTCATTTTCAATGGCATCGTTCCATTCACCAATCAATTCAATAATGGCAAATCCCATTTCATAATCGGCAAAAATAATTTTTACGTAAAGGGTTTTGCTGCCCATCTCATCCCATTGTGGATGTATATAATAGTTGTATACGGTTTGAGAAAACTCAAATTCACTATAGGTTTGACCAAAAAATGGGGATCTGGCATCTTCTTCGGCCATGTATAAATGTCTCCAATGATAATAGGGTTCAATTTCGTGCATACCCTTTTATTTTGCTGTCTTATGATAAGCGATTAATCCTTCCATTGGCGATTTAACAATGGATCCAATTTCTAGTTCATAAGCTGTTGCTAGTTGTTTAATAACATCTCTAAATACGTATGCTATAGACCCTGCAAAATGAATAGGGTACAACCATGATTCATTTAATTTATTTAAATGCGCGAAGAAAAAATCGTTAATGCCGTCTTCGATTATATTTTCAATCATATAATGACCTCTGTGCTCCGATAAAAATTGTGCAAAAGAGGCCATATACCTGTTGGGTAAGGGTTGTTTGTAGATGGCGTCTAAAATTTGATCCTTATTTATTTGATATTTACTTTCAAATGAATGCATTAATTCTTCGTCAAAGGTTTTGTACAAATAATATTGCAAAACTTTTTTACCTAGGTATGCGCCACTTCCTTCATCCCCTAAAACATACCCCAAGCCTGGACTGTTTTTGGCAATTTTCTTTCCATTGTAGAATCCTGTATTTGAACCTGTGCCTAATATACAAGCAACACCTTTATCGTGTTTGCAAGTAGCACGTGCTACCGCTACTAAATCAGTTTGAATATCTAGTGTAGCTTTTGGAAATGTGGTCTTCAATGCTTTTTTAATGGCAATAACATTTAAGGGATTACTTAAACCCGTTCCATAAAAATAGACAGCGTCAATAATGCCGGTATCTACTTT